>DATAZG010000076.1:0-31255 GCA_036272155.1 Pseudonocardia sp.
ACCGCCGCACCGCCAGCCGCCGCACCGCACCCAACCGCCGCACCGCCAGCCGCCGCACCGCACCCAACCGCCGCACCGCCAGCCGCCGCACCGCACCCAACCGCCGCACCGCCAGCCGCCGTACCGCGCCCAACCGCCGCCGCACCGCCCGCCGCCGGGTCGGCCCCGACCTCCGCCGCACCGCCACCAGCCGCACCGACTTCCGCGGCCGACCGGGGCAGCTTCGCCTGGACCCTGGTCGCGGTGGCGACCGCCAGCGCGACCCTGCCGTTCTCGGTGACCGGCGCGGCGGTGGCGCTGCCCGCGCTGTCGGCGCAGCTCGGCTCGGCGATCGGTGCGACACAGTGGGTGCAGACCGCGTTCAACCTGACCTTCGCGTCCATGGCGCTGGCCTGCGGCAGCCTGGCCGACCGGTTCGGCCGGCGGCGGGTACTGCTGGCCGGCATCGGCACCGTCGCGGGTATGGCACTGCTGATCGCGCTGAGCAGCTCCCTGCCGCTGATCGACGTGTTGCGCGCCGCGCAGGGCTGTGGTGGCGCCGCGGTGCTGGCCAGCGGGGCCGCGGTCCTCGCGCACGCCGCCACCGGCCGGCGCCGGCAGCTGGCGTTCGGGGTGCTCGGCACGTCGTTCGGCGCGGGGCTGGCGCTCGGGCCGGTGGTCGCCGGCGCGCTGGTCGACGCCGCGGGCTGGCGGTCGGTGTTCTTCGCGGTCGCCGCCGTCGCGCTGGCCGCTCTGCTCTGCGCACACCGGGCGCCGGAGTCCCGCAACCCGGCCGCCGCTCCCCTCGACTGGCCCGGCCTCACCACGTTCACCGCCGGCCTGGCCAGCGTGTCCTTCGTGTTCGTCGGCGCGACCACGCAGGGTTGGGCCAGCGCCGCCGCCGCGGTGCCGCTGCTCGCGGCGGTGGTGCTGCTGGCCGCGTTCGTCGTGGTCGAGGCACGGGACGGGCGGCGGGCGATGTTCGACGTGCGGCTGTTCCGGCGGGCCGACTTCGTGGCGGTGGTCTGCCAGCCGTTCGCGGTCACCCTGGCCTTCGTCGTGCTGCTGGTCTACCTGCCGCCGTACCTGCAGGGGCTGACCGGCCGCGACGTGCTGAGCTCCGGGCTGCTGCTGGTGCCGCTCACCGTGCCTGTGCTGGTGACGCCGCTGCTCGGTGGCTGGCTCGGCGCCCGGACCTCGCTGCGCGCCGTGCTCACGCTGGCCGCCGTGCTGAACGCCGCCGGCTGCCTCGGGCTGCTCACGCTGACCCCGCACACCACGTGGTTGGGGCTCGCCGGGCCGCTGCTGCTGTGTGGCCTCGGGGTCGGGCTGGCGTTCGGCGTGATGGACAACGCGGCGGTCAGCACGGTGCCGGTGGCTAACGCCGGCGCCGCCGCCGGGATCTTCAACACCGTCCGGCTGGCCGCCGAGTCGATCGCGGTGGCCGGCGCGGCGGCGGTACTGACCAACTCGACGGCGGCCGCGCTGCGCCGCGACGGCGTGCCGGGCGGGCGGGCCGGCGAGATCGCGGGACACGCCGTGCAGGGACTGGTCGACGGGGCGGCCGCCGGGCCGGTGGGCGCAGCGCTGAGCGCGGCGTTCCACCTGGTCGCGGTCGGGCTCGCCGCGCTGTCGCTGGTCGGCGCCGCGCTGACCTACCGGGCACTGCGGCCAGCCCGTTGAGGGCCGGTCGATCAGCGGCGCCGGATCAGTACCTCCTGCGTGACCGAGGCGACCAGCAGCCCGTCCCGGGTGAAGAACTCGCCGTGGGCCAGGCCCCGGGTCGAGGCGTAGTTGGGGCTGTACATGTCGAACAGCAGCCACTCGTCCGCGCGGAACGGGCGGTGGAACCACACCGCGTGGTCCAGCGACGCGTACTGCGGCTCGCCGGGGTCGTTCTGGTGGATCATGCCGACCGTGCCGGCCAGCCGGATGTCGGAGATGTAGGTCAGGGCGCAGACGTGCGCCAGCGGGCTGTCCGGCAGCGGATCCCTGGCCCGGACCCACAGCCGCTGGCGCGGCCCGCGGCCCTCGTCCGGCAGCCCGGTGTTCGGGTCCCCGATGTAGCGCAGCTCGATCGCGGAGGCCCGCACCGGCAGGCGCTCGATCTGCACGTGTTCGACCAGCTCAGGCGCCACGACGTCCGCCGGCATCGCGGCCTGGTGCTCGCTGCTGGTGGCGTCCCGCTGGAACGAGGCGGACAGGCTGAAGATCGTCTCGCCGCCCTGGATGGCCACCACGCGCCGCGTACTGAACGAGCCGCCGTCGCGGGTCCGCTCGACCTCGTAGACGATCGGCGTGTCGGTCCGGCCGCCCCGTACGAAGTAGCCGTGCAGGGAGTGCACCGGCCGGTCCTCGACCACAGTGGACCCGGCGGCGGTCAGCGCCTGCGCAGCGACCTGACCGCCGAACGCACGCTGCGGGCTGCCCTGGTGGCACCAGCCCCGGTACAGGTTCTCCTCGATCCGCTCCAGCTCGAGCAGCTCGCCGAGCTTGGGCTCGCCCCAGTCCTTCGACATCGCACGAACGTACAAGCCACTCACGCCGGCCGCCCCCGGAACCCACGCGCCACGCACGGCCGGGGCCGGTGCCTCCCGTAACCTGGGTGGATGCCCGAGGACCGGCCACCGGTGACTGAGCCGGTGACTGAGCCGGTGACTGAGCCGGTGACTCGGTCCGTCACGATGCCGGTGCGGCGTCCGCTGGTCGACCAGGTGATCACCAGTCTCGGCGAGCTGATCGAGCACGAGGAGCTGGCCCCCGGCGACCGGCTGCCGACGGAGTCCCAGCTGGCCACCCGCCTCGGCGTCGGCCGCTCGACGCTGCGCGAGGCGATCCGGGTGCTCTCCCACGAGGGCCGGCTGGAGACCAGGCAGGGCAGCGGCACCTACGTCGCCGCGCCACCACCCGCGCCACCTCCCGCGCCACCGCCCGCGCGGCAGAGTCTCGACGAACGGCTGACCAGCGCGCACGTCGCCGAGGTGTTCGAGGTGCGGCGGGCGCTGGAGGTGCTGATCGCCCAGCTCGCCCCTCGGCGGCGCTCCGAGGAGCACGTGGTGGGGCTGCGCGAGGCGCTGCGGCAGTGCCGGGAGTACGCCGCCGCCGGGGACGTCACCGCGTTCGTGGTGGCCGACTCGCGGTTCCACCAGGTCAGCGCGGAGGCCACCGGCAACGTGGTGCTCGTCGAGCTGTACGCCGTGCTGCGCCGGTACCTGGAGAACGCCAGCGTGGCCATCGCCGGGCTGGTCGAGCTCGAGCGGGCCAACGACCTGCACGAGGTACTGCTCGGCGCGATCGCCGACGCCGACCCCGACACTGCCGTCACCGTCACCCGCCAGCACCTCGACGACACCGTGACCCTGTTCGAGGCCGCCCGGGCGCCGCAACCCGCCCCGGACCAGCACTGACGAGCCGCTCCCCCGGCTGGTCGCTTGACGGCCCGTACCCCGGGCGGACAGACTCCGAAAATTCGTCTGATGACCTGCTGACTGATCGCGCCCGGCCACTCCCCCGAGGAGACTTCGACATGGTTGCTCACGAGCTCACCGGCCCCGTCCACCGGCTCTGGACCACCAGCCACGAGCCCGCCCTCACCGTGTCCGACGGCGATACCATCACGTTCTCCGTGCAGGAGGCGCTGGCCGGCCAGCTCGACGGGCTGGCCACCGGCGACCCGCTGCCCGAGGTGGACTGGGACCGCGTGTACCCGCTGGCCGGCCCGGTGCTCGTGGCCGGCGCCGAGCCGGGCGACACCCTGGAGATCGAGGTGCTCGAGGTGGCGCCGACCGACTGGGGCTGGACCGCCGTGGTGCCCGGCCTCGGCCTGCTCGCCGACGACTTCCCGGTGTCCCACTTCCACCGCTGGGACCTGACCGGTGCGGCCGACGGCGGCACGTTCGGGGGCGCCGACTTCAAGGGGCTCGCGACCGTGCCGGTGCGGCCGTTCCTCGGTGTGATGGGCGTCTGCCCGGATACCGTCGAGCCCCTGCCGGTGCTGCCGCCCGGCCACTTCGGCGGCAACCTGGACTGTCGGGACCTGGTCGCCGGCGCGCGGCTCTACCTGCCGGTCCAGGTGCCCGGGGCCCGGTTGGCGCTGGGCGACCCGCACGCCGCCCAGGGCGACGGCGAGGTCTGCGTCAGCGCGATCGAGGCGTCGGCGAGCGGAGCGGTCCGGGTGCGGTTGCACAAGGGGCGGCGGCTCCCCGGCCCGCAGCTGCGCACGCCGGGGCCACTGCGCCGGGGCATCGACGACGCCGGCTACTACGCCACGATGGGCGTCGGCCCGGACCTGATGGCGGCCGCCCGGGACGCGCTGCGCGCCATGATCGACCACCTCGGCACCGAGTACGGCCTCGCGCCGCTGGACGCCTACGTACTCAGCAGCACCTGCGTCGACCTCAAGATCACCGAAGTGGTGGACGCGCCGAACTGGGTGGTCAGCGCCTACCTCCCGGTCAGCATCATGCGCGGCTGACCCGGCTGTAGTAACCACCCGCACCGGCCGTTTTCGGTGACCACCGGCCGCTCGCCACCCCCGTCCGGTGACCACCGGGACCTGACGGCTGCGCAACGCCCGCGTACCGCATGGGATCCGGGGCGCCGGGCTGGCTCCGCACGCCGCGCACCCTCCGGGGTTCCCGCGCACCCCGCACCATGCGCGACAACCCCGCAAGGTGCGCGAACGTCAAGCAACCGCCGGCTCGGCCAGCCACCGCCGTCCGGGACGGCTAGGTGAGCGGGCGGTAGTGCTGGGCGTCGTCGTCGAGGCGGAACACGGTGCGGGTCCGGTTGGGCTTGGGCACGCCGGCCTTGCGCAGTGAGCTCCACAGGGGGCGGCACCACGCCGTGACCGGGATGTTCGGCACCACCTGCACGTACCCCGGGCGGTGCACCGGCGCCAGGGCGTCGCAGGCGCGGTCCAGCTCGGCGGCGGTCAGCTCGGTGCCGGGGCGCAGGGTGACGACGGTGACCAGCACCTGCGCGGCGGAGTCCGGCGCTGATCTCGGGTCGCCCTCCGGCACCCCGTAGGCGACGGCGAGGTCGACCGCCGGGATGGCCTCCATGGCGCGCCGCGCGGTGGCCGGCACCGCCAGCCCGCGCGCCGTCCGGACCAGCGAGGACACCTGGTCGACCAGCCACAGCTCGCCGTGCTCGTCGCGGCGGAACAGGTCGCCGGTGGACTGCCACGCGTCGTCCGGCTCGAACACGCCCCGAAGCGGGGTACCGGTCATCGAGTCGGCGGGGTCGACCCGCGCCAGCAGCAGCCCCACCTCGCCGAACCCGCACTCCCGGACCAGCCCGTCCGGACCGAGCTCGAGGCCGGCCGCCTCCTGGTCGAACGCCGCGACCCGCACCTCCGGCGTACCCGGCAGCGGCCGGCCGAGCGAGCCGATCGGGTTGCCGGTGAGGTTGGCCAGGATCGCCGCGCCCTCCGCCGACGCGTAGAACTCCAGCACCCGGGAGGTCGGGTACCGCTCGGCCAGCCGCCGCCACAGGTTGATCGGCATGCCGGAGCCGAGGAACATCTTGATCGGGTGGTAGCGCTCGTTCGGGTTCGGCGCGGCGGTGGTGATCTGGCGCAGCGAGGTCCACGTGTAGGAGACGTGCGTGGCCCCGTAACGGCGGACCTCGGCCCAGAAGGTGTCCGCGTCGGTCGCGCTGGCCACCGCGAACCGGGCCCCACCGGCGATCGCGCCGCCGACGCTCATCAGCAGCGCCGAGGAGTGGTAGTACGGCGCGACGCTGTAGACCGTGTCCCCGGGGTGCAGCGCCGCCGCCGACGCGGTGCCGAGCGCGGACATCGCCCACCGGCGGTTGGTGATCCGGACCGACCGGGTCGTCGCGCCCTCGCCGACGAACAGCACAAACGCCACGTCGCCGGCCCGCTGCGGGTTGGGCCGGTACCAGCCGGGCAGCTGCACGGCGTCCGGGTCGATCCGCTCCATGTCGATCACGTCGGGCCGCAGCTCGCGGTAGTCCGGGCCACCGCCGAGCACCGCCCAGCGCATGCCGGGCAGTTGCTCGACCGCGTCCGCGTGCTCGGGGTCGGACACCATCCAGCTGACCTGACCCAGCCGCGCCTCCCTGGCCAGGTCACCGTCCGGGCGCAGCAGCACGGCGGTCGCCCCGACCCGGCTCAGCGCGGCCACCATGGTGAACGCGCTGGGCCGGGTGTCCATCAGCACGCCGACCCGGTCGCCGTGCCGGATCCCCGTGCTGATCAGGCCTTTCACCACACTGTCCACGCGGTGCTTGACGTCGCGCTGGCGGTAGCCGCGGTCGCCGAACAGGAACAGCACCTCCTGCGGGTGCTTCTCCGCCTGCTCGTCCAGCAGCAGGCCGAGCGAGATCCGGGTGGAGCTGGCCAGGTGGCCCAGCCGGGACAGCCGGGGCAGCACCGACGGCGCCTCGGAGACCACGCCGCTGGCCACCCTGGCGACCCGCCGCGCGGTGCCCAGGGCCAGCCGGGTCGCGTCGATGCCCAGCTCCATGGCCTGCCCGACGGCGGCCGCCGCGGCCCCGGGGCGCATCGCCGACGGCGCGACCAGCTCGGCCGGGCCGATGTTGTCCGGCAGCTCGCCGCGCCCGTCCCGCCAGTTCACCCAGCTCACCACTGCCGGCCAGGTGTCCCGGCTCGCCCGGCTGCCGACCACGAGGCCGAAGTGTCCGACCGGCAGGGCGAGCTCGTACACGTCGGACCGGGGCGCGGCCCGGCGGATCGCGCGCACCGCGTCCGGGTGTCCGATGGCGTCGGTGGTGCCGACGACGGAGAGCACGGGCACCTCGATGTCGGCGAGGGTGACCAGCCGGTCGTCGATCACGAAGCCGCCCTCGAGCATCCGGTTGTGCGCGACGAACTGCTCCAGCAGCTCGGCGATGGCCGGGCCGGCGTAGGCGGTGAAGCCATCGGACTCCAGGAACCGGCGCTGCCGCTCCCGGGGCAGCAGCGCGTCCCGGTCGTGCAGCGTGAGCAGGAACTGCACCCGGCCCTGCAGCACCTTCACCGGACTGAGCAGGTTGAAGCCGAGTCGGACGGCCCAGCTGGGCAGCGCCACCTTGCGCAGCAGCCCGCTGTCCACCAGCCCGCTGGCCAGCCTGGCGAGCATCTCCGGGGACAGCGGGATCGGCAGCGGCGCGGTCGTGTCGGCCGGCGAGCCGAAGGTGACCACCGAGTCGATGTGCTTGCCCCGTCGCAGCGCGGTGGTCTGGTAGGCGAACATGCCGCCTTGGGAGTAGCCGGCCAGTACCACGTCCCGGCCGGTCGCCGCGTACACCCGCTCGACCGCGTCGTCCACCGCGAGCACGTGGTCGGTCAGGGTGCGCGCCAGGCCGCCCGGCTCCCGGCTGGGGTCGCCGAAGTCCACCACCCACGGGTCGATGCCCTCGGAGTGCAGCTTGGCCACCGCGGAGGTGCCCGGCGAGACGTCCCAGACCTCGGCGGTCAGCATCAGCGGCGGGATCAGCAGCACCGGGCGCCGGCCGGCGGCCTCGGTTGCGTCGGCGCCGGTCTCGGGTGTGTCCTCGTCGAAGTAGTGCCGCAGCCGGTAGTTGACCTGTTCGGCGACGACCCGGAACGGGGACGCCACCTCACCGGTGTCCAGACCGCCGAACCGGACCACCTCGGCCACGTTGCGCGCTGTCGCACCGACCTGGCGCAGATAGCTCAACGGTGACCGCGACACGTGTGCCGAGCTGTGTACCGACCCGTGTGCCGACCCGCCCGACGCCCCACCCAATCGGTCGCCCGCCGGGCGGACTCCGTTGGTCCGCGTCCCCGCGTTGTCCGAGGTGACAGGGGGACGCTTGCTGTCGGTCGCCACGCGTGCACTCTGCTGCGCGCGCCGGGTTGCCGCAAGCATCCGGGCCCGCCCGCGCCGGGCGGCCACGTCAGTGTGACGACCATCACCCGATCAGGTGATCGGGAACTTGTCCGCCCGGCCCGCTGACTGGACAGGAAACTTCTGCCTGCGACGAGGGGAATCCGGGTGATCTCATCGATCCCGCTGAGCGTGGCGCTGACCGTCCTGTTCATCGGAACGGGGCTCTACTCGCTGCTGCGGTGGGCGTCCCTGCACACCGGGGTGGCCGGCCACCACGGCGATCGGGTGGCCGAGCTGTCCCATCTGGTGATGAGCCTGGCGATGGTCGGCATGGTCTGGGGGTACGGCGGCGGCGCGGCGGACACCCTGCAGTTGGTCGCCTTCGGCGGGTTCAGCTGCTACTTCCTGGTGCGGCTCGTGCGGAGCCGGACGGGGGGCCCGGCGGGCTGCCCGGCGCCGGGCTTCCACCTGCTGATGTCGGCCTCGATGGTCTGGATGGTCGCCGCGATGCCGCTGCTGATGGCGGGTGGCATGGCCGCCGGGTCAGGCGGCGGCATGGTCATGGACGGGATGGTGATGGGTGGGGGCGACAGCGACGCCGGTCCGACGGCCACCGAGACCCCGGGCTGGGCGCTCGCGCTGACCGTGCTGTTCTGCGTGGGGCTGCTCGCCGGCGCCGGCTACTGGGCGCGACAGCTGCGCCCGACAGGGCAGTCGCGCACCGGGGCGGAGCCGGGCGGGGCGGAGCCGGCCGGGGCGGAGGGCCTGCCCGCTGTGGAGTTCGGTAACCGGGGGCAGGTTCAGGTCGCCCCGGCTCCGGGTTCGACGGCGGTCGGCCGTTCCGGCGGGTCGGCGCGCGGGCGGCTGCTCGCGGCGCTGACCCCGCGCGCCGACGCGACGTGTCACCTGGCGATGAGCCTCGGCATGGTCGCGATGTTCCTGGTCATGCTCTGAAACCGGCCGCCCCGACAGCGAAGGACCGCATGTCCGAGATCACCGTGTCCACGCCAGCCGACCTCGACGACCAGTACCAGGGCAGCGACACCGACACCGACCGAGACACCAGCCTCGAGACCGCGCCGCCGCCGGCGGGCTCGGCGCGCGCCTGGTGGTGGCGGGAGCTGCGCCCGCTGCTGCTGCGGGTGCACTTCTACGCCGGCCTGTTCGTCGGGCCGTTCGTACTGGTCGCCGCCCTGACCGGGCTGCTCTACACCACGACGCCGCAGCTCGAGCAGATCGTGCACCACGACCAGCTGCACGTGCCCGTGCCACCCGGGGCGACCGCGCTGCCGCTGTCGCGGCAGGTCAGTGCAGCGGTGGCCGCGCTGCCGGCGGGCAGGGTCACCGCGATCCGGCCGGCGGGCACCCCGGACGGCACCACCCGCGTGGTCTTCGACGCCCCCGGGGTGCCCGAGGACTACTCGCGCACCGTGTTCCTCGACCCGTACACCGCCCAGGTGCGCGGCATCCTGACCACGTACGGCGAGTGGCTGCCGCTGCGGGCCTGGTTCGACGAGCTGCACCGGACGCTGCACCTCGGCGCGGTCGGCCGCGTGTACACCGAGCTGGCCGCCAGCTGGCTGTGGGTGCTCACGCTCAGCGGCCTGGCGATCTGGGTGGCGCGCCGGCGCCGGACCCGCGCGCTGCGCCGCACCCTGGCCCCCCGGTTGCGCGGTGCCGGCCGGGCGCGGGTGCGCTCCTGGCACGGCTCGGTGGGGCTGTGGGCGGCGGTCGGCCTGCTCTTCCTGTCCGCCACGGGGCTGACCTGGTCGCAGTTCGCCGGCACGAACGTCGACACGCTGCGGTCGGCCCTGCACTGGAGCTCGCCCTCGGTGCACACCGCGCTGCCCGCTGGTGCGGGCCTGCCCGCCGGTCCGGGCCCGGCCGCGACGAGCACCGGCCTGAGCCCGGCCGAGCTGGCCACCACGGCCGAGCGGGTGCTGGCCGCCGCCCGCGCGCACGGCCTCGGCGACCCGGTGCAGGTCACGCCGGCGAGCAGACCCGGCCGGGCCTGGGTGGTCGCGCAGACGCAGCGCAGCTGGCCGGAGAAGCAGGACTCGGTCGCCGTCGACCCGGCCACCGGCACCGTCGTCGACCAGCTCCGGTTCGCCGACTGGCCGCTGGCCGCGAAGCTCGCTCGGTGGGGCATCGACGCGCACATGGGCCTGCTGTTCGGGCTGGCCAGCCAGATCGCGCTGGCCGCACTGGCCCTCGGCCTGATCAGCATGATCGTCTGGGGGTACCGGATGTGGTGGCTGCGCCGGCCCACGCGGACCGGCGCCGGGGTGAGCCCGGCACGGGGTCCGGGCGGCGCTCCGCCGTTGGGGCCGCCCGCCGGAGCTCAGCGGCCCGGGTTCGGCGCGGTCGCCCTCGTCGGGGCGGTGGCCATCGGGGTGGGCGTGTTCCTGCCCGTGTTCGGGGCGTCGCTGCTGGTGTTCCTGCTGGTCGACGCGCTGCGCCCGGGCCGCGCACGCGTGGCCGCCGGCTAGCCTGTGCCCGGTGGGGCCGGCCGATCCGGGCGGGCGGGCGCGGCCGGCCCCGTTCGTATGGTGAGATGCGGATCAGCACCGGCGACCCGGTGCCGCCGAGGAGGACTCACCCGATGATGGACGACGCCGCGCTGACCGAGCTGGCGCTGCGCGCTCGGGCCGGCGACCAGGGGGCGGCCACCCAGTTCGTCCGGCTCACCCAGCAGCAGGTGTGGCGGATGCTGGTGGCACTGAGCGACCGGGGCGCCGCCGAGGACCTCACCCAGGAGACCTACGCACGGGCGTTCCGCTCGCTGCCGGGCTTCCGGGCCGAGTCGTCGGTGCGGGCCTGGCTGCTGTCCATCGCCCGCCGGGTCGCCGCCGACCACGTGCGCGGCATCCGGGCCCGGCCCCGGATCGACCCGGACGTCGCCCCGGAGGACGCGCCCAACGCGGTCACGGGCGGCGACCTCAGCGAGGCCGTCGCGCTGCACGCCGTGCTGGACACCCTGGACCCGGACCGCCGGTTGGCATTCCTGCTGACCCAGCTGCTCGGGCTCAGCTACCACGAGGCCGCTCAGGTGTGCGACTGCCCGATCGGCACGATCCGGTCCCGGGTGGCCAGGGCGCGCGACGACCTGATCGGCCACCTCGCCGACCGGGAACACCCCGAGATCCGCCCGCACCGGGGCAGCGGGTGACCGGCATCTCGATACCCCGGCCACCTATTTCGGGAACCCGGGAACCACGGCGCGGTCCGCTCCGACTTGAGCAACATGGGCTGTAGCACCTGCCGCGAGCACCTGTCGGCCGACCTGGACGGCGAGGCCGATCCGGTCGAGCTGCCGGCCGCCCGCAGGCACCTGGCCGACTGTGCGGAATGCACCCGCTGGTTCGCCGACGCGGCGCTGGTCAACCGCCTCATCCGGACCGCACCGGCCGAACCGGCCCCCGGCCTCACCGAGGCCGCGCTGACCGCCGCGCTGACCGAGCTGCCCCGGCCACCCTCGCCCCACCGCCGGATCTGGCACTGGTCGGCCCGCGCCGCGCTGGCCGCCGTCGGCGCCGTACAGGCCGTGCTCGGCGCGCTCGGGCTCGTGCTCACCGGCGGCGGCGACCCGCACATGAACATGATGGGCGCGGACATGGCGCACATGTCCCACGAGTCCGCCGCCTGGAACCTCGCCCTCGGCGTCGCCTTCGTGGCCGGCGCGCTGTGGACCCGGCACCTGGCCGGCACCATCCCGGTGCTCGGCAGCTTTGTACTGGTGCTGGCCCTGGTCAGCGTGCTGGACCTGGTCAGCGGCAACGTCGACCCCGCCCGCGTCAGCTCGCACGGCCTGGTCGTCGTCGGCCTCGGCCTGATCGTGCTGATCATGACCACCCGGCCGACCGAGTTCCCCCGGCCGTCCCGGGCCCGACCGGACCAGCCCGTCCTGCCGGCCACCGGCGACCCGGCCGCCGACCTCCCGGTACGCCCCGTCGCCGCCCCGACCCGCCCGGACCCGGCAGCCCGCCACCGCGCCGCCTGAACCCGCGCCCCCAAGCACGCGCCGCCCGAGCACGCGCCGCCCCAGGTCGCACCAGGTCACCCGGCTCCGCGCTCCAGCTCTGCGCTTGCGGCTCCGGGCTCTCGGCTCGTGCGGCTCGGGGGTGACGTCGGACTCAGCGCCGGTTCTCCCCGCTCGGCAACATTGTTAGCCTCTCTTAAGGCATGGCCAGCCATAGTTTCGACTGTGCGCGGGCGAGGTACGGGCGCGAAGCACGAGGAGAAGAGACGCGGTGACGACGGCGACGACCGGGTCGAGCAATCCCCCGACCCGGCGCCGGCGGCGTCCGTGGCCACTGGGCGGGCCGCGCCGCACCGGGGTCGGCGCGCCGCGGTCCCGCCGCATCGGCTTCCTGGTGGGGCTGCTGGTGCTACTGGTCCTGGCTGTGCTGGCGAGCATCGCGGTCGGGGCGAAGCCGATCCCGCTCGGCTCGGTGTGGGACGCGCTCTGGTCGCCGACGCCCACCGAGGACAACCTGGTCGTGCGCACCCTGCGGCTGCCGCGCACCCTGCTGGGCATCCAGGTCGGGGTCGCGCTCGGGGTGGCCGGAGCGCTGATGCAGGGGCACACCCGCAACCCGCTGGCCGAGCCCGGGCTGCTCGGCGTGAGCTTCGGGTCGGCGTTCTTCGTCGTGCTGGGGATCTTCGCGTTCGGCGTGACCAGCCTGTACGGCTACGTGTGGTTCTCCTTCGCCGGGGCGTTCGTGGCGAGCGTGGCGGTGTTCCTGCTCGGGTCGCTGGGACGGGGCGGGCCGACGCCGGTGACGCTGGCGCTGGCCGGGGTCGCGATCAGTTACCTGCTGCGCGGGCTGACCTCGGCGATCGTGCTGTCCGACACCCAGACGCTGGACGCGTACCGGTTCTGGGACGTCGGCTCGCTGGCCGGCCGGGACGTCTCCATCGTCGGCCAGATCGCCCCGTTCCTGCTGGTCGGGCTGTTGTTGGCGGCGATCAACGGGCCGGGGCTGAACCTGCTGGCGCTCGGCGAGGACGTAGCGCGCGGGCTCGGCCAGAACGTCACGCGTACCCGGTGGACCGGGCTCGTTGCGATCACCCTGCTGACCGGCGCGGCGGTGGCGGCGTGCGGGCCGATCGCGTTCGTCGGGCTGGTCGTGGCGCACCTGGCGCGCTTCTTCACCGGCCCGGACTACCGCTGGCTGCTGCCCGCCGCCGGGTTGGCCGGCGCGGTGTTGCTGCTGGTCGCCGACGTGGTGGGCCGGGTGGTCGCGCGACCGGGAGAGCTGCAGGTCGGCATCGTGCTGGCGTTCATCGGGGCGCCGTTCTTCGTGGCGCTGGTCCGCCGCCGCAAGCTGGTGCGGATGTGACCGGCCAGGGCCTGAAACCCGGCGAACCCGGCACGACGCTGGTCCCGGGGCGGCCGGCGATCCGGGTCGGCGGGTTCTCCGGGGTGTGGCGGCCCCGGCTGGTCGGGATCACGCTGGTCGGGGTCGTGCTCGTCGTGCTGGTGGCCGCCGTCAACATCGGCCGGGGCGACTTCCCCATCTCACTCGGCGACGTGCTGGCCGCGCTCGCCGGCGGTGGCGACCGGGCGCAGCGGTTCATCGTGCTGGAGCTGCGGCTGCCCCGGACGTTGACCGGCGTGCTGGTCGGCGCCGCGCTCGGGCTGGCCGGCGCCCTCACCCAGTCCGTCACCCGCAACCCGCTGGCCAGCCCGGACCTGCTCGGCGTGACCGGCGGGGCGAGCGCGGCGGCGGTCACGGTGATCGCGCTCGGCGGTGGCTCGGGTGCCGCGGTGGGTGTGCTGGCGTCGTTCGGGGTGCCGCTGGCCGCGCTGCTCGGCGGGCTCCTCGCCGCCGCCGTGGTGTACGGGCTGGCGTACCGGCGCGGTGTGTTCAGCGACCGGTTGGTGCTGGTCGGGGTCGGGGTGAACGCGGTGGCCGTCGGCATCACGTCATGGCTGCTGGTCGTGGCCGACATCAACCAGGCCGCCCAGGCGACGGTGTGGCTGACGGGCTCGCTGAACTCGAGCGGCTGGGCCCAGGTCGTGCCGATCGGCGTGGCGCTCGTGGTGCTGGTGCCGACCGCGCTGCTGCTGGCCTTCGGGCTCGGCGCGCTGCAGCTCGGCGACGACACCGCCAGCGGGCTGGGCCTGCGGGTGAACCGGTCGCGGGTGGCGCTCGGGCTGGTCGGTATGGCGCTGGCGGCGGTGGCGGCGGCGTGCGCCGGGCCGATCGGGTTCGTCGCGCTGGTCGTGCCGCAGGTGTGCCTGCGGATGGTCGGCGCGGCCAGTCCGCCGCTGCTGACGTCGGCCGTCTACGGGGCGCTGCTCACCGTCGCCGCCGACCTGATCGCGCGCACCGCGCTGCCCCAGGAGCTGCCGGTCGGCATCGTCACCGCCGTGCTGGGCACGCCGTACCTGCTCTACCTGCTCAGCCGGCGCAACCGTGGAGTGAGGATATGACCGAGCAACGGCCCTCGAGCAGCGCCGCCGGCCGCCCCGAGCGACCGGCCGTGCGGCTGCGGGCCAGCGAGCTGCGGCTGGGCTACGGCGACGTGGATGTGATCGACGGCCTGGACGTGGACGTGCTCGACGGCACGGTCACCGCGGTGATCGGCCCGAACGGCTGCGGCAAGTCGACCCTGCTGCGCGCGCTGGCCCGGTTGCTGCCCGCCCGCCACGGCCAGGTGCTGCTGGACGGCAAGCGGATCGACCGGTACCCGAGCCGCGAGGTCGCCAGGGTGCTCGGCGTGCTGCCGCAGACCCCGGTGGCGCCGGACGGGCTCACCGTCGGCGACCTCGTCGCGCGCGGCCGGCACCCGCACCAGGCCTGGTACCGGCAGTGGTCCGGCGACGACGAGACGGCAGTAGCCGAGGCGCTGCGCTGGACCGGGATGAGCGAGTTCGCCGAGCGCACCGTGGACACCCTCTCCGGCGGTCAGCGGCAGCGGGTGTGGATCTCCATGGCGCTGGCCCAGGGCACCGAGATCCTGCTGCTGGACGAGCCGACCACGTTCCTCGACCTGGCGCACCAGGTGGACGTCCTGGACCTGGTCGAGCGGCTGCACCGAGAGATGGGACGCACCGTGGTGATGGTGCTGCACGACCTGAACCTGGCCGCCCGCTACGCCGGCCGGCTGGTCGCCATGCGGGACGGTCGGATCGTCGCCGACGGCCGCCCCGAGGAGGTGCTCACCTCGGAGCTGCTGCGCGCCGTGTTCGAGCTGGACGCCCAGGTGATCACCGACCCGGTGGCGGGCACGCCGCTCGTCGTCCCCATCGGTCGCCGCCACCGCGACGCGGCCCCGACCAGCACCGGTACCGCCGCGGAACACGCCCACTGAAGGCGGCACCGCCCGCTGTGTGGCGCGGCTAACGGTTGCGCGGAAGGGCGTTGACGAACGGCCGCGCCGCGCCGTAACGTGCCGGACAGGTCAAGAGTGCCAGCGTTCAGCCCCGGCTAGCTGGCCGGCAACCCTCCTCCGCGGCGGGGTGCTCCGGGTGACGACCAGGCCGTCGTGACAGCCACGCCGGCAAGCGCGGACCAGTGGGCTGCCGCCCGGGTCCCAGAACACGGAGGACCCGTGATGACCCTCGCCCTCGATCGCCCCTGCCCGGTCACCGTGCCCACCCCGGCCGGCACCACCGCCACGACCGCCGGCACCACCACAACCAGCACCGCGACCACCGGCACCGGGCTGCCCACCGTGACCGGAGCGGACCTGCGGGTGCCGCTGGTGACCGGCGGCTGGACCCGCTACGCCAACCTGGACTACGCGGCGAGCGCCCCGGCGCTGACCTCGGTCGCCGAGCACGTCGAGGCCGTGCTGCCCTACTACGCCAGCGTGCACCGCGGCGCCGGCTACGCCTCGCAGGTGTGCACGGCACTGCTGGAGCGGGCCAGGGACACCGTCGGCGAGTTCGTCGGCGCCCGGCCGGACGACGTGGTGATCTTCACCAGGAACACCACCGACGCACTGAACCTGCTGGCCGGCTGCGTGCCGGGCGCCGTGCTCTGCCTGGACGTCGAGCACCACGCCAACCTGCTGCCGTGGCGCCGGGGAGCGCACCGCGCGCTGCGGGCCGCCGACACGGTGGAGCGGACCCTCGAGGACCTCGCCACCGCGCTGGCCGCCACCCCGACCGCGCTGCTCGCCATCACCGGAGCCTCCAACGTGACCGGCGAGGTGCTGCCGATCGACCGGGTCGTCCAGCTCGCGCACGACGCCGGGGCGCGCGTCGTACTGGACGCCGCCCAGCTCGCGCCGCACCGCCGGATCGACCTGGCCGCCACCGGCGTGGACTACCTGGCGCTGTCGGGGCACAAGCTGTACGCGCCCTACGGGGCCGGCGTGCTGGTCGGCCGCCGCGACTGGCTGGACGCCGCGCCCCCGCACCTGGCCGGCGGCGGCGCCGTCCGCCGGGTGACCGAGGCCGACACCGAGTGGGCCCCGGCGCCGCACCGCCACGAGGGCGGCACCCCGAACGTGCTCGGTGCCGCCGCGCTCGCCGAGGCCTGCCGCACGCTGGCCCCGGTGCTCGGTGAGGCCGCCGCCGCGCACGAGCGCGCGCTGCTGCACCGGCTCGAGTCCGGCCTGGCCGAGCTCCCCGGCATCGAGGTGCTGCGCATCTGGCCGGACAGCCCGGACCGGATCGCCGTGCTGAGCTTCGTGGTGGCCGACCGCCCCGCCGGCTACGTCGCCGCCTACCTGTCCGCCGAGCACGGCATCGGGCTGCGCGACGGCAAGTTCTGCGCGCACCCGCTGCTGGCCCGGCTCTGCGCCGGTGGCGAGGCGCTGCGCGCGAGCATCGGGCTGGGCACCACCACCGAGGACATCGACCGGCTGCTGGCCGCGCTGCGCACGCTGGTCACGACCGGGGCGAGCTGGACCTACGCCCCCGTCGACGGCCGCTGGGCCCCGACCCCGGACCCCCGCGACCTCGACCCGTTCGGCGTCGGCAAGGCCACCGCGCCGGGCGCCGCCTGCCAGCCGTAACCCACCCCGCGAGTCGCTGGATTCCGCGGCCCGAGTCGCTGGATTCAGCGGGCCGGACCTCAGACCCTCGGAATCCAATCGATGTCACGCTCCGCAGTCGACCACTCGGCCGAACTGGGTACCCCCGCCCGGCCCGCCGCCACTCTGCCAGGTGACGGATGGACACCCTGAGCCACCGCCGACGGTGGGCCGGACGGGTTACCTCCGACAGTGGGGTCCAGTCGTAAAAGGCTGAGAGAATGACTCAGCAATATGGCGCGGCCGGCCATCGAATAGCGTCCCGGGCGTGGCCATGGACAAATCAGTACGCCGCCAACAATGACGGGCGATAACCCTCGCCACCACCCATTGGTCGGAATGCCGGACACCGACGGCGCGACCGGATGTCCGATTGGCCGCCCCATCACCGACGGGTCGAGCCCCTACCGACCCCCGGCCGTCAAGCCTCGCGGCGCGCCGAGGTGACCGGCCCGGCCACGTGGAGAGTCGTCCCTCGGCGACCGTTCCCGACCCGTCCCGAGGCTCGCCGAACCCGCTCGAATAGTGTTCCCGGTCACGCCGCGACGACTCATTGCCGGTGCAAGTTCCACTCCGGGACCCGACTGCGGCTAGCATCAAGGTGTCGACTTGACGCGCGCGACGCGCCGAAAGTCGCCCTGACGGACGGCTGCAGCGCCTCAAAAGCCGGTCTAGTTCAGCTGTAAGTAATCTGGCGTTGTCCGGCGTGGCTTCTTGACACGCCCGTTCGAGTGAATGATTGGTCGAACTGGTCTATTCGGGCCCAACGCGGAGCAGAATTAGCGGCAGAGACCTACCACATGTCGCTGGGGAGCGGACAGGTGGTTGCGCGCCGGAGTCGCCGTCTCGGGGGATGGTGGCTCCGGCCTTTACTTGGCTCGCATCGACGAGTCGGAGCGCTCCCCTTCCGCGGGCGGGGGGATCGGGCTCGCCGCCCGACCCGCCCCCGCCACACGAACCTGGACGTGCCTGCCTTGAGTCCCGTGGCGTCCAGCTGCTGGGGAGCAGTTCGAAGATGATTTCACCGGGAACTGACGTTGATCGCCATTCGCGGTGCGGGGAATTCTGCCGAACGAGCGACCGCGCGCGCCCGGCGGCGACTCCATACCTCTCGCCAGTTACCCCGACCGCTTACCGAATATCGCAGCGCTAGCGGTTGCGCGACGCCGAATCGTCCGACCAGGTCCGCCGGCGCACCGCCCCCACACCCGCACACCTTGCGTAACCACGCTGCCCCACCGGCACACTCCCCCACGAGCCGCCGCGATCGTCACCGCCACCGGCCGCCACCCCTGTCGCCGCCGGCCGCCCTCACCGCCACCGGCCGCCACCCCTGTCGCCGCCGGCCGCCCTCACCGCCGCGCCCCTCGCCGCCGCTCGCCGGCCGCCGCGCCGCCGCCCCCATGGCCACCGCCCGCCGGCCCCCACGAGCGCCGCTTGCGCTGCTGCTGCCCCCTGCACGCCTCTTGCGCACCTTCCGGGATCCCCGCGCACCTCGCGGACCCACGCCGCGCACCTTGTGGGGTTCCCGCGCACCCCACAACATGCGCGAGAACCCCACGAGATACGCGAGGCCGATGCGCCACCGTCCGCGCGCCGTCTCCCGGCGCTGTCTCCTAGCGCCGCCGGGGCGCCGCCGGGGCGCCGCCCGTGCTGCCCGTGCTGCCGGGGCGCCGCCGGTGCCGCCGGGCGCGGCGGAGCGTCAGCTCGGGTGGCGGCGGAACCGGCGCAGGTAGTCCTGCCAGTTCCAGGTCTCCAGGAACCGCTCGGTGGCCTGGTACCCGTCGTCGTGCAGCTCGCGGATCTGCGCCGGGGTCAGGGAGAACTGCGTGAAGCCGACCGAGTCCGAGCTCACCTCGATCGTCCGCGCCTGTACCCACGGCTTGTGCTGGTTGGCCTGGTCGCGCCCGACCAGCGCCGTTGTGATGACCCCCTCCAGCACGTGCACCGGGGCCGGCAGGATCTGGTTCAGCCACCGGGGCAGCAGCGTGCCGTCCGGGCCGGGGATGTCGGGCATGAGCGTGATGCCGAACGTCGGCCAGCGGGGCAGCTTGCCGTCGGTGCGGTCCAGCGAGTCGATCGGGAAGTTGGACACCACGCCGCCGTCGACGAGCGTCGACTCCACGCCGCTGATCGGGTTGGTCAGCTTCATCGGGCGGAAGAGCAGCGGGATCGACATCGACGCCCGGACCGCGTCAGCCACCGACTGCTTGTCCGGATCCAGCCCGTACACCGGCCCGAAGTCCCACGGCAGCCGGATCAGCCGGCCGAGCGTGATGTCGGCGCAGGTCACCACGAGCTTGTAGCGGCGGTCCTTGGGCAGCTGCGAGTCGTCCAGCTTCAGGTCGCCGAACGTGTGCACCCCCAGCTCGGCCAGCTCGCGGGCCACCCACTCGCGGGCGTAGTCGCCCCGGTAGAGGCCGTCGTCGCCGAACAGCGCGAGCCCCGGGCCGATCAGCGGCACCCGGTCCAGCGGCACCCGGTCGGCGAACTTCTCGTAGTCCAGCCGCATCGCCGCCTCGGTGAGCGCGTCGCCGGCCAGCCCGGCGGCGACCAACGCGCCGACGATCGCGCCCGCCGACGTCCCGGAGACCCGCCACGGCCGGTAGCCGGCGTCGTTCAGTGCCGCCACCGCGCCGGCCAGCGCGATCCCCTTGACCCCGCCGCCGGAGAGCACCAGGTCGGCGATCAGCGGCTGTTCAGTTCCGTTGCCACGCGTCACAGATTCATCAGATCACACGCGCCGCCCCACCGCCCACCCCGGCGGTTCAACACAAAACCCCAGGTCAAGACCCGTGAGTGGCGAGTTGGGCTATAACCCAACTCACCACTCACGGGGTCTGAGCAGGGGTTATTCGACGATGTCCAGGGCGGCGCGCACGACGGCGTCCGAGTCGATGCCGTGGTAGCGGTAGACCTCCTCGAGCGAGCCGGACTGGCCGAATCCCGTCACGCCGAGCAGCGCGCTGGAGACCCCGTTGATCGAGGCGAGGAAGGCCAGCGTGTGCGGGTGGCCGTCGAGCAGGGTGACCAGCGGGGTGGCGCGGCGGGCCGGGAACGCCTGCTCCAGGATCCAGCTCGAGTCGTCCCCCCGGCCCTGCCGCGCCCGCAGCGCACGGAACAGCAGGTCCGGGCTGGTCACACACACGACGTCGGCCAGCACCCCGACCTGTTCGAGGCGCTCGGCGGCCGCCAGTGCCTCGGTGACCATCGCCCCCAGCACCGCGATCGTCACCACCGCCCCGTCCCGGCGGCGCAGCGGGTAGGCGCCGGCGACCACCTGGCGGCGCCGGCGCTCCCGGGCGGCCGGGTCGGTGGGCACGTCGGCCAGCGACTGGTCGACCGGGCGGGTGGACAGCCGCAGGTACGCCGAGCCACCGTCCGGCCGGCCGAGCCTGGCCAGCGAGGCGAGCAGCGTCCACTCGACGTCGATCGCGAAGGCCGGCTCGTAGCTCACGCAGCCGGGCTGCTCGATGCCGATGGACGGCGTGGTGATCGACTGGTGCGCGCCGCCCTCCGGCGCGAGCGTGACGCCGGACGGTGTACCGACCAGGATCGACTGGCCGCCGGCGTAGATGCCGAACGACCAGGGTTCCAGCGCGCGCTCGACGAACGGGTCGTACATCACCCCGATCGGCAGCAGCGGCTGGCCCCACCGGCTCCAGGTCGAGCCGAGCTCGCCGAGCAGCCCGACCAGGTTCGTCTCCGCGATGCCCAGCTCGATGTGCTGCCCGGCCGGCGCCTCCCGCCAGTGCAGGATCGTCTCGGCGTCGTCGGCGAACCAGTCCCGCCGCTCGGTCGCCGACCACACCCCGACCTTGTTCACCCAACCGCCCAGGTTCGTCGTCGAGCTGACGTCCGGGCTGACCGTGACCACCCGGCGGGCGGCGTCCGGCGCCGCGCGGGTGAGGTCCAGCAGCGCGCGGCCGAGGGCGGCCTGCGTGGTGGCGGTGCCGTGCGGCGCGGGGCGGCCGATGTCGAGGGGCAGGGCGGGCGGCGTGGTACTCGGCACGGGCTCGCGGCGCAGCCGGGCGGCGACCTCGGCGCAGGTCGCGGCGGCGGGCGTGCCGGCGGCGAAGCGCCGCCACGGCTGGGCCGGGTCGCCCCCGACCTCGCCGGCCAGCGTATGCATCTGCGCGTCGGTGAGCAGCGACGAGTGGTTCTGCGGGTGCCCCTGCACGGGCAGCCGGTAGCCCTTGACGGTGTAGGCGAAGATCACCGTCGGCCGGGCGTCGTCGATCTGCTCGAACGCGGTGTCCAGCGCGTCCAGGTCGTGGCCGCCGAGGTTGCGGATGGCCTCCAGCAGGGTGACGTCGTCCAGCGTGTCGATCAGGCCCCGGACCGCGGCCGGCTCGTCGTCGCCGGGCAGCCGGAGGCGCAGCTCCTCGGCCGTGCAGCGCAGCAGCCGCTGGTACTCCGGGTTGCTCATGCGGTCGATCCGGGTGCGCAGCGCGGGGCCGCCTGGCCGGTCGAACAGCTGCTCCAGCAGTCGCCCGTACTTCAGCGTGAGCACCTGCCAGCCGGCCGCGCCGAACATGCCCTGCAACCGCTCGGCGGCGATGTTGGGCACCACGCGGTCCAGCGACTGGCGGTTCAGGTCGACGATCCAGACGATCTCACCGAGCTCCGCGACGGCCGGGTCCAGGATCGCCTCCCAGATCGCGCCCTCGTCCAGCTCGGCGTCCCCGACCAACGAGTACTGCCGCCCGGTGCCGGTCGCCACGCCCAGGGTCGAGCGCAGGTAGCGCCGCGACAGGGCACCCCAGATCGGCGCCGTGGCCCCGATGCCGACCGAACCCGTCGAGTAGTCGACCGGATCGGGGTCCTTGGACCGGCTCGGGTAGCTCTGCAGCCCGCCGAACTCGCGCAGCGTGGTCAGGTACGACTCGTCCAGCTCGCCGAGCAGGTAGTTGATCGCGTGCAGCACCGGCGAGGCGTGCGGCTTCACCGAGACCCGGTCCCCCGGTGTCAGGTGCTTGAACCACAGCGACGTCATGATCGACACCATCGACGCGCAGGATGCCTGGTGGCCGCCGACCTTGAGACCGGACAGGTTGGGCCGCACCCGGTTGGCGTGGTGCACGATCGAGCTGGACAGCCACAGCACCCGCCGCTCGATCTCGTCCAGGACGCCGAGCGGGCTCGCGCTGGTCGAGGCCGGTGCTGAGCTGGTCATGATCTCCTCTTGCCGTCATCAGGGGTGTCCGGTGGCCGCCGTGCGGGGCGGCGTCCGGGGGCCGGCGTCCGTCCGACCTGTCGCGGGAAATAGGCGCGACCAGTGCCACTTGTCGTGGCAACCAGCCACGACAAGTCGGAGCGGACGGCGGGTCCGCGCGGAGGCGGCGGAGGGTGTCCGCCGGCTCGGCGCGCGGTGGCGCGCGGCGACCCGGCCGGGGTGCGGCCGACGGCCAGTACTCGCGCGCCGATCGTGCATAACGTAGTCACCAGTGCACCACTACAATCCGAACTGCTCAACCTAACAAGATCGTACTGAGCAGACTGCACGTTTGGCGCGAGCTGGCGCCGGATCGGAGTGAGCACCGTGCCCAGCGCGCACCGCGCCGACGCAGTGGACGCCCGCCTGCTGCTCGCGCTCACCGAGGAGCCCCGCGCCACCACGGTCGCGCTGGCCGAGCGGCTCGGGCTGTCCCGCAACACCGTGCAGGCCAGGCTGGCCAGGTTGGACGAGCGCGGCGCGCTGGACTCGTTCGAGCGCCGGATCGACCCCGCCGCCCTCGGTTACCCGCTCACCGCGTACATGACGACCCGGGTCACGCAGCGCGGCCTGGACGACGCCGGCGCCGCGCTGGCCGACATCCCCGAGGTGCTCCAGGTCCAGGGCATGACGGGGCAGACCGACCTGCTCGTGCACGTGGTGGCCCGCGACGCCGACGACCTGTATCGGATCGCCGGCCAGATCCTGGCCATCCCGTGGGTGGAGCGCACCGACACCGCGCTGGTCATGCGCGAGCTCGTCGGCTACCGCATCGAACCCCTGCTCCGCCGCCTGACCAGCTGAGATCAGCGGCTCGGGTCGGACTCGACCGTGCCCGGGCTCGCCGCGCGCAGGCCGCTCGCCAGCTGCACCAGCAACGTGCCCAGCAGGATCAGCAACGGCAGCCGCCACCCCCCGCTCACCTGGTGCAGCACACCGACCAGCAGCGGCCCGGCCACCGCCAGCAGGTAGCCGCCGCTCTGCACCAGCGCGGACAGGCGCGCGGTCACCTCCGGGCTCCGGCTGCGCAGCCCGATCAGGGTCACCGACAGCGGGAACGCGCCGTTGCCGGCACCGAGCAGCGCCGCGCTCAGCCAGCCGAGCGGGCCCGGTGCCCAGAGCAGCCCGAGGTAGCCACCCGCGTAACAGGCCGTGGTCAACGCCACCAGTCCGCGCTGCTCCAGGCGGCGCCCGGCGATCGCCGGCAACACGATCGACATGGGCACCGACATCGCGCTGACCAGAGCCAACGACAGGCTCGCCGACCCTCGGTCCCGACCGGCGTCGATCAGGATGGTCGGCAGCCAGCCCAGCACCACGTACGCGTTCAGTGACTGGCAGCCGAAGAACAGCGTCAACGCGCGGGCCAACCGGGACCGCAACAACGCCGGCGCCGGCTCCCCCGCACCGCCGGCCCCGGACCCAGCCCCCGCGCCACGCCCGGTACCGGCGCGGCCCAGCCCGGCGAGGGCGAGCCACGGCGGGGCGGCGACCAGCGCCAGCGCCGCCCACACGCCGAGCCCGGCCCGCCAGTCGCCGCCGAACGCGCGCTCGGCGGGCCCGGTGAGCGCGGCACCGCCGGTCATGCCGAGGGCCAGCGCGGTGGTGTACAGCGCGGTGATCGCCCCGATGCGCGTCGGGAAGTAGCGCTTGACCAGCACCGGCATCAACACGTTCCCGATCGCCGCGCCGGCCAGGGCACAACCACTGCCGGCCAGGAAGAGCGCCGCCGAACCGGTGCACGCGCGCAGCACCAGTCCGCCCGCCGCGACCAGCATCGCGCCGGCCACGGCAGTTTCCGGACCGAGCCGACGGGCCAATGCGGGCGCCCCGGAACCGACGATGGCGAAGGTCGCGACCGGCAGAGCGGTGAGCAGGCCCGCGAGCAGCCCGGAGAATCCCCAGGCTCGCGTCACCTCACTGAGGACCGCGCCCAGGCTGGTCACCGCGGCGCGCAGGTTCAGCGCAACGGCGACAATTCCGACAATGAGCAAGACCTGGCGCCCCAGCGACCGCTCCGGCACGACCGAGGTCCGCCGGTGCCGACCACCGGTCCGGACGGGAGCGAGCCGCACCGTACGGAACTCGCCGATGCTCCTGCCCAGGCCGGCCGACGAACGCGCCATGGGGACCCGGACCGGAGCGCCGGGCGGCGTGGCAAGCCGATCAGCCGGCCAGGAGGGGCGCCCGGGAGCGGCCGCCATCGGATCGGCCATCCGTTGCTCGACTCCTCTCGGTGCCTGGCGAACACGCACTGCGTCGGGGTCGACCACCACTGTTCCGGTGTCTGTCCTGATCAAGCCAGTACCTGGTCGGGTGGACATTGTGGGACGGCCGCGCGAGCCACCCGGCGCTCCGGCGTGCCCTTCTTGACCGGAGTAGTCCACTATGCGGAGGTGCGGGTTTCAGCAAGAGCCGACTACGCCGTGCGCGCCGCGGTCGAGCTAGCCATCGTCCCGGATGCCCATCGCAATGCGGAGTCCATCGCGCAGGCCCAGGACATCCCCCAGAAGTTCCTCCAGACCATCCTCTGTGACCTGCGCCGGGCCGGCATCGTGGCCAGCCGGCGCGGCGTCGACGGCGGCTACCGCCTCGGCATGCCAGCCAAGGACATCAGCGTCGCCGACGTGGTTCGCGCCGTGGACGGTCCGCTGGCCACGGTGCGTGGCGAACGGCCGCAGGACCTCAGCTACCAAGGCGCGGCTGAGGCCCTGCGGCCGTTGTGGGTGGCGATGCGGGCCAGTGTCCGGGGGGTGTTGGAGAACGTCACCCTCGCCGATCTGGCGGCTCGCAAGCTACCCGCGCGGGTGCGCCGGATCGCGGAGAGCGACGACGCCTGGCGCAACCACTGACCGGGTCCGTCGGCGAGGGCTCGGTTCGCCGGACAGACCCGGGGCACTAGTCCAGTGCTATCCCCGGCCCGGCTCAGGGAATCGCGTTGTAGACCGGCGGGAGCAGGGTGCCCTCGCCGAGGGTCGGGTCCTGCAGCGGCACGTCCGGGGCACCCTTGAGCACCTGGGTGTGGGTCGGGCCGCCGCTCAGGCCGTTGCCGGTGCCCGCGTGCGCGGGCTGCGAGGCGGTCGTGTCGCCGCCGTCCCCGTCGTCCGCGTAGGCCAGGCCGGCACCGGTAGCCAGCAGGGCCCCCACCGCGGCGGTCACCGCGATGGTGCGTCGAATCGTGCGTGGCATGAAATCTCCCTCGTTGTTGGCGAACTTCGTGCGTGGAACGACCGGTCAGCAGATCGAGTCGACCGGTTTGGGGTTGGTCAAGCCGAACAGCGGCCGCAGCCGCAGCCCGGCGAACGTGCCGAGCAGTGCCATCACGCCCCACACCCAGCCGTGCAGGCTGAACGAGGCGATACCGGAGAAGTAGGCACCGATGTTGCAGCCGCCGGCCAGGCGGGCGCCGTAACCCATGGCGATGCCGCCGAGCACCGAGCCCAGCGCCAGCCGCCACGGCACCCGCTTGTGCAGCACGAACGCCCCACCGGCCGCCGAGGCCACCAGCGCGCCGATCATGATGCCGAAGTCCAGCACCGAGATCCGGTCCGCGAAGACCGATCCGGCCAGCGACTTCGCGTTCGCCGGGACCTGCCAGAACGCCCAGTGCGAGACGTCGACGCCCAGCCCGCCGAGGATCTTCGATCCCCACAGGCCGAACGCCGAGGTGACGCCCCACGGCTGGCCGGACACGTACAGCACGCCGGCGTTCAGCAGGCCGAGCACGATCGCCCCGACCCACATCGGCCAGGACCCGCGCAGCACCCTGGCGAGCCCGCGCGCGGTCGGCGGGTCGGCGACCGGCGGCGGGTTGCGCCGCTTGGCCACCGCGTACGAGGCCGCCACGACCAGCGCCATCACCGCCAGCGAGAGCACCAGCGCGCCGGGGTAGCCGAACGTGGCGGACAGCGAGATGGTCGGCCCGCTGGGCAGCGTGACGAACCAGAACGTGTAGTTCACCGCCGCCAGCACCGAGCCGGCGATGAAGCCGAACAGCGTGAGCACGATCGCGGACTGCCCGCTGCCCACCGCGAACAGCGTGCCGGACGCGCATGAGCCGCCCACCTGCATGCCCAGCCCGAACAGGAACGCGCCGAACACCAGCGCGATGCCGATCGGGTTGGTGAAGCCCTTCGGGGTGCCGCTCAGGCTCGCCCCGCTGGACAGCACCACGGCGAACAGCACGCAGGCCACCGCGAGCATCAGCATGTGCGCCCGCAGCGCCACGCCCTGCCCGACAGCGACCACCTGGCGCCACGCCGAGGTGAAGCCGAACCGGGAGTGGAACAGGGTGAACCCGAGCGCCAGGCCGAGCACCGAGGTGACGACCATGATGCCGTTCGCGTGCAGCGACACGGCCCAGGCCAGCAAGGCGGCCAGCACCAGGCCGACCACCACGACCGGCCAGTTGGTCGGCGGCGCGGGATTGTCGGCCGGCTGGTGCGCGGACCGTTCGACCGCCGGCAGCCGTCGTATCGTCCGGCCGATCCCGCCCTCACTGAGTACGGACATCAGAACTCCTCTGCTGGGTGGTCACTGCTTCGCCCCGGCCGGCCCGACGGGCGGGCTGATCGGCACGACCGTGCCGGTCGGGTACCAGTCCCCCGGGTTGCCGCCCATGTGCATGTCGTCCATGCCCATGGGCACGTCGACGGGGGCCGCCCCGTAGAACGTCACCCTCGGCTCGAGCGGCCCGCCGGCTCCGCCCGCGCGCAGCCAGGCCAGGTAGCCCGCCGTCGACGGGCCCTCACCGGGGAACACGGCGGCCACGGTGGCGCCGTACTGGCGGGCCGGGGACTCCCCGGGGTTGAACGTCAGCGGCAGCACCTCCGACGGCGCGGCCGAAACCACAGCGCCGGTGAGCAGCCAGGGCGCCAACACGATGCCGCCCGCCGGCTCGTCCTCGGAGCGCGCCACAGCCTCAGTTAACGCGGGTACGGCGCCTGACCAGCCAGAAATCACCAAAAGTGTGTCGGTGGGTGTTCCGACCGGCCGCACCGGCAGTTTGGCCGTGGCGGCCTGGGCGCGGACCAGGTCGGCGGCGGCCACGCCACGCGGCGAGCCGTCGGAGACGAGGTTCAACCCGGTGACCCCTCGCCCGGCCAGGAAGGTCACGGTGTCACGGAGTGCGTCGGCATCGGCGCCGGTCAGCGCCTCGGACGGGCAGTCAGCCGCCAGGTCGGCCTCCGCCGGCGTCCGGCCCACGGTCGAGACCGCGACCAGGCCACCGAGCAGGCCGCTGGCGCACTCCGGCCCGTCCGGACCGGTCAGCGCCCGCTGCAGCGCGGGATCGGCCGGCGTGTCCCCGACGTCCACCGGCACGGTCGCCGGCGAGCCGTCGGCGGTGACGGTGATCCGGTCGGTGCCGGCCGGGATGTCCAGCACGGCCCACGCGCCCGCTGCCCCGGGACGGGCGGTGACCGGTACGGCGGCCCCGCCCGCGCTGACCGTGATCGTGCCGGGCGGGGTGCTCGGCGGCGGTGCGCCGTGGTGGTGCCCGGCCAGCTGGCTGGCGGCCCCCGCCGGGGTGGCGGCGACGTGCACCAGGTTCGGCCCCGGTCGCATCGGCGCGACCAGCACGGCCAGGTGTTGGAACGGCAGCTCCACCGGCCGGGCCAGCGGCTGCCCCGGTACGGGTGCGCCCGCCGGGTGCGGCAGGGTCGCCAGCACCGCGGCGGCCGCGACGGCCACCGCAACGCCGCCCGCGCACAGTCGACTGAGCTCGCCCACTCTGCCCCGGCCACCGGCCCGGGCAGCGGCGACCAGGTGCTCCGGCCGGGCGTCGGGCTCGGGCTCGGACACCTCGGACTTGTCGACCCCGGCCTCGGCTCCGGGCTGAGCCGCCGCGCGACCGAGGCGCGCACCGATGGCCAGCCAGGTCGCGGTGACCAGCAGCGGCACCGCCGCCTGGACCAGCGCGGCGAGGCCGTAGCCGGTGTGCAGCATGTCGTAGCCGGCGGGCGGTCCGGTCAGGGCGAGCTGACCGACGCCGGCCACCGTGGTGGTCAGCCCCGCCCAGATCGCCACGCTGTGGACCCGGCCGGACCCGGTACCGGCACCCTCGCCGATCCCGAGCACGCAGGCCCCGAAGAGCACCGAACCGGCCAGCGCGAACACCACGTCCACCGCGAACGGCAGCCCGGTGCGCGCGGTGCCCAGCTCGACGCCGAGCACGCCGGCCAGCAATAGCGCCACCGGCACGGCCCTGCCCGGCCAGGACGTGCCCAGCAGCAGCGGTACGAGCAGCGAGATACCCGCCTGCGCCGCCGCCCACGGCCGGGACGCGCCACCGGTGAGCACCTCGAGCGTGCAGCCGGCCGTGGCGAGCAGGCCGGCCGCCCAGGCCAGCACCAGCGCGCCCCGACCGACCGGTCGCCGCTCGCCCGCCCCGGCAGAGCCAGAGCCGACGCCGACGCCGGACAGCACGCCGGCAACCAGACCGATGCCGGCGATGGCCGAGGTGGCCACCAGCAGCATCGCGCGCACGGCCGCCGCGGTCCCGTCGGGACTGGGGTCGACCAGTGCCAGCACCGGGTCGGCCGCCCGGTCGAGGCCGCCCACCCTGGCCAGCGTGACCGTGGTCAACGCGGCCAGGGCGAGCAGCCCGGCGGGGAGCACCCCGGAGGTCGCCGCGGCGACCCCCGAGGTGCGCCCTACCGCCGTGAGGCGGTTACTACTTGAGATCTTCATCGGCCACGACGAACAACATGGAGTGCGGCTTGGCGTAGCCGAAGGCTCCGTGTGGCCAGTCCTTGCGGTTGAAGTTGATGCAGGGCTGACCGGTGATCTCGTCCTTGAAATCGGTGTCCAGGCTCAGTGAGCCGTCGTGGTCGATGTCGGTCATGCAGACCTTGTGATCACCATCGAGGCCGGTACGGGCGACGAAGTAGTTGGCCGTGGCCAGCCGCTGCGGCTCGTCGGTCTCGTGGTAGTAGCCGTCGTGGCCTTCGACCAGGTTGTCCAGCGCGCCCCAGTGCGGACCACCGGCGGGGGTGTTGCCGATGGTGTCCTGGCCCCGCACGTCCGGGCAGTCCGAGCCCGAACCACCGTTGATCGCGTCATCGCGGGTCTTGATGTCGCAGTCGTAGTCGTCCCCGGCATCAACGAGCTTGGAGATGTCCAACGCGAACACCCCACCGGTGGTACCCGGGTCGTTCGGGCCCAGCGTGCCTTTCTGCCGACCGACGATGGCGTGATAGAGCGTCTTGTCGTCCGGGCCGGTCTGGATCCAGCCGGCGTTGTCGCCCGGGCCGGAGCCACCACCTTCGAACTTCTTGTCCGCCGCCCAGTCGTCGAACACTTCGCGCCACACCGGGTGCGGCGAGGTGATGTCCGAGGTGTAGAAGATCGCGCCACCCTGCATCGTCTCGGCGAACGCGCCCTTGTGCCCCGGCCGGTTGGTCACCGTGGTCTCCATGACCGCCCGGTCCTCCCAGTGCAACGGGTCCTTCGGATCCGCCCGAGGTCCGACCGGCAGATACGACACCGACTTCACCTTCGGGTGGTTGCGGTCGGAGATGTCCCAGGTGCGGATCGTCGGACGCCGCAGATACGGCGACGGGTTCTTCAACGGATCCAAAATGATGTTCCGAGGCTCCGCGTAGTCACTGGTCACCATCGCATCCAGATCCTCACGAACCTGGATACCGTGCGGGTTCGCGCAGCTGGGCACCTGAAGCGAGGGGGTGTTCAGGCACAGCTTCGGATCCTCCGGAGTCGCCACCGCCGCCGGGGACTCCGACAGGTTCTGCCCCTTCGGACCAAACCGCACCACCTCACCCGGGGTACCGGCAAAACCGTTACCACTGCGGATCTCACCGTGGGTGTAGCGGCACGGACCCGGCGCCACCGGGCCACCCATGTACGTCCCATACGCGGTGCCGTCCTTGAGGACCCAGTACGCATCCGGCACCGACCCACACAGAGTCTGCGACGGCAAACTGATCCCGGACAGGGACAACGCCGGCAACTTCGACACATCAAACACATACGTCGCCGCCGAGAACAAACCACCGGCGTAGATCTTCTCACCCTTGTGCCACACATACTGCATGTGATGCGGCTCGTTCTCCACCAACGGCCCGACCGTGCCGGTGTTCAACACCTTCCCGTAGGTCGGGGAACCCTCGGTAGCGTCAATCACCGCCAAAAAGTCCGGCCCCGGCAACGCGTTCTTCACCTTCTGCACCGGATCCGCCAACGAACCCGGCAGATGCTTGATATCCGACACCACCGTGTCCGCGATGTTCGAATCACCCGCCCACACGATCAGATACTCCGGGCGGTGGCTCGACTTCGACAACGACGCATGCTGCGACGAGATCAAACCCGACACCAGATGGTTCTCCACCCAATAATCCTTGCCATCCGCGGCCGTGAAGTTCGACCGCGTCGGCACCACATCCGCATACGCGTTCCCACCGTGCGGCAACACGGTCAAACCACCCGCCACGGCCAGCACAGCCAGCCCGGCGATCACCGACTTACGACGCTTGAAACGCGCCAACACACTGCTCATCAGTAGCCCGACCCGCCGCTACCGGACCCACCACTACCCGACCCGCCGCTGCCGTCAGGCACAACCTTGCCCGGCGCGCTCTTCGCCGAATCCAGCACACCGAAGATCGGCACCCCACCCGGGGTCACATCATTCGCCGGACCCGGACCCACCCCATCAGTGAACCCAGAACCCGAACCACCAGCCCCCTTCGCACCATCAGAACTGTCATTGGCCATCGCCGGACCAGCCGCCAGCAGCAGCACACCGGCCGCCACCACCAACCCACCCAGCACCGTTCTCGTCAGTTTCTTTCCAGACACCGTCTTGCACCTCATATGAGTTCGTTGGGGAGCGAACACATGACCCCGAACAAAAAACGCGCAGCACTCGGGGACACCTCCGACAGCAGTCAGAAATGCAGCACCGCACAGTTCGAGGTCGTGATAAGACCGGGCGTCCGCTTCGGGACGACGTTGGGGAGGAGACAGCCTCCATCGCGCGTGGCTATTCGGTCCGCCCGGTATCTCGATACACGGGAGCGGATCCGGGCCCGGATTCGGCCGATCGACTCGACGCCTCTGTCATGGCCGCCGAGTGGCGAATCCGAGAAAGCGGATCAGCTCACCGGCGACATACAGAGCGCGCTGGCTTGCCGCCGGAGATCCACGTGGATCCGGTAGGCGGCGAATAGCTTCCAACTGCGCACGGCCAGATCGTTTCATCGCTGTAAGGAAACGGTCAAACCACCCC
>DATAZG010000077.1:0-76695 GCA_036272155.1 Pseudonocardia sp.
GTCCCACTGCCGGCGGGGCTCGTGCGGGTAGATCGTGTCGGTGGCGACGGCCTTGCCGGTGTCGTCGACGATGGCGACCTTGACGCCGGTGCGCAGGCCGGGGTCGAGGCCCATCGTGGCGCGGGTGCCGGCGGGCGCGGCCAGCAGCAGGTCGCGCAGGTTGCTGGCGAACACGTCGACGGCGCTCTCCTCGGCGGCCTGCCAGAGCCGGGCGCGCACGTCGATGCCCAGGTGCACCTGGATCCGGGTACGCCAGGCCCAGCGGACGGTGTCGGTCAGCCACTTGTCGCCGGGCCGGCCGCGGTCGGCGACCTCGAACCGGGCGGCGATGCTGCGCTCGAAGCTGGAGGGACCCTCGGCGGGCGGTTCCTCCGGTTCCAGGACGAGGTCCAGCACCTCCTCCTTCTCACCACGGAACATGGCGAGGATGCGGTGGCTGGGCAGCTTGGTGAAGGGCTCGCTGAACTCGAAGTAGTCGGCGAACTTGGCGCCGGACTCCTCCTTGCCCGCCCGCACGGCGGAGACCGCGCGGCCCTTGGTCCACATGCGCTCGCGCAGCTCGCCGATCAGGTCGGCGTCCTCGGCGAACCGCTCGACCAGGATCGACCGGGCGCCGTCGAGCGCGGCGGCCGCGTCGGCGACCCCTTCGGTGACGAACGTGGCGGCGAGCTCGGCCGGGTCCTGGGAGGGGTCGGCCAGCAGGGTGTCGGCGAGTGGTTCGAGGCCGGCCTCGCGGGCGATCTGGGCCTTGGTGCGACGCTTGGGCTTGTAGGGCAGGTAGATGTCCTCGAGGCGGGCCTTGGAGTCGGCCTCCAGGATGCGGGCCTTGAGCTCGTCGTCCAGCTTGCCCTGCGACTCGATCGACTCGAGCACGGCGGCCCGGCGCTCCTCGAGCTCGCGCAGGTAGCGCAGCCGCTCCTCCAGGTTGCGCAGCTGGGTGTCGTCCAGCGCGCCGGTGACCTCCTTGCGGTACCGGGCGACGAACGGCACCGTCGAGCCGCCGTCCAGCAGCCCCACCGCCGCGTCCACCTGGTTCGACCGCACACCGAGCTCCTCGGCAATACGCTGATGGATCTTCCGTGCCACCTCGGGGTTCGCCTCGCTCACCCGTCCATGGTGGCGCGCGCGGACGCCAGCACAAAGCCGGGGCGCCGGACGGTCGCCACCCGACCTCTGCTAGGAGTCTTGCCAACCTGGACTCGGCGAGGCACGAGGTACTCGCTGGACAACACACAGCGGAAGCAAGCGGCCCGACAGCGACGTGCGGGAAAGGTGCGCCTCCGCCGGCAAAGGGTCGCGAAGGCCGCGGCCAGGACCGAGCAGCAGTACGCGGATCGTATGGCCGCGAACGACCTGCTCGACCTGGTCGCGGACGAGCTCGAAGCCGCGATCGGGCAGACCTTGGCCGAGCGACGGGCCGAGCCGGCCCGCCAGTTCGCGAGCCGACTCGTCGAGACCGACAGCGACACGGCGCTGGAGGACAAGTCCGCCGAGAGGCTCGGCCTGAAGCTGGCGTTTGTGCTGCTCGCCGAATGGCACAGGAGCCTGCGCTCGGATTTCGACGGCCCCGCGCTCGTCGACCTGCTGTCGGCACTGATCTGGCTGACCGCCGGAGTCACCGCAACCCATGGCGGCGGCGACCCCGCGTGGCTACGCCAGGGTGAGTCGCGCTGACAGAATCCGCGACTCACCCTGACAAAATCCCCGACTCGCGGGAACTTATGGCAACCGGGCGCGGTTTTCGGCGGGTGTTTGGGAGTAGTCGACCCACTTCGGCGGAATGAACGCGCCCAGCCGCATCAAGGTGACCAAGTTATTCGGGCCGTCGGGACGCCGCAGGCTCCCGACGGAGCACGGACGGCTGCCGCCCCACCCCACGTACCCCAGCGGCGGCCCCGCGAGCACACCGCTCACGGCAGCCACACAACCCTGAGCACGACAGACAACCTTTGCGCCCGATGCACTCGCGCTCAGCCCACCAGGACGAGATACTCAATCCATTCAGGGATGGATTCAGACCCTGCCAGGACGCCCTCGTCGACGCGGGCGCGGCAGCCCGAGAGCGTCACCGCGGGGCCACCAGTACAGGACGCCACCCAGAGCCAGCAGAGCCAGCAAGTGGGGAGCACGCCCGTGACCGTCGAGCCCACCGACCAGAGCCGGGACACGCAGGCCAGGCACGCCGGTGTGGTGTCCGAGCCGGCCCACAACGCGCTGCGCGCGGACATCCGCCGCCTGGGCAGCCTGCTGGGCAACACACTGACCCAGCACGGCGGCTCGCAGCTGCTGGAGCTGGTGGAGCGGGTGCGCACGCTGTCCCGGGAGGCGTCCGGCGGGTCGCCGAGCTCCGGCCGCGACCGGAGCTCGGGGACCGCGGCCGCCGCCGAGCTGGACCGGCTGCTCGCCGGCGTCGACCCGGGCACCGCGACCCAGCTGGCCAGGGCGTTCACTACGTTCTTCCTGCTCGCCAACGTCGCGGAGCAGTGGCACCGGGCGCGCGAGGTCGCCGATGAGACGGGCGCGGACCCGCTGGGCGAGCTGGTCCGGCGGCTGGTCAAGGAGGTCGGCGGCGAGGCGCTGATCGAGGTGCTCGGGCGCACCGAGCTGCGGCCGGTGTTCACCGCGCACCCGACCGAGGCGTCCCGGCAGTCCGTACTGGGCACGCTGCGCAAGGTGGCCGACGTGCTGGACCGGGACGCCACACCCGGCAACACCGACCCGCACACCGAGCGCCGGCTGGCCCAGCTGGTCGACCTGCTCTGGCAGACCGACGAGATCCGGCCGGGCAAGCCCACCGTGGCCGACGAGGCCAGGGCGATCGCCTACTACCTGGAACGCCTGGGCGAGCACACCGTGCCCGACGTGCTGGAACAGCTCGACGATGCGCTCGGTGCCGTCGAGCTGCGGCTGCCGGAGCACGCCCGGCCGATCCAGCTGGGCTGCTGGGTGGGCGGGGACCGGGACGGCAACCCGAACGTCTCCCCGGCCGTCACCTTCGACTCGCTGCGGCTCTACGCCGACCGGGCGCTGCGGATCCAGACGACGCTGCTCGACGAGCTGGTGCAGGAGCTCGGCGTGTCCACCCGGATCGTCGGCATGTCGGAGGGGCTGCGCCAGTCGCTGGCCCAGGACCGCCGGCTACTGCCCGAGGTCTACGACCGGTACATCCGGCTGAACGCCGAGGAGCCGTACCGGCTGAAGTGCTCGTACATCCTGGCCAGGCTGGCCAACACGCGCGACCGGATCGCCGCCGACCAGCCGCACCGGCCGGGCATCGACTACCTGGGCTCCGACGAGTTCATCACCGACCTGGAGGTGATGGACCGCTCGCTGCGCGGCCACCTGGGCGCCCGAATCGCCGACGGCACCCTGGCCAGGGCGCTGCGGGTGGCGCGCTCGGCCGGGCTGCACCTGGCCGCGCTCGACGTCCGGGAGCACGCGCAGCGCCACCACGGCGCGCTGGCCGCGCTGTACCGCCAGGTCGGCGAGCCGGGCTACGAGCAGCTGGACGCCGCCGGGCGGCTGCGCCGGCTGTCCGCCGAGCTGCTCGCCCACCGCCCGCTGACCGGCCGGTTCGACGAGCCGGAGCCGGCCGCCGCCGAGGTGCTCGCGGTGTTCGACACGCTGCGCGAGGCGCACCGGACGTTCGGCGAGGCGGCCGCGCACACCTACATCGTGTCCATGGCGCAGGGGGCCGACGACGTGCTCGCGGTCGCCGTGCTGGCCCGTGAGGCCGGCCTGCTCTCGATCGGCACGCCGGAGCACCCGGACCAGACGTGGTCGACGCTGGACCTGGTGCCGCTGTTCGAGACGGCCAACGAGCTGCGCAAGGCCGGCGAGCTGCTGGACGAGCTGCTGTCCGACCCCGGCTACCGCCGCCTGGTCCGCGCCCGGGGTGACCTGCAGGAGGTCATGCTCGGCTACTCCGACTCCAACAAGGACGCCGGCATCACCACGTCGCAGTGGGAGATCCACAAGGCCCAGCGACAGCTGCGGGACGTGGCCGCCGCCCACCAGGTCAGGGTCCGGCTGTTCCACGGCCGGGGCGGCTCGGTCGGCCGGGGCGGCGGGCCGGCGGCCGAAGCGGTGGCCGCGTCCCCGTACGGCGCGGTGGACGCCCGGATGAAGGTCACCGAGCAGGGCGAGGTCATCTCCGACAAGTACTCGCTGCCCACGCTCGCCGAGCACAACCTGACCATCATGCTGGCCGCCACGCTGGAGGCCACCCTGCTGCACCAGACCTCCCGAGTGCCGGAGGCGACGCTGGCCCGCTGGGACGAGGCGATGGCCGTGGTCAGCGAGGCCGCGCAGACCGCCTACCGGGAGTTCGTCGGGCACCCTCGACTGCCGGAGTTCTTCACCTCGGCGACCCCGGTGGACGAGCTGGGCTCGCTGAACGTCGGCTCGCGGCCGTCCAAGCGCCCAGGCCAGGGCGGCAAGGCCAGCCTGGACGGGCTGCGCGCCATCCCGTGGGTGTTCGGCTGGACGCAGACCCGGATGGTGGTACCCGGCTGGTACGGGCTCGGCACCGGGCTGCAGGTGGCCAGGGAGGCCGGCTTCGGGCCCACCCTGATGGAGATGCGGGACTGGGCCTTCTTCCGCAACCTGCTGGGCAACGTGGAGATGACGCTGGCCAAGACGGACCTGCGGATCGCCCGGTCCTACGTCTCCGCGCTGGTCGACCCGACGCTGCAGCCCCTGTTCGAGATGATCACCGGCGAGCACGACCGCACGCTGTCCCAGGTGCTCTCGCTGACCGGCCAGAACATCCCGCTGGCCCGCTACCCGCTGCTGCGCCGCACGCTGGCTGTGCGCGCCGCCTACCTGGAGCCGCTGCACCACCTGCAGGTGGCCCTGCTGGCCCGGCAGCGCGACGCCGCCGAGCCCGACCCGGACCTGCGCCGGGCCCTGCTGCTGACCGTGAACGGCATCGTCGCCGGCCTGCGCAACACCGGATGAGCACACACCGCGAAGGGGACATGAGATGACTGCCGCTGTGCCCGACCTGTCGATCGCGACGCTCGGGCCGGCCCGGATCGAGTCGCCGCTGGCCGGGATGCTGGACGCCTGGCGCACCACCGAGCACTACGTGAGCGAGCACGACCGGGTGCTGCTGGACGACACCCTCTCGATGGCCGTCGCGCGCGGCACCTCCGTCGCCGAGCTGCCCAGCCTGGAGCCGTGCGGGCCGCGCCGCAAGCTGTTCTTCGACCCGTCCAAGACCCGCGCCGGGATCGTCACCTGCGGCGGGCTGTGCCCCGGGCTGAACGACGTGATCCGAGGCCTGGTGCGCAGCCTGACCAACCACTACGGCGTGCGCCGGGTGACCGGGTTCCGCAACGGCTACCAGGGCTTCATCGCCTCCTACGGGCACGGCATCGTCGAGCTGACCCCGGAGTACGTGGACAACATCAGCGGCGAGGGCGGCACCGTGCTCGGTACCTCGCGCGGCCACCAGGACCCGCAGGAGATCGTGGACTGCCTGGACCGGCTGAACATCAACGTGCTGTTCGTGATCGGCGGCGACGGCTCGATGCGCGGGGCCATGCAGATCGCCAAGGTGGCCGCCGAGCACCAGCTGCGGATCAGCGTGGTCGGCATCCCGAAGACGATCGACAACGACATCCCGTACATCGACCAGAGCTTCGGCTTCCAGACGGCGTTCTCCCGGGCGGCGGAGTCGATCCGGGCGGTGAACGTGGAGGCGAAGTCCACCCCGTACGGCGTCGGACTGGTCAAGCTGATGGGCCGGCACTCCGGGTTCATCGCGAGCTATGCCGCGCTGGCCAACCACGACGCCGACGTCGTGCTGATCCCCGAGGTCCCGTTCGGCCTGGACGGCGACGACGGGCTGCTGGAGTACGTGCGCCGGCGGGTCCGCGACCGCGGCCACGTGGTGCTCGTGGTCGCCGAGGGCGCCGGCCAGGAGCTCCTGGTGACCCCGACCGGCAACGGCCGCCCCGGCCCGGCGGCCACGGACGCCTCCGGCAACACCACGCTCCGCGACATCGGCCCCTACCTGCGGGAACGCATCGTGGACCGGCTGCAGGCCGACGGCATCACGCCGAGCGTGCGCTACATCGACCCCAGCTACGCGATCCGCAGCGTGCCGGCCAACGCCTACGACAAGGCCTACTGCCTGCGGCTGTCCAACCACGCGGTGCACGCGGCGATGTCCGGGCGCACCGCGATGGTGGTCGGCCGGCTGCGGCGGCGGTTCGTGCACATCCCGATGTCGCTCGCGGTGAGCCGGCGCAACCAGGTCGACCCGCACGGCGACCTGTGGATGTCGGTGCTGGAGGCGACCGGGCAGCCGATGCGGTTCGGCCCGGAGCCGGAACCGGCCAAGACTCGCAAGAAGCGGGTCCCCGCGGCAGGCTGAACCGCATGTCCGCCAACGAGCCAGTGTCCGAGTCGGTCCAGTATCCGCCGCCCGCGCTGCTGTTCGACCTGGACGGCACCCTGATCGACAGCGTCTACCAGCACGTCCTCGCCTGGCGGGAGGCGCTCAGCCAGTTCGGCCTGGACGTCGCCATCTGGACGATCCACCGCCGGATCGGGATGAGCGGCGGCCTGTTCGTCACCGCGCTGCGCCGCGAGATCGGCGGCAAGCTGACCGACGAGCAGCTGCGCGACCTCACCACCGCGCACGCCGAGGCCTATGCCCGGCTGCGCGAGTCGGTCCGGCCGCTGCCCGGCGCGCGCGAGCTGCTGGCCACCCTGACCGAGCAGGGCGTGACCTGGGCGATCGCCACCAGCGGGCAGGCCGTCTCGGCGCGGCCGGCGCTGGCACTGCTCGGCCTGCCCGAGGACACCCCGATGGTCACCAGGGACGAGGTCCGGCACGCCAAGCCCGACCCGGACCTGTTCCTGGCCGCCGCGGCGAAGGTCGGCGTGGACATCCGGCACGCGATCGTGGTCGGCGACAGCGTCTGGGACCTGCTGGCCGCCCGCCGGGCCGGGGCGCTGGGCGTCGGGCTGCTCTCCGGCGGCTACGGCAGTGACGAGCTGGAACGGGCCGGCGCGTACCGCGTGTACAACGACCCGGCCGACCTGCTCGCGCACCTCGACGAGATCGGCATCCGGCAACCCTGAACACGCGCCCCTGCCGGGCGATGGTCGACACGCCGCCGCGCCACTTTCCGCCTAAGCTGCCGGAAAGTGTTCGGTTCACCGGCCGCCCCGACCGGCCGCTAGGAGGACAGGCTGTGACGTTCACCCCCGGGCCCGATGCCGAGGAGCTGCGCACCGTGGTGCGCGGCTTCCTGGAGAAACGTTCCAGTGAGGCCGAGGTCCGCCGGCTGATGGAGACCGAGTCCGGCTACGACCCGGCCGTGTGGCGCCAGGCCGCCGAGGAGCTCGGACTGCAGGGGCTGGTCATCCCCGAGCGCTGGGGTGGCTCGGAGGCCTCCCTGGTCGAGCTCGGCGTGGTGCTGGAGGAGATGGGCCGCGCGCTGTTCTGCGCCCCCTTCCTCGGCACCGTGGCGCTGGCGGCGAACGCCCTGCTCGCGGTCGGCGACGAGGCCGCCAACGAGGCGCACCTGCCCGGCATCGCGGCCGGTACGACCGTGGCCACCCTCGCCTGGGCCGGCACCGACCCGCTGGCCAGCACGATCACCGCGGCGTCGGACGGCTCGACGGACAGCGACGGCTGGCGGCTGACCGGCACCGCCGAGATCGTGGTCGACGCCGTCGCGGCCGACCTGATCCTGGTGCTGGCGCAGGCGCCGGACGGGCTGGGCCTGTTCGCGGTGGCGGACGCTGGCAGCGCCGCCGGGCTCACCCGCACGACGCTGACCGCGCTCGACTCCACCCGCAAGCTGTCCGCCGTCGAGTTCGCCGACACCCCGGCCACCGCGGTGGGCCGCCCCGGCGCCGTCGACGAGCAGCTGCGGCTGGCGCTGGACCGGGCGGTCGTGGCGCTGGCCTGCGAGCAGCTCGGCGGCGCGGCGCGCGTGCTGGAGATGTCGGTGGAGTACGCGAACACCCGCGTGCAGTTCGGCCGCAAGATCGGCTCGTTCCAGGCCATCAAGCACCGCTGCGCGGACATGCTGGTCGAGGTCGAGTCGGCGCGCTCGGCGGCCTACTACGGCGCCTGGGCGGCCGAGCACGAGCCGGCCGACCTGACGCTCGCGGCCGCCCTCGCCGGTTCGGTCTGCTCCGACGCGTACACCCGGGTCACCCTGGACAACGTGCAGAACCACGGCGGCATCGGGTTCACCTGGGAGCACCCCGCGCACCTGTACCTCAAGCGCGCGAAGAGCACGCAGCTGTTCCTCGGCTCGCCGTCCACCCACCGAACCCGCCTGGCCAGCCTGCTCGACATCCCGGAGGTGCACGCGTGAGTGAGCGCGGCGAGCGAACCAATGTCACAGCAGCCATGGCGCGCGCGGGCGCCGAGCGCAGCGAGGTGGACGCGTGAGTGAGCTGAGCAACGGCGCGGACGAGGCGAGCCTCGAGCGGCTGGTCAAGGACTTCCTCGCCGAGCACCCGGTGGAGACCACCCCGGACCGCGAGCTGCGGGCCGCCCGGTTCGACGCCGGGCTGGCGTTCGTGCACTTCGACAAGGGATTCGGCGGGCTCGGCCTCGACTCCTCGCTGAGCCCGCTGGTCGAGCAGCTGTTCCTGGACGCGGGCTGCCCGGACTGGATGGGCCGCAACGTGATCGGGCTGGGCATGGCCGCGCAGACCGTGCACACGCACGGCACCGACGAGCAGCGCGCCAAGTACCTCAAGCCGCTGTTCACCGGCGAGGAGATCTGGTGCCAGCTGTTCTCCGAGCCGGGCGCGGGCTCCGACCTCGCCGCACTGGGCACCCGGGCCATCCCGGACGGTGAGAACTACGTGGTCAACGGGCAGAAGATCTGGACCTCGCTGGCGCACGTCGCCCGGCGCGGCCTGCTGGTCGCCCGCACCGACCCCGATCTGCCCAAACACCGCGGCCTGAGCTACTTCGTGCTGGACATGCAGGCGCCCGGCGTCGAGGTGCGCCCGCTGCGCCAGCTCACCGGGCAGGCCGAGTTCAACGAGGTGTACCTCACCGACGCGCTCGTCCCGGAGTCCGACCGGCTGGGTGCGGTCGGCGAGGGCTGGCGGGTCGCGATGACCACGCTGATGAACGAACGGGTCGCCATCGGCCGGCGCGGGTCGCGGCGCGGCGAGGGCTCGATCGGGGCGGCCGTCGCGGCGTTCCGGGCCGCCGCCGAGGCCGGGCGCGCCGACGCCTCCGCCCGGGACCGGCTGATCCGGCTGTGGACCAGGGCCGAAGCCGCACGGCTGACCAACCTCCGGGCCGCCGCCCAGCGCGGCGCGAAGGTCCCCGGCCCGGAGGGCTCGATCGCGAAGCTGCAGATGGCCGAGCTGAACAAGGCCATCTACGAGCTGTGTGTCGACCTGTCCGGCCCGGCCGGGCTGCAGATCGACACCTACGAGATGTCCCAGCCGACGCAGTCCTCCGGGGCCGGCGGCTCGGTGGACGTGCGCCGGGCGTTCCTGCGTTCACTGGCCAACTCCATCGAGGGCGGCACCTCCGAGGTGATGCGCAACATCCTCGGCGAGCGGGTGCTCGGCCTGCCCGGCGAACCCCGGGTCGACCGGGACATCGCATGGAAGGACGTGCCCCGCTGACCCTGTGAGTGGGATTGGTCGCTATGGCGACCAATCCCACTCACAGGGGTGTTTGAGTGGACGCATCGGTTCCGTTGAGGAGGCTGGATGACCTCGGGGTCGGCCACGCACATCGACGCGCAGCGCTTCCGGCAGGTGCTGGGCAGCTATCCGACCGGGGTCACGGTGATCACCGCGATCGCGGAGGACGGCAGCCCGGCCGGCATGGCGGTCGGCTCGTTCACCTCGGTCTCGCTGGACCCGCCACTGGTGGCCTTCCTGCCGGACCGCTCGTCCACCAGCTTCCCGAAGATCCGGACCGCGCGCAGCTTCCGCGTGAACGTGCTGGCCGCCGACCAGGTGGACGTCTGCCGGGCGTTCGCCACCCGGGGCGGCGACAAGTTCGCCGGGGTGTCCTGGTCACCGGCCGGGTCCGGGGCCCCGCTGATCGACGGGGTGGCGGCCTGGATCGACTGCGACTTCGAGTCGATCCAGGAGGCGGGCGACCACTACCTGGTGATCGGCCGGGTGCGTGAGCTGGACTCGCACTCCGAGCGGCTGCCGCTGGTGTTCTTCCAGGGCGGCTACGGCCGGTTCTCGCCGTCCTCGCTGGTGGCGATCCCGGAGGGCGACTTCATCGGGCACCTGCGGCTGGCCGACGCCTCCCGCGCCGAGATGGAGCGGGTGGCCGCCGAGATCGGCACCGAGGTCGTGGCCATCGCCCCGGTCGACGACCAGCTGGTCGTGCTGGCCAGCGCCGGCTCGCCGTCCGGCGGCGCCGAGTTCACCCGGGTCGGCCAGCGGATGCCGTTCGTCCCGCCGATCGGCACCCCGTTCGTGGCCTGGGCGCCGGACGCCGGCGTGGCCGCCTGGCTGGCCAGGTCCGCGCAGCCGCTGTCCGAGGAGGCGCGTGCGCAGCACCTGGAGCTGATCGCCAGGGTGCGGGAGCGCGGCTGGTCACTGAGCCTCGGCGACGACCGGCACACCGAGCTGCTGAACGCCATCGAGCGCTACTCCGAGGGCGACCCGGAGGGCCGGGCCCACGTGCAGCGCCTCGGCACCGAGCTGGCCTACCGGTTCGAGCCGGCGCACGAGCTCGACGCGGCGACGGAGTACGACGTGCGGCTGGTCAGCGTGCCGGTGTTCGGGCCGGAGGGCTCCGTCGTGCTGATGCTGACCCTGTGGGGGCTGCCGTACCCGAGCACGGGCGCCGACGTGTACCGCTACCTGGAGATCGTGCGGTCCGCCGCGCAGGCCATCGGCAAGTCCATCGGCGACCGGGCCGGCCAGCCGGCGGACTGAGCCCTCTTTTCGGCCCTACTGGACCGGCGGGGTGCCGGCTCGACCCGGCCCGCTACGGGACCGGCGGGCCGCCGGCCCCACCGGGGCTCGCGGGCTGTCGGTCCGAGCGGGGCCGGCGGCGTCAGGTGAGCACGACCTGACCGTGCCGGCCGGCCAGCACGGCGGTCAGCGCGGGCCGGTTGCCGGCCCGCAGCGGGAGCTCGGCGGCCAGCGCGGCCAGCGCCGGGCGGACCTCGTCCGGCCGGCGGTGGGTGGCCTCGAAACCGACCAGCTCGACCTCCGGCAGCCCCCGGGTGGGCGGCGGCGGGGTGGTGCCCCAGTCGATCAGGAACGGCACCAGCGCGACGCCGGCGTCGAGGTCGGCCCAGGTCAGCCGCCAGTGCAGCCGCTCGCCGTCCGGCGCGGCCCGGGACATCGCCCTGGCCGGCCCGGGGTCGTGGCCCCGCTCACGGGCCGTGTCGATGTGCCGGTCCAGGTCGGCGGGGTGGATCGCCCAGGCGGCCAGCCGGGACGCGGTCAGCTCGTCGATGCCGAACGGGCGGGCCGAGGTCGGCGGCGGCTGCTCCGGGTCCGGCCCGATGATCTCCAGGTAGGCGCTGTCGGCACCGGGCACGCCACCGGTGAGGCGGACCAGGTAGTTCGCCGTGCCGACCCCGAGGTGTTGGCCGCCCGGGGTCGGCGCCACACCGGTCAGCTCGGTGAACTCGGCGACCGCGGCCGCCAGGTCGGGCGCGGCGAGCACGATGTGATCCAGCACGCGACCGACCCTAGTGCCCACCGCGAGTTACAGAAGCGGCAAACCTGTATCCCAGATCCCCTACAGACCGTCCACGGGCGGTAACTATCCGTACAGTGGTCCGGGTGTCCGCCGGATCCGCCTACTCCCCCACGCCCGCGCAGGCCACCCACCTCGGACCTACCTCGGGACCTGCCCCCGCCGCCGCGCGCCTGGCCCGCGCCATGGCCACCGCACCCTCCACCGACGCGATCGCCGAGCGCATCCTGGACGGCGCGCTCGCCCAGTTCTGCGACACCGGGCTGACCCGAACCACGATGGACGACGTCGCCGGCCGCGCCGGGCTGGCCAGGGTGACCATCTACCGCCGCTTCGAGAACAAGAACTCGCTGATCGAGGCCGTGCTGCTGCGGGAGTGCCGGCGCTGCCTGGCCGCGCTGGAGAAGGCCGTCAGCGGGGTGCCGGGCATCGAGGCGCGCATCGTCGAGGGGTTCGCCTTCGCGCTGCGCTACACCAGGGAGCACCCGCTGATCGGCGGCCTGCTACGGGTCGAGCCGCAGGTGATCCTGCCGTTCATGACGGTCCGCGCCGAGCTGGGCACCACCGTGATCCGGGGCTTCCTGGCCTTCCACCTGCGGCGGGCCCGCGACGCCGGCCAGCTCGAGGCGGTCGACGTGGAGCCGCTCGCCGAGCTGATGGCCCGGATCACCACGTCGTTCCTGCTCAGCCCGGACAGCTGCATCCCGTGCGAGTCCGACGACGAGATGCGCCAGTTCGCCCGCCGCTACCTGGTGCCGTTGATCAACCACCGCTGAGGCCCCGTGGCCCATGAGTGGCGAGTGGTCCCATCGGACTACTCGCCACTCACGACCTCTCAGTCGACCAGGCGGGACTTCTGCACCTTGCCCATCGCGTTGCGCGGCAGCGACTCCACCAGCCGGACCTCGCGGGGTCGCTTGTGCACCGACAGCTGCCCGGCCACGTGCTCGATGAGCTGCTCGGCGCGGGCACCTTCGGCGCCGTCCTCGGTCACCACAAATGCCACGATGCGCTGGCCGAGGTCCGCGTCGGGCAGGCCGACGACCGCCGCCTCGGCCACCGCCGGATGGTCCAGCAGAGCCGCCTCCACCTCGCCGGCGCCGACCCGGTATCCGCCGGTCTTGATCAGGTCGGAGGAGCGGCGGCCGACGATCCGGTGGTAGCCGGCGGCATCGCGGACGGCCGCGTCCCCGGTCCGGAACCAGCCGTCGTCGGTCCAGCTGCGCGCGGTCTCCTCGGGCCGGCCGAGATAGCCGTCGAACGCGCAGCCGCCCTGTATCTGCAGGTCACCGATTGTCTCGCCGTCGTCGGGGACCGGGGCACCCGCATCGTCCACGATCCGGGTGCGCACCCCGGCGATCGGCACCCCGACCCAGCCGGGGCGGCGCTCGCCGTCGGCCCGGACGGCCAGGGTGATCAACGTTTCGGTCATGCCATAGCGCTCCACGGGGGCCAACCCGGTCAGCTGCAGCACATCGCGGAACACCGAGGGCGGCAGCGCGGCACTGCCGGAGACCAGCAGCCGCGCCGAGCCGAGTGCCCGCGCGCTGACCGGGTCGGCGGCGATCCGGGACCACACCGTGGGCACCCCGAAGAACATCGTGCCGCCGTGCTCGGTGGCTGCCGCCGCGTACGCCTCGGGCCGGGGGCGCCCGGTGTGCACCAGCGGGCTGCCCACCCGCAGCGCGCCGAGCACGCCGAGGATCAGACCGTGCACGTGGAACAGCGGCAGCCCGTGCACGAGCGTGTCGTCGGCGGTCCAGGCCCAGGCCTCGGCGAGCCCGTCCAGGCCGGTGGCCAGCGCCCGGTGCGAGATCAGCGCACCCTTCGGGCTGCCGGTGGTGCCCGAGGTGTACATGATCATCGCGGTGTCCCCGGGCGCCGGCACCGGCCAACTGCTCGCCGAGCGCGCCGCCGGGTCGACCGGCACGATCTCCGGCACCCCCTCGGCGCCGGCGGCCGGCGGGGTGCCCAGCCAGAGCGCGGCACCGGAGTCGCGCAGCACGTGGGCGAGCTCCTTCGGGCCGGAGTCCGGCGGCACCGGCACCAGCGGCACGCCGGCCAGCAGGCAGCCGAGCACCGAGACCACGGTGGCCAGGGTGGGCTCGGCGTGGATCGCCACCACCGGCGCGCCCTTCACCCGGTCGGCCACCGCCGAGGCCGCCGCGAACAGCTCGTCCCGGCGCAGGCCGGCCCCACCGACGGTGACCGAGGGGCGCTCGTCGGACCGGTCGATCTCCCCGAACAGTGATGCAGGCGCTACCACCAGCTCACCCTACGTCGGCCGTCTGGTCCGCACCCGGGAAGCGCCTCGCCCACCGCCGCGTACTAGTCGTTTTGCCAAGCCCGCTTCACCGAGCCCGCTTCACCGAGCCCGCTTCACCGAGCCCGCTTCACCGAGCCCGCTTCACCGAGCCGCTTCACCGAGCCCGCTTCACCGAGCCCGCTTCACCGAGCCCAACCACAGCGGCCTCTGCGCGCGCAGGAAGGCCGCTGTGGTTGAGTTCGGCGGCATTTGGCCCGGTCATGCGGACGCCGGTTGCCGGACGGGCGGGGTCAGCCGGGCAGGGTCATGGGGACGCCCGTGACCGGGCGCGCGGGGTCAGCGGGGCGGGGTTAGGGGGCGGCGGTGTCCAGGCGCGCGGGGTCAGCGGGGCGGGGTTAGGGGGCGGCGGTGACCAGGCGCGCGGGTTCAGCGGGGCGGGTCGGTGGGGCGGGGTCGGTGGTGAGCGCGACGCCGGCACCGACCGCCGCCTTGACCGGACCGCGGTTTTTTATCTAGATTAGAAACTATGACCGGTACCGAGCACGGCTTCGACGCCCTGGTGATCGGAGCCGGCGCGGGCGGGCTCTGCGCGGCCGCCCGGCTGGCCCACCTCGGCTACCGGACGCTGGTCGTGGAGCGGCTGGACCGGGTCGGCGGGCGGGCCTCGACCGACGACATCGACGGCTTCAAGGTCAACAACGGGGCCATCGTGCTGGAGCTCGGCGGCGTGATGGAGCGGACCTTCGCCGAGGTCGGGGCCACGTACGACGTGCGGATGCCCTCGCCGCCACTGATGTACCGGATCGGCGGCAAGACGGTGGACATCACCGGCGGCGGCTGGGGTTTCCTGCTGTCCAAGCTGACCCGGCAGGGCGCCAAGCTGCTCAGCGGCCTCGGCGCCGCCCGCGAGGACAGCGGCCTGCCGGAGGAACAGCTCAGCACCGCCGACTGGGTCAGCCGGTACACCAAGAACGAGACCGTGCACGCGGTTTTCCGGAACATGTGCGCCTCGGTGTTCGCGGTCGGCTCGGAGGAGCTGCCGGCCCGGGTTTTCCTGACCTACTTCACCCGGCGCAGCGCGTTCAAGAAGTTCGGTTTCGCCCCGGAGGGCACGGCCGGCGCGATGTCCGCGCTGGCCGACGTCGTGTCGCTGCACGGCGGCGATGTGTGGCTGTCGTCGACGGTCCGCGAGCTGCGGGTGGCCGACGGGCTGGTCACCGGAGCCGTGATCGAGCGCGCCGGGCAGACCGTCGAGGTGGACTGCCGGTTCGCCGTCAGCGACATCGGCCCGGTGGCCACCGCCGAGATCTGCCCGGAGCTGCCCGAGGCGTACGGCGCCGAGATGCGGTCCCGGGCCAGGCCGTGCGGCATGATCACGGTCAACTTCGCCAGCCGGCAGCCGCTACTGGAGGCACCCGGTCTGACCAGCTTCGGCAAGACCCGCCGGCTCTGCTACGTCGCCAACTTCACCGCGACCTGCCCGGAGATGGCCCCGCCCGGCTGGCACCTGTACGCCGGCGCCGGGGTGCCCAAACCCTCGGTCGGTGACTTCGACGCCGACGCCGAGACCGAGCTGATCATGCAGGACCTGAGGGACGAGGTGCCTGGGTTCGCCGACGCCCGGGTGCTCTCGGTCGCCGTGATGCGCGACGACTGGCCGCCGCAGCGCGCGGTCTCCGGCTTCGACCTGCCCAGCGAGACGCCGATCCCGAACCTGTGGAACGTCGGCGACGCGGTCAAGCAGTACGGCAACGGGGGCACCACCGCCTGTGCGGAGACCGCCGAGCTCGTCGTCAACGAGCTCACCCAGCGCTACCCCAGCGGCGTCCGCACCCTGTGAGTGGCAATGGTCGCTGGAGCGACCATTGCCACTCACAGGGTTGCGACGAGTCACGGCCAGCACGCAGACCAGCAGGGCGGCGAGCAGCGTCCAGCCGGCGAACGCCAGGATGACGGCGACCGCGGCGGCCGACAGCACCGCGACCAGTCGCAGCCGCCCGGTGAACAGCCGCGCCGCCGATACCGTGCAGCCCAGGTAGACGGTCAGGAACAGCGTGGTCGGCAGCGCGACCAGCTGCGTCGTGCTGACCAGCCCGGTGGCCGCGCCGGCCAGCAGCAGCACCCCGGTACCGGCGATACCCAGCTGCAGCCCACGCCCGGACGTGGTGGCCGGCCGCCCGCCGGACGAACCCGACGCCCGGATCCCGGCGGCGCGGGCCTCGGCGGCGCGGGCCTCGGCGCGCAGGTTGGCGGCGAGCGCGGCGGCGCCGGTCAGGTAGGCGTTCGTGGTGGCCAGGGTGAGTGCGACGGCGGCCACCGCGGCGACGACCGGGCCGGCCGAACCGACGGCGACGCGCAGCAGGTCGGCCAGTGGCACCGCGGTACCGGCCGAAGCGCCGAGCACCGCGATCGTCGCGGCGGCCAGCCCGAGGTAGACCAGCGTGGTCACCAGGAACGCGACGGTCATGATCCGGGGCAGCTGGCGGGCGGGCTCGCGCAGGCGGGCGGTCAGCGGGGCGATGGCCTCCCAGCCGACGAACGACAGCATCAGCACCGAGGCGGCACTGCCGAGCGAGGACCAGCCGTGCGGCAGGAACGGCGTCCAGTTGGCGAACCGGGCGGCGTGCGCCGAGCCGACCACCGCCACCGCGACCAGCCCGACCAGCACCGCGACCAGCACCAGCTGCGCGGCCATGGTGGCCCGGGCGCCGCCGAAGGTCAGCCCGATCACCACCGCGAGCAGCACCGCGCCGGCCGCCACCCCGACCGTCCGGCCGCCGCCGAGCAGCACCCCGACGTAGCCGCCACCGATCAGGCAGACCACCGGCGCACCGCACACCACGGCGACCAGGAAGCACCAGCCGACCGCCCGCCCGGCCGCGGCGCCCAGTCCCGCCGCCGCGTACCCCGCCACCCCACCGCCGCTCGGCAGCCGGGTACCGAGCGCGGTGAACAGCACCGCGAGCAGCCCGGACACCGCCAGCAGGCCGAGCCAGGCCAGGATCGAAGCCGGGCCGGCCAACTCGGCCGCCAGGCCGGGCAGCAGCAACAGGCTGGGTCCGAGCAGCGCCCCGATGTACAGCGCGGCGCCTCGCGCGGTGGAAAGTTGCGGTGCTCGTTGCGGTGCTGAGGTCATGGGTACAGCGTGCGCCGAAAGACCCGGCACGCGATGGCAAATGTGTGCATACTTGATCTTCAAAACGCATGATTATGCCGAAACAGGACGTCTAGACTGCACAACATGCCGGAGCAGCAGCTGGACAAGACAGATCACGCCATCCTGGATCGACTGCAGCAGGACGGCCGGATCGCCAACGTCGACCTCGCCGACGCGGTCGCCCTCTCGCCGTCCTCCTGCCTGCGCCGCACCAAGGCGCTGGAGGCCTCCGGCATCATCGCCGGCTACCGCGCCGAGCTGGACCGGAACCGCGCCGGCCTCGGCCTGACGATCTTCCTGTCCCTCAAGGTGGAGCAGCACTCCCGGAAGACGTCCCAGCAGATCGAGGCCGCGCTGGTCGCGATCCCGGCCGTGGTGGCGTGCTACGTGGTCTCCGGCGAGGCCGACTTCCTGGTCGAGGCCGTCGTGCCGCACCTGGGCGCCTACGAGGAGCTGCTGCTCGACCAGGTGCTGGCGATCGGCCCGGTGGTGGACGCGCGGAGCACGTTCGCCATCCGCACGGTGCTGAGCCGGGGTCCGCTCCCCCTCGGCCACCTGCGCTGACCCGCGGCGGGGCGCCGGGCCGAGCCGTCAAGGCGGGCGGCGGGCAGCACATAAGATACCCATCGTGCCGAAACAGCGTTCCGTGCGTACCGACGAGCGCACCCGAACCGAGCCGACCAAATCGGCACGCACGCGGGAGCGGATCCTCGACGCGGCGGCCAAGGTGCTCAACCGCAACGGCTACGCCGGCACGCGGCTGTCCGACATCGCCGAGCTGGCCCAGGTCCAGGCGCCCGCGCTCTACTACTACTTCGCCTCCCGCGAGGAGCTGATCGAAGAGGTCGTCATGCTGGGCATGGCGCGGGCGCTGGAACACGTCACGGAGGCGCTCGCCGCGCTGCCCACCGAGGCCAGCTGGCTGGACCGGATCTGCGCGGCGGTCGGCGCCCACCTCGAGGTCGTGCTGCGGCTGTCCGACTACGCCTCGGCGGCGATCCGCAACGGGCCGCAGCTGCCGTCGGACATGCGCGAGCGGCAGCTCGCCGAGCAGCGCAACTACGGCGAGGTCTGGCGCCGGCTGATCGACGAGGCGAGGGCGGCCGGCGAGATCCACCCCGACCTGGACCCCCGCGCCGCCCGGATGCTGATCATCGGCGGGCTGAACTGGGCCACCGAGTGGTGGAACCCGAGCCGGGGCTCCCTGCGCACCGTGATCAACACCGCCCAGCTGCTCACCAGGCAGGGACTGGCCGCGCCCGTCGCCTAGACCGCGCCCGTCGTCTATGCCTTTAAGCGGTACGGCGGCGGGGCCGGCGGGTGGACCGCAGCGGTGGTTCGACCTGGTTCGCCGCGTCGACCGCGCTGGTCAGCTCGAGCACGGTGCGGGCGACCAGTCGGGGGTCGTCGTACATCGGCAGGTGCCCCACGCCGGGCAGCAGGCTGAACTCCGCGCCCGGCACGAGCTCGCGCATCGGCCGGCCGAAACGGCGGTACGAGATGACCCGGTCGCGGCGGGCCCAGGCGATCCGGACCGGGCAGTGCGCCACGTCGAACGGCGCCAGCCCGGACACCTCAAGCCCCGAGCGGAACATCGCTTCGAACATCTCGCAGCCGACCATGTCGGCGATCATCTCGCGCACGTCGTCGGCGGGAATGTGTCCGGGATGGGCGGCCACCCTGGTCAGCCCGAGGTGCTGCAGGACCCGGTTGCGGACCAGCGGGCCGAGCATGGGGTTGCCCAGCACGGCGTGCGCGGTGTGGAACAGCGCAACGAGCCGCTCGAAGTCGCGGGGGTGACGCCAGGCGCCGGCCGGTGAGAACGCGACGACCGAACGCGCCCGGCCCCGGCGGGCCAGCTCCAGGGCGACCCAGCCGCCGAGCGAGTTGCCGACCAGGTGCGCGGTCTCGATGCCGGCTTCGTCGAACTGGTCGCACAGCTGGTCGACGATGGCGGTCATGCCGGGGGTGGCGTCGGGTCGCAGACTGGGGCCGCCCCGGTGACCGGTCAGGGTGGGCGCGAACACGTCGTGCCGGCCGACCAGGAACGGCAGCACGGGCCGCCAGGCGCGCCAGGACATCGTCGCGCCGTGCAGCAGCACCAGCGGGGTGCCTCGGCCGCCGCGGTAGCTCGGGGTGAGGCTCTCGGGGAGCTCGGGGACCTGGCCGGCCAGGGACAGCATGGTCATGGCGTCATCGCCTCCGCCCTGTTACGCCGGCGCCCGGGGTGGCGGTGAGGCCCGCCCGGTCGGCCGAGTAGCTGGTGTTACGTGGACGTTAAGTGAATGGGGAGTAACTAAGCAAGAGAAGGACGTCCGATACTTTTGCTCTCATCCACTTGGATTACCGGCACGTTACGCACCGTGCCCAAAGTCCAGCCGATCGACCTGGTTTAAACCCGGCACACGCCGCTCCGGGGCACGGCCGCCCGGGCTGACACACTCCGTCCGGGGCTGACACACGCCGTCCAGCGCCGACGCACCGTCGGCTCACACACGACGCCTGGCCTTCGCACACACCGTTCGGACGTGGCACCCGGGTTAGAACTCATGTGCCACGTCCGAACGGTGTGTGCCAACACCACGACCTGTGTGCCGGCACCACACGCTGAGTGCGCCGTCCACGCGCCGTGCGTCAGCTCCACACGCCGTGTGCCGGCGCCACAGCCCGTGTGCCGGCGCCGGTCAGGAGGCCGTGTCCGCCAGGTAGCGGCGTTTGAGCTCGTGCTTGACAAGTTTGCCGGTGGGGGTGCGGGGGAGGTCGGCGACGAACTCGACGGTGCGCGGCGCCTTGAACTTGGCGATCCGGGCGCGGACGAAGTCGATGATCTCCCGCTCCATCTCCGGTCCGCCCGTCACCCCCGGAGCCGGCTGCACGAACGCCTTGACCGCCTCGCCCATCTCCTCGTCCGGCACACCGATCACGGCGACGTCCAGCACGGCCGGGTGCAGCGCGAGCACGTTCTCGATCTCCTGCGGGTAGATGTTCACCCCGCCGGAGATGATCATGAATGCCTTGCGGTCGGTGAGGAACAGGTAGCCGTCGGCGTCGACCCGGCCGATATCGCCGACCGTGGTCCACGTGGGGTGGGTCGGGTGCTGCGCCTCGCGCGTCTTGTCCGGGTCGTTGTGGTACGCGAACGGCAGCACGTCGCGCTCGAAGTAGACCGTGCCGACCTCGCCGACCGGGATCTCCGTGCCGTCGTCGGCGCAGATCCGGAGCACGCCGACCACCGCCTTGCCCACCGAACCCGGTTTCGCCAGCCACTGCGCACTGTTGATCATCGTCATGCCGTGGCCCTCGGTGCCGGCGTAGTACTCGACCAGCACCGGCCCCCACCAGTCGATCATCTTGCGCTTGACCTCGACCGGGCACGGCGCGGCGGCGTGGATCGCCAGCGTCAGGCTCGACACGTCGTACCCGGCGCGCACCTCGTCGTCCAGCTTGAGCATCCGGACGAACATCGTCGGCACGAACTGGCCGGCGGTGACCCGGTGCTCGGCGATCGCGGCCAGCGTGCCCACCGGGTCGAACCGCTCGGTCAGCACCACCGTGCCGCCGAGCCCCTGGATCGCCCCGCACCAGCGCAGCGGGGCCGCGTGGTACAGCGGCGCGGGCGACAGGTAGACCGTGTCCGGCCCCAGCCCGAACACCGCGCCGGCCAGGTGCGTGACCATCTCCCCGGGCTCGTGCACCTGGCGGTCCGGCAGCGGCGAGCGGATCCCTTTCGGCCGCCCCGTGGTGCCCGAGGAGTAGAGCATCGTGGCCCCGCTCGGCTCGTCGGCCAGTGGCTCGGCGGAGGCGGCCGCCAGCGTCGCGGCGTAGTCCCCGTGCCCGGCCACGGGTCCCCCGAAGGCGAGTCGCAGCGTTACCCCCGAGGTCAGCGGCACGATCGCCTCGGCCAGCTCACGCTTCGCGGCGGCGACCACCAGCGCGCGGGCGCCCGAGTCGTTGACGATGTAGGCCACCTCGTCCGGGGCGAGGTGGTGGTTCACCGCGGTGATGTAGAGCCCGGAGCGCAGCGCCGCCCAGTAGACCTCGAAGCAGCGCAGGTCGTTGTCGCTGAGCAGGCCGAGCACGTCCCCGGGGCGCAGGCCGGCGTCCCACAGCGCGTGCGCCAGCCGGGTCGACCGCTCGTCCAGCTCGGCGTAGCTGAGCTCCTCGCCGGTGTCGGCCAGCCGGGCAGCGATCTTGTCCGGGGTCAGCAGCGCGTGCGTGCGTGGGTACATCCACGAACCTCCTGGAAGCTCGGCGCGGCCGGCGGTGGCCCACCCGGTCTATATTCTATTTGAAATTAAACTCTGCCAGATCGAGGCGGGACCGAAGCCGGATCGAAGGAGCCAGGTGAGCGTAGCCACCGAGTCGCCCGGCTGGGCGCTCGTCGCCGGCGGCTCGGGCGGCATCGGCGCGGCCACCGCCGTGTTGCTTGCCGAGGACGGCTGGGACGTCGCGCTGACCTACCACCGCAACGCCGAGCCGGCCGAGTGGGCGGCCGAGGCGGTCCGCGCCGTAGGCCGCCAGGCCCGGGTCACCCAGCTCGACCTGACCGACGCGGCGCGCACCGCCGAGGTCGTGCGCACGGTGGTCGCCCCGGAGCCGCTGGCCGGGGTCGTCTGCGCGGCCGGGCCGCACATCACCATGGGCTACGTCTCGACGCTGCCCGTCGCCGCGTTCGCCGACCAGCTGCTCGCCGACGCCGCCGCCACGTTCCACCTGCTGCAGCCGGCCCTGCCGCAGCTGCGCGAGACCGGTGGCGCGATCGTCGCGGTGACCACGGTGGCGCTGGACCGCTACCCGAAGCGCGACGTGCTCTCGTCGGCGCCGAAGGCCGCCGTGCAGGCCACCGTGCGCGCCATCGCCGCCGAGGAGGGCCGCTACGGGGTGCGGGCGAACTGCGTTGCCGTGGGCGTCGTCGAGGGCGAGGGCATGTGGCGCGAGCTGGTCGAACGCGGCGACTACACCGAGGAGGTACTGGCCGTGGCCAGGCGCAACCTGGCGCTGCCCCGGTTCGGCACGGTGACCGACGTGGCCGAGGCGATCCGCTTCCTGCTCTCCGACCGCGCCGGCTGGATCACCGGCCAGACCCTGAATGTGGACGGCGGGTACACGATCTGACGGCGTCCGTCACCATTCTGTTGTGATCACCCCAGGTCCGACTTACCGTCGGCTAAACCCTCTCAACGAGAACAGCGAGGCATGATGACCTCCGTCGCCGATCCCGCCGCCTCGAGCCGGCTCACGCCCGAGCGCCGTCCCGAAGCCACCGAGGAGCAGGTCCGCCAGGCGGTCGCCCGACTGCGCGCCACCTTCGCCGGCGGCCGCACCAAGCAGCTGCACTGGCGGCTGGAGCAGCTGGCCTCGATCGAACGGCTGCTGGACGAGTGTGAGTCGGAGATCGCCGACGCCCTGGCCGCCGACCTCGGCCGGCCCGCGCACGACGCGTGGCTCGGCGACGTGGCCAGCACCAAGGCCGAGGCCACCTACGCGCGCAAGCATCTGCGCCGCTGGATGCGCCGGCGCCGCACCGGGCTGCCGCTGAACATGCTGCCCGGGCGCGGCTTCTACCAGTACGAGCCGCTGGGCACCGTGCTGGTGATCGGCCCGTGGAACTACCCGGTCTTCCTCACCCTGGGCCCGGTGATCGGAGCGATCTGCGCCGGCGACTGCGTCGTGGTGAAGCCGTCCGAGCACGCGCCGGCCACGTCCGCGCTGCTGGCCCGGCTGCTGCCGAAGTACCTCGACCCGGGCGCCGTCGCGGTCATCGAGGGCGAGGCGACGACCACGCAGCTGCTCCTCGACCAGGGGTTCGACCACGCGTTCTTCACCGGCGGGCCGGAGATCGGCAAGCGGGTCATGGAGGGCGCGGCGAAGCACCTCACCCCGGTCACGCTGGAGCTCGGCGGCAAGAGCCCGGTCATCGTCACCAAGGACGCCGACCTGGAGGTGGCCGCCCGGCGGATCGCCTGGACCAAGCTGCTCAACTCCGGGCAGACCTGCATCGCGCCGGACTACGTGCTCGTCGAGGAGCCGGTCCGGGACGAGCTGCTCGACCTCATCGCGGCCGACGTACGCAAGTTCCGGGACGGCGCGCACGGCGGGCTGCCGGTCGTCAACAAGCGCCAGTTCGAACGCCTGGCCGGGCTGCTGGACAACCCCGGTGGACGTGTCGTGCTCGGCGGCGGGGTGGACCCGGCGACGCTGACCATCGAGCCGACCGTGCTGCTCGACCCGGCGCCCGACTCGGCGGTGATGGCCGACGAGATCTTCGGGCCGATCCTGCCGGTGCTCACCGTGCACTCACTGACCGAGGCGATCACGTTCGTCAACGCCCGGCCCAAGCCGCTGGCCGCCTACCTGTTCACCTCGTCCCGGGAGTCGCGCGAGCGGCTGATCGCCGAGGTCAGCTCCGGCGGCACGGTGATCAATCACCTCGCCATGCACTGCCTGGTGCCGCAGCTGCCCTTCGGCGGCGTCGGCACCAGCGGCATGGGCGCCTACCACGGCGAATGGGGCTTCCAGACGTTCAGCCACCGCAAGGGCGTGATGGTCAAGCCGGCCCGGCCCGACCCGCGCCTGATGTACCCGCCCTACTCGGAGCGCTCGAAGAAGATCCTCCGCAAGCTGCTCGGCTGATCCCGGCTGGGTAGTCCTACGCTGGGTAGTCCTACTCAGTGGCCAGCTGGCCGGCACGGGGACGAGGTGTCCGTGCCGGCCGCCGGCAGGTCGAGCCGGAACGATCAGGCCTCGGTGCCGGACCACCGGCGGTAGACCTCGGCGGCGGCCCGGGAGAACCCGTCCGGCAGCCCCAGCTCGAGCATCGTGTCGGCCGCCTCGTCCATCTCGCCGGCCCACCGCCACGCCTTGGTGCTCGCCCGCGCGGACAGCGTGGCCAGCCTCGCCGGCAGGTCGACGCCGTTGCGGGTCAACTCGCCGTGCAGCGCCTCGGAGACGCCGGCCTTCTCGGCGGCCTCGGCGATCTCCAGCCAGATGGCCGGCAGCGCCTTGCTCTGCAGCGCGAAGCAGGCCTTCAGGGCACTCGCCGCTCCGAGCTCGGAGCCGAGCACCCTGGTGTCGAACGGCGAGCCGTCGAACAGCCCGGCCACCTCGCCGGCGGCGACACCGGAGAGCCACAGCACGGTGTGCCCGGTCTCCCAGGCCGGCGGGCCGATCACCGCGCCATCGACCACCCGGTCGGCGCCGAGCAGCTCGCCGATCCGGCGGACGGTGCCCGGGGCCACCGCGTTGGCGTCCAGGTACAGCGGCCAGCTGGCCCGGTCCCGGTCGGCCAGCCCGGCGGCGACCTCCTCGGCGACCTGCAGCGCGGCGTGCGGGGGGCAGATCGAGATGATCAGGTCGGCGCGCTGGGCCAGTGCGGTGACGTCCGGCACGGCGATCAGGTCGGCCAGCTCGGCGCGCTTGGCGGTGGCGTGCGAGCGGCCGCCGTCGGCCCAGATCACCACGCCGGCCCTGGCCTTCAGCGCCGACCCGAGCGCCGCGCCCATCGCCCCCGGGTGCAGGACGCCCACCACCGGTCGGCGGCCCAGCTGACCGGCGGATCGTTCGGAGTTGGTGCTCATGCCCGCATCATTGCGCAGGCGGCGGCCCGGTACCCGGTGGCTCGCCCTGGCCCGGACCGAACCCGGGCCGAACGTGGGTCCGTACGAGGACCGAAGCCGGCCCGAACCCGGCGCGGAACCCGGTCGACAGCGTGGGCCGGGTCGGCCAGGGTGACGGTCGTGGAGCGCTACGTCGAGGTCGAGCCGGACGTGCGGCTGTGGGTGCGGGAGACCGGAGCGCCAGGCGCCGAGCCCCTGCTGCTGGTGATGGGGGCGAACGCGTCGGGGCTGGTCTGGCCGGACGCCTTCGTCGACGCACTGGCGAGGCAGCACCGGGTGATCAGTTACGACCACCGCGACACCGGCCGGTCCACCTGGGCGTTCGACAGCCACCCGTACCCGATCACCCAGCTGGCCGAGGACGCGGCGGCCGTGCTGGACGCGCTCGGCGTCGCCAGGGCACACGTGGCCGGCATGTCGCTGGGCGGCATGCTCGTGCAGCTGCTGCTGCTCGACCACCCCGACCGGCTGCTCAGCGCCACGCTCTGGGGCACCACCGCGCTCGCCTCGGCCTCGTACACCGAGAGCGCCCCACTGCCCGGGCCGGACCCGGCGGTGCTGGAGCTGTGGGAGCACCTCGCCGATCCCCGCGAACCGGAGGCGGAGCTCGACTTCCGGGTGGGGCACTGGCGCGCACTGCGCGGCAGCGGGCCGTTCGACGCGGCCGAGTTCCGGCGGCTCGAGGAGCGGGTCGTCGAGCACGCCGGGCGGTTCGACAGCCCGGTGGCGCACGCCCTCGCGGACACCGGGGGCCTGGACCGGGGGGTCGAGCTGGCCGGGGTCCGCACGCCTGCTCTGGTCATCGACGCAGGTCAGGACCCGGTCTTCCCGCCACCGCACGCCGACCACCTGGCCGCCGCGATCCCCGGCGCGCGGCTGCTCCGGATGCCCACGCTCGGCCACGCACTCGGCTCCGACGTCGTGCCGGGACTGGCCGACGCCGTGCTCCACCACACCGCCGGAACCCGCACCGACCGGCACTGAGCGATCTTTTCACCCATTCAGCCCAATGCACGAATGGGTGAAAAGAGGGGAGGATGCGGCGATCGGCCGCAACGTGGCGGGCACCACCTGCCTTTCCACCGGGCGGCCGCGACTGCCTCGGAGGTGCAGCGTGACCACAACACCGGAAACCGATTCCCGAGGGCCCCGGCGGCGAGCCGTACTGGCGAGCGCCGTCGGTACCACGATCGAGTGGTACGACTTCTTCCTCTACGGCACGGCGGCCGCGCTCGTCTTCCCGAAGCTGTTCTTCCCCGGCCAGTCCCAGTTCGTCGGCGTGCTCGCGGCGTTCACCACGCTGTTCGTCGGCTTCCTGGCCCGGCCGATCGGCGCGGCGATCTTCGGCCACTACGGCGACCGGATCGGCCGCAAGACCACACTGATCGCCACCCTGCTGCTGATGGGGATCAGCACCTTCGTCATCGGCCTGGTGCCCAGCTTCTCCTCGGTCGGCGTGCTGGCGCCGATCCTGCTGGTGCTGATGCGGATCGGCCAGGGACTCGGGGTCGGCGGTGAGTGGGGCGGCTCGGTGCTGCTGGCCATGGAGTGGGGGCACGGCACCCGACGCGGCCTGTTCGCCAGCTGGCCGCAGTTCGGGGTGCCGATGGGCCTGCTGCTGTCCACCGGTGTGGTCGGCGTGATGAGTGCGTGGACCGGCGCGGACTTCCTGACCTGGGGCTGGCGGGTGCCGTTCCTGCTGTCCGCCGTGCTGATCGGCGTCGGCCTCTACGTGCGGCTGCGGGTGTTGGAGAGCCCGGAGTTCGAGCGCGCCAAGGCCACCCAGAGCGTGGTCAAGCAGCCGGTCGTGCAGGTCATCAAGGAGCAGTGGCGCGACATCCTGATCGCGGCGTTCGTCCGGCTGTCCGAGCAGGCCCCGTTCTACCTGTTCGTCACGTTCGTGCTGACCTACACCACCCAGCAGCTCAAGATGTCGCGCGGCGAGATCCTGAACTTCACGATGGTCGCGGCGGCGGTCGGGCTGGTCAGCATCCCGGTGTTCGGCTACCTGTCCGACCTGATCGGCCGGCGGGTGATGTACGGCATCGGCATCGTGGGCACCGCCGCGTTCGCGTTCCCGTACTTCGCGCTGCTGAACACGAAGGTCGGCGGCCTGGTGCTGATCGCCATCGTGGTCTCGCTGATCTTCCACGACATGCAGTACGGCCCGCAGGCCGCGCTGATCGCCGAGGTGTTCGGCACCAACGTGCGCTACAGCGGCGCCGGGCTCGGCTACCAGCTGGCCTCGGTGATCGCCGGTGGGCCGGCCCCGCTGATCGCCGCCTGGATCCTCAACGACACCGGGTCCAGCATCGGGATCTCCTGGTACATCGTGGGCTGCTGCGTGGTCTCGCTGTTCGCCCTGCTGCTGATGCCGAGCCATGCGAAGGTGGCACAGCGGCTGGCGACTCCGGGGGACCGGGCCGGCATCAGCTGACGGGGAGACCGGAGGAGTACACGTGACAGAGGCGTCGGTGTCAGTGGCCGGGACCGAACGCGCGCGGGGGCGGGTCGCCCTGGTCACCGGCGGCAGCCGGGGCATCGGCCGGGCGATCGCGCTGCGGCTGGCGGCGGAGGGCGCGGACGTGGCAGTCAACTACCGGCGCGACGCCGAGGCCGCCGAGCAGGTGGTCGCCGAGATCCGGGCCGGCGGGCGCAAGGCGTCCGCGTTCGCCGCCTCGGTGGACGACGCCGAGCAGGACGCCGCGATGGCCGAGGCGGTGCTGGCCGAGTTCGGCGCGGTCGACATCCTGGTGCACAGCGCCGGCATCGCCAGCCGGGGCCAGCGGGTCACCGACACCGACCCCGGCGAGCCGCTCCGGCTGATGGGCACGCACGCGTTCGCCGCGCTCCACCTGTGCCGGCTGCTGGTGCCCCAGATGCGCGAGCGGGCGCGGGGCGACGTGGTCCTGCTGTCCAGCGTGGCCGGCGCGAACCCGGTGGCGAACGGGGCGCCCTACTCGATGGCCAAGGCCGCGCTGGAGGCGTTCGCCAGCTCGTTGGCGCAGGAGGAGCTGGCGTACGGGATCCACGTGAACGTGGTGGCCCCCGGCCTGGTGGCCACCGACATGGGCGACCGGCTGGCGCACGCGCTCACCGGGGTGGCCGTGGCCAGTGACCTGGACGCGAAGGCGCCGTTCGGCCAGGTCTGCCGCCCCGAGGACGTCGCCGACGTGGTGGCGTTCCTGGTCTCCACCCCGTACGTGAACCGGCAGCGGATCACCGTCGACGGCGGCGCCTCACCCCTGCGCTGACGCTGGTAACCCGCGCGCGCCCGTAGTCCGCTCGAGCGAGCGACTCGGACAGTGGCACGGACAGCGGCACGGACAGCGGCACGGCCCGCGGCATCCAGCGACTCAGGCCGCGGCATCCAGCGACTCGCCGGCTACCTGCTCGGCGAAGGCCCTGGCGGCCGGGGAGTCCTCCACCTTCGCGCCGAGGGCGAGGGCGAGCGAGCGGCAGGTCGGCGGGGCCAGCGGCCGGGTGACGACGGAGTCCAGCTCGGCCGGCAGCCCCAGGTTGGGCAGCACGCTGACGCCGAGGCCGGTGGCCACCATCTCGAGCACGGCGGACATCTCCCTGGCCTCGTAGGCCACGTCCAGCCGGACCCCGGCGGCACGGGCGGCGGTCAGGATCACCGGCGCGCACCCGCCGGTGGACAGGATGAACGGCTGGTCGGCCAACTGCTCGAGGCCGATCACCGGTCGCTCGGCCAGCGGGTGCCCGGCCGGCAGCACGGCGAGCATCTCGTGGCTGCCCAGCGGGACCGTGCGCAGCCCGGGCGCCGGCAGGGTGACCACGCCGAGGTCCGCGACGCCCTGCTCCAGCCAGTCCCGCACCTCCTGGTCACTGCCCTCGAACAGCCGCACCCGGACCCGCGGGTACCGGTTGGTGAACGTGCGCAGCTGGGCGGCGACGAGCGTGCCGGTGGCGCTGGGCAGGCTGGCCAGCCGCAGCGTGCCGGTGACCTCCCCGGCCAGCGCGGCCACGTCGACCCGCAGCAGGTCGAAGTGGCGGAGGGCCTCGCGGGCATGGCCCACCGCGCGCCGGCCCGCCTCGGTCAGCCGGACGCCCTCCCGGTGCCGGCGCAGCAGCGCCGTGCCGAGCTCCGACTCCAGCGAGGCGATGGCCCGGCTGACCGCCGGCTGCGACATGCCGACCTGCTCGGCGGCCACCGTGAAGCCACCCCGGTCCGCCACCGCCAGCAGCACCCTGAGCTGCAACAGCGTCACTACCGCTCCTCCGGGCCGAGGTGTCCGGCCATTACCTGCCGAGCATGTTTGCATATCTGAACCGGTATTTCACAGCAGAACAGCAGAACATTACCGTTATGGGTAGACCCAGCGATACCCGCGACGCACAGACAGGGCACACACGATGACCTCCCGACGAGTACTGATCACCGGCGCGTCCAAGGGGATCGGCTACGCGGTCGCCGAGCGCCTCGCCTCGGCCGGGCACCACCCCGTCGGGCTGGCCAGGGTGGCCCCGGCCGAGTTCCCGGGCGAGTTCCACCCCGTGGACCTCGCCGACCGGGTGGCCACGGACAAGGCGCTGGCCGAGGTGCTGGGCGGCGGCCCGGTGGACGCGGTGGTGAACAACGTAGGGCTGGTCCGGCCGGCGATGATCGGCTCGGTCGACCTCGACGACCTGGCCGAGGTCTACGACCTGAACGTCCGGGTCGCGGTGCAGATCACGCAGGCGGCGCTGCCCGGCATGACCGAGCGCGGCTGGGGGCGGATCGTCAACGTGACCAGCATGGTCACCGTCGGCAAGCCGGACCGGACGGCGTACGGCGCCGCCAAGGCCGCGCTCGAGTTCTGCTCCCGTGCCTGGGCCGGCGAGCTGGCCAGCAGCGGCATCACGGTCAACGCGGTCGCGCCCGGCCCCACCGAGACCGCGCTGTTCCGGGAGCACAACCCGGCCGGCTCGAGCGGCGCGGCGCGCTACCTGGCCGGCCTGCCGGTCGGGCGGTTCGGCCAGCCCGGCGAGCTCGCGGCGGCCATCTGCTTTCTGCTCGGGGAGGACGCCGGCTTCATCACCGGGCAGACCCTGCGGGTGGACGGCGGCGGGAGCATCGGCGCGGCCTGACCGCCGGTCCCCGGTCAGACCTTGGTGACCAGCTCGGCCAGGAAGTCGACCTGGTCGGACGGGGTGAACGTGGCGCCGTAGGGCGGCATCAGCGCGAGCGTGGCGATCTCGACGCCGGCGTCCAGGTACCCGCGCACCCGCTTCGCGCAGTCGCCGGGCGAACCGATCAGGAACAGGTCGTGCACCACCTCGTCGGGGATCAGCTCGACCGCCTTGGCCCGGTCACCGCCGTCCCAGGCCGCCTGCATCGGGGCGAGCTGCTCACCCCGGCCCAGCCAGCGCTGGAACTCCGCGTACACCGGCACCGTCAGGTAGGCGGCCATCATCCGCCGCGCGGCCAGCTCCGAAGCGTCCCCCTCGCCGGGCACCACGAACACCCTGGCCTGCACGGACAGCGGGTCCGGCAGCGTGCGGTGCACCCCGTCGGCGGCGGCGCGCACGGTCGCCACGTCACCGGCCGCCAGGAAGTTCAGCGCCACCGCGTCCGCCTCGGCCGCCGCCAGCCGCTGCATCCTCGGCCCGAGCGCGGCCACCACGAGGGCCGGCGGCACAGCGGGCGGCCGGGCCAGCCGGAAGTCCTTGATGCCGAGCGCGGCGGCGGACTCGCCCGCCGCCGAGGCGCGCTGACCGGCCAGCGCCACCCGCAGCACCCGCAGCGTGTGCGCCACCCGGGAGTAGGGCTTGCTGAACGGGATGCCGTTCCAGTCGCTGACGATCCGGTCGGAGCCGGCGCCGATGCCGAACCGGGCCCGGCCCGGCGCCGCCTCGGCCAGCGCGGCCGCGGTACTGGCCATGATCGACGGCCCTCGGGTGAACGCCGAGACCACCAGCGCGGACAGGATCAGCTCCGGGCGCCACGCCGAGGCCAGCACGAGCGGCGTCAGCGCGTCCAGGCCGGCGGCCTCGCCGGTGGACACCTCGCCGATGCCCGCGTCCGCCAGCCGCTCGACCGCCTCCCGGTGCTGGTGCAGCGGCAGCCCGTCGAACGGCAGCATGACCCCGACCTGACTCATCCGGCAGTCCCCTCTCGACGCGGCTCCCCCGCCGCACTCTATTGCGGAACCCGCGCGCCCACCGTCCGACTCAGGACGAGCCGGTCACCGGGCGGCCCGGCGGCGGTTGGCTACGCTCACCGGGGCAGGGCAGCCGACCTACCGGGAGCGTCGTGACGGATTCGGACCAGTTGACCGGCGTCGCCGGCTCTCCCCCCGACACCCCGCTCGACAGCGCACTGGCCGCGGTGCTCACCGAGCTGTGGGGCCAACCGGTCACCGTCACCGAGCTGCACCAGCTCGCCGGCGGCGCCAGCCGGGAGATCTGGTCGCTGCGGGCCGACTCGCTGGACGTCCAGCGCCGGCTGGTGCTGACCCGGGACCCACGCGGCGCTTCGCACAACCGGAGCATGACCCGGGAGGCGGCGCTGCTCGACGCGGCGGACCGCGCCGGAGTCCCGGTGCCGACGCTGCGCGGGCAGGGCGACGGGTCGGACGGGGTGGGCAGCCAGTACCTGCTGATGGACCACGTCGAGGGCGAGACCATCCCGCGCCGGCTGCTGCGCGACCCCGGGTTCGCCGCCGCGCGCGCCGGGCTGGCCGCCGAGCTGGGCCGGGTGCTCGCGCGGATCCACGCCATCCCGCTCGACGAGCTGCCCCCGTTGGACAGCGACGACCCGCTGGAGCAGCTGCGCGCCACCCACGACGCGTTCGACGAGCCGAGGCCCGCGCTGGAGCTGATGCTGCGCTGGCTCGCCGAGCAACGCCCCCCGGCGCGCCGGCCCGGGCTGGTGCACGGCGACTTCCGTAACGGCAACCTGATGGTCGGCCCGGAGGGGCTGCGCGCGGTGCTGGACTGGGAGCTGGCCCACCTCGGCGACCCCGTGCAGGACCTGGGCTGGCTGTGCGTGAAGGCGTGGCGGTTCGGTGCGCCGGCCCCGGTGGGCGGGTTCGGCGACCGGGCCCAGCTGCTGGACGGCTACGCGGAGGTCGCCGGCTGGCGGCCCGGCGAGGACGAGCTGCTCTGGTGGGAGGTGTTCGGCACCGTGCACTGGGCGGTGATCTGCCGCCAGCAGGCGGAGCGCCACCTCGGCGGCACCGAGCGGTCGGTCGAGATGGCCGTGCTCGGGCGGCGGATCTGCGAGTCCGAGCACGACGCGCTGCTCGCGCTCGGCCTGACCGCACCCGTGACGGTGTCCGACCCGCTGGCCGAGCCGCCGGCCGGGTCGGCCGCGCAAGCCCCGGCCGCCCCGGTTCCGGCCGGTTCGGTCCCGGCCGCCGCGGTGCCGGGCAGCCTGCACGACCGGCCGAGCGTGGACGAGCTGCTGGCGGCCGCCGCCGGCTTCCTGTCCGAGGACGTGGTGAGGGGCGCCGACGAGGTGGATCCCCGGCTGCGGTTCCACGCCAGGGTGGCGGCGAACGCGCTGGTCATCGTCCGCCGGGAGCTGCTGGTCGGCCCGGCGCAGGCGGCCGCGCACGCCGCCCGGCTGGCCGCGCTCGGCTGTGCCGACGACCGCGAGCTGGTCGCCGCGATCCGCTCCGGCGCGCTGGACGAGCGCTGGGACGACGTGCTCGCCACCGTCCGCGCCCTCACCGTCGCCAAGCTCACCGTCGCCAACCCGCGCTACCTGGCCCAGCCGGCCGGCTGACTCGATCTGACGTAATCCGCGACTCGCCCTGACAAAATCCCCGACTCGCCGGGTTAGCATTCGATCACCTGGAGGTGCGATGGGCGGCACGAACGGCACGATCGGTCGGGGTGGCGCGGGCACGCGGGTGTTCACCGAGTTCGCGGTGGCGCCGTTGCGGATCGCCACCGCCGCGGTGACCGGCTGGACGGACTACTTCTCCGCCTACCTGTCCCCCAGCGGGTCGTACCCGCTGGGGCCGGATACCGCGGTGCGGGTCGCGGACGACGTGCTCGCCTGGTGGCAGGTCCGGACGAGCCGGCAGCGGCCGCGCTGGGCGCACCCCGCGCCGGTGATCCGGCAGTGGCCGCTGGCCCGCCTGCGCGACTACTCGTCCAGCGAGACGGCCGAGAACCCCGAGAGCCACGACCGGGTGCCGACCCTCGTGCTGCCGCCGCAGGCCGGGCACGACTCCTGCATCGTCGACTTCGCGCCGGGCCAGAGCCAGATGCTCACCCTGCGCGAGGCGGGCCTGGACCGGCTGTTCTGCCTGGACTGGGTAGGTGCCACCGAGGACACCGCCGACTGCTCGATCGAGGACTACCTGGTGCTGCTGGCCGACACGGTCGAGCTGCTCGGCGGCCGGGTGAACCTGGTCGGTGACTGTCAGGGCGGCTGGCTGGCGGTGATCTACGCGGCGCTGCACCCCGAGCAGGTGAACACGCTGACGATCGCCGGCGCCCCGGTGGACTGCCACGCCGGCGGCTCCACCATTCGGGACTGGACGGGACTGCTCGGCCTGGCCGGGCGCCTCGGGGGCCCCGGGCCGCTCGCCCCGTACGAGGCGATGGTCGCGCTGGGCGGCGGTGTGCAGCGCGGCGCGAACCAACTGCTCGGCTTCAAGCTGCTGGAGCCGGCCGCCGAGTGGCAGCGCGAGCTGGCGCTGCTCGGGCACATCCGCGACCCGGAGTACGTGGCCCGGCACGTCGAGTTCACCAACTGGTTCGAGTGGGTGCAGGACGTCCCCGGGGCGTTCTACCTGTGGATCGTCGAGCACCTCTTCCAGAACAACGAGCTGGCCGAGGGCACGCTGACGATCTCCGGGCAGCGGGTGGACCTCGGCCGGATCGACTGCCCGCTGTTCCTGATCGCCGGCCGCACCGACCACATCACCCCGGCGGAGCAGGTGTGGGCGCTGGCCGAGCGGGTCGGCACGCCGGCCGGGGCGGTACACCGCGAGCTGGTCGACGCCGGGCACCTCGGGCTGTTCATGGGCCGCGTGCCGCTGCGCGAGCACTGGGCGCCGATCATGGCCCGGGTCCACGAGCTGTCCGGGGCCTGACCCCGGCGGCCCGGGGCGTACGCCGCGCGCACGCCCCGGGAGCGCGTGAGACGCCACTCACAGTCGCGGTGGCGGCCCCCGGCGTGGCAGCATGGGGCTCCGACTTGAATTCAAAGTTGGGCGACTGCCGGAGGAGATGTATGCCGAAGCGCTACGGCGTGAAGGACAAGGATGTCGCGGTCGCGCACATCGTGTCCGGTCTGCTGGACGGCAGCCTGCACCCTGGCGACCGGATCGACCGCACCGAGATCGCCGGCAAGCTCGGCATGAGCCGGGTCCCCGTGCAGGAGGCCGTCAACCAGCTGGAACGCGACGGCATCGTGGCGATCCCCTACCACCGGGGTGTATTCCTGGAGCGGTTCGACGCCGAGGTCGTCGAGGAGCACTACGAGGTCTACGGCATGCTCAGCGGCATCGCGTCGGCCAGGGCGGCCACCCGCCGGCCGGCCGAGCTGCTCACCCGGCTGCGCGAGCTGGTGATCCAGATGAGCGGGGCGGACGACCCGGAGGTCTTCGAGAACGTCGTCTGGGAGTTCCGCCGGGCGATCAACCAGGCGGTGGCCGGGCCCCGGCTGCGCGCCGCGATCAGCACCTTCCAGGGCTTCATGCCGACGGCGTTCTGGCTGGCCTGCGCCGGGCAGCAGCGGGAGTACATGCTGCCGATGTACGTCGAGGAGCTGGACGCGATCGAGCGCGGCGACGCCGAGCGGGCCAGGGCCGTCGTGGTCGGCCGGACCGAGCGGATGGCCGGCACCGTCATCGAGGAGCTCTACCGGCGCGGCGTCTTCGACCGGGACGGGACCGGCGACCCCCACGGCGGCACCCCGGCCGGCGGCACCACCGGCGAGGCCGGTGACACCACCGGCAGCACGAACGGCAGCACGAACGGCAGCACCACCGGGCAGTACCGGGGCCAGCCCCGGTGACCAGCAGCGACCGCACCTTCGAGAGGAACCGTCATGCCTGAGGCCGTCATCGTCGAGGCCATCCGTACCCCCATCGGCAAGCGCAACGGTTCCCTGGCGGGAGTGCACCCGCAGGACCTGTCCGCGCTGGTCCTGACCGCGCTGGTGGAGCGCACCGGGATCGACCCGGCGACCATCGACGACGTCGTGTGGGGCTGCGTGAGCCAGATCGGCGACCAGTCCAGCAACATCGGCCGGTACGCCGCGCTCGCCGCCGGCTTCCCGGAGACGGTGCCCGGGGTGACCATCAACCGGGCCTGCGGGTCCAGCCAGCAGGCCCTGGAGCAGGCCGCGCACGGCGTGATCGCCGGCCAGTACGACCTGGTGGTGGCCGGTGGCGTGGAGTCGATGAGCCGGGTCCCGCTGGGCGCCGCGCGGACCATCGGCCAGCCGTACGGGCCGAAGGTGCAGGAGCGCTACGACCACTTCGAGTTCAACCAGGGCACCGGCGCCGAGCTGATCGCGCAGAAGTGGGGCCTGTCCCGGCACGACCTGGACTCGTTCAGCGCGCGCTCGCACGCCCGGGCGGCGGCGGCCATCGACGCCGGCGTGTTCACCGACCAGATCGTGCCGGTGGTCCTCGAGGACGGCCGGGTGTTCGACACCGACGAGGGGCTCCGCCGGGGCACCACCCCGGAGTCGCTGGCCAAGCTCAAGCCGTCCTTCAACGCCGACGGCGTGATCCACGCCGGCAACGCATCGCAGATCTCCGACGGGGCGGCGGCGCTGCTGGTCACCACCCCGGAGAGGGCCCGCGAGCTGGGGCTCACCCCGATCGCCAAGTACCGGGCGGGCGCGGTCAGCGGGGCCGACCCGATCATGATGCTGACCGGCCCCATCCCGGCCACCGAGAAGCTGCTGGCCCGCACCGGGCTGTCCATCCACGACATCGGCGCGTACGAGGTCAACGAGGCGTTCGCGCCGGTGCCGATGGCCTGGGCGATCGAGCTGGGGGCGACGTCCGACGCCGCCCAGGAGCGGCTCAACCCGGTGGGCGGGGCGATCGCCGTCGGCCACCCGCTGGGTGCCTCCGGCGCGATCCTGATGACCCGGATGGTCCACCACATGCGGGCCAACAACATCCGCTACGGCTTGCAGACGATGTGCGAGGGCGGCGGCACCGCCAACGCCACGCTGGTCGAGCTGGCCGGCTGAACCGCCGCTGGTCAGCACCCGTGAGTGGCGAGTTGGGCTATAGCCGAACTCGCCACTCGCGGGGAGCGCAGGTCGCGCGATCTCGGTAGTTCCACGGAGGTCGGGGTGCCGGCCGGCCGATATCGTCGCCGGCATGACCTCGAGATCACCGGCCGACGCGGCGGGGGCGCGGCGGAACTGGATCGCGCTGCTGTACTTCTACGTCGCCGCCCTCGTCGGCCTCGGCTTCTTCATCACGGGCATCACGACCGGCCTGTTCGCGGCCAAGGAGCTGGCCTTCCCCGAGCTGGGCCTGTCGACGTCCAACTACGAGGGGACCCTGCGGCGCGACCCGCAGGGCGTCATCATCGCCACCGACGCCGAGCGCGAGCAGGCCCGGCAGCGTGAGCTCGCCGACCGCCGCCGCGAGGGTGGCAGCGACCTGGTCGACGGCGTCATTCTGATCGCGGTCGGGCTGCCCACACTGGTCTGGCACCTGCGCCGGGCGCGGCGCCTCGGCGCCCCCGGCGAGCCGCCGCCCGGCCCTCGGACCGAGCCGTCGCCGAGTGTGGCGACCCCGGGCACCGACGCCACCGCCTGACCACCGACGCAACCGCCTGACCAGCTCACTGTCCGGTGTCGGAAGGGCACCGAACGTGTGGCGGCACGTTGCTAGTGATCAGGTGCGCGGCTAAAGTCTGGGCGCGTCGTGCCTGGCTTTGCCGGCTCTGCTCCGTATCTCGCCGAGCAGCGGCGACGCGGGGGGAGAGTGGTGCCGGGTGGACCTTTCAGCAATTTTCCCGCTCGTGCACGCCGAGGGAATCGTCAAGCACCTCTCGGTCCCACTCTTCACCGGAGTGATCGGCTGGATCACCAACTGGACCGGCGTGCTCATGCTGTTCTACCCGGTCAAATTCTGGGGTATTCGCATCCCCGGCCTGCGGACGCTCGCGCAGTTCCTGCCGCGCAAGGTGCTCGAAGTCCCGATCGGCCTCGCCAATGGCCGGTTCGGCTGGCAGGGCATCATCCCGTCCCGCGCCGCCAAAATGGGCAGCATCGCCGTCGACAAGGGCCTGATGAAGCTGGGCACGCCGACGGAGTTCTACCAGCAGCTCGATCCGAACGCGATTGCCGACCATATTCTCAACACCTCTCGACACGAGATCGACCACATCATCGACCGGCTGATGATGCGCTACTACCCGACGCTGTGGGCGAATGTGCCGGCGAGCTTCCGGCAGGCGATCCACGCGCGGGTGGCCGGCGAGCTGCCGGACATCGTGCACGAGCTGACCAAGGAGATCGGCCTCAACATCGACCAGCTGCTGGACATCAAGCTCATGGTCATCGGGTACATGGAGGAGGACCCGACCCTGGCGAACATGATCTTCCAGGAGATGGGCCGCCGCGAGCTGAAGCTGATCGTGCACATGGGGTTCGTGTTCGGGTTCCTGCTCGGTGTCCCGCTGTTGTTCCTCACGATCGCGTTCCCGATCTGGTGGTTGGTACCGATCTGCGGCGCAATCATCGGCTGGGTGACGAACTGGGCGGCCCTTGCGGTGATCTTCGAGCCGGTCAAACCGGTGAAAATCGGTCCAATTGCGCTGCAGGGCCTGTTCATCCGGCGCCAGCGACAGGTCGCCGACGTGTGGGCCCGAATCATCTCCGAGCGGATCGTCTCGCTCACCAATATCGGTTACGAGCTGTTCAACGGCCCGCGCGGGGATCGCACCCGAAAGCTGATCGAGAATCTGCTCCGGCCGGCCGTGGACCGCGCCGTCGGGGTGGCGCGGGTGCCGGTGCGCGCGGCGATCGGCAGCCGGAACTACGACACGATGTCCCGTTTCGCGGTGGCCGAGGCAACCGATCTGGCGAGCAGCTCGCTGTTGGACTCCGATTTCAACCGCCGACAGAGCGCGCGCATCCGCAACCTCGTCGCGGAGAAAACCCGGAACATGAACCCGAACGACTTTGCCGAGATGCTGAGGTCCGCGATCAAGGCGGACGAATGGTTGTTGATCCTGCACGGAGCGGTGCTCGGCGTCGGCGCCGGCGTCGTCCACCTGCTCGTGTTCGGGGCGTAGCCGTGGCCGACGAGGACGACCGCCGCCCCGTGGTCCGGCCGAGGCCGGCCGAGCGGAGCCGCGTCGAGCAGAGCCGGGCCGAGTCGAGCTCGACCGACCGGCGCCCGGTCCCCCGGCCCAGTGTGGTGCCGGCCGAGAACTCGAATGGCCGCTCGAATGGCCGCTCGAATGGCACCGCCGGATCGGGGCCCCTCGGCGCACTGGCGCAGGCCGCCAACGGGCTGCTCGCCGGGGTGTCGCCGACGGCGGCGGTGCAGGCGCTGCCGGACGTCGCCAAGATCGCCGGCTCGGTGCTGTGGCGGACCAACCGGTGGACCCTGAACGCGTCGCTGCACATCGGCAACATCGTGATCCGGGGCGCCATCTCCGGGCAGTCCGCGCAGAGCCTGATCGAGGAGATCAGCACCGAGGCCAAGCATTCGCTGCGGGAGATCCTCGGCGTCTCCGACCCCGACCCGATGCCCAAGGCACTGCGCGCACGGATCATCCCGAACGGCTCGTCGACGGCGAACCCGGAGATCACCCTGCCGGACCGGATGGCCGCGCTGCTGGACGCCTCGGCCGACCTGGGCTACTCCGACGCCGGGCACCCGGCCTACGTGCGGCTGCTGTCCGAGCTCGCGCCCGACGAGGCCCGCATCCTGCGGCTGTTCGCCCAGCGCGGCGCCCAGGCGGCGGTGGACGTGCGGACCCGGCGGCCGTTCGGCGTCGGCAGTGAGCTCATCGAGCCGGGCATCACCATGATCGGGCGCTACGCGGGCTGCCGGCACGTGGAGCGGGTACCCGCGTACCTGAACAACCTGTTCCGGCTCGGCCTGATCTGGTTCTCCCGGGAGGCGATCCCGGAGCAGAGCGTCTACGACGTGCTCGAGGCGCAGGACGAGGTGCTCGCGGCCATGAAGCGGGCCGGCAAGGGCACCACCGTGCGGCGCAGCATCGAGCTCACCGCGTTCGGCCGCAACCTGTGTGCCCGTACCGGGCTGCTACCCCATACCGACGGCGTCGCCACGGCCAGTGACAACGAGTCGACCAAGCAGCTGCCGCCACCGGACGCCCGCTGAGGCTCGGGCGGTCCGGCGCCGGGTTCAGCGCCAGCTCAGCGCAGGTTCAGCGCGGGGCCATCCGGATCGAGCCGTCCAGCCGGATGGTCTGCCCGTTGAGGTAGGAGTTCTCCAGCATGTCCGCGGCGAGCTTGCCGAAGTCGGCCGGGTCGCCGAGGCGCTTCGGGTGCGGCACCGAGGCGGCCAGCCCGTCCCGGATGTCCTGGCGCAGCCGGCCCAGCATCGGGGTGTCGAAGACGCCGGGCGCGATCGTGTTCACCCGGATCTGCCAGCTCGCCAGGTCCCGCGCGGCGACCAGTGTGATGCCGTGCACGCCGGCCTTGGACGCGGTGTAGCTGGTCTGCCCGATCTGGCCGTCGAACGCGGCCACCGAGGCGGTCAGCACGCAGGCGCCCCGGTCACCGTCCAGCGGCTCGTTGCCGGACATCCGGGCGGCGGCCAGCCGCAGCGCGTTGTAGGTGCCGACCAGGTTGATCCGCAGTACCTCGGCGAAGGACTCCAGCTCGCCGGGCGTGCGGTCCCGGTTCAGGATCCGCAGCCGGTCGCCGCCCCGGCCGGCGCAGTGCACCAGCGCGCGCAGCGGGCCGCGCTGCTCGGCGGCGTCCAGCGCCTCGTTGAACGACTCGGGGTCGGTCACGTCGGCCGGCACGAACCAGGCCGCCCCGTCCCTGATCTGACCGAGCTCCTTGGCCGCCTCCTCCCCCGGTGAGGTCGGCAGGTCGGCCAGCACGACCGTCGCACCGCGCGCCACCAGCTGCCGCGCCGAGGCCAGGCCGAGCCCGGAGGCTCCCCCGGTGACCAGCGCCGAAATGCCGTCGATCCGCACCCTGTCCCCTTGTCTCTACAGAATTCGCTACAGACCCAGTGACTTGCTGATGATGGACCTCATGACCTCGCTGGTGCCGCCGTAGATGCGGGTCACCCTGGCATCGGCGTAGAGCCGGGCGATCGGGTACTCCAGGATGTAGCCGTAGCCGCCGAACAGCTGCAGGCAGCGGTCCACCACCCGGCCCTGCAGCTCGGTGCAGAACAGCTTCACCTTGGCCGCGTCCGCCCCGGACAGCTCGCCGGCGACGTGCTCGGCCAGCGCTCGGTCCAGCATCGCCTGGCCGGCCTCCACGTCGGTGGCCACCGAGGCGAGCTCGAACTTGGTGTTCTGGAACTGGGCGACCGGCTGGCCGAACACCTTCCGGTCCTTCACGTAGCTCACCGTGGTGGTCAGTGCGGCGCTCGCGGCGGCCAGCGCACCGACCGCGATGGTCAGCCGCTCCTGGGGCAGGTTGTGGCCGAGGTAGCTGAAGCCCTGCCCCTCCTGGCCGAGCAGGTTCGTCACCGGCACCCGGACGTCGGTGAACGACAGCTCCACGGTGTCCTGCACCTTGAGCCCGATCTTGGCCAGGTTGCGGCCCTTCACGAAGCCCGGCATGCCGTCCTCGACGACGAGCAGGCTGAGCCCCCGGCGCCGGTTGGTCTCGTCGCGGGAGGTGCGGGCGACCACCACGACGAGGTCGGCCTGCGCACCGCCGGTGATGAACGTCTTGGCGCCGTTGAGGATGTAGTGGTCGCCGTCCAGCACCGCGGTGGTGCTCATCCCGGCCAGGTCGGACCCGGTGCCCGGCTCGGTCATCGCGATCGACGTGATCAGGTCACCGGAGGCGAGGCCGGGGAACCAGCGGTCCCGCTGCTCCGCGTTCGCGTAGGCCAGGAAGTAGGGCAGCACGACGTCCAGGTGCACCCGCAGCGAGCCGAGCGAGACCAGCGCGTGGGCGGCCTCCTCCGACACGATCGCGTTGTACCGGAAGTCGTCGAGGCCGCCACCGCCGTACTGCTCCGGCACCGCCATGCCGTTGACGCCGAGCTTGCCGAGGTCCCGGAAGAACTCCCTGGGCACGATGCCGGCGGCCAGCCAGTCGTCGAACACCGGCACCACCTCGCGGGCCAGGTAGTCCCTGATCATCCGGCGGAAGTCCTCGTGTTCGGCGGTGAATCCGGTACGCCGCATCCGCGCTCTCCTTCTGCCGCCGCCATGGGTGCGCCGCCAGTATCGTCAGTTGAATTCAAATCTGTAAACCGGTCGTGGGCAGAGGGGACGCAGGTCACCCGGCCGGGCTCAGTTCGGCAGGCCGTGGCACAGCCAGGGTTGGATCTCCCCGTCGCGGCAGCGCTGTTCGAACGGCGATCGGTGGCCCCGGCCCTCCTGGGTGGGCTCGGGCAGCGTCGACCGCCGGGGGCGGACCGTCGTGGTGGGTGCCGGGCGAGCCCTGGTCTGCGCGGGAGTGGGGGCGACGGTGGGCGCGACGGTCGGGGCGGCGGTGCGCTGGGGCGGCACCAACATCGGCGGCGCCTGGGCCGGCCCACTGGTCGGCGGGGCGGCGGTCGGGGCGGTCGGGGCGGTCGACGGCAGGTCCGAGGCGGGTGCGGCGGGGGCCGGCGCGGTCACGGTCGGCACGTTCGCGGTCGAGTCGACGGCGGTCGGCCCCGCGACCTGGACCAGCACGATCAGGTCCGCCAGCACCACGATCGAGGCGACCGCCGCCAGCCCCAACCGCGCTGTCGGGTACTTGCCGAGAAACCGGTCGACGGCGGTGTGCATAGATGAATTGTGCTGATCTTCACGAAGTTCGAAACATCTCTATCGGGTGGACTCGGAACATATTTCCCGCCATTACAAAGTATTAGGCGATGTGGGTGTGCCGCAACGCACACCCGATCCGAATCCCGCTGGCAGACGCAAAAGCGGGCGCCGGGCCGATGGCCCGACGCCCGCCGCACGGCAAGCTGACCCCGTAGGGGGTCAATCCAGCTCAGTCGTTGTCGTTCTTCTGGCCGCACTTGCCGTCGTGGCTGTCGCTGTTGCTCGTGCCCAGGGACAGGATGCCCAGCGCGCCGGAGAGGATCGAGTTGTTGCAGGCCTGGACGGGCACCTGGACGCCGACATCCTGCAGGTTGACCAGTCCACTCTGCAGGTGGGTGCGGTCGCCGCCGTTGTCGTCGTCATCGCCGTCGTGGTCGCCTCGGCCGCCGTGGTCACCGTGGTCACCGTCGTGGTCGCCGCCGCCGTGGTGCTTGCCGTGGTGGCCGTGCCCCCCGTCGTCGCCGCTGTAGTCACCTGCAAACGCAAGGGGACTGACCGCCAGCAGGCCAGCGGCACTCACGGCGAGGACGATTCCAGCCTTCTTAAACACGGGATATCTCCTTGATCAGTATGCGGAGGGGGAGCCTCCGCTGCGGGGATGTCAGCGATCTGGGGGGAGCCCGCCGACTCGACAAAAGTTAGCGGAGATCGCGAATACCGCAAACTCGATACCCACAAATAAGGGTAGCGCAGTGATCATGAGGAAGGTTGTACGTACATTCCAGTGAATACGGCCGGGTGCTGACGCACCGTGTCCGGCCTACACCATCGGGTGATCCAAAGGTTACGCGTATCTTTCGGTGATTTTTTGGACTGCGCCGAACGGACGAGCGGTCTAAATGACCGCCACATGCCGTTCGAAGCTAGATCAGGACCGCTCGTCGCAGAGTGCCCCAATGATCATGGTTTGGCTACCGCAGGGCCGACCAGAGGCCCGTCACGAGGGTCGCGATCCGGCCGTCGGGGCGCACCAGCTCGGTCCGCACGGTGCTGAACGCGCGGCCGCGCCGGACGTAGGAGGTGCGGCAGGTCACTTCCCCGCCGCGGGCCGGCGCCGGCAACAGGTACTGCGCCTGCACGGTCAACGGGGTCATCGGCCCACCGTCTGTGGCGGCCGCCAGGAAGCGCCGCTGGGCCAGCTCGCCGATCGTCAGCAGCGCGCCACCGTGCACGTCACCCCGGGGGTTCGCCAGCTGCTCGACGGCCGGCAGGCGCCACACCTCGGGGTCGTCGCCGGCCGGGGCCAGGGCGCTCAGCAGTGCGTCCGGCACGCCCACCTCGTCGCTCGGGCACCTCAGCTCGGTGTCCAGGTCTGTGCCCGGGTCGGTGTCCCGCGCGGGGCCGGCCGGGTCCTGCCGCTTCGCCCGGGGCCTGCGCAACAGGTAGTGGCCGGCGGAGCGGGCCACCGAGCGCCCGGTGTCGTCGGTCACCGCGATGGACAGGTAGGCCGAGCCACCGACCTCGTGCAGCACCTCGGCCTCGCCGAACAGCCAGCTGGCCTCCTCGGCCGGCCGGGCCGCGTGGTCCAGCCGCAGCTCGATGGTGGGCCCGCCGTCCGCGCCGCCGACGTGGGCGGAGAGCGCGAGGCCACCGGCGGTGTCGGCCAGCACGTTGATCGCCAGCGCGAGCCCGGCGCGCTCGCCGTCGGGGTCCTCGGCGGGGATCGGCAGCCGCCCTCGGGACCCGGCCGGGGAAAGCTCGGTCACCAGCATGCCCAGCCGGCCCTCGATCGGACCGGACACCAACCAGCCGCCGTCCTTCCACGAGCTGGTCGTAAGTTCGGTCTCGGTCTCCAGGCCGCTGGCCATGCACCCTCACTCTCCTCGGTCGTTCCCCATCAGCTTCCTGGACCGGAGGCCTGACCTGCGCGAACCGGGGGCCAACATCACAGTCCGGCCGTCGCGCCCGGTAGCTCGACAATCGGTCGTGCGCAACGCGCTGACCAGGCAGTTCCACGCAAATCCCGTGGTCGGAGGCCCGGGCGGGACGGTGCCTACCCGGGTTTCTCTACCCTGGTGGTGTGTTATTACTCCAGCAAGCTCGCGCCGCCCGCTCGCTGACCGCTGCCGTGCTGCGTGCCACGGTCGTCGGCGCGACCACCGCCGGCATGGGTCTGCTGGCCCGCGCCGCCTGGGGAATCCCCACCGCGCTCGGCGCCTCCCGGGCCGACATCGCACAGGTCGCGGGCGACTCGCCCCGGTTCGCCGAGGGGACCTTCCACAACACGCAGCCGGGCGAGGAGCTGCGCCCGATCAACCCGCTTGCGATCATCGCCGCGATGCTCAGCCGGGGCGACACCGGCACGCCGTCCGGCCCGGTGCCGGTGGCCGTGCCCCACTTCCCCACCGTGGCCGACCAGCTCGCGGTCACCTGGTACGGGCACTCCAGCGCGCTGATCGAGATCGACGGGCGGCGCGTGCTGGTGGACCCCGTGTGGAGCGATCGGGTGTCGCCGTCACCGGTGATCGGGCCGAAGCGGCTGCACCCGGTGCCCGCCGGGCTGGCCGAGCTGCCGCCGGTCGACGTGGTGCTCATCTCGCACGACCACTACGACCACCTCGACCTGCCGACCGTGCGGGAGCTGGTGCGGACCAGCCCGGCGCCGTTCGTCGTGCCGCTCGGGGTGGGCGCCCACCTGCGCGCCTGGGGCGTGCCGGCTGAGCGGGTCGTCGAGCTGGACTGGGGCGGCCAGGCCAGGGTGCGCGAGCTCATCCTGACCTGCACCGAGGCCCGCCACTTCTCCGGCCGCGGTCTGGCCCGCAACACGACGCTCTGGTCGTCCTGGGTGATCGCGGGGCCGCAGCACGGGGTGTTCTTCGGCGGCGACACCGGCTACACGCCGAGCTTCGCCGAGATCGGCGCCCGGTTCGGCCCGTTCAACCTCACGCTGCTGCCGATCGGGGCCTACAACGACCAGTGGCCGGACGTGCACATGAACCCCGAGGAGGCGGTCCGGGCGCACGGCGACCTGGGCGGCGGCCTGCTCGTGCCGGTGCACTGGGCGACGTTCAACCTGGCCTTCCACGAGTGGTCCGAGCCGGTGCGCCGGCTGCTGGCCGAGGCGGAGCGGGCCGACGCGCGGGTGGCGGTACCGATGCCCGGCGAGCGGTTCGTGGTCAGCGACCCACCCGAGCGCGACTGGTGGTCCGCCATCTCCTGACCCTGTACGGGGTTGACCCCGTGAGTGGCGAGTTGGGCTATGACCCAGCTCGCCACTCACGGGTCCTGACCTGGGCCTATGAGTCGTAGTGGTCGGCGTAGCGCTGGCGGAGGACGTTCTTCTGCACCTTGCCGGTCGAGGTGCGGGGCAGCTCCTCGGCCACGATCACCGACTTCGGCACCTTGTAGCCGTCCAGCCGGCCCCTGAGCGCCGTGACCAGGGCGGCCGGGTCCAGCGCGCGGCCGGGTTTGGCCAGCACCACCGCCGTGATCGCCTCGCTCCAACGCGGGTGCGGCAGGCCCACCACGACGGCCTCGGCGATCGCGTCGTCGGCGGCGTACACGGCGAGCTCCACCTCGATGGACGCCACGTTCTCGCCGCCGGTCTTGATCACATCCTTGAACCGGTCGGCGAACCACAGCACCCCGTCCGCGTCGAACCGGCCCACGTCGCCGGAGTGGAACCAGCCGTGCGCGAACGCCTCGCCGGTGGCCTCGGGGTTGCGCAGGTAGCCGGTCATCGTGGACGGCCCCCGATAGACGATCTCGCCCACCTCGCCGGTCGGCAGCAGCTCGCCGTCCGGCCCCATGATCGCCACCTGCACGTTCGTCACCGGGGTGCCCACCGCGCCCAGGTGCGAGAGCTGGTGCTCGGGGCGGAACAGCGTCGTCACCGGGCTCATCTCGGTCTGTCCGAACAGCAGCGCGAAGTCGCAGCCGAACTGGTCGAGGCAGCGGCGGATCAGCGCCTCGGGCATGGCGGCCATCGCGTAGGTGCAGCGGCGCAGGCTCGACAGGTCCCGGCCGGCGAACCCCGGGTGCTCCAGCATCGCCCGGTACATCATCGGCAGCCCGAACACCTGCGTGATCCGCTCGCGCTCGATGGTGTCCAGCAGCACCTCCGGCTCGAACCCGCGCAGCACGTGGATCGCCGCCCCGACCAGCACCGCCGGCGTGCAGAACGCGTTCAGCTGGGCCGTGTGGAACATCGGCATCATCGCGGCGAACCGGTCCGCGCGGCTCCACTGGCACTCCAGCGCCGAGGACATCGACTCCAGGTAGATCGCCAGGTGGCTGGCGACCACGCCCTTGGGGAACGACGTCGTGCCGCTGGTGTAGAGGTAGGTCAGCGGGTCGCGGTCCTCGACGTGGTGCGCCGGCTCGGCCTCGGTGCCGCGCTCGACCAGGTCCTCGAAGCCGCTCCAGCTCCGGTCGGCCGGTTCCCGAGGGGGCTCGGCGGGCGCGGCCGTGCTGGCACCGACCGGGCCGGCGGCTGGCGGGCCGGTGGCTGCCGGGACGGCGGCTGGCGGCGCGCTCGGGATGACCACGATGTCGGCCACCTCGGGTACCTTGCCGATGGCCTCGGCCATGGCGCCGACCAGCCGCCGCTCCAGGGCAATACCCCGCGACCGGGAGTGGTCGAGCACGTAGGCCACCTCGTCGGGGCGCCAGCCCAGGTTGATCGGCACGCAGACCACCCCGAGCTTGGCGGCCGCGTAGTACAGCGCGAGGAACTCCGCACTGTTGCCCGACGCGATGGCCAGGGCGTCGCCCCGGCGGTAGCCGAGCCCCGCGAGCCCGCCCGCAACCCGGTTGACCAGCGCGTTGAACCGTTCGTAGGTCCACCGGCGGTCGCCGTCGCACACCGCGGTGCGGCCCGGGTGGGCGGCGGCCGAGCGGGCCAGCGAGTCACCCACGTTGACCCGCTGGATGAGGTTCTCCGCGAGGGCGCGGTCCTGGTCAGACGGCACGGCGGCCTCCCCGTCGAGGCTAGTGACTGGCGATTCACTGGGACCTGAAGCTAGCGCAGCCGGCGCCCGCGAGAAACCTCCCCAGGCACATCCGGCTCACCAAACCCGCCGCAAGAACATCAGACAGTTCTCCGCTACCTCACAGCATTGCCACAGGTTGTCGGCCGAGAGTGGTACCCATGAGCGACACACCGGCGGGGACCTCAACTCCGGCCGGCCCGACAGGCCCCGGTGCCCTACCGGGTGCGCTCGACGGCCACGCCGAACGATCGGCCGACGTCCCCTACAACACCCCCCAGCAGCCCACGCCCCCGGCGGACGCGGCGGCCACGGAGGCCGCGCCGACCAACGGCGAGGTGCCCAACGGCCAGCTGAGCCCGTACGCCCCGATCCCCCAGCAGGCCCAGTACGGCGTCGGCCAGCAGGTCAACCCGTACCACGGCCCGGTGTACGCCGGCGCCCAGCACGCCGGCACGCCGTACGGCGGTGCCCCTTACGGTGCGCCTCAGTACGGCGGCGGCCAGTACGGCGGCCAGTACGGCGTCGGCGCCTACCCGGCGGTCGGCTACGGCCAGCCCCAGGACCTGTCACAAGGCCAGCCACAGGGCCAGACGCCGCCCGGCGCGCCGCCGAACACCCCGCCCACCGGGCCTCCGACCGCCGTACTGCCCGCCGACCAGGCACCCAAGCCCAAGGGCGGCCGCCGGCTCGCCAGCATGGTCGCGGTCGCGGTGCTGGCCGCGGCGGTCGGCGGTGGCGTCGGTGGCTACGTCGGCCACGAGAGCTCCTCGAGCAGCGCGGTCGGCACGCTGAGCCAGCCGGTGCCGGCGTCCGGTGACCTGCCGGTCAGCCCGATCACGCAGGTCGCGCAGAAGGTGCTGCCGAGCGTGGTCCAGCTCGAGGGCAACGCCGGCGAGGGCTCCGGGGTGATCCTGTCCGCCGAGGGACTGATCCTGACCAACGCCCATGTGCTCGCCGCCGCCCAGGGCGGTCAGCTCACCGCGACGTTCCAGAACGGGACCACCGCACCGGTGCAGCAGGTCGGCGAGGACACCCAGGCCGACATCGCGGTGGTCCGCGCCCAGGGCGTCTCCGGCCTGACCCCGATCCAGCTCGGCAACTCCGACAGCCTCCAGGTCGGCCAGCAGGTCGTCGCCATCGGCACCCCGCTCGGCCTCGCCGGCACGGTGACCAGCGGCATCGTCAGCTCGCTGAACCGGCCGGTGGAGACGCAGGGCGAGCCCAGCCCGTCCCAGAGCCAGGGGGGCCTCGGTGGGCTGGGTAGCCTCGGCGGGCTCGGCGGACTCGTGCAGCAGGCGCCCGCCCCGACCTCGGTGCTGGACGCGATCCAGACCGACGCGGCGATCAACCCGGGCAACTCCGGTGGTCCGCTGGTCGACATGCAGGGCCGGATCGTGGGGCTGAACTCCGCGATCGCCTCGCTCGGCTCCGGGCGCGGCGGCCAGAGCGGCTCGATCGGGCTCGGCTTCTCCATCCCGATCAACCAGGCCAAGCGGATCGCCGACGAGCTGATCGCCAGTGGGCACGCCACCCAGGCCCAGCTCGGGGTCTCGGTGCAGGACTCGCAGCCCAACGGGGCCAAGCTGGTCAACGTGGCGCCCGACTCGGCGGCCGCCAAGTCGGGCCTGCAGCCCGGCGACGTGGTCACCAAGGTCGGCGACCGCCTGATCGAGAACTCCGACGCGCTGGTCGCCGCGATCAACTCGGCGGTGCCCGGCAGCAACGTCACCCTCACCGTGGCCAGCGGGGCCGGCGCACCGCGCCAGGTGCCCGTGACCCTCGGCAGCGTGACCGCGAGCTAACGGAATATCTCCTGGCCAGGCTCGGAGGGGAGCCCGGGACCTGGCAGCCGGGGTGGGGATCGCGCACAGCGGTCCCCACCCCGGTTTCTTTCGCTCAGTTCGGATTCAGGACGTATGGTCAGTGGCATGGGCATGAAGGTTCGAATCGGCGTCGGCCCCATCCCGAGCGGCGGACCGGAGGCGGAGGTCGGCCCCGCGCTGGCCGAGTTCGTCGACGAGCTGGAGGCGCACCAGATCGACTCGGTGTGGCTGTCCGACCTGGTCTCCGCCCGGCACAGCGCCGACCCGATGATCGGGCTGGCCTACGCCGCCGGCCGCACCGAGCGGCTCAAGCTGGGCACCGGGGTGCTGGTCCTGCCGGGGCGCAACCCCGCGCTCGTCGCCGCCCAGCTGGCCGCCCTCGCCGCGGTGGCGCCCGGGCGGGTACTGCCGGCGTTCGGCGTGCGACCGGCGCTGTCCGGCGACCGCACGATGTTCCCGGTGCCGGAGGGCCGCCGCGCCGACGTGTTCGAGGAGGGCCTGGCGGTGGTGCGGGCGCTGCTCACCGAGCCGGTGGTCACCCACCACGGCGAGTTCTTCCACCTCGACGAGGCCTCCGTCGCCCCGCTGCCGGCGAAGCCGCTCGACCTCTGGCTGGGCGGCCGGCTGCCGATCGGGATGGGCCGGATCGGCCGGCTCGGCGACGGCTGGCTCGGCAGCTTCCTGACGCCCGAGGAGGCCGCCGTCTGCCGCGCCCAGATCGAGCGCGCCGCCGCCGAGGCCGGCCGGCACGTCGAGGAGGACCACTACGGGACAAACCTGCAGGTGGTGCCCGACAACCATGACCCCGCCGAGCTGGACCGCGCACTGGTCCGGGCGCGGGCGCGGCGCAAGGACCTCGACCCGGAACGGCTGCTCTGCCGAGGCTGGGCCGCCGCGCGCGCCGAGCTGCGCCGGTTCATCGACGCCGGCCTGACCAAGTTCGTCGTCCGCCCCGCCATACCGGTCGCCTCCCGCCGCGACTTCCTGGACCAGCTCAGCACCGAACTCCTCCCCCTGCAAACCTGACCGGTCGTCCTGGGGACCGCCGTCCGCTGCCCTACCGCCGTCCGTCCGTCCGGGACCTGGCGCCGCTCTCCGATACCGCCGCGCTCGCGGTACCGCCACGCTCCGGTACCGGCTCTCCGATACCGCCGCGCTCGGGGCACCGCCGCCCCCAATCCGCCACGAAGCCCCCGCGGGCGACCTGTCGTGGCAAATAGCCACGACAAGAGCCACTTGTCGTGCCTACTTCCAGCGACAAGTCGGCCCGGCCAGCCCACAACCCACGACAAGTCGGACGCGGCCAACGCCCGGGCCCCCCAAGTCGGAGACGCCAGCCCGCGAGCTCCAACAAGTCGCTCCCGCAGCCCCAGCTACCACTCCCCGACCCACTTGTCGCGGCAAATAGCCACGACAAGAGCCACTTGTCGTGGCTAATTCCCACGACAAGTCGGAACGCAGCGAGCCCGGCCCTCCCCGGCCACCACCCGCGCCGGCCCCAGCCACCCCGCGTCCCGCCAACCACCCGCGTGCCGCCAACCACCCGCGTGCCGCCAACCACCCGCGTCCCGCAACGGTGACCGCCGCTAGCTGACCTCGGTTAGGGGCAGGCGGATCTGGAACCGGGTGTTACCGGGTTCGGACTCGACGGTGAGGTCGCCGTGGTGCCGGTTGGTGACGACGCGCCAGCTGACGTCGAGGCCGAGCCCGGTACCTTCGCCGACGCCCTTCGTGGTGAAGAACGGCTCGAACACGCGCCGGCGGATCTCGGGCGGGATGCCGGGGCCGGTGTCGCCGATCTCCACGAGGACCCAGTCGTTCTCCTTGGCGGTCCGCACGGTGAGCGTGCCGGTGCCCGCCATGGCCTGCAGCGCGTTGTCGATCACGTTGGTCCAGACCTGGTTGAGCTCCGCCGGGTAGGCCGGGATCTTCGGCAGCGTCCGGTCGAAGTCCTTGACCAGCTCGATACCACCGTTGGCGAACTTGCCGGCGAACATCACCAGGGTGGCCTTCAGACCCTCGTGCACGTTGATCATCTGGTACGGCGCGCGGTCCATCTGGGAGTACTGCTTGGCCGCACTGACCAGCGCGCTGATCCTCGCCGTCGAGTCGGTGATCTCGCGCAGCAGGCTCTCCGTCTCGACCGTGTAGGCCAGCCAGCGCAGTGCGCCGTCCAGGGACGCGTCCGACGAGGAGGCGTTCGCCTTGACGACGGTCCGCACCCGTTCCAGGTCGGCGAGGCCGAGCCCACCGGCGACGAACACCGGAGCCAGGTCCCAGCTGCCGGCCACCTCGTGGTCCTCGAGCCAGTCCGTCAGCTCGTCCTCCTGGTCGCTCGCGGCGACGGCGGACAGCTCGGGCGCCTCGTGCACCCGGTCGGCGAACTCCTCCTGCAGCCCCGTGAGCGCGAGCAGGCCGTCCTTGTCGATCTTGCCTTCGGCCAGCATGCCCAGCTTGTGCCGCATCCCGGCGACCCGGTCGCGCAGCGTGGCGGTGGCCCTCGACGCGGCGGCCGCCGGGTTGTTCAGCTCGTGTGTGAGCCCGGCGGACAGCTTGCCCAGCGCGAGCAGCCGTTCCCGCTGGCCGGCGATGGCCTGGCCCCGGCGGGTGCCCAGCAGCATGCCCTGCAGCAGGTGCACCGCCATCGGGAACCACTCGCGGAACGCCAGCGCCAGCTTGCCGGCCGGCAGGGCCAGCAGCCGCACGTCGGTGATCGCCCTGGCCCCGCTGGCGTAGCCGTTCTCCAGTGACTCTTCCAGGTAGAAACTGACCGCGCCCATGTAGACGCCCACCTGATCGGTGCGGCCGGTCTCGACCCGGTCACCGCCGATCATGCGGCTGAGCGCGATCGTGCCGGACAGCAGCACCCAGAAGCACTGCGCCGGATCGCCCTCGGCGAACACCTCGGAGTCGGCGGCGAACTCGACGACGTCGCCCTCCCGGTTCACCCAGTCGAGCTGCTCGTCGTTGAGGTCGGTGAACAGGAACAGCTCACGGAGCTGGTCCTTCGTCATGTTGGCGGTCATTGTTCTCCCAGGTACCGGTGTACCAGCGTGACGGCCATGGCGCCTTCGCCGACCGCCGATGCCACCCGTTTCACCGATGCGGCCCGCACGTCGCCGGCCACGAACACCCCGGGCACGCTGGACTCCATGTAATACGGGTCCCGCTCCCGGGTCCAGCCGGGTGGGCGCTGGCCCTCCCGGATCAGGTCCGGCCCGGTTTGCACGAACCCCAGCGAGTCGCGCACCAGCATGCCGTCCAGCCACTCCGTGCGCGGTGCGGCGCCGATGAAGACGAACAGGTAAGGGGTCTCGACGGTCTCCTTGGCGCCGTCCCTGGTGTCGGCCAGGGTGAGCCGGTCGAGGTGGCCCTCGCCGTGCACCTCGGCCACCTGGGTGTGGGTGCGCACCGAGATGTTGTCGATCCCGTCGAGCTGCTGGATCAGGTAGTGCGACATCGAGGACACCAGCGACTCGCCGCGGATCAGTAGCACCACCCGCTTGGCGTGCTTGGAGAAGAACACCGCCGCCTGGCCGGCCGAGTTCGCCCCGCCGACGATGTACACGTCCTGCCCGGCGCACGCCGGGGCCTCGGTGACCGCGGAGCCGTAGTAGACCCCGCGCCCGGTCAGCTCGTCCACGCCGGGGGCGTCCAGGTGCCGGTAGGCCACCCCGGTGGCGAGCACGACGGAGTGCGCGGAGATCTCGGTGCCGTCGCCGAAGTGCACGACCCGGGCCGAGCCGCGCGCCTCCAGCCTGGTCACCTCGCGGGCGGACAGCGTCTCGGCGCCGAACTTGCGGGCCTGCCGGCGCGCCCGGTCGGTCAGCTGGGCGCCGGACACCCCGTCCGGGAAGCCGAGGTAGTTCTCGATCCGCGAGCTCTGGCCGGCCTGGCCGCCGGTGGCCTGCCGCTCCACCAGCACGGTGCGCAGCCCCTCCGAGGCGCCGTACACCGCCGCGCCCAGTCCGGCGGGCCCGGCGCCGACCACGATCAGGTCGTAGAACTCCGCGGCCGGCTGGGTGGACAGCCCGACCGCGCCGGCGATCTCGGTGTCGGTCGGCTTGCATATGGTCACGCCGTCCGGGGTGATCACCACCGGTACGTCGTCCGCGCAGGCCCCGGCCGCCTCGAGCAGCCGCAGCCCCTCCGGGTCCTCGACGCTGAAGTACCGGTACGGCACCGCGTTGCGCGCCAGGAAGTCCCTGGCCTGGAACGACGGCGCGGACCAGCGGTGCCCGATGACCTTGGTCTCCTCGACGGCGACGTCGCCGGTGGCCCGCCACGTCTCGATCAGGGCGTCCACCACCGGGTAGAGCTTCTCCTCCGGCGGGTCCCACGGCTTGAGCAGGTAGTGGTCGACGTCGACCACGTTGATCGCCTGGATCGCCGCGTCGGTGTCGGCGTAGGCGGTGAGCAGCGCGCGGCGGGCCCGGGGGAACAGGTCCATCGCCTGCTCCAGGAACTCGATGCCGTTCATCTGCGGCATCCGGTAGTCGGCGAGCATCGCGGCGACCACGTCACCCCGCAGCTTGAGCTCGCGCAACGCGTCCAGCGCATCCATCGCCGAGTCAGCCCGCAGGATGCGGAACTCCTCGCCGTAGCGCCGCCGCAGGTCGCGCGCAACCGACCGGGACACCCCCGGATCGTCATCCACGGTCAGCAGAACCGGCTTCCCCATACCCCTATCCTCACCCGAGATCGCCGCGATGGCGAACCCCGAATTCAGCTGGTCGCTGAACTGGCCCGTTTTGGGGCGTCCGGCAGGCCTCGGAGGGTGCGCCCCCGGGGTTCTACCACGGCTTTCCCCGGTTTAGAACGACTGCCACGCGCGGCGGCGGTCCTCCGGGGTGCGGAACTCGGCGGCGCGGCGGACGCCGGCGGCCTGCTCGGGGGTGGCGTAGCCCTGCGCGACCGCCCGCTCGGCCTCGGCCAGCTCCCGGTCGGCGAAGGCGTCGGTGATCCGCTCGGCCGGGGTCCGGGGCAGCTCAGGACGGCCGGCAGACCCGTGGGCGTGGTAGTAGGGGTTGTCCGGGGGCAGCCCGCCGGAGATGCGGCCGTAGGCGCCGATGAACAGCAGCGCCATGCCGACCACCAGGCTGAAGATCACGTTGGACAGCCCGAACGCGAGCATGTTCAGCCCCGAGTCCAGCACCAGCATGTTGGCCAGCCCGGACACGATGAACAGCACGCCGAACACGATGCCGGCGGCGGACGCGGTCGGCCCGCCCCGGACCGCCGCCGCCAACAGCACGACCGCGACCACCACCGAGATCGTGGCGAGCAGCCCGTTCGTGGACAGCCCCATCACGATCGCGCCCTGGTCGGACAGGAACGCGAGCCGCTGGGTCAGCCCCAGTACGCCGAAGATCAACAGAAACACACCGAGGGCGGCGATGCTCACCCGGTGCACGGTGTGCACCCGGTGTCGCGCCGGGGTGGGATGCAGGATGCCCATGCGCCCATGCTGAGCCGGAGCGGCCGGAGCCGGTAGCGGCGGGCGCCGTCCGTCCTCGGTCGGTAAGAACCCGGAAGGCCAGGTCAGCCGGGCCACTCGCGCGAGCGCATGAGCCGGAACAGGGCCTCTTCGCTGCCCGGCCGGGGCACTCCGGACAGCACGCGGCCGGTCTCCACGTAGGCCCACCTCGGCTCGGTCTCCGGCCTGTACTCGCGCCGGTAGCACCAGCGCATGGTGCGGCCGTCCTCGTCAGGGCCGATCAGCTCGACGGTCTCGGGCGGTTCGCCCAGGTCACCGACCTCGACCGGCAGCGTCATCCGGTGCCGGCCTTCGGAGTCGCAGAACGGGATGTCGAGTGCGGCGGTCACCGGCGGTCCCCCTCCATTTGGACACGAGCCCTGGCTGGAGTTCGGTAGTGCGGTACCGCGCCGGTGCCGCACCGGTTGAGCGGGGCGGCACCGGTGGAACAGGGGGGCAGTGGTCGGGCCGAGCCCGGTCAGCGCACCTTCTCCGGGATGTGGTCCAACGCCTGGAGCACGTGCACGGCCAACTCGGCCGAGGCCTTACCACTGAGCTTCTCGTGCTTGCTGATCGTGTCGGCAACGAGCTTGAGCCGTTTTTCGTAAGGAGACGTGAACTTGACGTCGGCGCTCATGCGGTGGCTCCGTCTCCGGCTGGCGGGGCCAACCGGCGTGGGCACTCATCGGGGACGACGCGGGCTCGATTGCCCACGTGCGAGATGCTCCCAACGCTGGTAACAGTACGCCCTGGCCTCGCCATCGTCGCGACATTGCGGCCGCGACAAGGCCGAATTCCCCAGGTCGTCAGCGAGGTGGCGGCGCCCCCTGGCCGGCGGGCCCACGGCGGGTCCTCGGCGGGGTCCTCGGCGGGGTCCTCGGCGGGGTCCTCGGCCGTCCCTCGGCACCGTAGACCGCCCACTTCTGCTGCCGGTCGCCGTTTCCGCCTATCATGGCCCGTATGGGTGCTCTGAGTCCTACCCACTGGCTCATCTTGATCGCCGTGGTCGTCGTTCTGTTCGGGGCGAAGAAGCTTCCCGAGGCCGCCCGCGGCCTGGGGCGTTCGGCCCGCATCCTCAAGTCCGAGGTCAGCGGGATGCACGAGGACGACGCCAAGAAGCTCGAGTCCAAGCCGACTCCAGACGCGTGATGGGTGGGCCCTCCGAGGCCCACCCGCTCGCCCGATCCGCCGACCGCTCCGGTCGGCGGGCTTTCGGTGTCCGGCCAGGCTCTGGCTGACAGTCGATGTGCCTTACCGGGTGCCGACCGCGATCAGGTGCGGACTGGCGCCCAGCAGTGCCGGCTCGCGCTCGACCCGCCGCAGCGCCCGCAGCGTGGCGGCCAACCGGGCCGGGTCGTCCAGCGCGGCCGGGTCGCTCGACCGGGCCGGACCCTCGACGGCGAGCACGGCAACGTCCGCGAAGCCGCCGTCCGACACCTCTTCGCACAGCTCCTCGGGGCGGTGGAAGTAGGCGAGGGTGAACCACTCGGGGCGGCCGGCGGGATCCGGGTTGCGGTGCACGCCGTCGGCGAGGGCGCCGGCCACGATCGCCTCGAACACCGGGTCGCCGATCATCCCGGCCGTCACCCCGTCCAGCATCGAGGCGAACCGGGAGATCGCGGCGACCACCACCACCCCGCCCGGGCGCAGCACCCGGCGCGCCTCGGTGAGCGCGCGCAGCCGGTCCGCGCGCTCGACGAGGTGGTAGAGCGGGCCGAGCAGCAACACGGCGTCCGCACTGGCGTCGGCGTAGGGCAGCTCGCGCGCGTCGCCGACCTCGGCCGAGGCGAGCGGCATGCCCGGCTGTGCGGCGGAACCGGCGCGGGCGGCCGCCACGTGCGGCGGAAACGGGTCCAGCAGGTGCACGGCGTAACCGGCCCTGGCCAGCCGCAGCGCGTACGGCCCCTCCGCGCCGCCGACGTCGCAGACGGTGGCCGGCGCCGGCGGCAGGTACCGGTCGAGCAGCTCGCGGGTGCGGATCGCCTCCAGCCGGCCCCAGGTGGTCAGCCGGCTGCCCTCGAGCCCGACTCCGTAGTGCGCCTGGATGTCCGGCTCCAGTCGATACCCCATGCCCGCACGGTAACCGGGGGGCGGCGCCAGATCATCCGAGTTCCTCGGCCGGGCCAGCGCTGGGCCGGGCTGAGATGTCCTCGCGGCGGAGTCGGGTTCCGTCGCCAGGGTCTCAGCCCAGCCCGCCAGTCGAGTGTGCGGGAGCGCCCCCGGGTAGTCACGCGTAGCGCGGTACCTGTTCACCGCGCGCCGGCTACGCGGGACCGCCAGCCCTGGCAGAACGGGTCAGAGCAACGGCAGCGGCGCGGGTTGGCCGAACCAGAGGCCGCCGGCCCACTCCCGCATCCCCGACTTGGACATGAAGTGCTGGCCGATCGTGATGAGGTCGCGCACGTTGCGCTCCGGCGGCGAGCCCTGGCGGATGGCGGCCGAGCCCACCAACGCCTGCGCCCGGGCAACCGCCAGCCGCACCTTGGCGTCGCCGCGGGCCCGGATCCCCTCGGGCATCAGTACCTTGCCGTCCAGGATCCCCATCGCCGTGTCCAGTACGTCGGCGGCCACCCCGAGCGGCACGCCGAGATAGTTGGTCAGGAAGGCCCCTGGCCAGCGGTAGAGCGGCTCGTCCCGGTGGCTCTCGCCGAGCACGAACGTGTGGTCGGCCGGCACCCACACGTCGTCGACGGAGTAGTCGTTGCTGGCCGAGCCGCGCAGCCCGGTGGTGTGCCAGGTGTCGTGCACCTCCACCTGGCCGGCCGGGAGCAGCGCGATCCCGGTGGGCCCCGGCCAGGATCGCCGCGCCGTCCATGATCACCGTGTCGTGCACCGTCGGCTGTGAGGTCATGTCCCCACGATCGGCACTCGCGATCAACAGCTGGTCGACGTCCATTCGGCACCGGAAAGGGCGGCCGCCTAGGCCTGCGTCAGGATCACGCCGAGCAGGCCGACCAGCGCCACGACGATCGGGATCCACACCGGTACCTGCGAGCCCACCCGGCGCTCACGGCCCGGCCCACGGGACCGGCGGCGGTGTCGCGTGTCGAGCGGTCCTTCACTAGGTTCGGCGCATGGTCGGATCCGCCGTGCCCACGTGGCGGCGCGCCGTCGGCATGCTGCGGCCGACCCGGACGCTGCGCACCGGCCGGGCCTGGACGCCTGAGCTGCCCGCCGGCTCGACCGTGCACCTGCCCGGTCGAGGGGATGTGTTCGTCCGCCGCAGCACCGCTGGGAGCGGCGTGCCGGTGCTGCTGCTGCACGGCTGGACCTGGACGCTGGACATCAACTACTTCGGCGTGATGCCCGCACTGTCGGCGCGGCAGCCCTGGGTGGGGCTCGACCACCGGGGCCACGGCGGTGGCCTGCCGATCGGCGGCCCGTTCACGCTCGAGGACTGCGCCGAGGACGTGCTCGGTGTGCTGGACGCGCTGGGTATCGAACAGGTCATCGTGTGCGGGTTCTCCCTCGGCGGGCCGGTGGGCCTGACCTTCGCGCTGGCGCACCCCGAGCGGGTGGCCGGCCTGGTGCTGATCGCCACCGCGCTGAACTACACGCAAACCCCCCGGGACCGCCTGCTGTGGCGCATGGTCGCGGCCGCCGAGCCCCTGACCAGGCTCAACATCGGCTCCACAGTGTCCGCCCGCTACTTCGGCGCGAACCGCACCCGCACCGCCGAGCTCTCGAACCGGTGGCACTGGCTGCGCGACGAGCTGGCCCGCACCCCGGCGCGCAACGTGGTCGCGATGGGCAACGTCGTGCGCCGCTACGACCTGCGGGACCGGGTGGCACCGCTGCGCACGATCCCCTCGGCGGTCGTCGTGACCACTCGGGACACCCTGTGCCGGCCGGCGCTGCAGCACCAGCTGGTCAACCAGCTCGGCGCCGACGTCGTTGTGCTCCCGGCCGATCATGACGTGCCGGTCACGAACCCCCAGCTGTTCGCGGACCGCGTGTTGGAAGCGATCGAACGGGTCCGCGACCACGGACAGCCCCACTGACCAGCCGCGGCGGACCAGGCTCGACCCTGTCCCCGGGACAGGGTCGAGCCCGACCGCTCACCTCGCCGTCAGGACCTGATGAACTCCAGCAGGTCGGCGTTGATCGTCTCGGCCTCCGTGGTGGGCATGCCGTGCGGGAAGCCCTCGTACGTCTTCAGCGTCGAGTTCTGCAGCAGCTCGGCCGACAGGGGCGCGGAGTCCGCGTAGGGCACGATCTGGTCGTCGCTGCCGTGCATCACCAGCACCGGTACGGAGATCTTCTTCAGGTCCTCGGTGAAGTCGGTCTGGGAGAAGGCGACGATGCCGTCGTAGTGCGCCTTCGCGCCGCCCATCATCCCCTGGCGCCACCAGTTCTGGATGATGGCTTCCACGGGTTCCACCCCCGGCCGGTTGAATCCGTAGAAGGGGCCCGACGGCAGATCACGGTAGAACTGCGACCGGTTGGCCGCGAGCGCCGTCTGGAGCCCGTCGAACACATCCTTGGGCAGGCCGCCCGGGTTGGCCTCGGTCTTGAGCATCAGCGGCGGTACCGCACTCAGGATCGCGGCCTTGGCCACCCGGCTGTCGCCGTGGCGCGCCAGGTAGTGGACCACTTCGCCGCCGCCGGTCGAGTGCCCCACGTGGATCGCTTCGGTCAGATCCAGGTGCTCGGTCACCGCGGCGAGATCGTCGGCGTAGTGGTCCATGTCGTGGCCGTCGCCGGTCTGGCTGGACCGGCCGTGACCGCGCCGGTCGTGGGCGATGACCCGATAGCCGCGCTGCGCGAAGAACAACATCTGGGCGTCCCAGTCGTCGGCCGACAGTGGCCAGCCGTGGCTGAACACGATCGGCTGGCCGGCGCCCCAGTCCTTGTAAAAGATCTCAGTGCCGTCGGAGGTGGTGATGGTTCCCATGTCACGCCTTCCTCTCGGTCCTGTCGCCGTCGTTCGTCCGGTTCGACTGGGTGCGGGTCGGACGCGCACAGCTCGGGAAGACGCAGCGCCCTCCCTGCCCGCGCGGACAGCCGACGGCGCGTAAACCCAACCTTGGTGGGCCCGGGGTCGCGCGTCCAGAGGCTGGACGGGGTTGGGTAGGGGTGAGCGCGGAGGTTCCCTCAGCGGCAACACGACGTTCACTGTTCCCGGGGGATCCGCCTAGTGATTGGGGACAATGGTGACGGCCAGACCGGCTCGGGGTCAGAGGCCGGGAGCATCCGGGTTCGGCCGGAGGAGGACAGCGGTCGCGCCGAGGTCGTAGCCCGCACAGAACGCGGGGTACCAGGCGGGTATCCGGGAGTGTTCGCCCGTGTCGTGGACCAGGTCGAACAGTGCGTGCGCCAGCCATCCGGCGGCGACCACGCGGCCCGCCGCCGAGGATCCGCCACGCGCGGCAAGAGCACCGACCGCGCCGAACACGGCGAGCGCCACCAGCTCGCGCACCACGGGCGCGGAGCGGGATCGTGCCGAACGAGCCAGCGGGTACACAGCGGCGGCGGCCCCGAGCCCGGCCCCCAGCACCGGCACGCGGTAGCGCGGAGCGAGCTTCGCGAGCGCGAGCTCAGAGGCGCCGGCCAGTGCAAGGCCAGCGGCGACACTCACGACCTTTGTGGACACGCTCACCCGTTCAACGTAGCGGCGCCGGTGGTCAGGAGACCAGCCGACGGCGGAGCTGTTCGACCTCCCGGGCGATCCGGTCGACGGTGGCGATGGGTGAGGTGTCGGAGTCGACCTGTAGCTGGGTGAGGATCCAACCGCGAACCAACGCCGACACCGGTATTCCCAGCTGCTCGGCGTGGTGGGACAGCGTGTCGAACTCCTCCGGGTTGAGCCGGACGGAGAGCATCTTGGCGCGGGCCGACCGGGGCGCGGCGGCGGACAGGGGCTCGTCTCGCGTGCTTTCAGCCTCGTCACGAAGCTGGCGCAGCGCCGCATGGTCGACGTCAGTCATTGACTGCTCCCTCCTGATACTGGCGACGCTGCTTGCCGGTCGAGCGCCACGCGGTGGCTCCGTACGGAACGCCATGCTGGTCCCGCAGCGCCACCACCGTGATCACCATCGCAGCACTGGGCGAGTAGCCGACGACACGGACGCTGTTGGCGTGCGCCGAGACACGTATGACAGTGTAGGACAGTCTTCCGCGGTCGGTCACCTGTTCAGGAGCTGGCCGCACTGGCTTCCCCATGGGCTGTCCTCAAATCGAGCGATGCGCCACACAGGGCTCGCCTGTCTCACTGAGGACCACACACATCTGAGTGCACAAGGACGTGCCCGATGACCGAGACGGCCCCTCCGCTATCTCCAGCAGTTCCTCGGCAACCTGTCGAGCCGCCTGCGCCTACTCCGAAGTGGCGTTTTTCCAGCCGGTGGGTCGCCATTGGCGTGGTCGCCGCCGGACTGGTGGCAACAGTCTGGATCTTCCGCGAGCCACTCACCTGGGCCATCACCTCGCACAACGCCACGACTGCCGACGCACCCGGCGCCACACTCAGGTGCGACTCGGGCCTGGTGGCTGTGCACTCGATGACACACGACGGTGTCACCATCAACGTGACAGCGCCCGGCCCGAACGTCGTGCAGGTGGACGTGTGGAACAGCTACGAGCACCGCCGCGACGCCCAGCAGGTCACGCTGAAAGGTTCCGGTGCCTCGTTCGCCATGTGGGACTTCCCCGGCACCTTCGACCGGATCGACATCGACGCCAGAAACGGCGGCCTGTGCTCGATCCCGCGGGGTGTACTGGACGAGTTGAACCGAGCGAACGGGTGGACCCAATAACCGGGGCACCGTGCGCCACCCGCCCGCAAACACCCGAGCTTCCGAACCCAGACATCGCAGGGTGAAGAACAGGGGCTAAGACAGGATTTGATCGTGCCGCGATCGGCGATCGAGCCGCTGATCAGGGATTTTGCTCCTCCGACTGGACTCGAACCAGTAACCCTGCGATTAACAGTCGCATGCTCTGCCAATTGAGCTACGGAGGACCGCTTGTGGCTGGCCCGGTCTCCCGTCCAGCGGTGACTACCTTAGCGCACGCCCTCAACGGCGATTGCGGGCACTCCCCGACCGAACCGGGTCTGCGCTTTCGCGGCCGGCCGCGGCAGGATGGGCGCAGCCACACCCCTGGGAGGAAGCCTCGATGATCCCGTTCATGCTTGGCGCGGCGGTCGGGTACGTACTGGGCGCCCGCGCCGGCCGGGAACGCTACGAGCAACTGGCGCGCACCTACCGGCGGGTCGCCGACCACCCCGCCGTGCAGGGGGCGGCGGGCATCGCGAAGGCGAAGGTCGTGGACACCGTGAGCGCGGCCGCGGGAGGCCGTCGGGACTCGCTGAACGGCAGCCGGGACAGCACGCGCTGACCAGGCAGACCGCTGCCACACACCCTCTCTCGGCGCCACGCACCCACTGCGGCCGGTGTGCCGCGACGAGAGAGGGTGTGTGGTGGGCAAACCTGCGGCCACCTGGCGGACGGCGTCGACCACTCAGCCGCCGGCTCGGGCCACCAGGAAGATCCGGCGGAACGGGAACCACGTGCTGCCGTCGGCGCGCAGGGGGTAGGCGGCGCTCAGCCGGGGCGCCAGCTCGGCCCGGAACCGCTCCCACTCCGCGTCGTCCAGGGCGGCCCGGACCGGGGTCAGCGCGGTGCCGGTGATCCAGGTCAGCACGGGGTCGGCGCCGGTCAGCCGGTGCAGGTACGTGGTCTCCCAGGCGTCCACCTCGGCGCCGGTGTCGGCGGCCAGGTCGGCGTAGTCGGCGGGCGTGGCCACCGCCAGCTCGTCGCGGACCTGGACCCGGCCGCGCCAGGCCGGCTCGGCGAGCAGCTCGCGCACCAGCACGTGCGACTGGCCGCCGAAGTTGCCCGGCACCTGCATGGCGAACCAGCTGCCCTTGGGCATCGCCCCCAGCCAACCGGCGAGCAGCTCGGTGTGCCCCGGCACCCACTGCAGGACGGCGTTGGTGATCACGACGTCGTCGGTCGGACCGGGCTGCCAGTCGCGCACGTCCAGCTGCCGCGCCGGCACGCCCCGCGCCTGCGCGTCGGCGACCATCTCGGGCGAGGAGTCCAGCGCGTCGACCTCCGCGCCGGGCCAGCGGGCGGACAGCAGCCCGGTCAGGTGGCCCGGCCCGCAGCCGAGGTCCACCACCCGGCGGGGCTCGTCGGCCCCGACCCGGGCGAGCAGGTCGTGGAACGGCCGCGATCGGTCGTGGTCGAAGGTCAGGTAGGTCGTCGGATCCCACACCATCAGTGCCCGGGGGCGAACGAGCTCACCCCCGCACCTCCCTCAACTTCCCGGCCACCTCGGTGGCCACCCGCCGGACCGCGGCGGTATCGGTGCCCGGGTCGGCCCGGACCTGCAGTTGCAACCCGTCCCGGCCGGGCACGCTGCGCTGGACGAACCAGGCACCGCCGCCCGGCAGCTCGCGGTGGTGGCGGAACCGGATCGACCCCGTCACGCGCTTGTGCACGACCTCCGGCACGGTGCCCGGCTGCGTCAACGCCAACCGCAGGGGCGGCAGGTCACGCAGCAGCACCACGTCGTCGGTGCTGTCGTCGGTGCTGTCGTCGGTGCTGTCGTCGGCACGGTCGAACTCCTCGGCCTCGACGAGCGCCAGCGCGCCGCCGTCCCAGGTCGCCTTCGTGACCAGATGCCAGCCGATCCGGCGCCCCTCCGGCAGCCACACCCCGTACGAGGTGACCACCAGGTGGCCTCCGCCGGCCAGCTCGGCCACGGCCAGTACCCGCTCCTCGGCGGCCAGCTGCCCGGTGAAACCGTCCGGCAGCGGCTCGCCGCCGAACAGCCGGCGCCAGCGGCTCACGCCGTGCCCAGCGAGCGTTCCCGCAACGCCTTGCGGTACTGCTCCAGCGCCACCAGGTCCCCGAACAGGGCGTGGTACTCGTCAGGCTCGGTGACCGGCGAGGTGCGCTGCAGCCGCGACTTCAGCTCGGCGACCTGCCGCTCCACCATCGCACCCTGCAGGCCGGCCAGCACGCTGCCGACGTAGCGGGGGGCGCCGTCGTGCTTGGTGGCCATCCGCAGCGGCTCCACGGCCAGCTCGGTGAGCAGCGAGCGCAGCGGCGCCTGGCAGTGCTCCCCCACGGCCTCCAGCCACGCGGTGCCCTCCAGCCCGGATGCCGAGCCACCGGCCGCCCGGATGCCCTGGTGCACGGCCACGTACGCCGGGTGGGTGAAGCTCTCCTCGGGCAGCTCGTCGTACGCGGGACCGGCCACCGAGGGGATCTGCAGCGCCGCCTTGATCGCCTCCCGCTGCAGCCGCAGCCGGGGGTCGTCCGGGGCGGGCCGGGCGCCGGCGGCCTCGCCACCGGCCGTTCCGTTCGACCCGTTGCCGAAGCCGTCACCGCCGCGGTTGCCGGACCCGCTGCCAGAGCCGCTGCCAGAGCCGTTGCCAGAGCCGTTGCCAGAGCCGTTGCGGGCCGGCGCCTTGGCCCGGTCCGTCGGCACCCCGGCGGTCTCCCGGACCCGCTGCACCACCGTCGCCTCGTCGGCCCAGCCCACCCAGCCGGCCAGCCGGCGCGCGTAGCCGTCCCGCAGCGAGCGGTCCTTGATCTGGGCGACCAGCGGAACCGTCCGCCGCAGCGCGCCGACCTGGCCCTCCGTGGTGTCCAGGTCGTAGTCACGGAGCAGGCTGCGGATGGCGAACTCGAACAGCGGCTCGCGCCGGGCGACGAGGTCACGCACCGCGGTGTCGCCGGAGCGCTGCCGCAGCTCACACGGGTCCAACCGGTCGGGCGCGATGGCCACGAACGTCTGCCCGACGAACTGCTGCTCGCCCTCGAAGGCCTTCAGCGCGGCCGCCTGGCCCGCCTCGTCACCGTCGAACAGGTAGATCATCTCGCCGAGGTCGAACGAGTCGTCCCCGATCAGCCGGCGCAGCACCGACACGTGCTCGGTGCCGAACGCCGTGCCGCAGGACGCCACCGCCGTCGTGATCCCGGCCTGGTGCATGGCCATCACGTCGGTGTAGCCCTCGACGACCACAACCTGCCGGCGCCGGGCGATCTCCCGCTTGGCCAGGTCCAGCCCGAACAGCACGTGGGTCTTGCGGTAGACCGGCGTGTCCGAGGTGTTCAGGTACTTCGCCTCGATCGGGTCGTCGTCGAACAGCCGGCGCGCGCCGAAGCCGACGACGTCGCCGCCGAGGTCCCGGATCGGCCAGAGCAGCCGCCGGCGGAACCGGTCGATCGGGCCGCGCCGGCCCTCCTTGGACAAGCCGGCCTTGTACAGCTCGTCGAGGTTGAAACCGGCGGCCAGCAGGTGCTTGGTCAGCCCGTCCCACTCCGAAGGGGCGAAGCCGCAGCCGAAGTGCTCGGCGGACGCCGCATCGAAGCCCCGGCCGGTCAGGAACTGGATCGCCGGCGCCGCCTCCGGGGTGCGCAGCCGCTCGGCGTAGAACTCGGCGGCCCGCCGGTTGGCCTCCAGCAGCCGGGTGCGGGTGCCCTTCTCCCGCTGCACCGAGGCACCGCCGCCCTCGTAGGTCAGCCGCACGCCCACCTGGTCGGCCAGTCGCTCGACGGCCTCCACGAAGCCGAGGTGCTCGATCTTCATCACGAAGTCGATCACGCTGCCGCCCTCGCCGCAGCCGAAGCAGTGGAACGTGCCGTGCGTCGGACGGACGTTGAACGACGGCGTCTTCTCGTCGTGAAACGGGCACAGGCCCTTCAGCGAACCGGCGCCGGCGCGGCGCAGCGCCACGTACTCGCCGATCACCTCGTCGATCCGAGCTCGGTCACGGACCTGGGCGATATCCGCATCCCTGATCCGACCAGCCACGGGCCGAGTCTATGCCGGTGCCCCGACGACTCCGCCGCGGCCGGTCGGACCCGCCCGGCCCGGCCCGGGACGGCGACCGCTCAGGCGCCGGACACCAGGCAGAACGGGTGGCCGGCCGGATCGAGGTAGACCCGCCACCTCGTGCTGGGCTGGTACTCGGGCTTGCGCCCCCCGATCGCGAGCACGCCCCGCTCGCCCTCGTCCAGGTCGACCACCGCGAAGTCCAGATGTGCCTGCTGCTGCTGCCCGTCGCCCGGCCAGTCCGGCGGGCGGTGCCCCGGCGCGAGCTGGAAGGCGATCGCCGTCGCTCCACCGTCCGGGCGCAGCTCCACCCACTCCCCGTCCTGCGCGTCCGGGTCGAGGGGCCAGCCCGTCAGGTCGGAGTAGAACCGGGCCAACGCCACCGGGTCCGGACAGTCGAGCGCGATCACGCTCAGCTTGGCGATCGGAGTCATGGCGGCACCGTAGCGGCGGCCTCCGACAGGTTCGAGCGAAATCCGCCGGGCCTTTCGTGATCCGCCCCCGGCCGCCACCGGGCGACGGGCGGTAGGCCGACCGGAGCAACGACCGGTCGTCGTGCACAGCGGGCCGGTACGCCCCGTCCACCGCGCGGACCCGCAAGCTCGGCGCGCTCCTGGTGATCTGTTTGCCCGTGGGACACGCCGGCGCACTAACGTCCCACCCGTGTCGATAGCGTCCGACATCGAGCAACACCGCGCGCACCTCGTCAGCGTGGGCTACCGGATGACCGGCAGCCTCGCCGACGCGGAGGACGCGGTGCAGGACGCATGGCTGCGGCTGAACCGGCTCAGTGACGCCGAGCGCGCCGAGATCCGTGACCCGCGCGCCTGGCTGACGACCGTGGTCGGCCGGCTCTGCCTCGATCGGCTGCGCTCCGCCAGCGCCCGCCGGGAGAGCTACCTCGGGCCGTGGCTGCCCGAGCCGGTCGTGTCCACCTCCGCCGAGGACGACCCGCTGGCCGTGCTGGTGCGCGACGAAGAGGTCCGGATGGCCGCGATGGTCGTGCTGGACCAGCTCACGCCGCCGCAGCGGGTGGCGTTCGTACTGCACGATGCCCTCGAGCTGCCGTTCGAGGAGATCGCCGAGGTGCTCGGCTGCTCGCCGGCCGCCGCCCGCCAGCACGCCTCCCGGGGCCGCCGGGCGCTGGCCGAGGCCCAGCCGCCGCCGCGCGCCGCCGCCGCCGAGCAGATGCGGCTGCTGGCCGCGGTCGGCGCCGCACTGCAGCACGGGGACACGCGGGCGCTGGTCGGCCTGCTGCACCCGGATGCCGTGCTGGTCAACGACAGCGGCGGCATGACCCCGGCCGCCCGGCGCGTGGTGCACGGCGCCGAGAAGGTGGCCAGGCTGCTGATCGGGCTGAGCAACCGCTACGGCGAGGACCTGCTGGCCGGCTGGGCGCCGGTGCTGGTCAACGGCGAGCAGGGCTACCGGGCCGGCGGCCGGGGCGGCAACCCGGTCTCGGTGTCGGTGTTCAGCGTCCAGGACGGCAGGATCGCCGCCATCTACTCGGTGCTGAACCCCGCGAAGCTGGCCCTCGCCCTGGACCGCCCCCGCCCGCGCCCCCTCTTCGTCTGACCGGCTCGGAGCCTCCTCGGAACCGGGCTACGCACTCGGGCTACGCACTCGGGCTACGCACTCGGGCTACGCGGCTGGGCTACGCACTCGGGCGCCGCTCGGCCGCTCCCGGTAGCGGGACGCGGCAGGCCTCACCGGACGTGAAGCCCTGGTCGGTCAGGCCCAGGGCGTGGTTGAACCGGGCGCGCTGATCCTCCAGCGCGATCGAGTGGGTCAGCTCGATCGTGCCGGCCCGGCCGAACCGCTCCACCAGCCGCTCGACCAGCTCGTCGGTCACCGCCATCGGCTGCGCGGTCATCGCGTCGGCATAGCTCAGCGCGAGCCGCTCGTCCTCGGTGAACAGCGGGTTGGTCGGGTACCGGTCGATGCCGGTCAGCCGGTCGATGTCCAGGCCCTGGTGGCGCTGCAGCATGGTGCCGAAGTCCACGCACCACGAGCAGCCCACATTGGTGGCCACCCGGTACACCGCCAGGTCGCGCACGTTCGCCGGCAGCACCGTCGCGGCCTTCTCGCTGACCGCCTCGGCGACGAGGGTGGCCCAGAACAGCTTGCGGTGCCAACGCGCGACGGCGATCGGCTCGGGCACCGCACCGAAGCGGCGCGCGGCGTACCGGTAGACCAACCGACCGACCACACCGGCCCGCTCGGCCGGCACCGTGGGAATGCGACTCATCCCGTCCTCCTCCATCTGACGCTCGGTAGGAGGACGGCGCGGCGGGCCGGGATGTGACAGCCGGGTCAGCTCGGGGTCGGGCCGATGCGCCGATCGGGCCAGCGCCCTTGACCTGAACCGCCGTTGAGGGAGCAGCCTGAACGTATGAGCAGCCGCATCGAACGCCCCCTGCCGACGCAGGCCGGATGGGACATCGAGCTCGCCGACGTGGACGAGTACCTGGCGCACATCGGGCACCCGCGCCTGCCCCCGACCGCCGACGCCCTGCACTCGCTGCACGAGGCGCACGTACGCACGATCCCGTTCGAGAACGTCGACGTGCTGCTCGGCACGCACCGGGGGCTCGGCCTGCAGGCGGTCACCGACAAGCTGGTCCGCCGGCAGCGGGGCGGCTACTGCTTCGAGCACGCGATGCTGTTCGCCGCGGTCGCCGAGCAGTTGGGCTACCAGGTGTCGCGGCTGATCTCCCGGGTACAGCCGCACCGCGCCGGCCCGCGCACGCACATGTCGCTGAAGGTGCGCGCCGAGGACCGCGACCATCTGGTCGACGTCGGCTTCGGCTCCGGCCTGCTCACCGCGATGCCGCTGCGCGACGGGGTCGTGACCGACCAGGCGGGCTGGAAACACCGGCTGACCCTCCAGGACCGGACCTGGACACTCGCCAAGCAGACCGCGCACGGCTGGGAGCCGCAGCACGCGTTCGACGAGAGCGACGAGCAGCGCCCGATCGACTACGAGGTGTCGCACCACTACGTGTCCACGCATCCCGGCTCGCCGTTCACCCACCAGCTCATCGTGATGCGGCTGGAGCCCGGGGTGAGCCGGCGGCTGATCGGCGGCACGCTCAACGTCGAGCACGCGGACGGCCGGCTGGAGCAGATCCCGGTGCCCTTGGAGCGGCTCGAGGACACCCTGCGCTCGCTGGACGTGGTGCTGGACCGGGGCGAGATGGCCGAGCTGCGCGCCCGCCTCAGCCGGTAGCTCCTAGCCGACCGGCACCTGCCGGCCGAGGAACCGGGCCGCGTTGCCGCCGAGCAACCGGCCCCGATCCGACTCGGTGAGGAAGGGCGCACCGCGCACCAGCCCACCCACCGGGCGCTCGCCGAGCGGGTACGGGTAGTCGCTACCCAGCATGACGCGGTCCACGCCGACCGTGTCGACCAGCAGCCGCAGCGCCGGCTCGGCGAACACGACGGTGTCCACGCTGAACCGGTCGAGGTAGTGCGACGGCGGGTGCTCGGACGCACCGACCAGATCGGGCCGGCGGTGCCAGGCGTTGTCCATCCGGCCGACCCAGAACGGGAACGAGCCGCCGCCGTGCGCGAAGCAGATCCGCAGCGAGTCCGGCACCTGGTCGAACACGCCGCCGAGCACGAGCGCGAGCAGCGACAGGTGCGACTCGGCCGGCATGCCGGTCAGCCACTGGGCCATCCAGCGGTTCAGCCGGGGTGAGCCGGGCATGTCCCACGGATGCACCAGCACCGGCGCGCCGACCCGGGCACAGTGCCGCAGGAACGTCACGATGCCGGCGTCGTCCAGGTCGCGGTCGCCGACGTGGTTGCCGATCTCCACGCCCAGGTGCCCGGCGGCGAGGCAGCGGTCCAGCTCGGCGCAGGCCAGGTCGGGGTCCTGCAGCGGCACCTGGCACATCGGCAGGAACGCTCCGGGCGCCGGCGCGCAGATCTCCAGCGCGAGGTCGTTGAAGATCCGGGCGACCTTGAGCGCCTGGTCGGCCGGGCGCAGGTAGCTGAAGAACACCGGCGTCGGGGACACCACCTGCACGTCCACCCCGTCGGCCGCCATGTCGGCGAGCCGCGCCTCGGCGTCCCAGCAGTCCGCCTGGATCCGGCGGAACTCGGCCGACCGGATCATGATCGTCGCCTCGCGCTCGGACTCCAGCCGCAGCCACGGCCAGTCGTCCGCCGGCCCCGCGACCTCGGCGAGGTCCGGCCAGCCCCTGGGCACGTAGTGGGTGTGCACGTCGATCACGGGCGTGGGTTGCGACCCGTTCGGTGGACCGGCCGCTGGCACGGCGGTCAGCCCTTGCCCGGGTGCAGGGCGCCGCAGGTGGTGCAGGTGCGGGCCCGCTCGTCGGCGTAGAACTCTTGGAACACCGGTGGCAGGTCGGCCACGATGTCCCGGACCTGCAGCTCCACCTCGTGCAGCAGCGCACTGCAGTCGAGGCAGTACCACTGGAACTTCTCCAGCGTGCCCTCCTCGCGGATGCGCTCGATCACCACGCCGATCGAGCCGGGCTCCGGGCGCTGCGGCGAGTGCGGCGTGAAGGCGGGCAGCAGCCACATGTCGCCCTCGCGCACGTCCACCCGGACCGGCCCGTCCGGGGTCACGATGTTGACGTGCATGTTGCCCCTGACCTGGTAGAACCACTCCTCGTAGGGCTCCACGTGGAAGTCGGTCCGCTGGTTGGGGCCGCCCACGACCTGCACGATGAAGTCGCCGGTGCGCTCCCACATCTGCTTGTTGTTGACCGGCGGTTTGAGCAGGTGCTCGTGCTCGGCGACCCACTTGTCGAAGTTGAAGACGGCGGGAATCACTGGTGCTCCTCTCCGGCCACCTGGGCGGCGGCGGCGCGCGGCAGGTGGGCGATCGCCTGGATCTCGATGAGCAGGTGCGGGTGCGGCAGCTGGTGCACGGCGACGGTGGTGCGGGCCGGACCGGTCTCGTCGAAGTACTCGGCGTAGACCTCGTTGTAGCCGGCGAAGTCGTTCATGTTGACCAGGTAGCTGGTCACCTGCGCCAGGTCGGTCAGGTCCGCGCCGACGGCCCGCAGGATGTCGCGGATGTTCTCGATCACCGCCCGGGTCTGCGCGCGGATGTCCAGCCGGGTGGTGCCGAGCGCGTCGACCTCGGCGCCGGCGATCGTGTTGTCCGGCAGCCGGCTGCTCGTGCCGGACACGTAGACCAGCTCCCCGACCACCTTGACGTGCGGGTACCTGCCCCGAGGCGTGGCCTTGCCGGCGACGACGCGCGCACCGGTCATCCGGTCCTCCAGCTGTTGAGCTCCGATTCCGACCGACCCTCATGCTCCGCCCGGCGGGATATGCCCGTCCAATGCCATGTTGGTCGATAGATATGTCTATCCGAGCATGTCCAGTCCGGTGGTGCCGAGCCGGAGCCGGATCTCGCCGGCGACCTCGTGCAGCCGCTCGAGCAGCAGCGCGGCACCGGGGCTGGGTGTCCGGTTGCGCGCCACGGTCACCCCGACCAGCCGAGACACCGAACGCAGCGGCGTGTCCAGCATGGCCAGCCGGTCGTCGTCCTCGGTGATCAGCATCGGCAGCGCGGCGATCGCGTCGGTGTCCAGCAGCAGGCTGCGCAGCGTCGGCATCGAGGTGCACTCCACCCGGTCGGCCGGCAGTGGCAGGCCCTGCGCGGAGAACACCCCCTCCAGCTCGCGGCGCAGCGAGGTCTGGTCCACCGGCAGCACCCACGGGTAGCTCAGCAGCTCGGCGAGCGCCGGGCTCGGGGCGCCCTCGGTGGACAGCGCGGGGTGCCCGGCGCGGGTGACCAGCCGGACGGGCTCGTGGTAGAGCCGGACCTGCGCCGTGCGGTCGCCGTCGTCTCCGGGGGTGAGCCGACCGACGGTGAGGTCGACGCGGCCGACCAGCAGGTCCGCGAGCAGCACGTCGGGGGTCGCCTCCCGCACGATCACCCGCAGCCCCGGGCGGGTCTTCTTGAGCCGCGCGATCGCCCGGGGCAGCAGCACGTTCGACCCGGCCAGGTGGGTACCGGCAGTGACCGTGCCGGCGTCACCGGCACGCAGCTCGGCGATGTGCTGGCCGGCCTGGCGGACCTGGGTCAGCACCGCCTGCGCGTGCGTCACGAACACGGCGCCGTAAATCGTCGGGGTGACGCCCCTCGGCCCCCGGTCGAACAGCTCGACGCCGAGGATCGCCTCCAGCTCGCGCAGCCCCCTGGTCACGACCGGCTGGGTGACGCGCAGTCGCTCGGCGGCCCGCACGACGCTGCCCTGCTCGGCGATGGTCGCGACCAGCACCAGGTGCCGCAGCTTCAGGCGCCCGTCCAGCAACCGGTCGGCATTCACCACGCCACGCTATGCCCAAACGGCTATACGCCCCGCCCAGCTCACCCCGCCGAGCGCCGAGCGCCGTCCGCCGCCGCACACCCTCTCTCGTCGCCACGCACCGCCCGCAGTGGGTGCGCGGTGACCAGAGAGGGTGTGCGGTGCGGGTATGCGCGGCTGCCCGGGGCGGCCGGCCGCTCTGCCGGTCAGGCTCCGGTGCGCCCGTCGGCCAGGCCGGTGCGGGTGAGGACCCAGTCGACCAGGGCGGCGACCCGTGCACGCGCCGCCTCGCCGTCCTCGACCCGCGCGGCCAGCTCGGCCGGGTCGATGCCGAGCTGCTTGAGCGTCGCCGCGTCCCCCACCGCCCACGCGGCGGCCGCCGCCGAAGTGGCCTCCGGGTGGAACTGCACGCCGACGTTGCGCCCGACCACGTACGTCTGGTTGCCGGCGGCACTGTGCGCGAGCGCGGAGCCGGGCGGCGGGACCAGCGCGTCGTGGTGCCAGCTCAGCCACGGCCCGGCCAGTACCTGGTCCGGCCCCTCGCGGTCCGGCCCGTCGACCCGCACCGTCATCCAGGCAACCTCCGGCCCACCGGGCGCGACGCCGACCGTGCCGCCGAGTACCCGGCACAGCAGCTGCGCACCGAAGCAGATGCCGAACACCGGGATGTCGGCCTCGATCGCGGCGTCCAGCAGCGCCCACTCCGCACGCAGGTAGGGCACCGACTCGTCGGCCGCCGAGTCCTCGGAGCCCAGCGGCACGACCAGCTGGTAGTCGGCCACGTCGGGCAGCGGCGACCTCGGGTCGACGACGTCGATCCGGTGTCCCAGCTCGACCAGCCGGTCGCCCACCAGCCCCGGCGGACAGTCCGCCTGATGTTGTACGAACAGCACCCGCACGCGCACGACCTCCCACGCTCGAAACCGGCCACCCCCAGTGTCAGGCCCGAGGCCGGCCCGTGTCAGCCGAGTACTAGCTCGGGTGCTAGCTCGGCGCTAACTCGGCGCTAACTCGGCACTAACTCCACGGGAAGGGCGAGTTGCTCACCGGGTGCAGCCGCCCGGTGCGGTACCGGTCGAACCGGAAGGGCTCCAGCAGCGGCTGCGGCTCGCCGAGCACCTCGCGGGCCACCAGCTCGCCCACCCCGATCATCTTGTAACCGTGGTTGGAGTCGGCGATCACGTAGGCGTTGCCACGGAACCGGTCGAACACCGGGAAACTGTCCGGGGTGAACGCGCCGATCCCACCCGACGGCTCGCGCTTGTACCGCGCCAGGCAGCCGGCGAACCGCTCGTGGCAGTGCGCCAGCGCGGCGGTCCACATCCGGACGAACTCGTCGCCGACCACGAACTCCGGGCTCTGCGTGCCGTACGGGTCGACGTCGACCTCCGGCGCCGGATGCGGCACGAGCACCGGCGCGGCACCGCCCTGCACGCCACCGAAGTTGAAGTCCGGCTTGTAGTAGATGCCCCACATCTGGTCGGTGACGAGGCTGCCGTCGGTGTCGTCGTAGAGCGGCTGGTCGGAGTCGATGTGCACCACGGGCGGCTGGCCGCCGTCGCGCGCGGTGAACTCGCCCGGGTCCACGCCGAGGGTGCCCTCCTGCAACGCCCAGTAGGTCCACATCGGCTGGTCGGGGTGCACGGTGCCGTCCGGGCCGGTGACCGGGATGCGGTCGGGCAGCTCGAGCATCGCCCACAGGTCGCGGACCCACGGGCCGGCGGCCACCACGAGCTGCTCGCAGCGGATCTCCCCATCGTCGGTGTGCACCGCCTCGACCACGCCGTCGCGCATACTCAGCCCGGTGACCCGCACGCCGGACCGGATCCGCACCCCGGCCGCCTCCGCCTTGGCCGCCAGCCCCTTGAGCGAGGCCACGTTGTTGGCGTAACCGCCGCGCTTCTCGTGCAGCACGGAGGTGATCCCGGTGGCTCGCCAGTCCGGGAACAGGCCGACCAGGTAGTCCCGGCACTCCCGCTCGCCGAGCACCAGCTCCGACTCGTAGCCGATCGCCCTTTGCTCCGCGTAGATCTGCTCGACGTCGGCGCGCATCGCCTCCGGCGCGGCCTGCAGGTAGCCGACCGGGTGGTACGAGAACGCCTCCGGGTCGGACTCCCAGACGCCGACCGAGTGCGCCATCAGCTCGCGCATGGCCGGCTGGAAGTAGTTGTTGCGGATCACGCCGCAGGCGACCCCGGAAGCTCCCGCGCCGACCCCGGACTTGTCGATCACCAGCACGTCCGAGCCGTCGCCCCGCCCGCTGGCGCGCAGCTGGGTGGCCAGTTGCCAGGCGGTGGACAGCCCGTGGATGCCCGCCCCGATCACGAGGTACCGAACCTGTTCCGCACTCATCTAGCCCACGCCCTCCCCAGGATTGGTCGCCGCCGTGGTGAGTGGTGCGAGAACGTCTACCGCGCTAATATCCACTGCACTAATATCCACTGCGGCAACACCATGTCCAAGTGCTGCGAAGGACTTTACTATGGCGCGCACCGGTCGACCAGCCACTCGTCAGGTCGGTGCGGTCCAGCGCGCGGTCGACGTGCTCGACGCCCTCGCCGAGGCCCGCACCGAGCTGGGCACCAACGAGATCGCGCGGCGCACCGGGATCAACGTCAGCAGCATCTCCCGGCTGCTCTCCACGCTGGTCTCGGCCGGGCTGGTGCAGCACGTGCCGTCCAGCGGCCGGTACCGGCTCGGCGTGCGCATCCTGCAGCTGGCCGGCGCCGCCCGCGACAGCCTGGACATCCGCGCCGTGTCGCGCCCGTACCTGGAGGAGCTGACCGAGCTCACCGGCGAGACCAGCACGCTCTCCCTGCCCGGCGAGCACGACCTGCTCACCGTCGACTTCGTGCAGAGCCCGCGCTCGGTGCGCAGCGTCGCCGAGATCGGGCGCAACAGCGTCGCGCACGCCACCGCCGCCGGCAAGGTGTTCCTGGCCTGGGGCGGCACGCTGCCCGAGGGCGACCTGGTGGCCTACACCGAACAGACGATCGTGGACCGCTCCGCGCTGGCCGCCGAGATCGCCAAGGTCGCCGAGCGCGGCTGGGCGCAGGCCGTCGGCGAGCGCGAGGAGGACCTGAACGCGGTCGCCGCCCCCGTGCGGGACGCCGCCGGCCGGCTGCGCGCGGTGCTGGGCGTGCAGGGCCCCGCGCTGCGCTTCCGCCCGCGAGCCATGCGCGCCGCCGTCGACCCGCTCGTGGAGCGCGCCGCCCTGCTGGCCACCACCGTCTGACCAGCCGGTTGCAACAAAACCCCAGCTCAGACCCCGTGAGTGGCGAGTTGGGCTATCGCCCCACTCGCCACTCACGGGTCTTGACCTGCTATTCCGTGCGCAGGAACGTGGCCAGGGTGTCGTCGGGCTCGGACCACCACGGGGTGTGGTGCAGCGGGCCCGTCGAGCCGGTGCAGGGTGAGGAGAACGAGCGGTCCCGGTAACCCAGGATGCTCTCCACCTTGTGGTGCTCCCAGGTCTTGAAGTGAGCCACGGTCAGGTCGAGGTCGAACGCCGGGTAGTCGGTGTCCTTGATCAGGTCGCGCAGGTAGTCGGCCTGGTAGTCGATCTCCTCCTCCGGGTTGGCCAGGGTGCCCAGCCGCGCCGCCCAGCCGTCGATGTGCTCGGCCATCTCGGCGCGCGCCGGTACCGGCAGCCGGCCCAGGATCACGTCGCGGGCGTACCAGGCCTGCAGGTCGAACATGGAGAACGTGTAGTACTGGTCCTGCATGCCGAGGTACATCAGGCGCGGGTTGTCGATCCACAGCACACCGTTGTAGAGGTTCGGCGTGCAGAGCAGGTTGGTGGTCCGCAGCCGCAGGTCCTCGGCCAGGAACGGGAAGTTGTGCTGGTAGCCGGTGCACAGCACGATGGCGTCCACCTCGCGGGAGGTGCCGTCGGTGAACGCCGCGCTCCGCCCCTCCATCCGGACCAGCCCGGGTACCTCGCTGATCGTGTCCGGCCAGCCGAAGCCCATCGGCGCGGACCGGTAGCTGATCGTCACCGACTTCGCCCCGTACTTGGCCGACTGCAGCGCGATGTCCTCCGCCGAGTAGCTGCTGCCCATCACCAGCAGGTCCTTGCCGGCGAACTCGCTGGCGTCCCGGAAGTCGTGCGAGTGCAGCACGCGCCCCGGGAACGTCTTGAACCCCGGGTAGTCGGGCACGCTCGGTGTCGAGAAGTGCCCGGTGGCGACGATGACGTAGTCGAACGCCTCCGTGCTCAGCTGTTTGGTCTCCCGGTCCTCCAGACTCAGGGAGAACCCCGCACCGTCCGAGGACACCCAGCGCACCGCGGTGTTGAACCGGATGAAGTCACGCACCCCGCTCTGCACTGCCCGCCCGGTGATGTAGTCGTAGAGCACCTCGCGGGGCGGGAACGACGGGATCGGCTTGCCGAAGTGCTGGTCGAACGGGTAGTCCGCGAACTCCAGACACTCCTTGGGTCCGTTGGACCACAGGTACCGGTACATGCTGCCGTGCACCGGGTCGCCGTGCTCGTCCAGCCCGGTGCGCCAGGTGTAGTTCCACAGTCCGCCCCAGTCGCTCTGCTTCTCGAAGCAGACCACCTCGGGGATCTCGGTACCGGCCGCGCGGGCGGCGGCGAAGGCCTGCAGCTGGGCCAGCCCACTGGGCCCCGACCCGATGATGGCAACGCGCGTCATGGCAAATCCTCCGGTAGAAGGGCTGGTCAGGGGTCAGGAACGGGGCTTGGTCTTGTCCGGGTCGTAGAACGGGAACCGCACGACGGTGGCCGGGATGCGCTTCTGGTGGCCGTCCAACTTGCCCACCTCGACCTCGGTACCGAGCGCGGCGTACTGCACCGCCAGCCGGCACAGCGCGATGTTCTTGCGCAGCACCGGAGACCGGGTGGCGCTGGTGACCACCCCGACCTGGGAGCGGCCCACGTGGACGCAGTCACCGTGCGCGGCGGGCTCGTTGCCGGCCAGCTCCAGGCCGACCAGGGTGCGCTGCGGGTGGGCCTTGCGCTCGAGCAGCGCCTCGCGCCCGACGAAGTCGTCCTCCTTCGTCTTGAGCGGCACGGTGAACCCGATACCGGCCTCGAACGGGTCGGTCTGGTCGTCGAAGTCGTAGCCGGCGAACACCAGCCCGGCCTCGATCCGCAGCATGTCCAGTGCCTCCAGGCCGAGCGGGGTCAGCCCGTGCGGCTCGCCGGCCGCCATAACCGCATCCCAGAGGGCCGGCGCGTCGGACGGGTGCACCCACACCTCGTAGCCCAGCTCGCCGGAGTACCCGGTGCGCGAGACGAGCAACGGGATGCCGTTGTGGTCGCCGAGCCGGCCGATCGCGAACCGGAACCAGGTCAGGTCGGCGAACGCCGCCTGCGTGCCCGGCGTCCAGATGATCGACGACAGCAGCTCCCGGCTGGCCGGGCCCTGCACGGCGATGTTGTGCAGCTGGTCGGTGGAGTTCTTCACCCACACCCGGTCCAACCCGAGCCGCTGGGCCTGCTCGCGCAGCCACACCCCGTCGTACTCGTCGCCCCCGACGAACCGGAAGTTCGTGTCGCCCAGCCGGAACACCGTGCAGTCGTCGATCATGCCGCCGGTCTCGTTGCACATCGCCGAGTAGACGACCTGGCCGTGCGAGAGCTTGCGGATGTTGCGGGTCAGCGTGGCCTGCAGCAGCTCCTCCGCGTCCGGCCCGAGTACCTCGAACTTGCGCAGCGGGGACAGGTCCATCACCGCCGCCCGCTCCCGGCAGGCCCAGTAC
>DATAZG010000078.1:0-14247 GCA_036272155.1 Pseudonocardia sp.
CGTTAACTGCGACCTGCGGGGTGGTCGAGACGGTGGTGGTGTCGGTGGACATGCGGTGGGTTGCTCCGGTATGGATTGATGGAGAGTGGACAGGTGGACTCTGGCGGTGCGCGGGCCTAGATGTCGGCCATATCGCGTCACATTCCAACGTGCGGCGGTGACGGGATATTTCGGGCCACAGATAAACCCATGCACGTCCATGCTACGCGTCACCCGATCGGGGGGGCAACGGCGGGCCCGATCCTTTCTTCATCCCCCGGCCCGGTGAAGATTCGCCGGTGGAATCGACCGAGAAGCGGCTCGGCGTCGCCGCCGTGGCCCGGCGCCCGATGGGCCAGCGGGACTCGGCGGCCGCCAGCCGGCGCTGGTGGGACGCCGACGCGGAGGAGTACCAGGCCGAACACGGCTCGTTCCTCGGCGACACCGACTTCGTCTGGTGCCCGGAGCGCCTGCGGGAGGCCGACGCGCACCTGCTGGGCGACCCCGAGGGACTCCTCGGCGCCTCGGCGCTCGAGGTCGGCTGCGGCGCGGCCTCCTGCGCCCGCTGGCTGGCCGGCCGGGGTGCGCGGGTGGTCGCGCTGGACCTGTCCGCCGGCATGCTCCGCCAGGCCGCGCTGGCCAGCGAGCGCAGCGGCGTCGCGATCCCCCTGGTGCAGGCCGGGGCCGAGCAGCTGCCGTTCCTCGACGAGTCCTTCGACCTGGCCTGTTCCGCGTTCGGCGCGGTGCCGTTCGTGGCCGACCCCGGCGCGGTGATGCGCGAGGTGGCCCGGGTGCTGCGGCCCGGCGGGCGCTGGGTGTTCGCGGTGAACCACCCGATGCGCTGGATGTTCTCCGACGACCCCGGGCCGGACGGGCTGACCATCACCCAGTCGTACTTCGACCGCTCCCCCTACGTCGAGGTGGACGCCGACGGCCGGCCCAGCTACGTCGAGCACCACCGCACGCTCGGCGACCGGATCCGGGACGTGGTGGCCGCCGGGCTCATCCTGGAGGACCTCGTGGAACCGGAGTGGCCCGAGGAGCTCACCGAGACGTGGGGCCAGTGGTCCCCGCTGCGCGGCGAACTGTTCCCCGGCACCGCGATTTTCCGCTGCCGCAAGCCGGCCTGACCGGTCCGAGCCGGCCGACTTCCACCCGATCGGGTCGGCGTGTTGACACGCGGCTCCAACAGGCTCGGACAACCACCTAAAAGAACGCTCTGACCACCTGATCCAGTGATAACGCAAACACCGACAGAGATCGTCAAATGGAGCCATGGGCGATCATGGAGCGGACTGTGCGCGGCGTCGGTCGAGGCGGGTGTGGCTCGCCCCGTTCCTCGGCCTCGCGATCGCGGCGCTGATCGCCGGCGGCCCACTGACCGGCGGGCACCGACCGGTACACGGCCCGAGCCCGGCGCCGGTCACCCTGGCCACCACCCGCACCCCGACCTCGGCCGGCAACCCCGGCGAGCTCGCCGACATGGTCGCCCGGATCGACGCGATGGGGCAGTCCGGCCGGTCCCCCGCCGAGTACGGCGTCGCGGTGCTGGACCGGAGCACGAACCGGCTCACCCTCGGCGCGGAGGGCGACGTCGCGTTCTTCTCCGCCTCGGTGGTCAAGCTGTTCACCGTGACCGCGATCCTGCACCGGGTCGAGTCCGGCGAGGCCACGCTCAGCCCAGCCCAGCGCACCCAGATCCAGCGGGCGCTGCGGGTCAGCGACAACACCGCGATGAACGCGCTGTGGACCGCCTTCGGGGGCACCAGGACGGTGACCGACATGGTCGCGCTGGCCGGGCTGCACGAGACCCGGCCGCCGGCCAACCCCGGCGAGTGGGGCGAGACCCGGATCTCACCCCGGGACGTGGTCGCGGTCTACCAGTACATGCTCACCAAGCTCAACCCGGTCGACCGGGACCTGGTGCTGACCAGCCTGGCCACCCCGGGCACCGCCGGCTCGGACGGCTTCAACCAGTCGTTCGGGGTGCTCCAGGTGCCCGGCATGTCCGGCGCCGCCGGCAAGCAGGGCTGGATGGTCGACCGGGGCCACCTCTACCTGCACAGCACCGGCCTGCTCGGGGCCAAGCACCGGTACGTGGTCGCGATGCTGAGCAAGCAGGCGGGCTCGGTCGGCTACCCCGCCGGGCGCCAGCGGTTGGACACCGCGGTGGGCGCGCTGGGCGGCGTGCTGGGCCTGCTCGCGGACGCCGGAATTCCTGGGAATGCGCTATGAACAGCTGTCAGATCGCTGTGAAGTAACACTCAATGCTAACGATCGTCATCTTTGAGACGTCAAATGAGATGTGGACCAAGGTCGGGGAGCACGCCGCCACGAGCGGCTGGCGGTCGGTGAGCGTCGGCGAGCGGGCCGGCGCGGGTGGTTGATGGTGCCCATCTCGGCGCTCGTTGTGCTCGCCGCGATCGGCTCCTCGGCGCTGATCGTCGAGCGCCCCGTGGTCGCCCAGCCGGAGTTCTCGACACTCGCCGCGGAGAACGACCCGGTGTCCACCACGATCACCACCACCGCCTCGGCCGTGGCCGCTGTCGACTCGATGAGCGCGGCCACCGGCGGCGCCCTGAACCTCGGCGTGGCGGTGCTGGACCGGCAGACCGGGCAGCTGAACCTCGGCGCTCTCGGCGCCACCCCGTTCTACTCCGCGTCGGTGGTCAAGCTGTTCACCGTCGTGGACATCCTGCACCGCGCCGAGACCGGCCGGGCCACCCTCAGCTCGGCGCAGGTCAACAACATCCAGCGCGCGCTGACCGTCAGCGACGACAACGCGATGAACGCGCTGTGGGAGCAGTTCGGCGGGTCGAGCACGGTGACCGAACTGGTCGGGCTGGCCAACCTGCAGGACACCCAGCCGCCGGTGACTCCCGGCGAGTGGGGCGAGACCAAGGTGTCCGCCCGGGACGTGGTCGCCGTGTACCAGTACATGCTGACCTCGCTCAACCCCGGCGACCAGCAGCTCGTGCTGAGCGCGCTGAGCAGCGCCCAGAACACCGGCGCGGACGGCTTCGACCAGGCCTTCGGACTGCTGCAGAGCCCCCGGCTCTCCGGTGTCGCGGCCAAGCAGGGCTGGATGCTCGACGGCGGCTCCGAGTACCTGCACAGCACCGGCATCGTGGGCTCCGGCAACCGGTTCCTGATCGCCGTGCTGAGCAAGCGGCCCGCCTCGAACGGCTACGACGTGGGCCGCGCCGACGTCAGCACCGCCGTGGGCCGGCTGACCGGCTCACTCGGCCTGACCAGCTGACCCCGGCACCCTCTCGGCGGCCCGTGCCCTACTGCCCTGAGGACGCTAGTGCGCGGCGTCGTCCCAGCTGCGTCCGAAACCGACCGACACCTCCAGCGGCACGGACAGCCCGTGCGCCGCACCCATCTCCGCGCAGACCAGCTCCTCGACCGCCGCCCGCTCCCCCTCGGCGATCTCCAGCACCAGCTCGTCGTGCACCTGCAGCAGCATCCGCGAGCGCAGGTCGGCCTCGGTCAGCGCCCGGTGCACCCGCAGCATGGCCACCTTGATGATGTCGGCGGCGCTGCCCTGGATCGGGGCGTTGAGAGCCATCCGCTCGGCCATCTCGCGGCGCTGGCGGTTGTCGCTGGTCAGGTCGGGCAGGTAGCGGCGGCGGCCGAGCATGGTCTCGGTGTAGCCGTCCTTGCGGGCCTGGTCGACGATGCTGCGCAGGTAGTCCCGCACCCCGCCGAACGTCTCGAAGTAGTCGTCCATCAGGCCGCGGGCCTCCTCGGTGGAGATCCGCAGCTGGCCGGACAGCCCGAACGCGGACAGCCCGTAGGCCAGCCCGTAGTTCATCGCCTTGATCTTGGCGCGCTGCTCGGGGCCGACCGAGGCGGCCTCCACCCCGAACACCCGGGCCGCCGTTTCGGCGTGGAAGTCGTGGTGCGACCGGAACGCCTCGATCAGCGCGGCGTCCTCGGACAGGTGCGCCATGATGCGCATCTCGATCTGGCTGTAGTCGGCGGTCATCAGCTCGGCGTACGGCCCGGCCGGCCCCGAGCCGACCACGAACGTCTCCCGGATCCGGCGCCCGGCGGCGGTGCGGATCGGCACGTTCTGCAGGTTCGGCTCAGTGGACGACAGCCGCCCGGTGGCCGCGATAGTCTGGCTGTAGGTGGTGTGGATCCGGCCGTCGTCGTCGATCGACTTCAGCAGCCCGTCCACGGTGACCTTGAGCCGGGTGGCGTCCCGGTGCAGCAGCAGGTGCGACAGGAACGGGTGCCCAGTCTGCTCGAACAGGCTCTGCAGCGCGTCCGCGTCGGTGGTGAACCCGGTCTTGGTGCGCTTGGTCTTCGGCATGTTCAGCTCGTCGAACAGCACCACCTGCAGCTGTTTCGGCGAACCGAGGTTGATCTCCTTGCCGATCTCCGTGTACGCGTCCTGCGCGGCCTGCTTCACCTGCGCGGCGAAGTCGGCCTCCAGCTCGGCCAGCGAGTCGTGGTCGACCGCGATGCCGGCTGCCTCCAGGTCGGCCAGCACGGCGAGCAGCGGCAGCTCCAGGTCGGCCAGGAGCTCCGCGCCGCCCAGCTTGGCCAGCTCGGCGTCCAGCGCGTCGGCCAGCTCGCCGACGGCGTGCGCGCGCAGCACCTCGCCGGCGGCGCGCTGCGCGTCGGCCTCCTCGACCCCACTGAGAGCAGCGTCAGCGGAACGAAAATCAGCACCGAGCAGGGAGAGCTGGCCGTCCTCCGGCTCGCCCTCCACGCGCAGCTCGCGGCGCAGGTAGCGCAGCGCCAGGTCCGCCAGGTCGAAGGTGCGCTGCCCCGGCCGGACCAGGTAGGCGGCCAGCGCGGTGTCGCTGGTCAGCCCGGCGAGCCGCCAGCCACGGGCGCGCAGCGCGTGGATCGCCGACTTCACCTCGTGGGCCGCCTTCGGCACGGCCGGGTCGGCCAGCCACTCGCCGACCGCGGCCTCGTCCTCCGGGGTGAGCCCGGGCAGCTCCAGGTAGCCGGCCTCGCCGTCGGCGGTGGCGATCGCGATGCCGTCCACATCCCGGCCGATCCAGCTGCCCAGCGCGCCGTGGAAGGCCAGCCCGACGCGGCGGCCGTCCCTCGCGTGCTCGGCCAGCCAGGCGGCCGCGGTGCCGGGCTCCAACGCCCCGCCATGCACCTCGAAGCCGGCCTCCGCCTCCGGCTCCGCGCTGGCCAGGGTGGCGAACAGCCGCTCCCGCAGCACCCGGAACTCGAGCTCGTCGAACAGCCGGTGCACCGCGTCCCGGTCCCAGGCGCGGACCGCGAGGTCGTCCGGCGCGTAGTCCAGCGGTACCTCCCGGACCAGCTCGGTGAGCTGCCGGTTCATCACTACGTTCGACAGGTTGGCCCGCAGCGCGTCGCCCGCCTTGCCCTTCACCTCGTCGACCCGGTCGATCAGCTCGGCGAGCGAGCCGAACTCACGGACCCACTTCGCGGCGGTCTTCTCCCCCACGCCGGGGATCGACGGCAGGTTGTCGCTCGGGTCGCCGCGCAGCGCGGCGAAGTCGGGATACTGGGCCGGCGTGAGGCCGTAGCGGGTGTTCACCTCGGCCGGGTCGATCCTGGCCAGGTCGGACACCCCACGCTTCGGGTACAGCACCGTCACCGCGTCCCCGACCAGTTGGAACGCGTCCCGGTCGCCCGTGCAGATGGCCACCTCGTAGCCCTGTTCCCGGGCCTGCGTGGTGAGCGTGGCGATGATGTCGTCGGCCTCGTAGCCCGGTACCGCCATCGACGGCACGGCCAGCGCGTTGAGCACCTCACGGATCAGCTCGACCTGGCCGCGGAAGTCGTCCGGAGTGGCGGACCGGTTGGCCTTGTACTCCGCGTACGCCTCGGACCGGAAGGTCTTGCGGGATACGTCGAAGGCGACCGCGAGGTGCGTCGGCTGCTCGTCGCGCAGCAGGTTGATCAGCATCGAGGTGAAGCCGTACACCGCGTTCGTGGTCTGCCCGGTCTGGGTGCGGAAGTTCTCCGCCGGCAACGCGTAGAAGGCGCGGTAGGCCAGCGAGTGGCCGTCCAGCAACAGCAGCCGGCCGCCGGGCTGGGCGGCCTCCGAGATGGGCGCCGAGATGGGCGCGGTGGGCTCCGCGGCGGTCGTCGAGGCGGTGGTGGCAGTCACCCCGGCGAGTCTAGGCCGACCCCCCGACGGTTCTGGACCGGCTCCGGGTGACCGACCCGACCCGGCCACCCGGACTCCCCGCCCCGCCGCTGGTCCCTCCTAGTCCTGGTGCACCGGCCGCCCGTTGGAAGGGTCGCCGGCCGGCGGAGTGCCCGGCAGCAGCTGGCCCTCCAGCGCCCAGGAGCCGTCGCACAGCCGCCAGTGCAGCTCACCCGGGTCGGACGACGACCGCGCCTCGAGCCGGTTCAGCTCCCGCCTCGAGGCCCGTTCCCGGTCGGCCCGGGCCTTGGCGTAGATCTGGGCCGGCAGGTCGTGCAGCTGGTTAGGCAGGTCGTCCCCGCGCCACGGCTGGTAGGTCGTCCAGGCCGCGCCCCAGGCCTTCTCCTGCGCCTCCCAGCGGCGGCCGAGGGTACCGCCCACCCCCGTCATCCAGCGGTTCAGCGCCGCCAGGTCCGATCTCGGCGTGCGCCGCACCCCCCGGACGGGCACCTCGCGGTCCGACTGCCACCTCCAGTCACTCGAGTCCCGCAGATCCACCCCGTAACGCGGTGCCAGCAGCGCCAGCGCCACGAGCCCCACGACAATTAGCAGGCCAGTCATAGCCATCGCCTCCCTGTGGACCTATCCTCGTCGTGATTGGATTGCTCTCACAGAGCCAATTACGAGGAAGTGGACTGGTCCAATGGATGGGGATCGGCACGTCACCGGGCGGACGCTGGCCAAGCACCTCGGCTCCTGGCGGAGCGAGGGCGTGGCCTACGCCGAGCTGGCCGATCGGATCAAGCTGCTGGTGCTGGACGGCCGGCTGCCCACGCGGACCCGCCTGCCCGCCGAGCGGGAGCTGGCCGGCGCGCTCCGCGTCAGCCGGACCACCGTGGCGGCCAGCTACGACCTGCTGCGCCAGCTCGGCTTCCTGCACAGCAGGCGGGGCTCGGGCAGCTGGACGACGCTGCCGGACCGGCCGGGCGCCCCGGAGCTGAGCCCGTTCGCGCCGGCCGACGACCGCGCCGCGTTCGACCTGGCCTACGCCTCGCTGGGCGCGCCGGTCGAGGCGATCTCCGAGGGGCTGGCCTGGGCGGCCGAGCAGCTGCCCTGCCACATATCGACCAGCGGGTACCGGCTCTACGGGCTGGACTCGCTGCGCGACGTGGTGGCCGCCCGGTACACCCAGCGCGGGCTGCCCACGACCCGGGACCAGATCCTGATCACCTGCGGGGCCCAGCACGCCATGGCCATGGTGTTCGACGCGCTGGTCATGCCCGGTGACCGGGTACTCGTGGAGCACCCCACCTACCCCAACGCGCTGGACGCCATCGCCCGCGAGCACGCGCGCGCCGTACCGGTCGGGTTCGCCGGCGCGGACTGGGACCTGGACACCATCGCGGCGGCCGTCCGGGACGCCTGCCCCCGGGTGCTCTACCTGATGCCGGACTTCCAGAACCCCACCGGCCGGTGCATGAGCCAGGAGCAGCGCGCCGAGCTCGTCGAGCTGTGCCGGCGCACCCACACCACGCTGCTGATCGACGAGACGATGAGCGAGGTCGCGCTGGACGGACCGCCGCCGCCCCCGCTGGCCAGCCAGGTCCGGGAGAGCAGCTCCGCGCCACTGATCACCATCGGGTCGACCAGCAAGACGCTGTGGGGCGGCCTGCGGGTCGGTTGGGTCCGGGCGCGGCGGCCGATGCTCGAGCAGATCGCCCGCGTGCGCGCCTCGGTGGACATCGCCTCCTCGGTGCTCGACCAGCTCGTCGCGCAGCACCTGATGCTCCGCCTCGACGAGGTGCTCGGCCAGCGGCTGCCGAGGCTGCGCTCCGCGCGCGACCACCTGCACGGGCTGCTGGCCAGCGACTTCCCGGGCTGGCAGGCCACCCTGCCGGCCGGTGGCCTCTCCCTGTGGGTCGACCTGGGCGCGCCGCTGTCGAGTGCACTGGTCGCGGCGGCCTCCCAGCACGGCGTGCTGCTCGCCGCCGGCCCCCGGTTCGGCCTGGACGGCGCGTTCGAGCGGTACGTGCGGCTGCCCTACACACTGCCGGAGCCGAAGCTCGAGCTGGCGATGGAACGGCTGGCCGCCGCCTGGCTCAGCCTGCCCAGCTCCGGCGCGCCGGCCGGCGGCTGGACCATGCCCCCCGCCGAGGTCGCCTGACCAGGCCGCGGTGACCGAGCCGAGCGACCAGGCCGCCCGGCCAGGCCGCGCGAACTCCTGAACGACCGATAAGCTCCGCTGGTGACGACCCCAGCGCCGCAACGGCCCCTGATGACGCCGGAGGTGGCCGCCGAACAGCTGGCCGACCGGATGGGCATCAAGATCCTCGAAGCCAGCCGCGAGCGGGTGGTCGGCACCATGCCGGTGGCCGGCAACCGCCAGCCGTTCGGGCTGCTGCACGGCGGCGCCAGCGGGGTGCTCGTGGAGAGCCTCGGCTCGGCGGCCGCCGCCCAGCACATCCTGCCGGACCGGTTCCCCGTCGGCCTGGAGCTCGCCTGCACCCACCACCGCAGCGCCACGGAAGGCCTGGTCACGGGGGTGGCCACGCCGCTGCACGTCGGCCGGAGCACCTCCACGTTCGAGGTCGTGCTGACCGACGACCAGGGCCGGCGCACCTGCACGGGCCGGCTCACCTGCATGCACCTGGACCGCCGCCCCGGCCCGCCGGCCTGACCCGGTCGTTCGGGACCGGCGCGGCGGCCGCGCTCAGGCCGGCGGCCAGAATCGCCGGCGCGGCGGCCCGTAGCGCCGCACCCGGGCGTGCACCACGAGGCTGAGCACCGCCCAGAAGATCGGGAACGCCGGCCAGAAGAAGACCGCCCCGCCGGCCACCCACCGGGTCAGCACGGCGACGACCAGCATGGCCACCAGCACGGCGTGGACGCCGAGCGCCAGGTGGCCCCAGCGGTCGAGCGACCGGGGCGCTGGGGCGGTCGACCCGGGGCGCGGCGGGGCCGGCAGGTCGACTACCAGCGGCGCCAGCTCGGCGCGCAGCTGCGCGGCGTAGGCGGCGGCCAGTCGCTCGTCCAGCTCGGCCAGGCTCAGCCGGCCGTCGGCGGCGCCCTGGTGGAGTAGTTCGGCGGTCTGCTCGCGCTCGGCGTCCGAGGCGCGGATACCTGGTGCGGGTGCGGTTGTCTCGTCCATGCCGCCATGCTGCGCGGCGGCGCCGGCGGGCGCGTCGGCGTGGCGAGGGCTCTTGCGCGGGCCCGCCTACCCCCGGCGGAGTACCGGCGCCGCCCACTCCGGTACGACGACGGCGGGCGCCGGGATCGCTACGGTCTGCGGTGTGGACTGCGGCGGCGATCAGGGCGATCGGAGCGCGGACCGGGGCTCGGACCGGGTGGCCTGGGTGGCCCGGCTCGTGCTGCCCGCGCTGTTCGCCGCCGCGATCGAGGTCGGCGGCAGCCTCGGCGCGGCACCGCACCAGCCGTTCGCACGCTCCCTGGATGCGCCGGCGGTCGCGCTGCTGCTCGCCGGGGCGGCGGTCCTGCTGGCGCGGTGGCGGTTCCCGGTGGCGGTGCTGGCCGCGGCGGCGGTGCTGCTGCTCGGCTACCTGGCGGCCGGCTACCCGTACGGGCCGGTGTTCGTGCCGTTCGTGTTCGCACTGGTCAGCGCCTTGCTGCTGGGTCACCGACGGCCGGCCTGGGCGCTCGCCGGGCTGACCTACCTCGGGCTGGTCACCGTCACCTGGTGGCGGCTGGGACCGCCGAGCTCCTGGTTGCTGTCCGGGGCGGCGGCCTGGCTGCTGGTCATCCTCACCGTCGGCGAGCTGGCCAGGACCCGCCGGGAGCGCCTGGCCAGGGAGCGCCGGTCGCGGGCCGACGCCGCCGCCCGGGTGGCCACCGAGGAGCGGCTGCGCATCGCCCGCGACCTGCACGACGTGCTCGCCCACCACGTATCTCTGATCAACGTGCAGGCCGGCACCGCGCTGCACCTGCTGGACGAGCGCCCCGAGCTGGCCAGGGAGGCGCTCACCGCGATCAAGGCGTCCAGCAAGGAGGTGCTGGTCGAGCTGCGCACCATGCTCGGCGTGCTGCGCCGGGTGGACGAGGACGCGCCGCGCTCCCCGACGGCCGGGCTGGCCGGCCTGGACGAGCTCGCCGAGCGGGTCCGGGGTTCCGGGCTGGCGGTCACCGTGCGCCGGGCCGGCGCCGCGCGGACCCTGCCCGCCGCCGTGGACACCGCCGCGTTCCGGATCGCGCAGGAGGCGCTGACCAACGTGCATCGGCACGCCGGGCCGGCCACCGCCACGGTCCTGGTCGACTACACCGGCGCCGACCTGGTCGTGCAGGTCGACGACGACGGCCGGGGCCCGAACCCACCCCCTGACCAGCGCGGCGACGACCGGAACGGGGACGGCAACGGCATCCCGGGCATGCGGGAGAGGGCCGCCGCGCTCGGCGGCCGCCTGTGGACCGGGGCACGGCCGGGCGGCGGGTTCCGGGTCCGCGCCGAGCTGCCGACGCCGCCCGAGCGGGACCGGAGGAGCGCCACATCGTGATCACCGTGCTTTTGGCCGACGACCAGGCGCTGGTCCGGGCGGGGTTCCGGGCGCTGCTGGACGCGCAGCCCGACCTCACCGTCGTCGGCGAGGCCGGCAACGGCGCCGAGGCCGCCCGGCTGGCCGCCGAGACCCGGCCCGACGTCGTGCTGATGGACATCCGGATGCCCGGCACGGACGGCCTGGAGGCCACCCGGCGGATCACCGCCGACCCCGGGCTGGCGGCCACCCGGGTGCTCATCCTGACCACGTTCGACGAGGACGAGTACGTGTTCGAGGCGGTGCGGATCGGCGCCAGCGGGTTCCTCGTCAAGGACACCGAGCCGGTGGAGCTGCTGCGCGCGGTCCGGGTGGTCGCCGAGGGCGAGGCGCTGCTGTCCCCCGGCGTGACCCGGCGGCTGATCGGCGAGTTCGCCCGCCGGGCCCGCCCCGGGCGGTCGATGCGGGAGCTGGACCGGCTGACCAGCCGCGAGCGGGAGATCGTCGCGCTGGTCGCCGAGGGGCTGTCCAACGACGAGATCGCGGCGCGGCTGGTGGTCAGCCCCGCGACCGCGAAGACGCACGTCAGCCGGGCGATGGTGAAGCTCGCCGCGCGGGACCGGGCGCAGCTCGTCGTGCTCGCCTACGAGACCGGGCTGGTCCGTCCGGGCTGGACCGGCTGACCTGGGCACGGCCGCCGGGTAGGTTCGGCGGGTGGTGCGCAGCCTCCCGCCTGGTCAGACCCTGTGAGTGGTGTGCGACTCGTCATCGCGGCGCTCGTCGGGTTGGTACTCACCGGCTGCGCGTCCTCGCCCGCTCCCGCCTCACCCCCACCCAGCCCGACCTACCAGCTGCCGCCCCGCCCGGTCCGGCCCAGCGAGACGCCGCTCGCGCTGCCGCCCCGGCTGCAGGGCGACACCCAGTTCACGCTGATCGGGCTGACCACGCTGGACGCCATCGAGGGCAGCCACGCGGAGTGGCAGCCGAAGGGCCGGTACGTGCGGATCCGGCTGGTCGTGGTGAACACCGGCCGCTCCGGCGCCGCCTTCGACACCACCCGCCAGCAGCTGCTCACCGCCGACGGCGTGGCGCACGACGTCGACCCGCAGGCGATGCTGATCAAACGCCAGCCCGGCCAGTTCGACCTGGGCGCCAATGTGCGCGTGGAGTTCGACCTCTACTACGACGTGCCGAGGGACGCCAGGCCGACGGCCCTGCGGGTGCACGGCGGCCCCACTCTGACGGACCTGAAGAACCTGGACTTCGCGGACATCCCGCTCAGCTGACGGCCCTTCGGCTGCTGACAAAATCCGCGACTCACCCTGACGGAAATCCCCGACTCGCGGATGGTGGTGGCTGGTCAGGGGGGCGGCGGTGCGGCTTCGATCAGGGCGGCGAGGCCGTCGAGCACCGTGGCCAGGCCGAACCGGTAGGCGTGGTCCGGGCTGTAGGCGGCACCGTGCGCGGCGCCGGCCGCCGCGCCGACCCGCACCGCCCTCGGGTAGCGGGCCGGGTCCAGCACCCGCTCCAGCAATGGTGCGTTGGCCGCCCACCACCGCTCGTCGTCCAGCACCGCGCCGGCGGTGCCGGTACCTGTGCCGGTACCGCGCAGCGCCCGCGCATCGGCCGCCGCCCGCGCCCAGCCCTGCACGAAGCCGAGCAGATAGGTCAGCGTGGCGTCCGCGGTCACGTCGTCGAGGCCGAGCCCGTCCAGCGCGGCGAGCTCGTGCTCGTACTTGGCCAGCTGGCCGGGGCCCAGCGGCGGGCGCGCGGTGGAGATCTCGGCCGCCCAGGGGTGGGCCGCGTACAGCGCGCGGTTCTGCTCGGCCACCTGGGCCAACCGGTCGCGCCACGGCTGTCCCCCGGTGTCGGCCAGGGGCAGCTCGGCGTACACGGTGTCCAGCATCAGGTCGAGCAGCTCGCCCTTGCCCGGTACGTAGGTGTAGAGGGTCATCGGGGCCACGCCGAGCGCGGTGGCCAGCCGGCGCATGGTCAGCGCGGCCAGCCCGTCCGCGTCGGCCAGCTCGATCGCCGACACCAGCACCGCGTCCACGGTGAGCCCCGGTCGCGGCCCACGCCGCCCGGCCCGCCCCGAGGTCTCGGGGTCCGCCGGTCCACCGGACTCCCCGGCATGCCGCCAGAGCAGCTCGAGGGTGCGGGACGGGTCGCCGGTACCGGTGTGCTCGGACGGAACGACACTCCTCCTCAAAACTCTGTACGATGTACAACGTACTGTGTATCGAGTACATCGTACGACGTTTTCGTAGCCCGGGAGGCTTTATGCGAGTCAGTGCGTCCGCCGTGTCCCTGAACGTCGACGATCCGGAGGCGTCCAGCGGCTTCCTCGTCGAGCACTTCGGCTTCCGGACCGAGATGGCGGCCGACGGCTTCGCCTCCGTCGCGCGGCCGGACACCGGGATGAACGTGGTCTTCCTGCGCCGGGGCCTCGCCACGCTGCCCGAGGACCAGCGCGACGAGCACGCCCGAGGCCTGATCCTGGCCTTCACCGTGGACGACCTGGAGGGCGAGCTGGCCAGGCTGCGCGCCGAAGGAGTGGAGATCACCATGCCGCTGACCGAGGAGGAGTGGGGCGAGCGGGCGTTCCAGGTCCGTGACCCGAACGGCGTGATCGTCCAGCTGCTCGACTGGCGGGGCGCGGGCCAGCCGGCCACCACGTGAGCGAACCGGCCACCACGTGAGCGAGCCGGCCGGGCACTGAGAGCACCGGGGCCGGGGGCGAACCCCGGCCCCGGCCGCGCTCAGGTGCCGGCGTTGTCGTCCGCGCGGACCTCGGTGTCCAGGTCCCCGCCCAGGTAGGCGGCCTGGACCTCGGGGTCGGTGAGCAGGTCGTGCGCCGGCGCGGACTTGACCACCCGGCCGGTCTCCAGCACGTAGGCGCGGTCGGCGAGCTGCAGGGCCTGCGCCGCGTTCTGCTCGACCAGCAGCACGGTCGTACCGCGCCGGTTGATCTCGGAGATGATCGAGAAGATCTGGTTGACCAGCATCGGGGCCAGCCCCATGGACGGCTCGTCCAGCAGCAGTACCTTGGGCTTGGCCATCAGCGCCCGGCCGATCGCGAGCATCTGCTGCTCGCCGCCGGACATGGTGCCGCCGGCCTGGCTCTTCCGCTCGGCCAGCCGGGGGAAGAGCTCGTAGACCTCGGCCAGCTCCTCGTCGCGGTTGCCGTTGCGGCGCTTGCGGGCGTAGCTGCCCATCAGCAGGTTCTCCGCGACGGTCATGCCCGGGAAGATGCCGCGGCCCTCCGGCGCCTGGCCGATGCCGACGACGACCCTGCGGTGCCCCGGCATCCGGCTGATGTCCTTGCCGTCGAAGCTGATCCGGCCCGAGGTGAGCGGCCGCAGCCCGGAGATCGTCTTCAGCGTGGTCGTCTTGCCGGCGCCGTTCGCGCCGATCAGCGCGACGATCTCGCCGGAGTCGACCTGCAGGCTGATGTTCTTCAGCGCCGCGATCTTGCCGTAGTGCACCTCGATCTCGTCGACCTCAAGAAGCATCGGCCGGCGCTCCCAGGTAGGCCTCGATCACCCGAGGGTCGGCGCGGACCTCGCGGGGCAGGCCCTCGGAGATCTTCTGGCCGAAGTCCAGCACCGTGATGTGGTCGCTGATGTCCATCACCAGTCCCATGTCGTGCTCGATGAGCAGCACGGTCCGGCCCGAGTCGCGGATCCGCCTGAT
>DATAZG010000079.1:0-11863 GCA_036272155.1 Pseudonocardia sp.
TCATCGGGTTGGGCTGGTACCCACAGCTCGCCGGCCTTTGTGAGGAGGTCCACCAGGTGGTGGGGGCCTTGCGGGCATGGTGGCCGGAATTGAGTGTGCGGGTCACCTTGAACGGCAGCGCGAGCGCGGCGCGGGTTGCGGAACGGCGCGAAGGGGTCACCCTGCCGCGCTGAGGACATCCGCCACCGGAGTGGATTTTCGGTCGGCGACGCGGCAGCACGATCGGCGGCCGAGCCGTCGAGCTACCCTGCGGACGGGCCGCCGTCCAGCACAGGGTTCCCCTCGGGTGCTGAATGCGGGCGCCGACGGGCTTCCGTCGGCGGGACCGCCGTGACAGACCCCTTCCGCCACACCCCCCGTGACGGAACGGGATCGGCGGCGGTCTTCCACATCGGTCCGACACCCGAGCGGGGCGCCGGCTCGATGCCGGGCGAACGGCTGCGGCCTGATCCACCGCCGGCCGCCCGGGTAGGAGAGGCTGCCGTCGTGGTGGGTCTATCGGGGTGGGCGCTCAGTTTCCGACTGCGACGCGTGCGGCCTTGAGATCATCCACGACATAGATCTCTTGACTCCATTGTCCCGGCCAAGCGACCAGAACCAGATCCTTGCTGGTTGCGGTGGCCAGCAGAGCCCGTTTCTCGGAATCGGTTTTGGCCTGATCGACAACCCCGGTGGTGTCGACCCGGATCAGCGTGACCGAGCGGCCCAGCCACGGCAACCGGGCCGCGTCGCTGGCCCTTCGCAAGCGTGAGGCGTTGAACTCGGAAAATCGGGGCACTCCGAAACCCTAGCCCGCGAGTTTCCGGGGCGGGCCGTGCCGCCATCGAAGGACCACGCTGCTTGAGTTAGGGCAATTCCGCGGGACGTCCAGCTTCGATATGTGCCGCCAGCTCGCGCAACTGGGCGGGCGAGAGCCGCACCCCGAGCGGCACAAGAGCCTGCTTGATAGCTCGTTGGATTCCGGCGGCGGGCCGCCCCTGGTGGCTACGCGCGACCGCCCGTAGGACCGCGCGGGCGTAGCCGCGCCGCTGCTCCTTGATCTGCCGGGCAACACCAACCCCGTGCGCACCGCCGTGCCCGCCGCCGAAGCCGAGGCGGGTCGGTGTCCCGCGCGATCCAGATGTCGTCCTCGCTGTGCCGCCACCGCGGCTCGTGTGCGCCTGTGTGGTCGTGCGGTAGGCCGACGCTGACTCCGGTGCCATCCGAGCCCTCTTCCCGTCGATCGTCTGTTCGAACCTCCGTTCGAGACTAGCTCGGCGGGTGGCCCATGCCAGGTAGATCGGGGGCGTGCAGTTCGGCGTGTCCCGAGGTGGGGACAGGGAGGGAAGTGGTGGGTTGATCGTCGAGACGGTCACGTTGATCGCGGGGTTGGGCCGCTTAGCGCCGATCGTCCCCCACCCCGGGAACCTGGACCATCCTGCCGGGGGATGAATCGCGGAAAATGAACGCATCTGCCGGTCAAATGGTTGCTACGGCTCAAAGGCAGCTTCTGTGATAAACGTCCGGGCCGGGCAGCTCAGCGCCGACGAGAATCACCCAGTCGAGGGCGGGGCCGCCTGCGCCGCGTCGGCACCTGGCCCGCACCTGGCCCGCAGCTGGCCCGCAGCCAGTGAGAATCGGTGGTTTCCCGCAGTATCCGGTGAGACACGACGCGGCATGGCAGGCCCGGTGTTCATGCAGGTCACCAGCCCTTAGCGGCTGGTGACCACATGGTGCCCCCGGCAGGATTCGAACCTGCGCTCCCGCCTCCGGAGGGCGGTGCTCTATCCCCTGAGCTACGGGGGCCAGCCGCGACTGCGACCTCGTCAGCCTAGCGCACTGATCGGGGCGCCCCTCGGCGGGCTACCCCGCGGGGAGTGGGGCGGCGCCCCGGGCGGCCAGCAGCTGGTCCATGTAGTCGCTCTCGCCGGTCTGCGAGGTCAGCATCTGGCTGGCCAGGTTGCGCACCTCGGGCTGCTGGGCGGCCCGCGCGGCGTAGTTGAGCATGCCGGCGCCGCCCTGGTGGTGGCGCAGCATGAGCCGCAGGAACAGAGTGTCCATCGCCGGCCCGGTGCTGGTGGTCAGCTCGCGGATCTCCTGGTCGGAGGCCATACCGGGCATCCGGGCCACCCCGCCACCAGGCACCCCGTCACCGGCCGGTGCGGCCCCGGGCTGTGCGCTTGTGTCACGGCCGGACATGCCGGACATGCCGGACATGCCGGGTCCGTCGGCCGGCATCCAGCGCATGTAGCCGTCGGGTGACTGGTTGCTGGCGCCCCACAGCCCGAGCCAGCCCTGCAGGTAGCCGATCTGCCGGCTCTGCCCGGTCTCGATGTCGAAGGCCAGCTGCCGCAGCTGCGGGTCGGTGGTGTGGTCGCGCTCCCAGGTGGCCATCCGGACGGCCTGCTCGTGGTGCACGCTCATGTCCTGCGCGAAGCCGACGTCCACCGAGTCGGGACCGGGCACCGGCACGCTCGTCGAGCCGGGCAGCCCGATCAGCATGCCGGCCGCCGCGCCGAGCAGCAGCAGCGCCACCGCACCCCCGGCGACCAGCAGGTATCGCGCCCAGGTCGGCGAGCCGGAGCCGCCGGTCGGCCGGTCGGGCCCGGCTGGGCCGCTCGGTGCCGCGGTGTCGTTCGCGGTGTCGTTCGCGGTGTCGGGGTCCGTCGCGGTGCCGGGCTCGGTCACCCGTTGCCGCCCTGGGGGTTGGTCAGCTGCTCACCGCTCGGGGCGGGGCGGCCGATGCCCTGCTCAGGCACGGCGCCCGGCCCGGGCGGGGTCGGGTCGAAGGGCGGCGGGTTGTTCGGGTCGAACTGGCCGGGGCCGAGCGCGTCACAGCTGGCGCCGACCTCGGGGTATGCGTACTGGTTGCGGCGCAGCGCCTGGATGAACTGGTCGACCCGGGGGTCGGCGGCGTCGGTGACCTTCAGCTGGTGGCCCCAGGACTGCAGCGAGATCGGCTGGTCGAGGCCCGGGTACGGGGACATCAGCGTGTACGGCTTGCCCTCGGCCCTGGTGCGCAGCGAGGTCAGCGCCTCGCCGGTGACCCGCGCCGGGTCGTACGCGATCCACACCGCGCCGTGCTCCAGCGCGTGCACCATGTTCTCGTTGCGCACCGCGGTCGGGTAGACGACGCCCGTGCAGGCCGCCCAGTTGTAGTCGTGCGCGCCGCCGAACGGCGGGAAGTGGGTGTAGGCGACCCGCTGGGCCGGCGTGACGTGCTGGCCGGACGGGAAGTTCGCCTCGATCACGCCCGGAATCGCCTTCGCCGGGTCGCGGTTGCTGGCCGTCGGGGTGAACGGGGCCAGTGCGCCGGCCTTCTCGCTCTGCTGCCGGTTCTGCATGAACACGTAGCCGAAGACGGCGGCGGCGAAGACCACCACGGCGACGACCGCCGCGATGGTGCCCCACGGGGTCGCCTTCGCGGTGACGACCGAGGTCCCCTTCTTCCGTCCGGCCTTGCTGTTCTTTCCGCTGGCCATGAACCATTCCCCGGTCGTTGGAGGGCGCGCTTGCGGCGCCCAGTCTACGGAGCGGCGACTGCCCGCCCGGTGGCAGCTCCGGGTGCCGGGTGACCGGGATCATCACCCACCGGCCGGTTTGCGGGGCGCACATTAGACTCCGTCGGGTGACCCCCACCGATCTCGCCGCGCTGATCCGCGCCGCCGCGACCGACGTGCTGACCGGTCGCGGGCTCGGTACCGACGCGCTACCGGTGGAGATCGACATCGCCAGGCCGAGGAACCCGGCACACGGCGACTACGCGACCTCGGTGGCCCTGCGCACCGCGAAACGGCTGGGTGTGGCGCCTCGGCAGCTGGCCGGCTGGCTCGTCGACGACCTCGGCGCCAGGGCCGGCATCGCCACCGCCGAGGTCGCCGGCCCCGGCTTCGTGAACCTGCGGCTGGCCGCCGTCGAGCGGGGCACCCTCGTCGGCGCAGTGCTGGCCGCCGGCCCGCGCTACGGCACGGGCGCCGGCCCCTCCGCTGACCCGGGCGCCGAGCTGGGCACCGAGCTGGGAACCGAGCCGGCGAGCGCGCCGGTGGAGCGGCTGCGCGCCCGGGTGGCGGCGCTGGCCGAGGCGGGCCCGGCGACCCGGATCCGCACCAGAACCGGCACCATGATCACCATGTCCGAGCTGGTCGCCGCGGTTGGCGAGCCCGTCGCGCGCTACGCGCTGGCGCGCACCGGCGCCCACACGCTGGACGTCGACCTCGACGTGCTGGTCGGCGAGTCGGAGCGGAACCCGGCGCACCGGGTGCGGCTCGCGCACGCCCGGCTGTGCGCGCTGGCCCGCCAGTCCGCCGACCTGGGGCTCACTGCCGGCCAGCGCTATGACCTGCTCGAACACCCCCGCGAGGGCGAGCTGATCCGCACCCTCGGCGAGTACCCGGACGTGGTACGCGCCGCCGCGCAACGAGGCGAGCCACCCCGCGTGGCGCGCTACCTGGAGACCATGAGCACCGCATACGACCGCTGCGACAACACCTGCCGGGTGCTGCCGATGGGCGACGAACCGATCACCGAGCTGCACCGCGCCCGGCTGGCCTTGGCCTCGGCGACCCGCCGGGTACTGGCCAACGGGCTGGACCTGGTCGGCGTGAGCGCACCGGAGCGGATGTGAGGGCGCACCCCGCCGGCCCCCGGCACGCCGACGTCACCAACCACCCGGAGACCGAGGGACCCCGGCCTGGCCGGCTCGCCGAGCTGGACGAGCTCGCGCCGAGGGTGTGGCCGCGCAACGCCGAGCGCGGTCCGGACGGCGCGCTGCGCATCGCCGGCGTGGACGTGCGCGAGCTGGCCGCCGAGTACGGCACGCCGCTGTTCGTGCTGGACGAGGCCGACTTCCGGTCCCGCTGCGCGGAGTTCGCCGCCGCGTACGGCGACCCGGCGGCCGTGCACTACGCGGCCAAGGCGTTCCTGTGCACCGAGGTGGCCCGCTGGGTCGCTGCCGAGGGGCTGTCGCTCGACGTGTGCAGCGGCGGCGAGCTGGCCATCGCGCTGCGCGCGGGCTTCCCGGCCGGGCGGATCGCCATGCACGGCAACAACAAGTCGGCGGCGGAGCTGGTCGCCGGGGTCGAGGCGGGCGTGGGCACCGTAGTGCTCGACTCGTTCTTCGAGATCGCCCGGCTGGACCAGATCGCCCGCGACCGGGGCGTGCGCCAGCAGGTCATGGTGCGGGTCACCGTCGGCGTCGAGGCGCACACCCACGAGTACATCGCCACCGCGCACGAGGACCAGAAGTTCGGCTTCTCGCTGGCCGGCGGGATCAAGTCGGACGCGGCCGAGGCGGTCCGCCGGGTACTCAAGGCCGACGGGCTGGAGCTGATCGGGCTGCACAGCCACATCGGCTCGCAGATCTTCGACTCGGACGGCTTCGAGGTGGCCGCGCGCCGGGTGGTGGGGCTGCTCGCCGACCTGCACACCGAGTACGGCCCGGCCGCGCTCGCCTCGCTGACCACGCTGGACCTCGGCGGTGGGCTCGGCATCGCCTACCTGCCGGACGACGACCCGCCGCCCGTGGCCAGGCTGGCCGCCGAGCTGGTCGACATCGTCGGCAAGGAGTGCGCGGACGCCGGCCTGGCGACGCCCAGGATCGTGGTCGAGCCGGGGCGCGCGATCGCCGGACCGGGCACGGTCACGGTGTACCAGGTGGGCACCCTGAAGGACGTGCCGCTGGGCGCGGGCACCGGGCGGCGCTACGTGAGCGTGGACGGCGGCATGAGCGACAACATCCGTACCGCGCTCTACGACGCCCGCTACGACTGCCGGCTGGTGTCCCGGTCGGCGGGGGAGGCGGCGCTGCCGGCGGCGCTGTCGCGGGTGGTCGGCAAGCACTGCGAGTCCGGTGACGTGCTGGTGCAGGACTGCTGGCTGGCCGCCGACCTGGCCCCGGGCGACCTGCTCGCGGTGGCCGCCACCGGCGCCTACTGCTACGCGATGGCCAGCTCGTACAACCGGCTGCCGCGCCCCGCGGTGGTCGCCGTGCGCGACGGTGAGCACCGGGTGCTGCTGCGTCGCGAGACCGTGGACGACCTGTTCGCGCTGGAGGTGTCGCCGTGAGTGGCGTCGGCGAGCCGCTGGTGGCCTCGGGTGCGCCGGTGCGCGTGGCGTTGCTGGGCTGCGGCACCGTGGGGCGTGAGGTGGTGCGGCTGCTGTCCGAGCAGTCCGCCGAGCTGGCTGCCCGGATCGGCGCGTCGGTCGAGCTGGTCGGGGTGGCGGTGCGCCGGGTGCACAAGCACGCCGACGTGCCGGCGCACCTGCTCACGACGGACGCGCACGGCCTGGTCAACCGGCCGGACGTGGACGTCGTGGTGGAGGTGATCGGTGGCATCGACCCCGCGCGGGGGCTGCTGCTGGACGCGCTCAAGGCCGGCAAGGGCGTGGTCACCGCGAACAAGGCGCTTTTGGCCGAGGACGGCGCCACGCTGGCCGAGGCCGCCGACGCCTCCGGTGCCGACCTCTACTACGAGGCCTCGGTGGCCGGCGCGATCCCGCTGCTGCGCCCGCTGCGCGAGTCGCTGGCCGGCGACAAGATCATGCGGGTGGCCGGCATCGTGAACGGCACCACGAACTTCATCCTGTCCGCGATGGCCTCGGCCGGCACCGGCTACCGCGAGGCGCTGGACGAGGCCACCGAGCTGGGCTACGCCGAGGCCGACCCGAGCGCCGACGTGGACGGCTACGACGCGCAGGCCAAGGCCGCCATCCTGGCCTCGCTGGCGTTCCACACGCGGGTGTCGGCGTCGGACGTGTACTGCGAGGGGATCAGCTCGGTCACCGCGGCGGACATCGCGGCGGCGGAGTCGATCGGCTGCACGGTGAAGCTGCTGGCCATCTGCGAGCGGGTCACGGTGCCAGCGGTTGAAAGCGGCGCGGATGGCCCGGAAGGCACCGTCGAGTGGGTGTCGGCCAGGGTGTACCCGGCGATGATCCCGCACGGGCACCCGCTGGCGTCGGTCGGCGAGGCCTACAACGCGGTGTTCGTGGAGGCCGAGGCGGCCGGCCAGCTGATGTTCTACGGCCAGGGGGCCGGGGGAGCGCCGACGGCGAGCGCCGTGCTCGGTGACCTGGTCGCCGTGGCCCGCAACCGCGTCGCCGGCGGCCGGGGGCCCCGCGAGTCCGCGCACGCCAGCCTGCCGGTGCAGCCGATGGGCCGGACGCCGACGCGCTACCACATCAGCCTCGACGTGCAGGACCGCGCGGGCGTGCTGGCCACGATCGCCGGCCTGTTCGCCCGCCACGAGGTGAGTATTGCCACAGTGCGCCAGGAGACGGCGCTCGACGCCGAGCATGGCGCCCGGCTCGTCATCGTGACCCATACCGCGCCGGATGCCGCGTTGGCGGCTACCGTGGCCGCGCTCGGTGAGCTGGACGAGGTGCTCGGGGTGGACCGCGTGCTGCGCGTGGAGAACCTGGGCCGACCCGTGAGTGCGTTGGGAGTGTCGTGATGCAGGCTGCAGCGCGGGGTCTGAGCCCGGCCTCGACCGGCGCGCCCTGGCGCTGGCCAGGCGTGATCGAGGCGTACCGGGACCGAATGCCGGTGGCGCCGGACGTGGAGATCGTGACGCTCGGCGAGGGCGGCACGCCGTTGCTACCGGCCCCGAGGCTGTCCGAGCGGGTCGGCGCGAACGTCTTCCTGAAGGTCGACGGGGCGAACCCGACCGGCTCGTTCAAGGACCGGGGCATGACGGTCGCGGTCACCGTGGCCAAGTCCGAGGGGGCGCAGGGCGTGCTCTGCGCGTCCACCGGCAACACCTCGGCCTCGGCTGCCGCCTACGCCGCCCGCGCGGGCCTGACCTGCGCCGTTCTCGTGCCGCAGGGCAAGATCGCGCTGGGCAAGCTGGCCCAGGCGGTGGCACACGGCGCGAAGATCCTGCAGATCGACGGCAACTTCGACGACTGCCTCGAGCTGGCGCGAAAGACCGCCGCCGACTACCCGGTGACCGCCCTGGTCAACTCGGTGAACCCGACCCGGATCGCCGGCCAGGCCAGCGCGGCGTACGAGGTGTGCGACGAGCTGGGCCGCGCGCCGGACGTGCACTGCCTGCCGGTCGGCAACGCAGGCAACATCACCGCCTACTGGAAGGGCTACCGGGCCTACCACTCGGACGGGTTGATCCCGGAGCTGCCCCGCATGTTCGGCTTCCAGGCCGCCGGTGCGGCGCCGCTCGTGCACGGCGCCCCGGTCGCGCACCCGGAGACCATCGCCACCGCGATCCGGATCGGCGCGCCCGCCTCCTGGGCCGGCGCCGTCACCGCGCGCGACGAGTCGGGCGGGCTGTTCGCGGCGGTCACCGACGACGAGATCCTGACCGCCTACCGGCTGCTCTCGGCCCACGAGGCGGTGTTCGTGGAGCCGGCCTCGGCGGCTAGCGTGGCCGGGTTGTTGCAGGTCAGCGAGGCCGGCCAGATCGCGCCGGACAGTCTGGTGGTGTGCACGGTGACCGGGCACGGGCTCAAGGACCCGGACACCGCGCTGCACGCCGCGCCCGAGACGGTGGTGGTGCCGGCGGACCCGACCGCGGTGGCCGCCGCACTCGGGCTCGGATGAGCGCGCACCGCGAGGTCCGGGTCCGGGTACCCGCGTCGTCGGCCAACCTCGGCCCCGGCTTCGACACCCTGGCACTGGCGCTGGGCCGCTACGACGAGGTGCTGGCCAGCACGGCGGACGAGGGGCTGGTCGTCGAGGTGACCGGTGAGGGCGCCGGCGAGGTGCCGCTCGACGAGCACCACCTGGTCGTGCGCGCGATGCGGGAGACCTTCAAGGCGCTCGGCGAGACGCCGCCGGGGCTGCGGCTGCGCTGCCACAACCAGATCCCGCACGGCCGCGGTCTCGGTTCTTCCGCCGCGGCGGCGGTGGCCGGGGCGGTGGCCGCGAGTGCGCTGCTCGGCCGCGACCTGGAACCGGACCGCGAGCTGTTGCTGCAGGTCACGGCCGCGATGGACGGCCACGCGGACAACGCGGCCGCCAGCCTACTCGGCGGTTTTGTGGTGGCCTGGAAGTACCGGGGGAATAACGGCGACGCGTACGGCGCTGCACGACTCGAACCCCATGCGAAGCTGCGGCCGGTGGCCCTGATCCCGGCGGAGGAGTCCTCCACCGCGATGACCCGGCGCCTGCTCCCCGAGACGGTTCCGTTGTCCGATGCGGCGTTCACCGCGAGTCGGACGGCGTTGGGAGTGTGTGCCTTCACCTCGCGGCCCGAGCTGTTGTTCGCGGCCACCGAGGACCGGCTGCACCAGCCGTACCGACGGCCCGCCTATCCCGCGTCCGCGTCGCTCGTCGACCAGCTGCGGGAACAGGGGGTGCCGGCCGTGATCTCCGGCGCCGGGCCCACCGTGCTCGCGCTGCTGACCGGTACCGATCTGCCCTCGGACCTGGTGGGACCGTCCTTCACGGTCACTCCGCTGCAGGTGGACCGCACCGGCGCGGTGGTACACATCGGGTGACTCGGTGCGCTGAGCGGGTGGCGCGCCGGGGCGTGTTGTTGCCGGGTGGCGACGTTTTGTCTACTCTCGGCGGCGTACAACGACCGCGCGTGATCCGCGTCGGTACACTCCCGAGCTGAAACCGGGTTTGATCTCTTTCCACGTTTGTCCGCGTGAAAGCGCGGGAAGACGCCGGCACATGATCATCGACCTGGTCGTTGTCCACCGTATCTGTCGGCGCGAGCGGTGATGGGCCGCCACCGCGTTTCGACTGGGTCGTCCTGCATACCGCACGGACGACAAAAAATCCGCTGATCAGCGCATGAGCCCTGGTCGGTTAGGAAGGATCTTTGTGAGCGACACCGACACCATCAGCACCGAGGCGCCGGCTGGCGAAGTCGCCGGTTCGGCCGGTGCAACCGCCGCCGATGCGGCAACAGACCGCGGCCCCGCCAACGGCACGCCCAAACGGCGTGGCGGACTGACCGGAATGGTCCTGGCCGAGCTGCGGCAGCTCGCGGGAGAGCTGAAAATCCCGAACACCGAGGGCCTGCGCAAGGGCGACCTGATCACCGCGATCAAGGAGGCCCAGGGCGGTTCCGGCGGCGCCGCGCCTCGCCGCGCGTCCGCGACCGGCCAGGAGCAGTTGCCCCTCACCGAGGAGGCCGCCCCGGCCCGCGCCGCGAAGCCCGCGCGCACCAGCACCGCTCCCCCCGGCGACGCCCCCACCAGCGACGCCACCCCCGCCACCCCGGCCGCCGAGGAGACCCCGGCCGCCGAGGCCCCGACGCGCACCCGCCGCCGGCGCAGCGCATCCCGTCCGGCCGGCGCGCCGGACTCGTCGACCGACTCCGTGCCCGAGGCCGCCGCTGAGAGCGACGCGGCCGACCGCGCGGTCACCCCGAGCGTCGAGGCCCCCCACGCCGCCGACGCCGGCACCTCCGCCGAACCGCGCGAGCAGGACTCCGGCGAGGGCCGGGGCCAGCGCTCCCGCGGCGGTCAGGACGGTGCCAACCGCCAGGACAGCCGCCAGCAGGACCGGCAGCAGGACAACCGTCAGCAGGACAGCCGGGACGGCGGCAACAACCGCCAGAGCAGCCGGCAGGACGGTCGTCAGCAGGACAACCGTCAGCAGGACAACCGTCAGCAGGACGGTCGCCAGCAGGACCGGCAGCAGGACGGCCGCCAGCAGGACCGGCAGCAGGACCGGCCTCAGGACAACCGGCAGCAGAACCGCACGCAGGACGGCCGGCAGCAGGACAACCGCGACGACGACGACGATGACGACGGCACCGGCCGCGGCCGGCGTGGCCGCCGCTTCCGGGACCGCAACCGGCGTGGCCGCGACCGCCGCGACGGTGCGCCGACCCAGGGTGGTGGCCAGGGCAGCAACAACGCCCCGGACACCGAGGTCCGCGACGACGACGTGCTGCTCCCGGTGGCAGGCATCCTCGACGTGCTGGACAACTACGCGTTCGTCCGCACCTCGGGCTACCTGTCCGGGCCGAACGACGTGTACGTCTCGCTGTCGATGGTCCGCCGCTACGGCCTGCGCCGCGGTGACAACGTCAGCGGCGCCGTCCGCCAGCCCCGCGACGGTGAGCAGCAGCGGCAGAAGTTCAACCCGCTGGTCCGGGTGGACACGATCAACGGGCTCGACCCCGAGCAGGCCAAGAACCGGCCGGAGTTCACCAAGCTCACCCCGCTGTACCCGAACGACCGCCTCCGCCTGGAGACCGAGTCGTCCAAGCTGACCACCCGGGTCATCGACCTGGTGATGCCCATCGGCAAGGGCCAGCGTGCACTGATCGTCAGCCCGCCGAAGGCCGGCAAGACGATGATCCTGCAGGCCATCGCCAACGCCATCACCACGAACAACCCGGAATGCCACCTCATGGTCGTGCTCGTCGACGAGCGGCCCGAGGAGGTCACCGACATGCAGCGGTCGGTGAAGGGTGAGGTCATCGCCTCCACCTTCGACCGCCCGCCGTCGGACCACACCACGGTGGCCGAGCTGTCCATCGAGCGGGCCAAGCGGCTCGTCGAGATGGGTCACGACGTCGTCGTGCTGCTCGACTCGATCACGCGGCTGGGCCGGGCCTACAACCTGGCGGCGCCGGCATCCGGCCGGATCCTGTCCGGTGGTGTCGACTCCACCGCGCTCTACCCGCCGAAGCGGTTCCTCGGCGCGGCGCGCAACATCGAGGACGGCGGCTCGCTGACCATCTTCGCCACCGCGCTGGTGGAGACCGGGTCCACGATGGACACGGTCATCTTCGAGGAGTTCAAGGGCACCGGTAACGCCGAGCTGAAGCTGGACCGGCGGATCGCCGACAAGCGGGTCTTCCCCGCGATCGACATCGACGCCTCCGGTACGCGCAAGGAGGAGCTGCTGCTGGCTCCCGACGAGATGGCGGTCACCGTCAAGCTCCGCCGGGTGCTGTCCGCCCTG
>DATAZG010000080.1:0-1808 GCA_036272155.1 Pseudonocardia sp.
ACCGGAAGTTGTGCGCGGCCCGCGGCATCACGCTGTTCACGTGCGAGCGCAGCAGCGCCCCGTTGTCGGCCGTCTCGACCGCGGCCAGCTCGGCCGCCCGCGCCTCGATGCCGTCCGCGATCGCGTGCAGCACCGCCGCCCTTTCCGGCGCCGGCGTCGCCGACCAGTCCGCGAAGGCGTCACGGGCCGCCCGTACCGCCGCGTCCACCTCGGCCGCGCCGCCGCGGGCCACCTCGGCCAGCGGCGTGGAGTCGATGGGGCAGACGTCGGTGAATACGGCGGCCGACGCGACCCGCCGCCCGCCGATCCAGTGCCGGACCTCGACATCTACCCCGGCCACGTTCGCACTGCTCATGAGGAATACAGCACCTTCCCGCCGTCCCAGGTGACGCCGACCTGCTGGTAGTAGCCGCCGATGATCTCGCGCACCTCGAGCCGGTCCAGCTCCTCGGTGGGTGAGTGGAACAGCTCCAGCCGCGCGTCGCCGCGCCAGGCCGGCCCGGCCTCGACGCTGGCGCTGCCCGACCGGACCAGCTCGTCCAGCGCGTCGGGGGCGCCCTTCTCGATCGACGGCATCCACCGGTGGTGCGCCATCGGGTGGCCGTTGACGAACCCGGCCGCCGTGGCGTGCTCGCGCAGCGTCACCACCGCCTGGGCCAGCCGCCGGTCAGCGGCGGCCAGGGTCCCGGCGAACGTGCCGCCCGGCCCGATCCTCGGGGCGGCCCGACCGAACGGGTGGGCTCGTGTCTGGTGAATCGACCCGAACTTCTTCGGGTAACCCTGGTGCAGTCCCCGGGCCAGCGCGAAGTCGGCGTCGACCCAGATATAGACGCAGCGCGAGTACACCTGGCCCTCGAACGCGCACCGGACCACGGCGAAGCACTCCCGGTACTGAGCCCGCACCGGGTCCAGGAGCTCCTCGCCGCCGTCGCCGCAGGACTGCCAGTCGGCCCAGATCAGCGCCACCGCGCCGGGGTCCTCGGGCGCCGGGGTGAGCGGGGCCGGGAGCAGCTCGGCCACCCGTTCGGGATCGGTCCGGTACTCGACGGTCAGCAGGTCACCGGAGTAGTGCCACGGCGGTGGGGGCAGCAGCGAGGACCGGCCGGTGGCCGTCCGCGGGTAGAAGAACCCGGATACCTCAGCCACGCCGCCTCCCGGACACCTCAGCCATGCCGTCCGCCGCACGGATCGTTTGTATCCATACGACTTGCGATGTTAGCATGCTGCCGTGCCGCGCACTCGTGAAGAAACCGGGGGGGCTCGGGGGGCTCGTCCCCCCCGGGACGAGCAGAGTTCTTCGGTCTCCAGCGTCTGCGAACGGCTGCGTTCCGAGGGCGTGGATGTGGTCCGGGTGTCTTACCCCGACCTGATCGGCGTCGACCGCGGCCGCGACGTCCTGCTCGACGCGCTGCCCAGCGCGATGGAGCACGGCCTGGCCTTCTGCCGCGCGGTCTACCACACCTCCCCGATGGGGGACGTGGTCCCGGTCGAGGGCGGCCTGGCGGCCGGGCTGCCCGACATCCACGTCTTCCCCGACCTGTCCTCGCTGACCACGCTGCCCTGGGAACCAGACGCGGCCTGGTGCATCGGCGAAGCCTGCACCCCGGACGGCGAGCCCGCGCCGGAAGCTCCGCGCGCCGTCGCCCGGCGGGTGGCGGACCGGATCTCCGGCCTGGGCTACGCGCTGGCCTGCGGGCCCGAGCTCGAGTTCTTCCTGTGCGAGCAGGCGCCCGACGGCCAGTGGCGGCGCTACGCCGACGACCCCGGCAACGTCTACGTGGTCGGCCGCAAGGGCGACCCGCAGGGCC
>DATAZG010000081.1:0-87325 GCA_036272155.1 Pseudonocardia sp.
GGACGTCGTCGAGACGCCGACCAGCGTCTGAGAGGGCGACACGATGCGCATCACGCAGGGCACCTTCTCCTACCTGCCCGAGCTCACCGACGCGGAGATCACCGCACAGATCGGCTACTGCCTGGACAACGGCTGGCCGCTCTCGGTCGAGTTCACCGACGACCCGCACCCCCGCAACACGTACTGGGAGATGTGGGCGCTGCCGATGTTCGACCTGGCCGACGCGGCCGGTGTACTGCTCGAGGTGAACGCCTGCCGCCAGGCCAACCCCAACCGCTACATCAAGCTGAACGCCTACGACGCGCGGCTCGGCCGGCAGACCACCGCGCTGTCGTTCCTGGTGGCACGCCCCGCCGAGGAGCCCGGGTTCCGGCTGGAGCGCCAGGAGACCGGCAACCGGACCGTCCGGTACACCACCCACTCCTACGCCACCGAGCGGCCGGCCGGCGAGCGCTACCCCCGGAGCTGAGGTGACCGCACAGGCAGCCGCCACCGAGCGCCCGTCCTTCGGGATGCGCCCGGCCGGCGGCGGAGCTGCTCGGGAGCCGGCTGACGCCGCGCCGGCTCCCGAGGCACTACCCGCCGACACCCTGGTGGACCTCGCCCAGGCCCGCCGGGACGCCGGCATCGACGAGGTGCTCGGGGCGCTGGACCGCGAGCTGGTCGGGCTGACACCGGTGAAGACCCGCCTCGCCGAGCTCGCCGCGCTGCTGCTCGTGGACCGCACTCGCGCGCGGTTCGGGGTGGCCACGCCGGCGCCGACGCTGCACATGTGCTTCACCGGCAACCCCGGCACCGGCAAGACGACCGTCGCGCTGCGGCTGGCCGACCTGCTGCACCGGCTCGGCTACCTGCGCCGGGGCCACCTGGTGGCCGTGACCAGGGACGACCTCGTCGGGCAGTACGTCGGGCACACCGCGCCGAAGACCAAGGACGTGATCAAGCGGGCGATGGGCGGCGTGCTGTTCATCGACGAGGCCTACTACCTGTACAAGGTCGAGAACGAGCGGGACTACGGCGGCGAGGCCATCGAGATCCTGCTGCAGGTGATGGAGAACAACCGGGACGACCTCGTTGTGGTGCTGGCTGGCTACGCCGACCGGATGGACACGTTCTTCGCCGCCAACCCGGGCATGCAGAGCCGGGTCGCGCACCACATCACGTTCCCCGACTACACCGTCGGCGAACTGGGACAGATCGGCGAGCTGCTGGCCGACGGGCTGGGCTACCGCTTCTCCCCCGAGGCGCGCGAGGTACTGGACCGCTACCTGCGCGCCAGGGTCGGCCAGCCGTGGTTCGCCAACGCGCGCAGCGTGCGCAACGCCGTCGAGCGGGCCCGGCTGCGGCAGGCCCGGCGGCTGCTCGAACAGCCCGACCCCCGGGTCGACCTCGCCGCGCTGACCACACTGGAGGCGCCGGACCTGCTGGCCAGCCGGGTACTCGGTGGGGAGACCATCAGCACGTGACAACCAACGCGCGACTGCGGGCGCTCGTCGAGCTGGCCGACACCGGCTCGGTGCGGGCGGCCGCGCAGCGCCTGGTGGTCACCGAGGCCTCGGTGTCCGGCGCGATCAGTGCGCTGGCCGCCGAGGTCGGCGTGCCGCTGCTGGACCGCGACGGCCGGGGCGTCCGGCTGACCGCCGCCGGCCTCCGCTACGTCGGCTACGCCCGGCGCATCCTCGGCCTGCACGAGGAGGCACTGGCCGCCGCCCGTGGCGAGGCCGACCCCGCGCACGGCACTCTGCGGCTGGCCGCGGTGACGACGGCCGGCGAGCACCTGCTGCCCAGCCTGCTGGCGTCGTTCCGGGCGGCGTACCCGGCGGTGGTGCTGGGCCTGGAGGTCGCGCCCCGGCAGGCGGTGTGGCCCAAGCTCGCCAACCACGAGGTGGACCTGGTCGTCGCCGGCCGGCCACCCTCGGGCGGGCCGGCCCGGGTGCGCGCGGTCCGGCCCAACTCGCTCGTGGTGGTCGGCCCGCCGAGCGCGGCGGCCGGGTTCGAGGGTGGGCCGCTCCCGGCCGCGTCCGAGGTGGGAGCGGCCGACCCGGCGGGGTCCGAGCCGGCCGGGTCCAAGCCGGCCGGGTCCGAGCCGGCGGGGTCCGAGCCGGCCGCGTTCGAGCCGGCCGCGTTCGACCCGGCGACCGCGACCTGGCTGCTGCGCGAGCCGGAGTCCGGGATCCGGGCCACCACGACCGCTCTGCTGTCCGCCCTGGAGATCGTCCCGCCCCAGCTCACGCTGGGTTCGCACGGCGCGGTGGTGGCCGCGGCGGTGGCCGGGCTCGGGGTGACGCTGGTGTCCCGACCGGCGGTGCGCGCCCACCTGGACTCCGGCGCGCTGGTCGAGCTGGCGGTGCCGGGCACGCCCCTGCAACGGCCCTGGCACGTGGTCAGCCAGCCGGCGCCGACCGCGACCACCGAGCTGTTCGTCCGGCACCTGCTGGCGCACCGCGAGCTGGGCTGGCGGGCACCCGGGGCCCGTGCCGACCGATCGGCACCGGGTTCGGTATCCGAGCCGAGTAATGTATCGGATAGTGGGCTTCACACACTATAATAGATGAATGACCGATGTCGTGAGCACCGCGCCCCCGCCGTCGACCGGCTCGTACACCGCCGAGGTCGCCGCATTGATCATGGATCTGCAGGCGGTCGGAATGCGCATCGAGACCACCCTGGAGACGTCCCGCAAGGGCGGCGCCGGCCCGTCGGACTCGGGCATGCTGTGGATCGAGGGCGTGCCGGTCACCGTGCCGCCGAGCGCCGACTCGCCGTACGCGCTGCGCGCCGAGGACGGCAGCCAGGGCATCTACCTGCACGGGGCCAAGGTCGCCTCGGTGTCCGGCACAGCGCGGCCCCGGTTCTACGACCTGACCACCGCCGACGGCGTGCCGTACCACAAGATCGCGCTGCTGCACCTGGACTCGCTGGCCTCCACGGTCGTGCAGACCTGCAACTACTGGGGTAACTCCGACCAGTGCGGGTTCTGCGGGATCGGCCTGTCGCTGGCGTCCGGCGCCACCATCGCCAAGAAGACGCCGGCGATGCTGGCCGAGGTCGCGGTGGCGGCGAAGGAGCTGGACGGCGCGGTCGACGCCACGCTGACCACCGGTTCCTCGGTCGCCCCCGACCGCGGCGCGCTGTACGTGGCGCGCTGTGGCCAGGCGGTCAAGGAAGCGGCCGGGTTGCCGGTGGAGGTGCAGTTCGAGCCGCCGCGCGACCTCGCCGTGCTGGACCAGGTGCACGGCATGGGCATCGACGCGGTCGGCGTGCACGTGGAGTCGTTCGACCCGGCGGTGCTGGCCAGGGTCGCGCCCGGCAAGTTCCGCACCGGCATCGACCGGTACTTCCAGACCTGGGAGCGCGCCGTCGAGCTGTTCGGCGAGGGACGGGTGTCCACCTACGTCATCCTCGGCCTCGGCGAGGACCCGGAGCTCACCGTCGAGATGTGCCGGCGCGCGGTGGACATCGGCGTCTACCCGTTCGTCGTGCCGCTGCGCCCGGTGGCCGGCTCACTCATGGAGCACGTGCCGGCGCCGTCCCGGGAGTACACCGAGCCGATCTACCGCAAGGTCGCCGGCTTCCTGGCCGCGCGCGGGCTCGGCGCCGAGACCGCGGTGGCCGGCTGCGCCCGCTGCCAGGCCTGCTCGTCCCTGAACCTGGTCCAGCGCGCCGGCGCCGCTGGTGGGGCCGCACCCCCGTGCGGGCCCACCGGCAGCTCCCCGACCCCCCTGCTGCAGATCGGCCGCCGTCCCTGACCCGGGCGGACCACAGATGAGGAGAACCGTGCGATGAGCCAGTTGACGCTGCCGGACGAGGTCTCGGTGGTCAACATCGGGCTGCCCATGTTCGCCGATGCGGTGCGCGCCCAGGACCGGCCGGTACAGCAGGTGGACTGGCGGATCCCGGCCGACGGCGACCCGGCCGCGGTGCGCGCGCTGTGCCTGCTCTACGGCGACGCCGGCGCGGCGATCGACGCGGCCAACACCGAGGTGGTCCGCCGGCTCAACGAGGGCGTGCCCCGGCTCGTCGAGGTGTCCACGCTCGGCGCCGCGGTGCCCGGTGTCGAGGGCCGGCTGCTGCTGCACTGCGGGCCGCCGCTGCCCTACGCCGAGCACTGCGACCCGCTGCGCCGCTCGATGCGCGCCGCCGTGGTCGCCGAGGGCTGGGCTGACGACGTGGCCGGCGCCGACGAGCTGCTGGTCCGGGGCGCGGTGAGCCTGGACGCGGCCAACCACCACGACACCGTGGTCCCGATGGCCAGCGCGCTCGGGCCGAGCCAGCCGGTTTTTGTGGTGGAGAACTCCGACGGCGGCACGCGTGCGTTCTCCGGGATCAACCAGGGCCCCGGCAACGTGGCCTGGTTCGGCCGGGACACCGACGAGGCCATCGCCCGGCTGCGGTTCCTGGCCGAGGTCGCCGGCCCGGCCACCCGGCAGATCATCGAGCACGCCGGCCCGCTGGACGTGCTGGCCATCGCCGCGCAGGGCATCACCATGGGCGACGACCTGCACATGCGCACCCAGGCGGCCACGAACCTGCTGACCCGCACCTGGCTGCCCTGGATCGCCGGGCTGCCGGACGCCGTCCGCGTGCCGTTCGGCGAGTTCCTGGCCGGCAACCACCTGTTCTTCCTGAACATCGCGATGGCGGCGGCCAAGTCGCTGCAGCTGTGGGCCGAGCAGGTGGCCGGCGCCAGCATCGTCACCACCATGTCGCGCAACGGCACGACCTTCGGCATCAAGCTGGCCGGCTCGTCGAACTGGCACCTCACCGAGGCTCCCCCGGTCAACGACGCGCTGTACTACTCCGGCTACGGCCCGGAGTCCAGCGCGCACGACATCGGCGACAGCGCGGTGCTGGAGCTGACCGGGATGGGCGGACCGGCGGCCGGCGGCTCGGCGGCGGTGGCCGCGTTCCTCGGTGGCACGATGGCCGACGCCGCCGAGGCCACCCTCGGCTTCCGGGCCATCTGCGCGGGTACCAGCAGCCGGTTCACCCTGCCGCCGATGGACTTCAGCGGTACGCCGCTCGGGGTCGACGTGCGCCGGGTCGTCGAGCTGGGCATCACGCCCAAGGTCACCACCGGGATCCTGCACGTCAGCTCCGGCATCGGCCAGGTCGGCGCCGGCGTGGCCACCGCACCGAAGGACTGCTTCGTGGCCGCCCTGCTCGAGCTGGCCGAGCGGGTGGCCTGAGCCGCCGCGGTGACCAGGCCGAGCGCCACTCCGGACCCTGTGAGTGGTATTGGTTGCTATAGCGACCAATACCACTCACAGGGTCGCGAGGTCGGGGACCGGCGGGTGCTGGACGTCGGCCTCGGCGCCCGGTCGGCGGTCGACACCCCGGGTACCGGTCGGGTGCTGGCGACCTACCGGCGCGCCGCCTATCTGGCACTGCCGGCTGGGCTGTGCGCGCTGACCACCGCCGCCGCCCCGCCCGGCCCGCTGCACCTGCGGTGTCGCCAACTGCCGCCCTGCCGACCGGGTGAGCGGGTGCGCACCGACGGTCGGACGCTGCACGGCGAGGCCTGGAGCCTGCCGCTGGACGGGCCGACCTGGGTGGGCCCACTGCCCCCGGCCGAGCGGCTGACCGGGGCGATCGGGGCAGCCGCGTTGCGCGACCACGCCACGCGCCTCGGCGGCCGGGGTCCCGGGCTGACCCCGTCGGGCGACGACGTGCTGGCCGGCCTGCTGCTGGTAGCCAGGGCGGCCGGCTCGGCCGATGCCACCCCGGCCCTGCTCGCGGTCGTCGCGTCGGTCCGCACCACCGAGGTGGCGGCCGGCTTCCTGCACTGGGCGGCGCGCGGGCAATGCATCGAGCCGGCGCACGCGGTGCTGGCGGCGCTCGCCGAGCACGGCGCCGAGGCGGAGTCGCCGGCCTGCGCGCGACTGACCACCATCGGGTCGAGCTCTGGTGCCGCCCTGCTGGCGGGGATCAGAATCGGCCTCGGGGCAAGGGCGCCACATCTTGAGCTTCATCTACTATGATGAACGCTTCATCCTTCATCGTAGATTTACGAGAGGTGGTGCCATGGACGGGATTGCCGATCTGGGCGGCACGGACGGCTGGGGGCCGGCACACCCGCCGCCCCCGGGCGAGCCGGTGTTCGCCGAGCAGTGGGAGGGCCGGGCGTTCGCGCTGACCCTGCTGTCGATGGGCCGGATCTCCGGGCAGAACCTGGACGCCTTCCGGCGCGCCCTGGGCGAGCTGGACCGCCCCGCCTACTTCGACGACGGCTACTACGGCCGCTGGCTGAACGCCTCGGAGCAGATGCTCGTCGAGAGCGCGATCCTGGCCCCCGGCGCGGTCGACGCGCGTGCCCGCAACATCCGCGGCGAGGGGGTCCAGGAGCCGGCGGTACCGGAGCCGAACAAGCCCGACTACGCCGCCACCGGGCCCGGCTCGCTGCGCACGGTGGACGCCGAGCCGGCCTTCGCGGTCGGCGAGCGGGTCCGCGCCCGCGTGACGCCGTCCGACGGCCCGACCCGGCTGCCCGCCTACGTGCGCGGACACACCGGCGTGGTGGAGGTCATCCAGCCCGCCGCGCTGCTCCCGGACACCCACGCGGTCTTCCAGGGCGAGAACCCGCAGCACGTCTACTCGGTGCGCTTCGACTCCCGCGAGCTGTGGGGCGACGGACCGGACACCGAGCCGTTCACGCTGACCATCGAGCTGTTCGAGAGCTACCTGGAGAAGACCGCATGACCACCTCCGAGAACACCGACCGGATCCCGCCGGCCCTGCGCACCGAGGCCCTCGAACAGCTGCTCACCGAGCGCGGCCTGGTCGACCCGAACGTGATGGACAAGTTCATCGCCAACTACGAGACCAACGTCGGCCCGCTCAACGGCGCCAAGGTGGTGGCCAAGGCGTGGACCGACCCGGAGTACCGGCAGCGGCTGCTCGCCGACGGCACGGCCGCGATCAAGGAGCTCGGCTTCAGCGGGCCGCAGGGCGAGCACATCGTCGTCGTCGAGAACACCGACACCTCCCACAACGTCGTCGTCTGCACACTCTGCTCCTGCTACCCGTGGCCGGTGCTCGGCCTGCCGCCGTCCTGGTACAAGGACCCGGCGTACCGCGCCCGGGTGGTCCGGGAACCGCGCCGGGTGCTCGCCGAGATGGGCCTCGAGCTGGCCGACGATGTCCAGATCACTGTGCGCGACTCCAGCAGCGAGGTGCGCTGGCTCGTGCTGCCGCGGCGCCCCGCCGGCACCGAAGACCTCACCGAGGAGCAGCTCGTGCCGCTGATCACCCGGGACGCAATGGTCGGGGTGGCGAAGGTGCACGCCTCGTGACCGCGCCGCTGGACATCGACGGCCCCGCCGCGCCACCCCGCGCCAACGGCGAGCTGGTGTTCGCCGAGCCGTGGCAGAGCCGGGCGTTCGGCATGGCCGTCACCCTCTACGACGCCGGCGCGTTTGCCTGGCCCCAGTTCCAGGCGGCGCTGGCCACCCGGATCGCCGCGTGGGAGGCCGACCCGCCGTCCGGTGAGTGCTGGAACTACTACCAGCACTGGCTCGGCGCCCTGGAGGACGTGTTGGCCAGCGACGGCACGGTGGGCGCCGACGAGATCCACCACCGGGCCGCCGCGCTGGCCGAGCGCCCCGCCGGCCACGACCATCGGGAGCCGGACGGCCACGGGCACGGGCACGGGCATCACCACTGAGCCCGGTCAGGACTTCGTGTTGCCGTAGAGCTCCTCGTAGTTGCGGTAGAGGATCCGCTGCTTGAGCTCGTCGCTGACCGGAGCGCCGTAGATCTTCCAGTACTCGCTCCAGAAGTCGCTCCACGGCTCGTCCGAGGCGAACAGCACCCGGTCGGCGCCGACGCCGCGCTTCTCGATCTCGGTCATCAGCCAGCGGGCACCGAACCCGATGGTCCACGTGGTGTCGCAGTACACCTGGTACCCCTGCTCGACCCAGTCCAGGAACCGGGGCACCAGCTTGATGTGCCCGCTCACGCCGCCGCCGAAGTGCACCAGGTAGATCTTGACCCGCTTGCCGAACTCCTCAACGAGCGGGATGAAGTTGTTGATGTCCGAGCTGCCGCCGGCACTGGTGTGGAAGTGGAACACCAGGTTGTGGCGCTCGGCGGCGGCGAAGCAGGCCTCGGCGAGCTCGCGGGTCTTGGCGTCCCAGGTGTTCGGGTCCGGGTTGCCACCGAGCAGGAAGGTGGTCTTCAGCGCGACGATGCCGTGCTCGCCGGCGTGCTCGAGGGTCTCGAGCGTCCGCTCCTCGTTCCGCGGCAGGATCGACACCCACAGCCCGCCGACCAGCCGGTCGTTGTCGGCCACCGAGTCGAGCACCAGGTCGTTGAGCGAGAACGCATGCTCCTGCACCGGGATGCCGTAGTTGGGCAGCACCAGGCCACGCTCGACCCCGACCCCGTCCAGGTGAGTCAGGTACTCCTTGGCATTGGCGAACTCGTAGACGGTCGGTTTGACCGGCTCCTTGAGGTCGTAGAACTGCCAGGCCTGCATCGTGCCGATATGGCTGTGCGCGTCGATGACCCGACCGCGCACCTTCTCCGACGACGCCACCGAACCGCCTCCGCTGATCACAATAGGAGATTTACGTTTCCTATAGTGAATCTAGCAACATCCGAACATCTGAGCAACTGACTAGATGAAGGAATACCCCACCGACCGCGCCCACAGCTGGCGGCCCAGCACACAGCTTGCGGCCGCGCACACAGCTGGCGGCCCCAGCACACGGCGCGTGGACGCGGCCCACGAGTTCTAACTGGTGTGCCGCGTCGAGACACCGTGTGCCAGCCCGACACGCGGTGTGCGCGGCTACGTGAGCCGTGTGCCACGTGAGTGACGCGCGCGCCGTAGCGACGATCGACTCGGCCAGCGCATCGGCGCGCCTCCGCGCATCCTGCGTGGTTCCCGCGCATCCCGCGACCGTTCTCGCGCACCTTGCGGGGTTCCCGCGCACGGTGCGAGATACGCGGAAACCCCGGAAGGTGCGCGACCACCCGGCCCCGCCGACACACGGCTTCCGGACCCGACCCGCCCGGGCGCCCACACACGGCCTCCGATGCCCACACACGGGATCTGCCACCCCGCACACGGCTCCCGGACCTCGCCCACGAGTGAGAACCCGTGTGCCGCATCTAGAACCTGTGTGCAATCGCCACCGGGCGGGTGTGTGCCGAGGCCACAGCGTGTGTGTCAGCCACGCGCGCGGCGCGCGGCGGGGCTACTCGCCTTCGGGGACGACGTGCACGGCGGCCTCTTCGGCGGACGCGCCGGCGCCGTCGACCCCCGCGTCATCCGCGTACAGCTCGGTGTCCCCGGTGCCGTCGCCGTTGTCGTACAGGCGTCCCGCGCGGGCATCCCCGACCTCGTCGTCGCGCAGCTCGCCATCGGTGTCCGACTCGTCGCCGAGGCCGTCATCGTCCGCATCCTCGCCGGCCCAGGTCTCCGGCACCTCGCGGGCCAGCCGGTGGTCCAGGTCCTCACCCTCGGCCTCCTCGCGCGCGGTGGTGCCCCAGTCGTTCACCGCCCACGGCTTCTCCGGCGGGGAGTAGCCCTCGTCCAGCGGGTCGATCGGCCCACGCCCGTCCAGCGTGTCCAGTCCGTCCAGCTGCTCGAACACGTCGTCGTCGACCTCATCGGGGTCCATGGGCGATCCTCCCTCGGCTCTGCGCGGTCGTCACGACCGGTCAGCGGCCGAGTATGCCCGACCCCGAGGGCCACGGCCTGCCACCCACCCGCCGGCGAGCGACGCCCACCGGCGCCTGACGAGATCACCGACTCACCCTGACAAAAGCCCCGACTCGCACTGACGGAATCCCCGACTCACCCTGACAAAAGTCCCGACTCACCCTGACAAAATCCGCGACTCGCGGGAGCTGGGGTGTGCGGTGCGGAGGGCGGCGTAGATGTGTTGGTGGCGGTGGGCGCTGGCGGCCCAGCTGTACCGGGGCAGCAGGGCGCGGCCGCCGGCACGCAGCCGCTCGCGCAGCCCCGCGTCGAGCACCATCGTGCGCATCGCGGCGGCCAGCGCGACGTCGTCGGCCACCGGCGGCAGCAGCGCGGTCCGCCCGTGCACCAGGTACTCGCGGAACACCGGCAGGTCGCTGGCGATCACCGGCAACCCCGCGCCCATCGCCTCCAGCACGGCCAGCCCCCAGCCCTCCTTGACCGAGGGGAAGCACAGCGCGTCGGCCGCGTGGTACCAGCCGCCGAGCTCCGCCTCGCTGACCGTGCCGAGCAGCACCACGTCCTTGCCGAGCGTCAGCCCCAGCTCGGGCAGCAGGGCGAGCGAGGCGTCCCGGTACGCGGTGTAGTCCTGGAACGAGTGGCCGCCGACCACCGCGAGCACCGCGTCCACCCCCTCGCGCCGCAGCCGCGCCAGCGCGCGGAACGTGTGCACCGTGCCCTTGCGCGGCTCCACACCGCCCACGGCCAGGAACACGAACCGGCCGCTCCCGGAGCCAGCACCGACCCGCGCGCGCAGCTCGGCGCGCACGCGGGCCGGCGGGGCCGGGAAGCGGTCCGGGTCGACGCCGTTGGGCACCACGTCGGCGTCGCGGTCGTACTCGTCGCGCAGGATGTCCCGCCACTGTTCGCTGACCACGAGGACCCGGTCGGGCTCGACGATGGCCCGGCGCTGGCAGTCGATCAGGGCCTGGGTGGTGAAGTCGTCCACGTGGTGCACGGTGCGGACCACGGTGACCGGGGCGCCGGCGTCGCGTACCCGGGCGGCGGCGCGCGCGGCGATGCAGTCCTGCGTGTGCAGCAGGTCGAACCGGCCGGCCAGCTCGGCCAGGCCGCCGGCGAGGGTGTCGATGGCGGCGAACACGCGCTGGTCGAGGGTGGTGCCCGCCTTGGTCGGCCCGGGCAGCACGGTGTGCGGCACGGTGGTCGGCCGGAACAGCCCGACCGCCGGGTCACCGAGCGCCACCAGGTGCACGCCGACGCCCTGGCGGTACAGCTCCTCCGCCAGGCTGAGCGTGTGCACCAGCCCACCGCGCGGCTTCGTCGAGTGCGTCACGAGCGCCAGCCCCCGACCACCCGAGCCGATCACAGCGCCAGGTACAGCACCGATCCCAGCACCGGTCACAGCGCCCGTCACAGCGCCCGTCACAGCGCCGGTCACAGGGCGCCGCCGGCGAGCTCGGGGCGGCGGGTGGCCAGCGCGGCGGCGGCCAGCGAGGCGCGCGCGGCGGTCTCGGTGACCAGGCAGCCGGCCCGCTCGAAGGCCGCCCGCTGGTCGGCGTACCCCTGCGGGTCGGAGTCCGTACCCAGCACGTAGGTGATGATCCGGGGGCCGCCGCCGGCGGTGATCTCGGCGCAGATCGGGGCCAGCTCGGCGGCCGGGTCCGGGTGCGCGCCGTAGCCGAGCACCACGTCCAGGATGATCACGGCGACGGCCGGGTCGGCGCCCTGCTCGCGCAGCATCTCGATACGGGCCTCGGGGTCGATCATGGGGTGCGGCCGGCCCTTGGTGTACTCCTCCTCACCGAGGTCGAGGCAGCTGTGCGCGCCGGGCGGTACCGGCAGGCCGAGCGACTTGTCGATCGGGGTGTTCGAGTACACCGGCCCCAGCACCTCGGACAGGATGACCAGCGACTCGTAGCAGAGCGTGCCGCCGGAGAACAGGCCGCGGACCAGGGTGCGCCCGGCCGGCAGCTCACCGGCGGCCGCACGTACCCGGGAGACCAGGTCGCCGGTCACCTCCGGCGCGGCGCCACCGGCGGCACGCACGGCGGCCACCGCGCCGGCCTCCAGGGTCCGGGTGACGACCACGCCGTCGGGCGCCGCGAAGTCGTCCGGCACCCCGATCAGCGCGGCGACCAGCGACTTGCCGGCCGCGGCGGCGACCACGGCGTGCGCCACGGGCACGGACGGCGGCTTGGACACCAGCAGGATCACGTCGGTGGCGGGGTCGTCGACCAGGCCGCGCACGGCGGACAGGGCCATCCGCCCGCCGACCGCCTCGGTCAGGTCGCGCCCGCCGAGCCCGATCACGTGCGAGACGCCGACGCCCCAGCGGTCCACCAGGCTGGCCGCCTCCTGCGCCCCGGTGCCGGCGGCGGCGACCACCGCGACCCGGCCGGGCCGCACGACGTTCGCAAAGCCGAGACAGGTGTGCCCGAGCATCGCCGTGCCGGCGCCCGGCCCCATCACCAGGCGGCCCAGCCGCGTGGCCCGGTCCTTCAGCTCGATCTCGTCGGCCACCGGGACGTTGTCGCTGAACAGCAGCACGTCCAGCCCGGCGGACAGCGCCTTGTGCGCCTCCAGCGCGGCGTAGTCGCCGGGCACCGAGATCACCGCGACATTGCTGTCCGGCGCGCGGTCCAGCGCCTCGGCCAGGGTCCGCGCCGGGCGGGCGGACCGGTCCGAGCCGCCACCGCCCAGGCGCGGGGTGAACATGGCGGCCTCGGCGGCTTCGAGAGCGGCGGAGACGGCCGCGTCCGAACAGGCGCGCACAGCCAGGAACAGGTCGTTCGCGCCGGCCGAGCAGACCGCCGAGAGGTCGAAGCCCTCCGCATCGAGGGTGTCCAGGTTGGCCGGGGTGGCCATCGCGGCGGCGGCCCACTCGACCCCGTCCACCTGGCGCATCGCCCTGGTGCCGGAGAGCTGCACCACCGAGTCGACGTAGGTGTCCGCGTGGACGGTGATCCGCATGATCGGCCCGACGGCCCCGGGCGCAGGGCTCACAGGGGTGGTGGTGGAGGGTGCGACGGCACTCACGGGGCGGCTCCCAGCTGCAGGTCGGCGGCGACGATTCGGGTGCCCAGCTCGGTGTCCGGGCTCGCGTGCGGATCCAGCGAGGCGCTGGCCCGCTCGGCATTGGTGATCACGGCTAGCCGGCCGCCGGCGCGCAGGAACTGGATGGCGCCGCGCACCTTGGGGCCCATGCTGCCCTCCGGAAACTGCTGGTCGGCGGTGTGGGCCTGGGCCTGGTCGACGGTCATCACGTCCACCGGCCGGGCGTTCGGGGTGCCGTAGTCGAGCAGCACCCGGGGCACGTCGGTGATCAGGACGAGCGCCTCGGCGCCCAGCTCGGTGGCCAGGCGCTGGGCGGCCAGGTCCTTGTCGATCACGGCGTCGATGCCCCGGTAGCCGGCGCCGTCGGGCACCACGGGCACGCCCCCGCCACCGGCCGCGACGACCAGCAGACCGCGGTCGGCCAGCGCGCGCACGGCGTCCAGCTCGACGATGCGCAGCGGCGCCGGCGACGCGACCAGTCGGCGGTAACCGCGCCCGGCGTCCTCGCCGACGGTCCAGCCGCGCTCGCCGGCCTGGCGGGTCGCCTCGGCCTCGGTGAGGAACGGCCCGATCGGCTTGGTCGGTCGCTCGAACGCCGGGTCGGCCGGGTCGACCACCACGTGGGTCACCACGCAGACCGGCTCGGCCACCCCGGCCATGGCGAGCGCGAGCAGGCTGCCGAGCTGGCCCTCCGTCATCGCGCCGAGCACGAACAGCGGCTGCTCGGGTACCTCGGCGGCGCCGGCCAGCTGCTGCACGGCGAGGTTGCCGACCTGGGGGCCGTTGCCGTGCACGAGCACGACGCTCCAGCCGGCGGCGCGCATCCGACAGACCGCGTCGGCCATGCCGCGCGCGTTCGCGGCCTGCTCGGCGTGCGTGCCGGCCTGTCCACTGCGCGTGATCGCGTTGCCACCGAGCGCCACGACCGCGGTCCTGCCCATAAACTGCTGTCCTCCGCACGACGGGCCACTCGACATACACCATCGGATATCTGGCCTTAACTATAGTGGATTGTCGGCCGGTGGTCACTCCCCCGGTACAGTCCCCGGGGTGACCCAGGCCCACCTGCGGTTTCGCCTTCTCGGCCGGTTCACCGTGGAGGGCGAGCTGGCCGCGCCACTGCCGGTCGGCAAGGCCCGCCGGCTGCTCGCCGTGCTCGCCGAACGGTCCGGCGAGTTCGTCGCGGTCGGCACCCTGGTCGAGGCGATCTGGGACGCCAACCCGCCCGAGCGGGCGGACCGCAACATCGCCGCGCTGATCAGCCGGCTGCGCCGCGCGCTCGGCCGCGACCGGATCGACGGCAGCCCCAGCGGCTACCGGCTGGTGCCCGACGCGGTGACCGTGGACCTCGGCGAGGCGATCGAGCTGGTGGAGACCGCCGAGCGGGAGCTGCGTTACGGCAACGTGGCGCTCGCCTCGACCAGCGCCGAGCAGGCCGCCCGCCGGCTGGCCACCGAGGTGGCGCTGGCCGACGAGCGGGACGACCCGTGGGTGGCGCAGCTGCGCCGCGCGGTGGCGCGCTGGCTGCGGCGGGCCCGGATCTGCTGGAGCGCCGCCGCCCTCGAGCTGGGCACCCCGGACGTCGCGGTGGAGGCCGCCGGCGCCGCGCTGCGCGCCGACCCGCTGGACGAGGAGGCCGCGCGCACGGTGATGGCCGCCCACCAGCGCGCCGGGCGCTCCGGTACCGCGCTGGTCACCTACCGGCAGTTGCAGCTGGCGATGTCCGAGCAGCTGGGCAGCGACCCGTCACCGGCCACCCAGGCGGTGTACGTGTCGATCCTGCGCGCGGAGAACCCCCGCTCCACCAGCCGCCCGGCCACCGGGAGCGGCACGGGCGGGCGGGACCGGCTGGTCGGCCGGGGCGCCGAGCTGACCAGGCTGGGCGAGCTGTGGGCGGGCGCGGTGTCCGGCGAGCCGGCGCTGGCGCTGGTCACCGGTGAGGCCGGCATCGGCAAGAGCGCGCTGGTCGACCGGTTCGCCGACGAACCCCGCCGCACCGGGGCGCTCGTGGTGTCCGTCGGCTGCTTCGAGGCCGAGCGCTCGATGTACCTGCAGCCGCTGGTGCACGCGGTGCGCACGATCGCCCGGCGCAGCCAGCCGGCGGAGATCCGCGAGCTGGCCGGCTCCCGCCTCGGCACGCTGGCCCAGCTGGTGCCCGAGCTGACCGACATGGTGGGCGCGGTGCCCTACGAGCGCGCCGGCCCCGAGCTGGAGCACGGCCGGGGGCTGGACGCGCTGGCCGGGTTCTTCGTCCGGCTCAGCGCGCGCCGCCCGGTGCTACTGACCGTGGAGGACGTGCACCACGCCGGCCAGTCCACGCTCGAGGCGCTGCACTTCCTGGCCGGGCAGTGGGCCGGCAGCCGGCTGATGGTGGTGGTCACCGAGCGGACCTCGGAGGACGAGCCGCTGGCCGGCGCGCTGCGCGGCGTGGCCCGGAGCTGGCTGGAGCTGGGGCCGTTGACCATGCCGGACGTGGCCACCCTGGTGGTGCGCTCCGGGCTGGACTACGACGTGGCGCGGCTGTACTCGTGGACCGGCGGCTCACCGCTGTTCGTCACCGAGCTGCTGCGCCACCCGGCACCCAGTTCGGCGCCGGCGGCCGGCGGGCCGATGATCGTGCCCGGATCCCTGCACGAGGCGGTCGAGGAGCGCATCGCGCACGCCGGCGAGCAGACCGCCGAGCTGCTCGCCCAGGGCGCGGTGCTCGGCGCCGGGTTCAGCCTGGACGACGTGGCCGCGCTGAGCGGGCTCGGTGTGGAGGACTGCGCCCGGCGGGCCGGCCGGGCCCTGCGCGCCGGGCTGCTGGTGGCCAGGGGCGACAGCTTCCGGTTCGCCAACGACATCGTCCGCCAGGTGGCCTACGAGTCGGCCCCGGAACCGGTCCGGGTCAGCCGCCACCGCCGCGCCGCCCGGCTGCTGGAGGAGCGCCCCGAGGCCGCCGCCCGGCACCACGCGGCCGCCGGCGACTGGTCGGCCGCCGCCGGCGCGTGGCTGGCCGCCGGGCACACCGCCCACCTGGCCTTCGCCAACACCGAGGCCACCCAGCTGCTCGGCAAGGCGGTGGACGCGGCGCGCACGGCGGGCGACGTCCGGCTGCTGATCGAGGTGCTGCTGCGCCGGGGCCGCGCGTACACCGACCTCGGCCGCCCGGACGCCGCGCGCGCCGACCACGAGGCGGCACTCGAGCTCGCCCGCGACGAGAGCGACTCCGAGCTGGAGGCCAGGGCGCTGGAGCAGCTGGGCTGGACCGCGCTCTACGCCAGGGACGCGATGCACGCGGTGGACTTCGCCGAACAGGCCACCGAGCTGGCCGAGTCGGCCGCCGCGGCGCCCGGCGCGCTGCCCAGCGCCACGCTGCTGCTCGGCCGGGTGCGGCACTGGGACGGCGAGTACGCCGGCGCCGAGGCGGCCTACAACCGGGTGCTGGCCGCCGAGCCGGACGAGACGACCACGGCGCTCGCGCTGGCCTACCGGGGCGCCCTGCTGCAGCACCAGGACCGGTTCGCCGAGGCGCGCGCGGTGCTGGCCAGGGCCGCGGTGCTGTGCCGGCGCACCGGGGAGTTCCGGGCGATGCTGCAGACCCTGTTCTTCACCGGGCTGGCCCGGGGTGACACCGGCGACTTCTCCGGGGCACTGCGCGCGCTGGAGAACGCCCGGCGGTTGATCGACGCGGAGAAGGTGGGCTTCTACCGGGCCGGCATCGAGACCACGACGTCCTGGATCCTGCAGGAGGTCGGCCAGGTCGACCGGGCCAGGGAGCACGCCGAGCACGCGGTCGAGCTGGCCCACCGGGGCGGCGGCGCGCTGGAGCTGGAGCAGGAGCTGCACGCGCTGCTCGCGGTCGCGGACTGCGACCTGCTGCTCGGCCGGGAGGAGTCGGCCGGCGCGGCGGTGGCGGCCGCGGCGCCGATGCTGGAGCGCTCGCTGCCGTTCCGGCCCCGGGCGGCCATGCGGCTGCTGGAGATGCGCTCACGGTGGGAGCCCGAGCTGGCCGAGGAACTGCTGGACGAGGCGCGCAAGTACTCCTCGCGCAAGTACGAGGCGCTCGCGCTGCGCACGCTCGGCCGACCGGAGGAGGCCCGCGCGGTGGCCGCCACGACCAGCTCCGACCTGCTGATGGCCCAGCTCGGCGCGCCGTCCGAGCGGCGGGCCGCGCTGGACCGGATCTCCGCCGCACTGCCCGGCCGGCTGCGCACCTCGTTCGTCGCGACCGGGCGGCTGACCGTGCCGGCGCCCCGTACGCACTGAGCAGAGGCCGGCCCGGCGCCGGCCCCCCGGCCGGCCCGGGAAAACGTGTCGCATGCCACCCCACCTGCGCAAGCAGACCGCTTGCTAGAGCTAGCACTCTGACCTATGGTCGTAGGTGTCAGCCAATGGCTGACCCGGAACGACAGACCAGAGCTGGTCGAGCAGGACGCGGCACCCGGTTCCGACCGGGGCGGGCGACAGTCATCTCGGCCCGTCCGGCTCGACCGCGGCGAGTGCAACAGGACGCCGTCGCGGACACCAGTCCCCCATACAGAGAGGTGGTTCACATGGCTATCACGCTGCCGACCTCCGCGGACGTCCGCAAGGCCCGTTCGCAGGTCAACAAGGCCGTCAACACCCAGTTCGACGCCGTCCGCACCCCGGTGCTGGCCTGGCTCGGCGCGACGGACCTCGCGGTCCAGACGCTGCGCGAGCTGCCCGCCGAGCTGCGCACCCGGCTGAGCCGCGACGAGCTGCGCAAGCGCGCCGACGAGGCGTCCGAGCGGGCCCGTAGCGCCTACGACGAGTGGGCCGAGCGCGGCGAGGGCACCCTCGACCGCATCCGCACCCAGCCCCAGGTCGCGCGGACGCTGCGCGCCGTGGAGAGCGCCGACAAGCGGTCGACCACCCTGGTCGAGAAGCTGGTCGACGGGCTGCACGAGGTCGGCGAGGAGGTGCTCGAGGCGGTCAGCTTCGAGACCCGCTCGGTCGGCGAGCGCACCGCGCGCGGCACCAAGCGGGTGGCCGAGCAGGCCGCCGCCACGGTGACCGAGCTGAGCACCGAGTTGGCCGGCGACATCCGCGAGGCGGGCGACGAGGCCGCGCACACCACGCGCAGCACGACCCGCAAGGCCGCCAACCGCACCGCGCCGGCCAAGGCCGCCGCGACCCGGACCAGCACCAGCACCACCCGGACGAACAACAACCGCCGGACCGGCACGGCCAAGTAACTCGATACCGCACAGCGGTCCGGTTCGACATCGGACCAGGAGCCCCGGAGCCCTCCCGCTCCGGGGCTCCGTCGCGACCGGCCACGGCGTTTTTCGGCACAATTGATCGAGTGCCCTAGCCTGGCCAGCACGGACCGTGGCGGGCACCGACGCGGTGATCCAGGTGGGAGTGCGGAGGAATGTCGCTTTTCGGACGGGAACTCGAACAGAAGTACCTGGCCGAACTGATCGACGGGGTCCGCCACCGGGGCGGCGCACTGGTCGTCAGGGGTGAGGCCGGCATCGGCAAGTCGGCCCTGCTCGCCGAGGTGGGCGCGCTCACGACGTCGCCGAGCATGCGGGTGCTCACCGCGGTCGGTGTTGAGTCCGAGCAGCACCTGCCCTACGCCGGGCTGCACCAGCTGCTGCACCCGGTCCGCGCCGGTATCGGCGCGCTGCCCGGCCCGCAGCGCGACGCACTGCGCGCCGCGCTCGGCCTCGCCGACGGCCCGGCGCCGAGCGGCTACCTGGTGGGGCTGGCCGCGCTGAACCTGCTGGCCGAGGCCGCCACGGGGGCGCCGCTGGTGCTGATCGCCGAGGACGCGCACTGGTTGGACGCCGCCAGCGCCGACGTGCTCGCGTTTGTCGCGCGGCGGCTGGAGTCCGAGCCGATCGTGCTCATCGCCACCGTGCGGGACGGCGTCGGGTCCGGCCTTGACGACGCCGGCCTGCCCACCCTGCGGCTCGAGCGGCTGCCGGCGGAGACCGCGGCCGAGCTGCTCGACTCGGTCGCCCCCGGGCTCACCGGGCCGGTGCGCTCGCGGCTGCTGTGCGAGGCGGCCGGCAACCCGCTGGCGCTGGTGGAGCTGCCCGTCGCGGTGGCCGGCGCGGCCGATCCGACGCTGCCCGACGGTGTGGCACTGACCGACCGGCTGGAACGGGCCTTCACCGCCCGGGTGGCCGAGCTGCCCGCCGAGACCCGCGCCGCCCTGCTGGTCGCCGCGCTCAACGACGGCGGGTCACTCACCGAGACCCTGGCCGCGACGTCGCTGGTCCTCGGCTCGGCGGCCGAGGCCTCGGCACTCGCCCCGGCGGTGGCGGCCCGGCTGATCGAGCTCGGCCCCGCCTCGGCGGGCTTCCGGCACCCGCTGATGCGCTCCGCCATCCCCCTAGCCGCCGACGCCACCGCCCGCCAGGCGGCCCATCACGCGCTGGCCGAGGTACTGGCCGGCCAGCCCGACCGGCGGGCCTGGCACCGGGCGGCGGCCACCGCGGGTACGGACGAGCGGATCGCCGTCGAGCTGGAGCTGGCGGCCGACCGGGCCGAGCGCCGGGGCGGGGTCGCGGCCACCATCGCGGCGCTGGAGCAGGCGGCGCGACTGAGCGAGGTGCCGGCCCGGCGGGCGGAGCGGCTGCTGCGCGCGGGTGACCTGGCGGTGGAGTCGGGCCGCCGGGACGTCGTCGAGCGGCTGCTGCGCCAGGTGTCCACGATCGAGCTGTCGGCCCAGCAGCGGGCGAGGGCCACCTGGCTGCCCAGCGGCTTCGACGACGGTCTGCTGCACGACGCCCGCACGGTGGAGCTGGCCGGGCTGTCCCGGTCGGTGGCCGCCGACGGCGACGTCGACCTGGCGATGCGCATCCTGTGGGGCGCGGGGATGCGGTGCTTCTGGATCGAGCCCGGCCCGGCCGCGCGGCGCTGCCTGCTCGACGTGGGCGACGACCTGGCGATCGACGAGCACGACCCCCGGATGGTCGCGCTCTCGGCGTACCTCGCGCCGTTCGAGCGCGGCTCCTCGGTGGTCGCCGACCTGCGCGAGCTGGCCGGCGGCACCGGCGGTGACCCACAGACCGGCCGGTTCCTCGGCAGCGCCGCGCTGCAGGTGGGCGCGTTCGACCTGGCGGCCCGGTTCTCCGCCGCCGCCGTGCCCGGGCTGCGCGCCCAGGGCCGGCTCGGCCTGCTCACCAGGGCGCTGGCGGTGCAGGCGTGGAGCTGCGTGCGCCTGGGCGACCTCGCCACGGCGCTGCCCGCCGCCGAGGAGGCCGGCCGGCTCGGCCAGGAGACCAACCAGGTGTTCATGTACGGCCTGGCCAGGGCGGTCCAGGCGGAGATCGCCGCGCTGCGCGGTGACTACGGCCAGGCCAAGGCGCAGGCCGCCGCCGCCGAGCAGATCGGGCTCGCCGCCGGGGCCCGCCCGGTGCTGGCCACCGTGCAGGTGGCGCGCGGGCTGACCGCGCTCGGCGAGGGGCGGTACGCCGACGCGTTCGCCGACCTGCGCCGGATGCACGACCCGGCCGACCCGACCTTCCAACTCGCGCTGCGCTGGTACGCCGTCGCGGAGCTCGCCGACGCCGCCGTCCGGACCGGCCAGACCGACGCGATGGCCGAGATACTGGCCGAGCTGGAGACGGTCGCCCCGACGACCCCGTCCCCGGCGCTGCACATCGGCCTGCGCTACGTGCGGGCCGTGCTGGCTCGCGGCGACGAGGCGGAGGGGCTGTTCCAGGCCGCGCTGGCCGCCGACCTGGCCGGGTGGCCGCTGGAGCGCGGCCGCATCCAGCTCGCCTTCGGGGAGTGGCTGCGCCGGCAGCGCCGCGCGGCCGAGTCCCGGCTGCACCTGCGGGCGGCCCGGGAGACGTTCGACGCGCTCGGGGTGATCCCTTGGAGCGAGCGGGCCCGCGCCGAGCTGCGCGCCTCCGGCGAGACGAGCGCCCGGCGCGGCGCGGACGCCCGCGACCAGCTCACCGCGCACGAGCTGAGCATCGCGCAGCTCGCCGCCGAGGGCCTGACCAACCGGGAGATCGGCCAACGGCTCTACCTGTCCCACCGGACGGTGAGCACCCACCTGCACCGGATCTTCCCCAAGCTCGGCATCAGCGCCCGCGCGGAGCTCGGCGCGGCCCTGCGCCCCATTGGAGAACACCCCGACCGCTGACGTTTCCCGCCGCCGCCGCGCGGGCCTGAATCGCTGTTCCCCAGCCGTGTGACCGCACACGGTATTTGACCGCTCCCATCGGTCACTGATATCCATGCACGCGGCATTATGTCGCTTTTCCGCTAATGTGCGCCGGTGACGTACACCGATAGCGTCATCTGACAGACGCCGCGCCATTCCCGGCACACCTACGGTGACTTCCGTGTCTCTCCGGAGCCGGGTGCCACGCACCCGGCCGACTCGTTCCCGGCCGTTGCGCGCGATTGCCGCGCGCCATTGCCGCGCGCCTTTTGCGTGTCTCTCCGACGCGCCGTCCCGCGCCGCCCGGCCCACTTTCCGAAGTCGACGGCCAGCGGTCGCGAGCTGACGCGCCGCCGGCACCGGTCGGTGCCCGCACCGGATTTATCGCTCAAACCGAAGGAGAACTGTCATGTCGGGATTTCCGCTACCCCGGAAGCGGGGTAGGACATTCGCCGGTATGGCGGCCGCGGCGTTGGTGGCCGCGGCCGCGTTGACCGCCTGCGGCTCGCCCCAACCCGCCGCGCCGGCGGCGTCCGGGGCGGGGGCGGCCGGCGGGGCGCACCGGACGCGCCGGTGGCCGACGACGCGATCCGCCCGTTCCACATCAACATCCCCGAAGCGCAGCTGACCGACCTGAAGGCCCGGATCAACGCGACCCGCTGGCCGGACAAGGAGACCGTCACCGACCAGTCCCAGGGCGTGCAGCTGGCCAAGCTGCAGGACCTGGTGCACTACTGGGGCACCGGCTTCGACTGGCGCAAGATCGAGACCAAGCTCAACTCGCTGCCGGAGTTCATCACCAGGATCGACGGCCTGGACATCCAGTTCATCCACGTCAAGTCGCCGCACCCCAACGCACTGCCGCTGATCATCACCCACGGCTGGCCGGGGTCCCCGATCGAACAACTCAAGATCATCGGCCCGCTCACCGACCCACCCGCGTACGGCGGCCGCGCCGAGGACTCCTTCGACGTCGTCATCCCCGCGATGCCCGGCTACGGCTTCTCCCAGAAACCCACCGCCCCCGGCTGGGGGCCCGACCGCATCGCCCGCGCCTGGAACGTGCTGATGCACCGCCTCGGCTACCAGCGCTACGTCTCCCAGGGCGGCGACTGGGGCTCGGTCGTCTCCGACGTGATGGCCCGCCAGGCCCCGCCCGGGCTACTCGGCATCCACGTGAACATGCCCGCCACCGTGCCGCCGGACATCGCCAAGATTCTCAACGACGGTGACCCGGCGCCCGCTGGGCTGTCGCCGGAGGAAAAGGCCGCCTTCGATTCCCTGAACGGTTTCTACAAACGCAAGAGCGGCTATTCGGCGATGATGGTCACCCGGCCGCAAACTGTCGGCTACGGGCTCACCGACTCACCGGCCGGGCTCGCCGCGTGGATGTACGACAAGTTCGCCGACTGGACCGACAGCGGCGGCGACCCGGAACGCGTGCTGACCAAGGACGACATGCTCGACGACATCACCCTCTACTGGCTCACGAACACCGCTGTCTCCTCCGCGCAGCTCTACTGGGAGAACAACGCGAACAACTTCAATGCCGTCGACGTCAACATTCCCGCCGCCATCACCGTCTTTCCCGGCGAGATCTACCGGGCGCCCAAGACCTGGGCCGAGCGGGCCTACCACAAACTGATCTACTTCAACGTAGTCGACAAGGGCGGCCACTTCGCCGCCTGGGAGCAACCGGCCATCTTCGCGGGCGAGCTCCGCAACGCCTTCCGCCCGCTCCGCTCCGCCAGCTGATCCCTGATCCCTCGCCGAGCTCAACCACACCCGCGCCGTATCGCACGGCGGAGGCCGGTGTGGTTGAGCTCGGCGGATCAGCCCGTGCGGATCAGCCCGTGCCGAACAGTCGCGCCAGCGAGCGGGGCGGCACACCGGCCGCCGGTTCGAGCCGCACCGGCAGGGCCTCGAGGCCGCGCATCAGCGTGCTGTTGCGGTAGTGCGGTGGTGACTGGTCGGCCAGGCGGATGTCGTCGAACCGGGCCAGCAGCCGGCCGAGCGCGATCGCGCCCTCCAGCCGCGCCAGCGGAGCGCCGACGCAGTAGTGGACGCCGTGCCCGAAGGCGAGGTGCGGGTTGGCGGTGCGGCCGATGTCCAGCTGGTCGGGGTGGTCGAACCGGGCGCCGTCGTGGTTGGCCGCCAGCAGCCCGATCATGACGAGCTCGCCGGCCGGGATGGTCACCTCGCCGAGCCGGATCTCGGCCGTGCTGAACCGGGTGGTGGCCAGGTTCAGCGGGCTCTCGAACCGCAGGAACTCCTCCACCGCCTCGGGCAGCCGGGCCGGCGCCGCCCGCAGGGCGCGCAGCTGCACCGGGTTGCACAGCAGCGCGAGGATGCCGTTGCCGATCAGGTTCACGGTCGTCTCGAAGCCGGCCAGGATCAACAGGTAGGTCGTCGCCAGCAGCTCCTGCTCGGACAGCTGGTCACCGTCCGCGCTGACCTGCACCAGCGCGGACAGCAGGTCCTCGGCCGGCGCCGCCCGCTTGCCGGCGATCACCCTGGTCAGCAGGGCGGCCAGCGACTCCGTGGTGGCGTGCAGCGTGTCCTGGTCGGTCGTGACGAGGATCCGCTCGACGCCGACGCGGAACTGCTCCCGGTCGGCGGCCGGCACCCCCAGCAGCTCCCCGATCACCCGGATCGGCAGCGGTAGCGCGTAGGACTCGATCAGGTCCACCTCGCCGTGCGCGGCGGCCGCCGCGATCGCGTCGAGCAGCTCGTCGGCGATCCCCTCGATCCGGGGCCGCAGGTGCGCCACGGCCCGCGCGGTGAAGGCCTTGGTCACCAGCCGGCGCAGCCGGGTGTGGTCCGGCAGGTCGGTCATCAGCATGTTGGCGCTGAGCGGCGAGGCGAAGGCACCCGCGGTACCCGGCGGGAACAGTGCAAGCGCGCCGGCGTTGTCCTTGCTCAGCCTCGGGTCGGCCAGCAGCGCCCTAGCCTCCGCGTACCGGGTGACCAGCCAGATCCGCACGCCACCCCACATCAGCACGGGGTGCGCCGGTCCGTCCGCGCGCAGCCGCCGGTAGAGCTCATGTGGATCCTGCACAAATCGGCGGTCCAGCCGGACCAGCTCGCCCATCTCCACTCGCCCGAGCGTATGAGCCGGCGGTCGACGATCGGTATACGCGCACGTCCTCTCGCCGAGCTCAACCGCGGCGGGGTTCGATCATGGTTCACAGGCCGCTGTGGTTGAGCTCGGCGGTGGTCAGGGGGTCGGGACTGCACCGCCGGACAGTTCGATGTCCATCCGCAGGTGGGGCAGGCCGACGTAGAGCTCCGGTTCGCCGATCTGCGCCCAGCCCAGCCGGCGGAAGAAGGTGCGGTTGGCCGGCTGCACGTGCGCGATCATGGTCCGGCCGCCGAGCGCCCCGGCGGTGGTCACCGCGAACCGCACGAGCGGCGCGCCGAGCCCGCTCGCCCGGTAGTCGGGCAGCACGGCCAGCCGGTCGCCCTGCCAGCCGCCGCCCGGCTCCGCCGGGTTCAGCGGGAACAGCCGCACGGTGCCCGCCGGCACGCCGTCCACCAGGCCCAGCACGTGCAGGGTCGCCGGGTCGTCGTCGCGCGCGTCGGCGTCCGAGTCGACGAAGACGCCCTGCTCGGCGACGAACACCGCCCGCCGGATCGCCAGGTGCGCCCGCAGGTCGGCCGAGCTGTCCACCACCTGGCAGCACAGGTCGTGCTCGGCGCGGACCAGACTGACCGGCCGGATCGATGTGGTCACGACGCTCCCGTCCGGGCCGGGTCTGTTGAGACCTGGTCGCTCCTGACCGGGTCGGTGGAAACCGGGTCGCTCGTGGCCGGGTCGGTGGAGACCGCCGCCTCGGTCGGTGGTGCGGCGCGGTGCCGGTGGTAGGCGGCCAGCCACTCGGCGCGGTCGGTGAAGTTCTCGAGTGTCGCCCGGCCGGCGGGCGGCGCCACCTCGAGCTGGTACGGCGGGCCACCGGACCACGCGTCCACGAACGCGGTCAGTACGGTCCCGGAGGCCAGGTGCAGGGCCGCCGCGCTGCCGTCGGTCAGCTCGGCGGGATCGGCCGGGCCGCGCAGCACGGCCCACTCGGCGCCCGCCCCGGTGGCCTCGGCGACCACCCGCTGGACGCGCTCGCGCTCCTGTCGCGCGGCGAGCTCCCGGGCCCGGATGCCGCAGGCCACGCCGACCAGCAGGTCGGCGGGCAGCCCGACGCCGCCCGGGCAGGCCGAGGCCAGCACCTCATCGGTGCCGGCCTCGGCGGCGAGCAGGACGGACAGGTCATCGCCCCGGCGGCGCAGCTCGTCGGTCACCGCCTGGATCTGGGTGAGCGCCCGCTGATAGCTGGTCGGGTTGGCGATCAGCGTCGGGTAGAGCCGGTCCTCGGCCGCCCGCCAGCGTGCGCGGGCGGCCCCCTCCGTGTTGCCTGTCATGTCCGTCCCCTACCCGCGTGGAGCTACAGCGTCCAGGTCTGCATGACCAGCGCGCCCTCACGGCGGGCCGTCAGGGTGGCGTCCAGCACGTCCAGCGGGTGCATCGGGATGACGCCCTCGATCAGGTCGGTCTCCCGCATACCGTAGAGCGCGGCCATGGCGAACCGGCAGGCGTAGACGTGGCCGCCCTCCTTCATGAAGGTCGCCAGCTGGTTGTTGTACGCCAGGTGGCCGGGGAAGGCCTCCGAGCCCACCGTCGGGAAGCCCCGGGTCGCCGAGGCCATCAGTACGCCGGGGCCGTAGAGCACCAGGTTGGTGTCGAAGCCCTTCCGGTTGATCCGGGTACAGGTGAGCATGTTGACCAGGCCTACCGAGCCTTCGAACGGCACGGTGTGCATGAAGATGTAGGCCTTCTCGCCCTCGTTCGCCTGGATGTCGTCGAACAGTTTCTCGTCGTAGTCGACAATCGCGTCGCCCGTGTGGGCCCGCTCACCGACGATCTGCGCCACAGTGCATCTCCTTCTTCTTGGTGTGGTGGTCGAGGGTCAGACCGCTGGCCCGCGTGGGGCGGGTGGCGGAGCCCACGTCTTGCGGTGGCTGCCGGGCATCGCGCGCATGATCTTCCGGCGGACCGGCCACGGGATGGCGGCGTAGAGCGGTGCAAAGACCTTCAGCCAGAAGATCTCCTTGGCGCCCCGGGGTGCGCGGGGCGCGGCGGTGCCGTGCCGGGCGGCCACCCGGCGGTGTGCGTCGACCAGCAGGTAGTGCTCGGCGTTGTGCCGCAGCCAGCCGGAGAATCCGCCGCTCACCGCTCAGCCCTTCTCGGCGTTGGCCACGCCGTTGTTCGCGGCGGTGGCGATCGGTTCGTTCAGCGCGCCGATGGCCGGCGAGTAGACGTTCTCCATCACCGCCAGGTCGCGCAGGGTGAGGCCGAACTTGATCGCGGTGGCCAGGAAGTCGGCGCGCTCCTTGATGCCCTCGCCGCCGCCGACCATCTGGGCGCCGATCAGCCGCAGCGTCTTCGGCTCGGCCAACAGCTTGATCTTGATCTTCTGCACGCCCGGGTAGTAGCGCGCCCGGGAGATGCCCTCGCCGACCCCGAGCACGTACGGGATGCCCAGCGCGGTGGCCGTGGTCTCGCCGAAGGAGGCGCCGCCGATCACCCACTTGCCGGCCGGGGTACCCCATGGCACGTAGACGGCCCGGTAGGTGCGGTCACCGCCGCCCGCGTTGGCGCCGGCCACCTTGCCCTGGGAGTAGGCGTGCGAGCCGGTTAGCCCCTGCAGCGGCACCCCGGTCAGCCCGTGCGGGATCTCGGTGGCGTCGCCGGCGGCCCACACGTCCGGCGCGGAGGTCTTCATCCGCTCGTCCACGATGATGCCGCCGGTGGAGCCGAGCTTGATGCCGGCCGCCTCGGCGAGCGTGTTGTTGGGCGTCTTGTGGGTGGCCACCACGGCCAGCTCGACGGGCAGCTCCACCGGGCCGTCCGGGCCGGACACCCGGATCGCGCGCAGCTTGCCGTCGTCGTCCCCGAGGAACGCCTCCAGTGTGGTGTTGAAGTGCAGGTGGACGCCCATCTCGACCCAGGAGTCCTGCACCGGCGCCATGATGTCCGGGTCGGCCATCATGGCCAGCGCGTACGGGTTCGGGTCGACCACGTGGGTCTCCACGCCGCGGTGCGCCAGCGCGGTGACCATCTCCAGGCCGAGGGGCGACGCCTCGATCACCACGGCCCGCTTGGTCTCGGAGATGACCTTGTCCCACTCGGCGGCCCTGCGGATGTTCTTGACGTAGTACAGGCCGCTGAGCTCGGTGCCGGGCACGCCGGGGTCGGCGTAGTCGAAGCCGGTGGCGATGACCAGGTTGTCATAGCTGATCGCGCCCTCGCCGGTGACCGTGACGGTCTTCGCGGCGGTGTCGATCGCGCTGACCTCGGTCTCGTAGTGCACGTCGATGCCGGCGTCGATGTAGGCCTGTTTGCCGGCCAGGATCAGCTTGTCGAAGCTCTCGATCTCGCCGCCGTGCACGTAGGGAATGCCGCACGGGCTGTACGCGACGTCCTCGAACTGGGTGTAGACGACCACGTCGGCCGACGGGTCCGAGGCCTTCACCCCACCCGCGGCGCCGAGCCCCGCGGCCCCGCCTCCGATCACCACTGTCCTACGGGGCACGTCGAACCGCCTTCCAGCTTCGCTGCCGAAGATCGCCAGTTTCATTAACTATGCGATGCAGACTGTTTACGATACTCAACGTCCGGGTGGTGTCAACGCCCTGGGGTGTCTCGGACGGCGAGGCCCGCTCCGGGCACGGCACACAGCCCGGTACCGCCGCACACAGGTCTGGACGTGTGTGCGGCGATACGACGATGTGTGCCGTCCGCTGCTCATCGGGGGTGGCTCGTTTGTTCGGCCGCCTCGAGCAGCGCGGTCTCGGCCCGGTCGAAGCCGGCCGTGCGCTCCCGGGCGAGCGCGGCGAGGCGGGCCAGCTCGGTGCGCAGCTGACCGGTCATGCCGGCCAGCGCCTCCGGCGCCGCACCCCCCTCGGCGCGCCGCGACAGCACGATCTGCCACGGGTCCAGCACGGCGGACAGGTCCGCGCCCGCCAGCCCCCAGCGCCGACCGGTGTGCGCCTCGGCGGCGTCGTCGATCATCTCCCCGGTGAGCCGGCCGCCCGGCACGCCGGCCCGGCTGGCCGCCCGGACGGTCTGCCCGACCACCACGTAGGCGGTCCGGTAGTCCACGCCGAGGGTCTGCACCAGGTACTCGGCGAGGTCGGTGGCCTGCGTGTAGCCGCGGTCGAGCTCCTCGCGCATCCGTACCGGGTTGACCCGCAGGGTGCGCACGACGCCGGCCATCAGGCGGGTGATCCGGGTGGACAGGTCCAGCGCCCTGGGCACCTCGCCGTAGGCGAAGATCAGGTTGTCGCTGCGCGCGGACGGGCTCTTGGTCACCGCGAGGAACCCCGTCAGCCGGCCGATCAGCACGCCGGACGCACCGCGCACGATGGCCAGCGCGTACGGATTGCGCTTGTTCGGCATCAGGATGCTGGAGCGGGTGTACGCGTCGGCCAGGTCCACGAAGTCGAACTCGCTGGAGGAGAAGATCTCCAGGTCCTCGGCCAGCTTGGAGAAGTTGGACAGCAGGCTCGCCGCCGTGGCCAGGATGTGGATCAGCCCGTCGACCTGCCACATCGCATCCCGGGTGTGCGGGATGACCCCGTCGAAGCCCAGCGCGGCGGCTATCGGACCCCGGTCCTCCAGCAGCCGGGTGCCGTTCACGCAGCCCGCGCCGCCGGGGCTGGTGTCCACCCAGTCCAGCTCGTCCAGCAGCCGCCGTACATCCCGCACCGTGGAGTAGACGAACGACAGCAGGTAGTGGCCGAACGTGGACGGCTGCGCCTGCTGCAGGTACGTCTGGTCCGGCAGCAGCGTGCGCGCGTGCTCCTCGGCCCGGTCCACCGCCTGCTCCGCGAACCGCACCGCCTCGGTGACCAGCTCGGTCAGCTGCCGGCGCAGGTGCAGGCGCAGCGCCACCCTGGCCGCCTCCCGCCGCGGCCGGCCGGCGTGCAGCCAGCCCGCCACGTCACCGACCTGGGACGCGAAGTACCGCTCGCGCGAGTTGTACGGCTCGCCGTAGGCCGGGTCGTACGGGAACTCCTCCGCCGGTATCTCGGTGACCTCCAGCAGCAGCGCCAGCAGCTGGCGCAGCGGCTCCGGCGGCACGATGTCGCGGCGCGCCAGGTCCAGCACGTGCGCGATGTCGGCCAGGTTCAGCCCGCGGTGCAGGAAGCTCGCGTCGGCGTTCTCCAGCGCGAACCCCGACTCGATCAGCTCCGGGGCCGGCCCGCCCGTCGGGGGGCCACCGGGGCGGTCCCACTTCGGCTGACCGGGACCGGTCTCCGTCGCTCCGGGGTCGGTCGTCTGGTCGGTGGAGGTCATCGGGCTCCTCTGTGGGCAGTCGTCGTGCTCCGGCGCAGCGCCGTGACGGCGGGCAGCAGGCCGCCGGTGTGCCAGAGCAGCACCGGCGCGGCCGGGTCGGCGCGCAGCCGGTCGATCGCCGCCGAGCAGGCCTCGGCGCCGTAGGTCTCGTCCAGCAGCAGGCCCTCGGTGCGCAGCGCCAGGCCGGCCCGCTCCCGCTCGAGGTCGGTGGCCAGCCCGAAGCCCGGTCCCCTCGCGTCGACCAGCTCCAGCCGGCGGGCGTCCGGCGGCGGCGTGCCGAGCAGCCGGGCGCAGCCCCGGGCCAGCTCGAGGACCCTCGGCCCGATCTGCTCCGGCGGCCGGCTCACCGACACGCCCAGCACCGGCAGGTCCAGCCCCACGGCGGCCAGCCCGGCGAGCAGGCCGGCGACGCTGCCGCCGGAGCCCACCGCGAACACGATCAGTGCGGGCGTCACGGCCAGCGCGGCGAGCTGCTCGGCCACCTCGGCGGCGGCGACCGCGAAGCCGACCGCGCCGAGCGCCGTCGAACCTCCCCTGGGCACCGCGAACGCCGGCCGCCCGGCCCCGCTCAGCTCGTCGGCGCGGCGGTGCACCAGGTCGTCGATGGCCTCCCGGTCGGAGTCCCCGGTCGGCCACAGCCGGGCTCCGGCGGCCACCGCCAGCGCCAGGTTCGCGCTGTGCGGGTCGCCCCACACCACGAGCTCGCAGTCCAGGCCGGCCGCCCGGGCGGCCATCGCGGCGGCCGGGCAGAAGTTGGAGCCGGGGCCGCCACCGGTCACGAACACCTCGGCGCCGAGGGCCCTGGCCTCACCGAGCAGGAACTCCAGCGGCCGGGTCTTGTTGCCGGCCACCCCGAAACCGGCCAGGTCGTCCCGCTTGAGCAGCAGCGTGCCGCCGCCCAGCGCACGTGCCAGCCGGTCCGCCCGGACCAGCGGTGTCGGCCAGACGCCGAGGGACAGCCGGGGCAGCGTGCCGGCCAGGTCCCGACGGGGGCCGCGGCCAGGACCGACAAAATCCGCGACTCGCCCTGACGAATTCCCCGACTCGCGGGAAAAGGGGGTGGCGGTCATGGCCAGGTCGGCGGCTCGATGGCGCGGGCGGTGGCGGCGCGGCGGAGTACCTCGTCGACCATCGCGGCGGCGGCCAGCACGCCGGGCGAGGCGGCCCACTCGCGGACCTCCTCGGCGCTGGCCACCCCGCGCTCGACCAGCCCGGTGCCCAGCGCGGCGCCGTCCTGGCGGAGTACCTCGTGCAGCACCTGCTGGGCCCGGTGCTTGCCGAGGCGCGCGGACAGCCCGGCCAGTACACGCTCGGAGCCCAGGTCGGCGGAGTAGCGCTCGACGGTGGCCGCCATCGCGCCCGGGTACACGGTCAGCCCGTCCACCAGGCCCAGCGCGAGCCGCAGCGCCGCCCCGGTCAGCTGGCACACCTCGGGCAGCGCGATCCACTCCGCCTTCCAGGACCGGCCGTCCCGCTCGTGGCCGCCGACCAGCCCCTCCACCAGCACCGCCGACGACGACCGGGCGAGGCGCGCCAGCGTGTCCAGGTGCTCGCCGATCTCGGGGTTGCGCTTGTGCGGCATGGTGATGCTGCTGACCGCGCCGGGTGGGGCCGCCTCGGCCAGCTCGCCCAGCTCGGGGCGGGACAACTCGTAGACCTCGCCGCCGATCCGCCCGAGCGTGCCGCAGACCATGGCCAGCACGGTGCCGAACTCGGCCACCCGGTCCCGCGACGTGGTCCAGGAGATGCCGGGGTCGGCCAGTCCCAGCTCGGCGCAGAACCGGGCGCGCAGCTCCGGGCCGTCCGCGCCGAAGAAGCCGAGCACCCCGACCGCCCCGGCCAGCTGCCCGACCAGCCAGCGCGGTCGGCCGTCGCGCAGCCGGTCGAGGTGGCGGCGCAGCTCGTCGGCCCAGGACGCCACCTTGTAGCCGAACGTGATCGGGGAACCCGGCTGGCCGTGGGTGCGGCCGGCCATCACGGTGTCGCGGTGGGTGGCGGCCAGCGCCAGCAGCCGCTCCTCCAGCGCGCGCAGGTCCCGCCATACGATCCCGCCGACATCCCCCATGACCAGGCCGAACCACGTGTCGGTGACGTCCTGCACCGTGGCCCCGAGGTAGACGTGCTCGCGGACGTCCTCCGGCAGCACCCGCAGCAGCGCGCGGATCAGCCCGAGCGTGGAGTGCCCGGTCAGCCGGGTCTGCTCGGCGGCGTAGTCCAGGTCCAGCGCCTCGACCTTGGCAGCGGCCGCGATGGCCTCGGCGGACGCCGCCGGGATGATGTCGAGCGAGGCCTGCGCCCTGGCCAGCGCGACCAGGATGTCCAGCCAACGCGCGATCATGGCCGGCTCGTCGAACACCGCGTCCAGCTCGGGGGTACCCCACAGGTGGGCGTAGAGCCGCGACGAGCTCAGGCGGGTTGCCATGCCGGCACCTCCTGCGCGGCGAGGGTGAACAGGGCCTCCCGGACGTGGTCCAGCGAGGCGCCCCAGGGCACCGACACCCAGCCCGGCCCGGACTCCAGGTGCTCCTCCTGCAGGCAGCACTTGGTCAGCAGCCGGCCCGTCGAGCTCTCCCGGCCGGCCCCTTTGGGGCAGAGGTCCACGGTGGGCGGCTCGTCGCCGTAGAACCAGCGGTGGATCTGCCGGGACCGGGCGCAGCCGAGCAGCGTCCATTCGGCCCGCTCCGGGTGCTCGTCCAGGTAGGACACGCGGGCGCCGGGCACCTCACCGCCGGAGCCCCGGCACGGCAGCAGGTAGTGCTCATCGGGGTAGTGCTGGTCCGCGCCGCGGGCGGCCAGCTCCTCCAGCTCGGTGAGCTCGCCGACCAGCTCGATCGGCGGCAGCGACTCGGTGACCGCGAGGATCCGGCGCGCCTGGTCCAGCAGCTTGGCCGGCTCCGGCGGCACGACCTCGCGCACCACGATCCGCAGCGGGCGCGGGTCGACGATGAAGTTCACGTGCGCGTAGCGGCCCTGCACCACCACCGCGCGGAACCCCGGGGCGTGCCGCTGGGCCAGTTCGGCCAGCACCGACGGGATCCCGGTGTCCGCCTCCGGGTCGACGACGTAGGCGCACTCCTCCGGCCCCGCGATCAGGTCGACGGCGACCACGGGGGAGAACAGCTCCGTGTCCGAGCCGCGGGTGACCGCCACGATCGCGGTCGCCCCGGGCCGGCGCGCCACCACGAACCGGGTCCGCCGGTAGGCCGGGCGGCCGAGCAGGTAACGGCGCATCGCCTGCTCGGTCAGCTCGACGTCGTCGGGGATCGGGGCGACCGAGACGCCCCGGTAGCGGTTCGGGATGAAGTTCGCGCCGAGCGGCGCAGCCGGTTTCATGCGGGCTCCGGTTTCATGGGGGCTCCGGTTTCATGCGGGCTCGGCCTCGGCGTGCTCGCGGCGCACGACCTGCGCGGTGTCCGAGCGCAGCCCGAGCCGCAGGGTCTCCACGGTCAGCACGTCGCCCAGTGCCACGTTGCCCAGGTTCACGTCGGCCCCGAACCGGCGGACGAACCACGCCTGCTGGCTGGCCCTCGGCGCCTCGAAGATCACGCGCTCCACGCCGACCGCGCCGACCACCGCCTCGACCACCTCCGGGCGCACCCGGCCGGCGTCGTCGAACGTGCCGACGGTGCCGCTCTGCCGCCCCTCGGTGACCACCAGCCGGGCACCGGCGTCCAGGTCGGAGAGGCACTCGGCCGGCCAGTTGCGGGCCGCGTTGCGCTCCCCCGGCGACTTCGCGCCGACCTCGGCCAGCACGCCGAAGTCCCGGCTGGCCAGCCGGATCAGCGCACGCTTCTGCGCGACCGACATGTCCACCGTGCCCCGCGACACCTCGACGTAGTCGAAGCCCAGCTCGCGGGCCCAGGCCAGGCAGTCGACGGCGACGCCCTGCGCGAACGCGATCTCCAGCAGGGTGCCGCCGAGGCAGGTCGCCACGCCGTGCTCGGCCAGCAGCGCCAGCTTCGCCGGCAGGCCGGCGTCCACGTAGCCGGTGCCCCAGCCGACCTTCCAGATGTCGATGTGGCGGGCCGCCGAGGCGAGCAGGTCGGCCGTGGCCGCCACCCCCGCGCCGGGGTCCAGCACGTGGGTCAGCCCCGTCACCCTCGGCTTGGCCGACCGGGCCGGCAGGTCGAGCCACGAAGGCGCGGGGAAACGATCAACGTTATTCATATAGTAGAGATCCACCTACTATCGGATATGTGATGGTGCATTCAGCGAACGAGCTCGATGACCTCGGCCAGGGCCGGGCCGGGCCCCGGCACCGGCGCCACGCTGCCCCGGCCGACGATGTCCACGGCCAGGCTGAACACGCGCTCGGCGCGCTCGGGCAGGCTCCAGGAGTGCTCGCCGGCGAACCGCAGCCAGTCACCCGGGCCGGCCACCTCGGCGTCCGAGTAGTCCAGCTCGTGCCAGGTCACCGCGATCTCCAACAGCTCGAGCACCGCATCCGCGTCGGTGTCCACGGCCAGCAGCCGGTCGTGGTGCTCCGGGTAGCGCGCGGCCACGGCACACTGTCCGTGACACGAGGAGAATCGCGGACGCATCTGTACCGACGCCGTCGTCTGAGCGGTCATCGCAGCTCCCCACCGATGGTCCGAATAGTGATCCAGCCCACCGTGCACCGCGGCGGTTGCACGGGTGTTGCAACCGCCGCGGCAACGCGGAGAAGGAGTCCCGAATGGGTGTGACCGAGCGCGCCGTGCAGGCCCGCTGGACCGGAGGCCTGCGGGCCGTGGTCGACGCCGGCGGCTTCGAGGTGGTGGCCGACGAGCCCGAGTCGGCCGGCGGCACCGGCACCGGCCCGCAGCCCACCGAGCTGCTGCTCGCCTCGATCGCGTCCTGCTTCACGCTGTCGCTGGCCTACAGCGCCCGCAAGCGCGACATCGAGCTGGCCGACGTCGAGGTCGACGTGGTCGGCTACTACGACGGGCCGCAGTTCCGCGCGTTCAAGATCTCGGTCCGGGCCAGCTCACCCACCGGTGACGAGCTGGCCAAGCTCGCCGAGTCCGCCAAGCGCGTCTGCTACGTCACCCGGACGCTGGCCGCGTCACCCACGATCGAGGTTGTCACCGGCTGAGCCGGCCGGGTCGGCACCGGCCGAGCCGGCTGGGTCGGCTGGGTCGGCGCGCTCGTCACCGGCCGAGTCGCCGGGATTGGCGAGCCCGGCAACGGCCGAGCCGCCGCGTTCGCTCAGCAGGCGGGCCCGGTCGGCCACCTCGCGCAGCGACCGGCCCGACGCCTCGGCCGCCGCGGCCACGTCATCGTGCTCCGGCTTGGCGCCCCAGGGACCCTGCTTGACCCGGATCGGCTGGCCGGCGACGTGCACGGTCGCGCTGGTCCGGGGCAGGGCCACCCGGCGCACCGGGTGCCGGCGCGCGCCCAGGCTGCCGGTCTCCCGCAGCAGGGCGCGCTCGCAGGCCGCTGCCCGGACCGGGGTGGCCAGCAGGTGCACGGTGTGCGCCGGCCGGCCCTTCTTCATCACGACCGGGCTGACCCACGCGTCCACGGCGCCCTCGGCCAGCAGCCGCCCGATCAGGTGGCCGAGCAGCTCCCCCGTCACGTCGTCGACGTTCGTCTCCACCTGGACCAGGTCCTCCAGCACCGCGCCCGCCACCGGCAGCTCGCCAGGCACCGTGGTGACGTCGTCGGTGCCGAGCATCGCCTGCAGCACGTTCGGCCGGCCCGCCACCTCGCGGGCGCCGGCGCCGTAGCCCATCGCGCGCACCACCATCGGCGGGATCGGACCGAACCGGGCGCCGGCGGCCAGCAGCAGCGCGGCGCCGGTCGGGGTGACCGTCTCGCCGGGCACCCCGGCCGGTGCCACGGTCGCCCCCATCCTGGCCAGCAGCGCCGCGGTGGCCGGGGCCGGCACCGGCAGCGTGCCGTGCCGCGCCGACACCGTCCCGCTGCCCAGCGCGAGCGGTCCGCAGTGCACGGCGGTCACCCCGAGGGCGTGCAGTGCGGCGGCCACCCCGACGGTGTCCACCACGGTGTCGATGCCGCCCAGCTCGTGCAGATGTACCTCGGCGACCGGTACCCCGTGCAGCGCGGCCTCGGTCTCGGCCAGCGCGGTCACCGCCCGCCCGGCGAGCGCGGCCACCTCGGCCGGTCGGGCGCGCCCGACCATGGCCAGCAGCTCGGCGGCCGCCCGCTCGGTCACGCCGTCCTCGGCCGTCTCGACGACCGCGCGCGCCGCGACCAGGCCGCTCCGGGACACGGCGGTCCTGGTCAGCGTCCAGCCCGTCAGGCCGGTGCCGAGGACCGCCTCCTGGACCGTCGCCAGCGGGGCTCCCAGGTCCAGCAGTGCGCCGAGCAGCATGTCCCCGGAGATCCCGCTGAACGGGTTGAGCCAGAGGATCACCGGTTGCCGGTGCTCTGGGTCGGGGCTGGGGTCTGGGGCGCGGTCCGGTTGGCGAGCCGGTTTCCGATCAGCGCGGCGATCCGGAAGGCGGCCATCGCGGCACCGAAGCCGGAGTCGATGTTGACCACGGTCACCCCGGCCGCGCAGGACGAGAGCATCGCCAGCAGCGGCGTCACCCCGGCGAGGCTGGCCCCGTAGCCGACCGACGTGGGTACCGCGACCACCGGGCAGCCGACCAGGCCGCCGACCACACTGGGCAGCGCCCCGTCCATGCCCGCGATGCAGATGATTGCGTCGGCGGCGTCCAGCCGGGCCCGCTCGGCGAGCAGCCGGTGCAGCCCGGCCACCCCGACGTCGGCCAGCCGGTCCACCTCGAGCCCGAGCGCGCCGGCCACCGCCGCCGCCTCGGCGGCCACCGGCCCGTCCGACGTGCCCGCCGACACCACGGCCAGCGCGAACCCCCTGGGCGCCGCCGGCCGCCAGAGCAGCAGCCGGGCCTCCGGGTCGTACCGCCCGCCGTCCAGATCGCCGAGCCGGTCGAGCACCTGGGCGGCAACCGCCGCCTCCACCCTGGTGACCAGCACCGGCCCGGAGTTGGCCGCCAGCAGGCTGCGCACCACCTCGGCGATCTGGACGGCCGACTTGCCCGGCCCGAACACGACCTCCGGCACCCCCTGGCGCGCCTCGCGATCGGTGTCCGGCCGGGCCCAGCCGAGGTCGGTGAACCCGGGCCCGCCGGCGCGGCTCACGATGCCGCCACCGGACCGCCGGGCGCCGGGATGCCGAGCAGCACGTTCATCCGCCCGCTGCGGAAACCCTGCAGGTCCACCGCGCAGAACTCGAAGCCGGCGGCGCGCACCTCGGCGTCGATCCGGGCGGCCAACCCGTGCGCCCTGGCCAGCTCGTCCGGCGGCAGCTCCAGGCGTGCCACGGTGCCGCCGGCGTGCGCCCGGACCCGGCAGACCGGGAACCCCAGCGCGTGCAGTGCCGCCTCCGCCCGTTCGATCCGGCCCAGCACCTCCGGCGTCACCGGGTCCCCGTAGGCCACGCGGGACGACAGGCACGCGGCGGCCGGCTTGTCCGTGGTCGCCAGCCCGAGCAGCTCGCTGACCGCGCGCACCGCCTCCTTGCCGAGCCCGGCGTCCACCAGCGGCGCGACCGCACCCCGGGCCGCCGCGGCCCGCTGGCCGGGCCGGTGGTCACCGAGGTCGTCGAGGTTGGTGCCCAGCGCGATCGCGGCGCCGGACTGGGCGGCCAGCGGGGCCAGCGCGTCCAGCAGGGCACTCTTGCAGTGGAAGCAACGGTCGCCGCCGTTGGCCCGGTACTCCGGCCGGTCCAGCTCGTCGGTGCACACCTCGACGTGCGCCAGCCCGTGCCGGCGGGCGAACCGGCGGGCGGCTGTGCGCTCGGCGGCGGGCAGGCTCGCCGAGACGGCGGTCACCGCCACCGCCGAGGCACCCAGCTGCTCGGCCGCGACGACCGCCACCAGCGCCGAGTCGACCCCGCCCGAGAACGCCACCAGCAGCCGGCTCTCCCGGCCCAGCCGGTCCCGCAGAGCGGCCAGGTGGGCCGCCGCATCCAACCCGGTCCGTGTCACCAACGGCCCTCCACTGCGATCGCGGCGGTCCTCGCGTGTCATTCACTTTAGTGGAGGACAGGCCACCATCCTAGGAGTCCGAGGGCTCCGTCGCCGGCCGAACGGCAGCGGCCGGGTGCGGGAGGCGGTGCGGGAACTTCCGACTCGGGACACTAGGGTCGCGGCACCCTCCACTACTCCGAAGGGCCGCCCCCGCTGTCCGCCGACCGCGCCGCCTCGCCGGCCGCCTCGCCCGCCACCGTCGCCGCCCTTGTCGTCGGCTGTCTCGGGGTGCTCGCCGCGCTGGCCCTGCCGTTCGCGCCGGTATCGGCCGAGCGCGCCACGGTGAGCTGGCCGGGCGCCGGCCGGCCGGTCGTGTCCAGTACCGCGTTCTTCGCCCCGTACCGCCCGGTGCGGCTGGCGGCCGAGGTCCCCTGTCCCGTGTTGCGCGCGGCGGCCGCGTTGCAGCGGCCGGTCACCGTGCTGGACACCGCGTCGGCCGGGGCCGGCCTGCTGGTGCGGGTGGTGGACGGCGGTACCCAGGTGCTGCTGAACGGCCGGCTGGTCGGCGCCACCACGACCCCGGCCGCCACGACCCCGGCCGGCGCGGACTGCGGGGTGAGTGTCGTCGCCGACCCGCGCGGGGCGCAGGTCACCGTGGCGGCCGGGCAGAGCGTCGCACTGGGCGGCGAGCCGGTGCCCGAGGTTCAGGCGTTCCGCACCGAGCTGGCCCCGGCCGCCGCCGCCGGCCTGACCGTCACCGCCGACACCCAGGACCCCTTCCGGCTGCGTGCCGGCGGACTGAAGCGCGCCCTGCTGGCCGTCCAGCTGCTCGCCGCCGCGTCGATCCTGGCCTGGCTGTGTGCGGGCGCGGGGCGGGCCTGGGTGCGCCGGGCGCGGGCGGGACGGGTCAGCCGGTACGGGCTCGCCGACCGGGCCGGCCGGCGCGGGCTCGGCGACCGGATCGGGCCTCGGCTGGCCAGCTGGGGCGTGGACCTCGGTGTGCTCGGGACGCTGGCCGGCTGGGCGGTGGTCGGGCCACTTTCCGACGATGACGGGTTCGCCGCGATGATCGCGCGCAACTCGCTGGCCGCCGGCTACCAGGGCAACTACTACCGCTGGTGGAACGCCTCGGAGACGCCGTTCGCCCTGGCCCAGCACGTGCTCGCACCGCTCACCGAGGTCAGCATCGCGCCGCTCTGGCTGCGCCTGCCGAGCACGGTGCTGGCCGCGGTGACCTGGTTCGCGCTGAGCCGGGGCATCGTGGTGGCGGCGCTGCCCGAGCTGGCCGGCCGCGCGCCGGTGCGGGTGCTCAGCGCCGGCTGCTTCCTCGCCTGCTGGCTGCCGTTCAACCTCGGGGTGCGGCCCGAGGCGTACCTCGCTGCCGGTCTCACCGGGGTGCTCGCGCTGCTCTGGCGGGCCCGGGGGCCGGCCGCGCTGGGCGCCGCCACCCTGCTCGCCGCGCTCAGCGTGTCCGCCAGCCCGTCCTCGGTGCTGCTCGCCGCGCCCGTGCTGGTGTTCGCGCCCCGCATCGTGCGGATCGTCCGCGCGGGCCGGACCGGAGGCCCGACCCGGGCCGAGCCGGGCGCCCCGACCGCCGGGAGGGCGGCAGGCCGGCTCGAGGTATGGGCCGTGGCGGCCGCGCTGTGCTGCGTCGGCGGGGTGGCGTGCACCCTGGTCTTCGCCGACCAGAGCTGGCACGCGCTGGCCACCGCGACCCGCTGGCACACCGAGTTCGGCCCCTCGCTGCCCTGGTACGACGAGCTGGCCCGGTACGCGTTCCTGCTCGGCGACGACCAGGACGGCAGCGCCACCAAGCGGGTCCCGGTACTGCTCGCCGCCGCGCTGCTGCCGGTGGTCGGGCTGCTGCTGGCCCGGCGTACCGAGGCCGTCGGCGCGGTGCCGGGCGAGCGGCCGGTCGGCCCGGCGGCGGCCCGGCTGGCCGGGGTCACCGCGCTCGCGCTGGGGCTGTTCTGGCTCACCCCGTCGAAGTGGTCGCATCACTTCGGCTCGCTGGCCGGGGTGTTCGCCGGCTTCCTGGTGGTGGCGCTGGTGCTGCTGGTCCGCTGCGCGCGGCGCGCCCCGGCCGGCGCTGCTGTGTCGGGCGGGAGTGGGACCGGACGCGGGGGTGACCGGGTCGCGCGCGGGGTCGGGCTGGCCGGCGCCGGGCTCGTCGCGGTGCTCGCCGGGCTGGCGTTCAGCGGGCCGAACGCCTGGTGGCAGCCGGTGCTCTACGACGTGCCGTGGGCGGCCGGGCCGGTCCGGCCGGCGGGGCTGCCGCTGGACTCGCCGCTGCTCTGGGCGGGGGCCGCCGTGCTCGGCTACCTGGTGGTACGCCTGCGGCGCGGGGCCGGGGCGGCCGGACGGTCGCTGCTCGCGGCCCCCGCGGTGTTGGCGGCGGCGGTGCTGGCAGTCTCGGTCGCGGTGCTGCTCGGTTCCTTCGTGGCGGCGCCGCTGCGGCAGCCCGTCGGCTCGCTCGCCCTGGTCAACCTGCGGTGGCTGGCCGGGCACGGCGGCTGCGGGCTGGCCGACGACGTCCAGATGCTGCCGGACGTGCCCGGCGGTGTGCTCGCCCCGGCCGGCACGGACCCCGCCGCGCTGAGTGGCTTCGCGGCCGGTGCCGGCTTCGACCCGGCCGCGCCGCCCCCGGACCCACCCGGAGTCGGCGCCTCGACCTACCTGTGGGGCAGCCTGACCGGTGGCTCGGTGAGCACCGGCAGCCTGGCCAGCCCCTGGTTCGCCCTGCCGAACCTGCCGCCCGACCGACAGGTGGCCGTCTCGGTGGCCGGGCGCACCGACGGCGGCAACCGGCTGGACCTCGAGTTCGGCCGGGCGGTCGGCGGCCGGGTGATCATCCTGGGTGACGCCGTCCCTCCGGACCCGCTGCGCGCGCCGGCCGGGGGCAGCCCGAACTACCGGCTCTGGCGCGCCGTCGGCGTCGGCCCGGACACGATCCCGCCGGGCGCCGACCGGGTCCGGGTGACCGCGGTGGACGGCACCGCCGACCCGGACGGCTGGCTCGCCGTGTCCGGGCCCCGGCTGCGGGAGGTGATCGGGCTGAACGAGTTCCTCGGCGAGCACCGGCCGGTGCTGGTGAACTGGCCGATCGCGTTCCTGTTCCCCTGCGTGATCGAGCCGGTCACGGTCCGCAACGGACTGGCCGAGGCGCCGGCGGCCGTGCTGGAGGCGCCGGTCCAGTACGCCGGCCTCGCCGCGGCCAGCACCGAGCCGGAGATCGGTGGCGACTTCGCCCCGCTGCGCACCCTGGGCGGGCTCGGCGAGGAGACCAACCAGCTGGCCGGCCGCCCCGGCGTCGACTGGGGCGACGTACTGCTCACCCACTACCCCGCCGCCCGCGACCAGTACGAGGTCACCACCACCTGGATCCCGGTCTCCGCCCTACACGGCTGACCACCCCCACCCGGGACGCACCCACCCCACCAACCCCCACCGAGCCCAACCCCACCGAGCCAACCCGCTCAAGCCGAGCCCATCTCGCCGAGTTCAACCGCAGCGGCCTCGAACCGGCCGGCCGATCGGGCCCGGTGCGGTTGAACTCGGCGCGATCTGGACCGCGGTTGCGTGCGACTCGAGCGGGGCGCGGCAGGGTGGGGCGGGGCGTTAGCGGGTGATGGCCAGGACCGTGCTCATGTCGCGGACCGCGCGGGCCGTGCCCCGCACCGAGCCGGACACCTTGGACCGGCCGCCGGTCCTCGGGCTGTACGCCACGTCCATCTCGTGCAGCCGCCAGCCGGCCGACCCGGCGCGCAGCAGCAGCTCCAGGGGGTAACCGAACGCGCGGTCCTGCACGCCAAGGGCGAGCAGTGCCTCCCGGCGGACCGCCCGGACCGGCGCGATGTCGTGCACCGGCACCCCCCGCCGCCGCAGCAGCCCGGCGATCAGCGCGTTGCCCAGCCGGGCGTGCCACGGCATGGCTCCCCGGCCCGTCGGGCGGCGCCGGCCGACCGCCATCTCGGCCCGGCCGGCCGCCACCTCCGCGACCAGGTCAGGCAGCACCTCCGGCGGCAGCGAACCGTCGGCGTCGAGCACACACACGTAGTCGGCGGTCGCGGCCAGCACGCCGGCGTGCACCGCGGCGCCGTAGCCCCGCCGCGCCTCGTGCACGACGGTGGCCCCGGCCGCCGAAGCCACCGCGACCGTGTCATCGGTGCTGCCGTTGTCCACGACGATCGCCCGGTAGCCGGCGGGCAGCCTGGCCAGCACGCCGGGCAGCGACTCGGCCTCGTTCAGGCAGGGCAGGACCACATCCGCACCGAGGGCACCGGCTGTCACGCCGCGCACTGTAGTGGCCGGCCGGAGCGCCGCCTCACGGCCCGGGCCGGGCAGCGGCAACACCGGGTCGGGCCCGGGCCGCGCGCACGCCGAAGGCAGCGCGGACAGCGCCGGCACCGGAGGCAGCGCGGACACCCCGGGCAGCGGCGACACCGGAGGCAGCGGGGACATCGGGCCGCTCACGAGGTCGGCCGGGCGGCGGCCAGCCCGGCGGGCTCGCGCAGCGGGTCGGTGGCGAACGCGGCCACACCGTCGGCGAAGCGGGTCCGGGCGCGGAAGCCGAGCAGGGCGCGCGCCTTGGCCGGGTCGGCCACCACGTGCCGGACGTCGGCGGCGCGGGCCCCGCCGACGGTCACCGGCGCCGGGCCGTCCATGGCCGCCGCGAGGGTGGCGGCCAGCTCGCCGACGGTGTGCGGCTCACCGGAGCACACGTTCACCGCCTCAAGCTTCCCGGCGGTGGCGGCCGGGTCGGCGGCCAGGGCCAGCGCGTTCACCCGGGCGACGTCGCTGACGTGCACGAAGTCCCGCCGCTGGGCGCCGTCCTCGAGCACGGTCGGCGCCTCTCCCCTGGCCAGCGCGGAGCGGAAGATCGACGCCACGCCGGCGTACGGGGTATCGCGGGGCATCCGGGGGCCGTACACGTTGTGGTAGCGCAGGGACCAGACCGAGCCGCCGGTCTGCCGCGCCCACGCCGACGACAGGTGCTCCTGGGCGAGCTTGGTGGCGGCGTACGTGCTGCGCGGGTCCAGCGGGGCGTCCTCGCCGACCAGCCCGCCGACCAGCGCCGCGCCGCACTCCGGGCAGGGCGGCTCGAACCGGCCGGCGGCGAGGTCGGCCGCGCGGCGCGGGCCCGGCCGCACGGTGCCGTGGGTCGGGCAGTCGTAGCGGCCCTCCCCGTAGACCACCATCGAGCCGGCCAGCACCAGCCGGCGCACCCCGGTGGCGTGCATGGCGGCCAGCAGCACGGCGGTGCCGTAGTCGTTGTGCGAGGCGTAGTCCGGGGCGTCCGAGGGGTCCAGCCCGTGCCCGACCATGGCGGCCTGGTGGCACACCGCGTCGACCCCGGGCAGCAGCCGGCGCAGCAGCTCGGCGTCCCGCACGTCGCCGACCACCAGCTCGTGCCGGTCGATCCACGGCGGCGCCCCGGCCGACCCGTGGGCATGCGGCAACAGCGCGTCGAGCAGCTGCACGCGGTGCCCGGAGTCGGCGAGCAGGTCGGCGATGTGGGAGCCGATGAAGCCGGCCCCACCGGTGATCAGGATGCGCACGGCACGAGGCTAGCGCGGCGGGCCCGCCGCTTCGGCCGAGATCGGTTACCGGGTGCTTACGAACCGTCATGATCGTCGCTCTGCGCAACGCCGCGTGGCTAGCGTTCGCGACATGCCACGCACGAAGTCGGAGCCGGCGCCGGCGCGTCCGGTCCCGGTCGCCCCGCCGGCGCCACCGCGCTACGCGTTCCCCGCGCCGCTGTGGCGCACGGTGGAGCGGCTGCGCCCGCCCGGGCTCGGCCGCACCCGGCTCTGGCGCAGCCCGCTGCGCGGCCCGTGGCTGACCTCGGTGTTCGGCGCGGTGCTGCTGGTCAGCCTGCCGATCGTGATCCTCACCGGGCTGCTGGACTACATCGCGTACGGGCCGCAGTTCCACCAGGCGTTCCCGTTCGGCGTCGGCTGGCTGCACCTGCCCTACTTCGACTGGCCGACCCGGCCGTCCTGGCTGTTCCGGCTGACCCAGGGCCTGCACGTCGGGCTGGGCCTGGTGCTGATCCCGGTGGTGCTGGCCAAGCTGTGGTCGGTGGTGCCCCGGCTGTTCGCCTGGCCGCCGGCCCGCTCGCTGGCCCAGGTGCTGGAGCGGACCTCGCTGATCGCGGTCGTCGGCGGCATCCTGTTCGAGATCGCCACCGGCGTGCTGAACATCCAGTACGACTACGTGTTCGGCTTCGACTTCTACACCGCGCACTACTTCGGCGCTTGGGTCTTCCTCGGCGGCATCGTGGTGCACGTCGCGCTCAAGTTCCCGCACATGGTGGCGGGGCTGCGCTCGCGCTCGCTGCGCACCGAGCTGCGCACCCCGCTGGCGCGGACGCTCCCCGAGCCGGCCCACCCGGAGGACACGGACAGCCTTGTCGCCCTCGATCCCGCGCCGCCCACGATGTCCCGCCGGGGTCTGCTGGCCGTGGTCGGCGCCGGCTCGCTGCTGGTCGGGCTGCTCACCGCCGGCCAGACGATCGGCGGGCCGCTGCGCCGGGCGGCGATCCTGCTGCCGCGCGGGCGGTCCTACGGCGAGGGCCCGAACGACTTCCAGATCAACCGGACCTCGGCCGCCGCGGCGATCACCGACGAGCTGGTCGGACCGCGCTGGCGGCTGAACCTGACCGGCGGCGCGCTGCCGGTGACCTTCGACCTGGCCGCGCTGCACGCCATGCCGCAACACACCGCCGAGCTCCCCCTGGCCTGCGTGGAGGGCTGGTCCAGCACCCAGGTCTGGAGCGGCGTGCGGCTGCGCGACCTGGCGGCCATGGCGGGTGTGCCGGCGCCGACCTCGGCGGTCGTCCGGTCGGTGGAGCCGGCCGGCGCGTTCAACGTCGCCACGCTCACCCAGGGCCAGGTGCTCGACCCCGACTCGCTGCTGGCCACCGAGGTGAACGGCGCGCCGCTGAGCCGCGACCACGGCGCCCCGTGCCGGGTGATCGCGCCGGCGGTGCCCGGTGTGCACTGCACGAAGTGGGTCGGCTCCATCGAGTTCCGGACCGCCGCATGATCAGCGGCGTGATCTCCCGCTGGCGGTCGTTCTACGGCGAGCACCCGGCGCACCTGCTGGCGGTGCTGGCCTGCCTCGCGCTGGCCGGCTATGCCGCGCTCGGGGTGCTGATGAACCCGGTGTGGCCGCGGATGCTGCTCTGGTTCGCCGCCGCGATCGTGGCGCACGACCTGGTGCTGTTCCCGCTCTACGCGGTGGCGGACCGGCTGCTCACGGCGGCGCGACCCGGCCCGGCGGTGAACTATTTGCGGCTGCCGCTGATCGGGGTCGGCGTGAGCTTCGTGCTGTTCTTCCCCGGCATCATCCGCCAGGGCGCGGTCACCTACCACGCGGCGACCGGGCTCACCCAGGAGCCGTTCCTGGCCCGCTGGCTGCTGCTGTGCGCCGCGCTGTTCGGCGCGTCCCTGCTGGTCTACGCGCTACGCTCGGTGGTCCGCCGGCTGCGAGCCCGGCGGCTGCGCCGGATCGAGTCCCGGCGGCCGCGGAGGACCGAAGAGGACCGCCAGCTGCACGAGATATAACAGACCGCCGTCCTGTTAAGCTCGGTGCATGCGCCTGTTCCGCCACTACCGACGCGTGCTGCTGATCAGCGCGATTCTGGTGCTGCTGTTCGTGGTGCCATGGTGGACGCTCGTCGCCGCGCCCGCGTGGCCGACGCCGGTCGCCGTGCTGGGCAGCGTGCTGATCGGGCTGTGCTTCGTCGGGCTGCCGTGCCTGCTGTTCCTCGGCCAGGGCCCTCGGCACTCGGACGCGGCGACGGCGGTCGGCGTCACGCTGCTCGGGGTGACCTGGGTGATCTTCTCCTGGTCGGTGCTGGGCAACCTGGCCGGGCTCGGGCTGCTCGCCGCCGGGATGCCCGACCCGGCCCGGTCCCGGCTCGTGGCAGTCGCGGTGCTGGTCGTGGCAGTGGCGCTGGCCGGCTGGGGCGTGTTCGAGGCGCGCCGCGTGCCCCGGGTGCGCACGCTGGACGTGGTCATCCCGGGGCTCGGCGCCGGGCTGGACGGGCTGCGCCTCGCGGTCGTCACCGACACGCACTTCGGCCCGCTGGACCGGGCGAGCTGGTCGACCAAGGTCGCCGAGGCGGTCAACGCGCTGCGGCCGGACGTGGCCTGCCACGCCGGTGACCTGGCGGACGGGTCGGTCGCCCGGCGCCACCGGCAGGTCGACCCACTGGCCGGCGTGCGCGCCGAGCTCGGCAAGTTCTACATCACCGGCAACCACGAGTACTTCGGCGAGGCGCAGGCCTGGCTCGACTACATGGACGGGATCGGCTGGATGCCGCTGCACAACCGGCACCAGGTGGTCTGCCGCGGCGGCGACCGGCTGGTGATCGCCGGCATCGACGACCCCACCGGCGCCGGCCGGCTGCCCGGGCACGGGCCCGACCTGCCCGCCGCCCTGGCCGGAGCAGACCCGGCGCTGCCCGTCGTACTGCTCGCCCACCAGCCCAAACAGGTCACCCAGGCCGTCGAGGCCGGCGTCGCGCTACAGATCTCCGGGCACACCCACGGCGGCCAGATCTGGCCGTTCCACTACCTCGTCCGGCTCGACCAGCCGGTCCTCGCCGGGCTGAGCCGGCACGGCGGTGGCGGCTCCGGGGACACCCAGCTCTACACCAGCCGCGGCACCGGGTTCTGGGGCCCGCCGCTGCGCGTGTTCGCACCGAGCGAGATCACCCTGCTCACGCTGCGCGCCCCGAGCTGAGCCCGCGCCCCGAGCTGAGGGGGGTCAGGCGGGCTGCAGCAGGCCGAACCGGTCGAGCACCGGGTCCAGGTCCTCGCCGATCTGGGCCTCGACCAGCAGTCGAGCGACCTCGCGCAGCTTCGTGTTGTGGTTCTGCGACGCCGTGCGCAGCGCGGTGAACGCGGCCTCGGTGTCGTAGCCGTGGCGGTGCATCAGCATCCCCTGAGCCTGGCCGATCACCGACCGGGTGCCGAGCGCGTCGCGCAGGTGCCGGATCAAGGTCTGGCTGTCCTGGTAGAGGCTCGCGTTGTCCAGCACGACACCGGCCTGCAGCGCGAAGAGCAGCACCAGGTCGTAGGAGGTGTCGGCGAACTTGTCCGGCTCCCGGGAGAACAGCACGAACGCCGCCGCCGGCTCCGTCCTGGTATCCAGCGGCAGGGCGAGCGCGCTGAAGTAGCCGGCCTTGGCCATCCGGGTGCCGAACTCCGGCCACCGCCGGTCCGAGCCGACGTCGGGCAGCCGCCGGGGTTCCCGGAAGCTCAGCACCTCCAGGATCGGGCTCGGCTCGCTCAGGCGCTCCCCGCCCAGGTACGCCAGCAGCGGCTCGGCCCCGCCGGCCACCGTCTCCGGGCCGGCCTTCGTGTCGATCGTGATCGAGGCGTGGTGGCAGCCGTCGACTGTGTGCACCACCCGGTCCACGTAGCGCTGCAGCGTGGTCTCCAGGTCGTCGTCCTCGACCAGCCTGGTGATCTCGGCCAGCTCCTGCGCCAAGGACAGCATGTCTGTGCTCACTGCGTTCGGGTCTCCTCGGGGCCGGCGTGGCGACACTACCCGCCGGAGCCGGCGCGGAGTTATGCTCCGCTGAGCGCGGTTACGCAGTCAGCCGGGTCCCTTGCCCGCCACGTCAGGCGGTGGGCAGCCGACACACGCGAGGCGACCGATGACCGCGACCACCTGTCTGGACTTCCTCACCGAGTACCTGTCCGCCGTCCGCCAGCAGCTGGCCCGCCGGCAGATCGTGGTGCACTCGGCGAGCGTGCACCCGCCGATGCCCCAGCAGGCGCTCGAGCTGAGCCTCGAGCTGAGCCGGTCCGCGGGTACGACCGCGAGTGTCGGTGGCGGCGCGAGCAGCGCGGGCGGTGCGCCGGGCGAACCGCCGGCGGGCGAGCCGCCGACGGGGACGCTGCCGACGGGAGCGCTGCCGACGGGGGCGCCGACGGGAGCGCCACCGCTGCCGCTGCCGCGCGAGCGGCTGCGCGCGGGGTGGCACGAGGAGCTGGGCTGGTGGGCCGAGCCGATCGCGCGGCCCGGCGCCGACCGCCGCTGGTTCGCCGCCGAGCTGGTGCCGGCCGCGGACCGGGTCGCCGACTTCCTCGCCGGCCTGACCAAGCACGAGCAGCTCGGCACCACCGCCCCCGCGCCGCACCGCTACCGGCTGCTCGCCACCCAGGACGACCTGCTCGAACGCCTGGACGTGGCCCGCCGGACCGCCGCGCCGGTCAAGGGCGACGTGACGCCGGTCGGGGCCCGCCGCTGATCGGGCCGGACCGGCGTCGCGCTCGCGGACGGTCGTGTCGGGGTCTCGAGGGGTGGCCCGCGGTGCGTACCCGGTGGGTCAGACTGGGGTGGTGAACGACGACTCCACGATGCTCGCGGTGTGCTTTGTCTGTTCCGGCAACATCTGCCGGTCGCCGATGGCCGAGAAGGTCTACGCGACGGTGCTGGAGCGCGAGGGCCTGGCCGACCGGGTGGCGGTCAGCAGCGCCGGCACCGGGCCGTGGCACGCGGGCGAGCCGGCCGACGAGCGGGCCGCCGAGGTGCTGCGCCGGCACGGTTACCCCGCCGACCACGTGGCCAGGCAGGTCAACCCCAACCACCTGGAGGCCGACCTGCTGCTGGCCGCCAGCCCCGAGCACGTCGCCGCGCTGACCAGGGTGCTCGGGCGGGAGGACGCCGCGCGCCGGGTCCGGCTGATCCGCTCGTTCGACCCGGCCGCGCCCGAGGGCGCCGAGCTGCCCGACCCGTACTACGGCGGCGACGGCGGGTTCGACGAGGTGCTCGCGATGGTCGAGGCGGCCATGCCCGGGCTGCTCGAGTGGACTCGCGGCGAGCTGGCGTGACCCCGACCGGCGCCGACGGCTTGTCCGGCGCGAACGGCTCGGTGGGCTCCTCGGGGAACGCTCCCGACGGGGTCGGCCGGGACGACGAGCTCACAGCGGCCGTGCGGCGGCTGACCGGCCACGCGCCCCGCGCGGTGGACCACGGCGGCCACCTGGACGGATCCGTGGTGCGGGTGGAGCTCGCGGACGGCCGGCTCGCGGTGCTCAAGTCGGCGCCCCGCCAGCCCGGCCAGCTGGCCGCCGAGGTCTCCGGGCTGCGCTGGCTGGGCGAGGCTCGACCGGACCGGGTACCGGCCGTGCTCGGCCACGACGCGGACTGGCTGCTGCTGGAGTACCTGCCGCCGGCCCGCCCCGACCGCGCCGCCGCCACCCGGTTCGGGCGCGCACTGGCGCAGCTGCACGCGGCCGGCGCACCCGCGTTCGGCGCCGCCCCGCCCGGTGGCCCGGAGCGGGCGTGGATCGGGCTGGCCCCCATGTACAACGTGCCCGGCGAGCACTGGCCGGACTGGTACGTCGAGCACCGGGTGCGGCCCTACCTGCGGCTGGCCAGCGACGCCGGCCAGCTGACCGCCGAGCAGACCGACGTCATCGAGGCCGCCTGCGCGGTGCTGCCCGAGGTCGCGGGGCCGCCGGTGGCGCCGGCCCGGCTGCACGGCGACCTGTGGTCCGGCAACGTCTGCTGGAGCGCCGGCCCGAACCGGCCGGAGGGCGGCACGCCGGCGCCGGCGGCATCGGAGCAGGCAGCATCGTCGCAGGTCGAGGGCTGGTTGATCGACCCGGCGGCGCACGGCGGCCACCCGGAGACCGACCTGGCCATGCTCGTGCTGTTCGGCTGCCCGCACCCCGACGCGGTGTTCGCCGGCTACCGGGAGGTCAGCCCGCTGGCCCCGGGCTGGCCGGACCGGGTCGGGCTGCACCAGCTGTTCCCGCTGCTGGTACACGTGGCTCTGTTCGGGCGGGCTTACGCCGGCCAGGCGGAGGCGGCCGCCCGCTCCACCGTGGCGCTGGCCGACGGCTTACCGTAGACACGTGCGGTTCCTGTTCAAACCGGGCTGGATAGCGTTCGTCCTGGTTGTCATCGCCTTCGCGGTGGCCTGCTACACGCTGCTGGCCCCGTGGCAGTTCCGGCGCAACGCCGAGCGCTCGCTGGAGAACACCCAGATCGCCGCCTCGTTCGCGAACCCACCGCGCCCGCTGGGCGAGCTGGTACCGGCGGGCACGGCGCCCGACCCGGCGCTGGCCTGGCGGCAGGCGTCGGTGCGCGGCCGGTACCTGCCGTCGGACGAGGCCGTGGTCCGGCTGCGCACCGTGCTCGGCCGGCCGGCGTTCGAGGTGCTCACCGCGTTCCGCACCGACGACGGTCAGGTGATCGCGGTGGACCGGGGCTACGTCCGACCCGGCGAGGACCGCCAGGTCACCGAGTACCCGCCGGCCCCCGGTGACACCGTCACGCTGGTCGGCCGGATCCAGCTCGACGAGTCCGACCCGGGGCACCGCGCCTCGTTCACCTCCGGCGGGCACCGGCAGCTCTACGCGGCGGACAGCCAGCTGCTCGCCGCGTCGATCGGCACCCCGGTCTCACCCGGCTACCTGGAGCTGATCGACAACCAGCCCGGCGGCCTCGGCGTACTGCCCCTGCCGGACACCGACAGCGGCCCGTTCCTCTCCTACGCCTGGCAGTGGCTGACGTTCGGCGCGATGGCGCTGTTCGGGCTCGGCTACTTCATCCGCCTGGAGCTGCTGCAGCGCCGGGGGCCGGCGGACGACGAGTCCGACGACTGGGACGACGGCACTGCTGACGGTGGCGCTGCTGGAGGTGGCGCTGGAGGTGGCGCTGAAAGTGGCGCTGAAAGTGGCGCCGACGATCTCGAGGAGCACGCGCCGGCCCAGCCCGCCCGCGCGGTGTCCGCCCGGGCCAGCCTGCGCGCCGCGCTGAGGGGCGACCAGGCGGCGGCCGGGCCGGCCGGGCCACGACCGGCACAGGCCAAGGCTGCCCGCCCCCCCGAGCCGGCGAGGGAACGGCTCGCCGACCGATACGGCAAGGCGCGGTTCTGAGCTAGCGGCGGCGGGCCAGCAGCTCGGCGGCCAGCGCGGCCACGCCGGCGGCCGACCAACCCAGCACCCGGGACAGCCGCACCATCCGCCGCAGGTCGGCCGGCGTGGGTGCCGGTCCGGAGCCGAGTACCGGGCGCAGCTCCACACCGTGCGGGTACTGGGTGAGCCCGCCGAGCCGGATGCCCAGTGCACCGGCGGCGCTCGCCTCGACCGGGCCGGCGTTCGGGCTGGGATGCCCGCCGGCGTCGCGCCGCCAGGCTCGCGCGGCACCGACCGGTGAGCCGCCGAGTGGGCCCGCGACGATCACCGTGAGTAGCGCCGTCAGCCGGGCCGGTAGCAGGTTGACCAGGTCGTCGGTCCGCGCGGCCGCCCAGCCGAACCGGCGGTACCGGGGCGAGCGGTAGCCGACCATGGCGTCCAACGTGTTGACCGCCCGGTAGCCGAGCAGGCCGGGCACACCGGCCAGCGCACCCCAGAGCAGCGGGCCGACCACGGCATCGGAGGTGTTCTCGGCGACCGACTCGGCCGCCGCCCTGGCCATCCCGGCCGCGTCCAGCGCCTCGGGGTCGCGACCGCAGAGGTTGGGGATGCGGGCCCGCGCGGCAGCCAGCTCGCCGGCCTCGAGCGCACCGGCCAGCGCAGCGGCCTCACCGGCCAGCGAGGCGCCACCGAGTACAACCCAGGTGCCGGCGGCCACGGTGATCGTCTCCAGCACCGGGTGCGCCCTGGTCAGCCGGGCCACCGCGGCGCCGGCGGCGATGGCGGCTCCGGTGGCCAGCCCGGCATAGGCGGCCCCGGCGGTCCGGGAGTCGGCGTAGCAGTACGTCTCCAGCCGGCCGGCGAACCGGCCGAACCCGGCGACCGGGTGCCACCGGACCGGGTCTCCGAGCAGCGCGTCGGCGGCCGTGCCGAGCAGCAGCCCGGCGGCCCGGGGCCCGAGCTGCCCCGACCGGCGCGGCGTGCTCGAAAGCCGCGTACCCAAAAATCGGCGCGTGCCCGGACGCCCGAGCGGCCCCGTCGAACCTGACCGCCGGCGCATCCGGCTCGATCCGGTCAGCCGGCGATGTGGCACGCGGTATCGGACAGCTCGCCCGATAACTCGCCGGGACCCAGGGTGAGGTAGCGGGCGTCGGCGGCGGCAACCTGCAGCGTGCACGGCCACGGCACCCCGGCGGTGCTGGAGTTGCGGCAGGCTACGCAGCGCCCGTAGCTGTCCGGTACGTGTTCCTCGAGCAGCCGTTGCCACACCTCGGGCATGCCGGAGAGCACCGAAGCGAGTGGATTCGCCTCGGCCTCGCCAAGGTCGTTCGGTTCCGAGTGCAAGTCACTCCCCCAACGTCGCGGTGGCACCGAGGTGCCGTCCCTTGCGAAGGGTCGCACGCCGACACGCCCACATTCATGCCCGTACGGCAGACGACCAATACAGCGCGCTGAACGTGGCGCAATTTTGGTTACGGCCGGTGACGGAGAGTGCTGTTCTGGCTGGCGCGGCAGAGGTACCGCTGGGCGCACAACGGCGCGTCCTCCCGGCCCCCCAGGTGTGAAGATCAGTCCGGGTTGTGCTGCAGCGCCCGCCGCACCGTCGCGGCGCTGCCGTCGGGGTCGCGCAGCACGTCGTGCTCCCAGAGCCGGACCACGGTCCAGCCGCCGGCGCGCAATGCCTCGGTGACCTCGCGGTCCCTGGCGATGGTGCGCTCGATCTTGGCCACCCACCACTCGGTGCGGGTGGGGAACAGCTCGGCCAGCGACGCCCGCCCCCGCCGCCGGACCTCCTCGGGGTTGCCGTGCCAGAGGTCACCGTCCACGAACACCGCGAGCCGCCGCGACCGGATCACCAGGTCGGGCCGTCCCGTCACGTCCGGTGCGTGCAGCCGGTAGCGGACCCCGGCGGCGTGCAGCGCCCGGCGCAGCGCCAGCTCGGCCTTGGAGTCCTTGTTCCGGACCCTGGCCATCATCCGACTGGTCACCGCCGGGTCCCTCGGCCCCAACCGCCGCCGCCCCGCACCGCCCGCCGCCCCCACGCCCGCACTCTAAAACCCGCCCGGGGCACGCCCACCGCCGCCCGCGCAGACCAGTACCCGCCGCGCTGGGGGAACGTCAGACCGACGGCTGCGCACCGACGGACGGCCCGGGTCGCGAGCGGGCCCCGCCGGTGGTGCCGACGGGGCCCGGGCTGCGCGCCAGACTCAGGTGTAGATGGACTGGATCTGCTGGTAGTGGCCGATCGACTCGGGGCCGAGCTCCCGGCCGAGGCCGCTGGCCTTGACGCCGCCGAAGGGGGCGGTGGGGTCGGGCAGGTAGGTGTTCACGCCGATGGTGCCGGTCTGCACACGGCGGGCGACGCCGAGGCCGCGCTCCTTGTCGCCGGTCCACACGCTGCCGCCGAGGCCGAAGTCGGAGTCGTTGGCGATCCGCACGGCGTCGTCGATGTCGTTGTACTGGATCAGTGAGAGCACCGGCCCGAAGATCTCCTCCTGGGCGATGGTGTGGTTGTTGTCGACGTCGGCGAAGATCGTCGGCTCGACGAACCAGCCGCGGTCCTGGCCGGACGGGCGGCCGCCGCCGACCACGACCCGGGCGCCCTCGGCCTTGCCCTTGGCGATGTAGCCCTCGACGCGGTCGCGCTGACGGTCGCTGGCCATCGGGCCGATCTGGGTGGTGGCGTCGAGCGCGTCGCCGACCTTGAGCGAGCTGGCCAGCGCGGCGAAGGTGTCCACGACCTCCTTGTAGCGGCTACGGGGGGCGAGCACCCGGGTGCCGAGGAAGCAGGTCTGGCCGTTGTTCAGCAGGGTGGCCTGGAACAGCTTCTCGCCGATCGTGGCGAGGTCCAGGTCGGCGTCGTCGAGCACGATGGCCGCCGACTTGCCGCCCAGCTCCAGGGTGACCGGGCGGAGCAGCCGTCCGCAGGTCTCACCGATCGAGCGCCCGGCGGCGGTCGAGCCGGTGAACGAGATCTTGTCCACGCGCGGGTGCGAGACCAGGTAGGCGCCGACCTCACGGCCCGCCGGCACAAAGTTGATCACGCCGGCGGGGATGCCGGCCTCGGCCGCCGCCTCTGCCACCGGGATCGTGTCCAGCACCGTCTCGGGCGACGGCTTGATCACCAGCGTGCAGCCGGCCGCCAGCGCCGGGGCGTACTTGAACGCGGCGAGCGACTGCGGGAAGTTCCACGGCACGATCGCGCCGACGACGCCGATCGGCGCCCGGCGGACCACGATGGTGCCGCCCATCAGGCCGGCCCGCTCCTCCTCGTACACGGCTTCCTTGATCACGCCCGCGTAGTAGCGCAGCAGCACCGCCGGGAACGCGCCCTCGAACGCCGTGGAGATGGCCACCGGCATGCCGTTCTGCGCGCTGACCAGCTTGGCGATCTCGGCGCCGCGCTTCTCCAGCGAGTCGGCGAACCGCTCGAGTGCCGCCGCCCGGTCCGCCGGCGCCCACGTCGCCCAGCCGTTCGGGTCGTCGAATGCCCGCCGGGCCGCGTCTACCGCGGCGTCGACGTCGGCCTCCTGGGCCTCGGGTACCGACCCGATGACCTCTTCGGTACTGGCCGAGACCACCGTGATGGTGCGACTCGAACTCGGGGCGACCCACTCGCCTCCGATGAACAACGTGTCGTGGTCGGTCATCCGCTTGTCTCCTTTGAGTACCGATGGACCTGTGCGACCGGGCCTCGAGGATGGGCCGTCGCACGACAGGGCAGCTTCCGCCTCGGCCGCCATGTAGTCTAGAGCTAGAGCAATCGTGCCACGAGGAACACCGCAGCCGCGTACTCGAACGGGTGATAGCAAGCGAAATTGCGGCGTAACCAGCCATCAATTTAGGCCACGGTAAACCCGGCTGCCACCTGACCCGGAAACCCACGCCACGCTGGGCCGATACGGGCTACGCGCGCGATAAACTGGTGCATACCTCTTGTGGCTGAATTCCGAGAGGTCTATACCACTCTCATGTCGGACTCGCGGACCGATGCGGTGCGGGCCCACGTGGAGGCGCTCTGCCTCGAACGCGGGCCCGGCGCGCTGCTGCCCGGTGAGCGGGAGCTGGCCCAGCGCTGCGGGGTGTCCCGGATGACCGTGCGGCACGCGCTGGAGCACCTGATGGCCCGCCGGCTCGTCGAACGGCGGCACGGCGCTGGCACCTTCGTCCGCCGGCCGGCGCCGGCCCAGCCGCTGATGGCGACCTCGTTCCACGAGGACATGCGCCGGCGCGGGCTGTCCCCGTCCTCGCGGCTGCTCTGGTGGGACGTGATCGTCGCCGACCTGGAGCTGGCCGCGCAGCTGGAGATGCCGGGCGGCGAGCGGGTGCTGCGGGTGTGCCGGGTGCGGCTGGCCGACGACGAGCCGATGACCCTGGAGACCCTGCACGTGCCCTGCCTGCGGGTACCCGGCCTGACCGGCGCCGACCTGGACGGCGACGTGTCCTACTACGACGTGCTCGCCAGCCGGTACGGCCGGCACATCGCGGCCGGCAAGCAGTCCGTCGCGCCCGTGGTGCTCGCGCTGCGCGAGGCGACGCTGCTCGGCGTGCCGGCCGGGCGCCCCGCGCTGCGCTTCGTCCGGACGTCCCGCGACGACCGCGGCGAGGTGGTGGAACGGGTGGAGTCGGTGGCCCGGGGCGACCGGTACCTGATCGAGGTCGACATCATCCCGTCGGCGCGCCCCCGGGGAGCCGAACAGTGACCGCGCCGTGCACCGTCACGGTGGACATCGGGCGCAGCACCACCAGGGTGCGGGTGGACGACGGGCCGGTCCGCCGGCGGGGCCAGGGCGCCGGGCTCGGCGACCCGGGCGGTGCGCAGACCATCGTCAGGCTGGTCCGCTACGCCGTCGGCGACAGCCCGACCGTGCCGTGGCGCCTCGCCGTCGCGGTACCCGGCGCGCTGGCCCGCTCGGCCGAGGCGAGCGAGCTCGGCAGCCAGCTCGGCCGCAGCTGGCCGTATCCCCCGCAGCTCGTCCTGGTCACCAGCGACATCGTGGCCTGGCACGCCAGCGCGCTGGGCGGCCGGGACGGCGTGGTGCTGTGCATCGGCACCGGGGCGGTCGCGCTCGGGGTGTTCGGCGACACCGTGCGCCGGGCGGACGGCCGGGGCCCGCTGCTGGGTGACGAGGGCGGCGGCGCGTGGATCGGGCTGGAGGGACTGCGGGCCGCCGCCCGAGCCACCGACGGCCGGGGGCCCACCACCGAGCTGGCCGAGCTGGACAACCCGGCGCCGTGGGGCACCGCGCTGTCCAGCGCCGCGCCCGCCCCGCTGCCCACCGCGGCCACGCTGGCCAAGGTGGCGCCGAGGGTGCTGGCGGCGGCCCGCCGCGGCGACCCGGTGGCCGCCGGAATTCTCGACGCCGGCGCCGACGCACTGGCACGTACGGCCGCCGCGGCCGCCGCGATGGGGGCGACAGCCGCGGCGGCGGGGGCGGGCGAGCAGGAGACCGACGAGACAGAAACCGTCGGGACAGAGACCGGGGTGGGGGCGGGCACCGGTGCGGCCGCTGTGGGGGGTGCGGCCGCACCGGCGCGCACCGTGGCCGCGACCGTGGCAGTGGTCGGCGGCCTGGCCGCTGGCCTACTGCCCCGGCTGCGCGCCCGCCACCCGGCGACCGACTGGCTCGAGCCGGCCGGCGACGCGATGGACGGCCTGCACTGGCTGCTGGACCACCCGGGTACGGCGCTGGAGTCCGGTCTGGTGCGGGTCCAGCCGCCCGGGGCGAGCTCCCGCCAGGTGCCCCCCAACCCGGCGACCACCCGGTTCGGCGGCTCCGTGACCAGCGGCCCCGGCACCGGGATCGGCGACCGGCCGGGGCCCGGGCCAGGCTCGGGGATCGGGGCCGAGGTGGACGCGCTGCCCACCGAGGCGCGGCGCCCCGGCTCCGAACAGATCGACCTGCTGCCCACCGCACAGCTGGTGGCCCGGCTGCTGGAGGGCCAGGCGGTGGCCGCCCCCACGGTGGCCAGGGCGACCGGCGCGCTGACCGTGGCCGTCGACCAGGTGGCGGCCGCACTGCGCCGGGGCGGCCGGATGATCTACGTGGGCGCCGGCACCCCCGGCCGCCTCGCGGTGCAGGACGCCGCCGAGCTGACGCCGACCTTCGGCCTTGACCCGTCCCGGGTGCCGACGCTGCTGGCCGGCGGCGTGACGGCGTCCCGGGAGGCGGTGGAGAACGCCGAGGACGACACGGTGGCCGGGCGGGCGGCGATCGCGGAGGCCGGGGTGAACGCCGACGACGTCGTGGTTGGCGTGAGCGCGTCCGGGCGCACGCCGTACGTGCGGGCGGCGCTGGAGGCCGCCCGGGAACGCGGCGCGGCGACCGTGGCCATCGTGTCCGCGCCGGCCGCGCCGGTGGCCAGGGACGCCACCGTCGTCGTCGAGCTGCTCACCGGCCCCGAGGTGCTGGCCGGCTCCACCCGGCTGGCCGCCGGCACCGCGCAGAAGATCGCGCTGAACACGCTGTCCACCGCCGCGATGGTGCGCACGGGCGCAACCTACGGCGGCTGGATGGTCGGCGTCCGGGCCACCAACGCGAAGCTGCGCCGCCGCGCCGTCCGGATCGTGCGGGACGCCGCCGACGTCGACGAGGAGACCGCCGCCGAGCTGCTCAGCACCTCGGCGGGCGACGTGCGGGTGGCGCTGATCCGGGCGCTGACCGGGCTGGACGCGGCGGCGGCGGACGCGCAGCTGGCGGAGAGTGGCTCGGTCCGGGCGGCGGTCGACGTGGCCCGGGATGCCGAGCGGGCCGGCTGGCACGGCCGCGACGGCGGGGGTGACGGCGGGGGTGACGGCGCGGGTGACGGCGCCGACGACAGGGCGGACGGCGGCGCGGACGACAGCGCCGACGAACCCGGGTGGGACGAGAGGTACGGGGCAGAGCCGGTCGGGCAGGCCGGGTTGTGATCGTCGTCGGGCTGCTCTCCGGCACCTCGATGGACGGGCTCGACGTGGCGGTCGCCGAGATCGAGATCGCCGGCGGGGTCGTCCGGCTGACGCCGCTCGGCGCGCACACCACGCCGTGGTCGCCGAGGCTGCGGGACCGGCTGCTGGCCGTGCTCCCCCCTGGCCGGACCACCGTCGAGGAGGTCTGCGCGCTGGACACACTCGTCGGCCAGGCGGCGGCGGCCGCCGCCGACGCCGCGCTGGCCGCCCTGGGCCGGTCCGGCGACCTGGTCAGCTGGCTGGGCCAGACGGTGTTCCACTGGGTCGACGAGGGCACGGCGTTGGGCAGCCTGCAGCTCGGCCAGCCGGCCTGGATCGCCGAACGGACCGGCCTGCCGGTGGTCTCCGACCTGCGGGGCACCGACATCGCCGCCGGCGGGCACGGCGCCCCGCTGGCCAGCACGCTGGACGCGCTGTGGCTGGTCGGCCCGCGCCGGCGCGCCGCGCTCAACGTCGGCGGCATCGCCAACATCACCGTGGTCGGCCGGCCGGAGGAACCGGTGGTCAGCTTCGACACCGGGCCGGGCAACTGCCTGCTCGACGTGCTCGCCACCCGCACCGCCACAGGGACGGGCAGCGCTGCCGGGACGGGCAGTGCTGCCGAGGCCGAACCGGCACCCGGCTACGACGTGGACGGCGCGCTCGCGGCGGCCGGCACCGTCGACCCGGCGCTGCTGGCCGAGCTGCTCGCCGAGAAGTACTACGCCGCCGAGCCGCCGAAATCCACGGGGCGGGAACTGTTCACCGCCGACTACCTGGACGCCGCCCTCCGTGCCGCCAGCCGTGCCGCCAGCCGTGCCGCCCACCGCCCCACCCACCGCACACAGCCCCCGACTCCACCGGACATCGCGGCCACGCTCGTCGCGCTGACCGCCCGCACGGTCGCCGACGCCTGCGCCCGGTACGCCGTCACCGAGGTCGTCGGGTCCGGCGGCGGCATGCACAACCCGGTGCTGGTCGCCGCGCTGCGGGCCGCGCTGGACCCGGTGCCGCTGCGCCGCTCGGACGAGCTGGGGCTGCCGGTGGACGCCAAAGAGGCCTACCTGACCGCGCTGCTCGGCGCCCTGAGCTGGCACGGCGTGCCCGGCGTGCGACCCGGCGCGACCGGCTCGCGGGTGCCCAGGGTGCTCGGCCGGTTCAGCCCGGGGCACCGGCCGCTGCGGCTGCCCGACCCCGCCGGCCCGGTACACACCCTGCAGGTGACGTGACGTGACGTGACGTGACGGGCCGTGCCGCAACGAGCCGTGCCGCAACGAGCCGTGCCGCAACGAGCCGAGGGAGGGTGCCGTGCACGACGTCGTGAACCTCGCGGTGATCGTCGCCTACCTGGTCGCGATCGCGGTGATCGGGCTGAAGCTGTCCGGGCGGCAGCGCTCGGCCGCCGACTACTTCACCGGCGAGCGCTCCCTGCCGTGGTGGGCGGTGATGTTCTCGATCGTCGCCACCGAGACGTCCACGCTGACCGTGATCAGCGTGCCCGGGGTCGCCTACGTGGGGTCGTTCTCCTACGTCGAGCTGGCGGTCGGCTACCTGATCGGCCGGATCCTGGTGGCGTTCGTGCTGCTGCCGCTGTACTTCCGGGGTGGCTTCGTCAGCGCCTACCAGTACCTGGGGCTGCGGTTCGGGCGGCACGTGCAGGCGCTGGCCTCGGTGACCTTCCTGGTCACGCGGCTGCTCGCCGAGGGGGTGCGGCTGTTCGCCGGCGCGATCCCGATCAAGCTGCTGCTGGCCGAGTTCGGCGTGCACGCAAACTACTTCGTCATCGTGCTGGCGATCACCGCGGTCACCGTCGCCTACACCTACGTCGGTGGCATCAAGGCCGTCGTGTGGACCGACTTCCTGCAGATGTCGCTGTACGTGCTCGGCGCGCTGGTGTGCATCGGGGTGCTGCTCGGGCGGGTCGGGCTCGGCGGGCTGGACACGGCGTTCCAGGCCGGCAAGCTGACCGTCTTCAACTTCGACGCGCCCATCCTGACCAACCCGTACGCCTTCGTCACCGCGATCGTCGGCGGCGCGCTCCTGACCATGGGCTCACACGGTTCGGACCAGCTCATCGCGCAGCGGGTGCTGTCCTGCCGGTCGCTCTCCGACGGCCGCAAGGCGATGATCGGCTCGGCGGTCGCGGTCGGTATCCAGTTCGCGCTGTTCTCGCTGGTCGGCGCCCTGCTCTGGGTCGCGAACCACGGGGCCTCGCTGCAGCAACTCGGGCTCAGCTCGGACCAGATCTTCGGCGAGTTCATCCTGCGCGGCCTGCCGATGGGCCTGTCAGGGCTGCTCGTCGCGGGCATCCTGGCCGCCACGATGGGCTCGCTGTCCAGTGCGCTGAACTCGCTGTCCAACTCGACGATCGCCGACCTCGTGCAGTCCTGGGCCGGCCGCACGCCCGCGCCGGACACCATGCTCAAGATCGCCCGCTGGGCCACCGGGGTGTGGGCTGTGGTGATGGTCGCGTTCGCCTCGATGTTCACGACCACGAAGAACCCGGTAGTGGAGCTCGGGCTGTCCATCGCGTCGTACACGTACGGGGCGCTGCTCGGTGCGTTCCTGCTGGGGCTGCTGGTCCGGCGCGCGGGCGGGGTCGCCGCGGGCATCGCGTTCGTGGCGACGCTGCTGGGCACGGGCGGGGGCGCGGTGGGCCTGCGGATCGGCGGCAAGGCGCTGGCGTTCCCCTGGTTCGTGCCGCTGGGCGTGCTGATCACGCTGACGGTCGGCAGCCTCGTCGCGCTGGTGCGCCCCGGTGACCCGCCGGCGGAGGACCACCTCGAGCCGGCCGACCGAGGCCCGACCGGCGTCACCCAACACTGACCGACCCCGCCGCACGCGTCGCGGCGGCGGGGCTGGCACAGGGGTTACGGCCGGCACACGGGTTGCGGCGGGCGCGGCTGGCACACAGCGTCTGGCGCCGACACACGCCGTGCCGACACCACGCACGTGTTCCAACTCGGGTGCCACGTCCGAAACCGGCGTGCCACAACCGGGACGTGTGTGCAAAACCACCACACAGACCCCACGCCGCACGACCGCGCGACTCCAACCCAGCCACGCCGAGCCGGCCGGCCGAGCCCACGCCAACCACCGTCACCCACGTACCCGACACACAACCCCTGGCGCCCGCACACACCGCCTCGACACCACACACACGTTCTAACTCAGGTACCACATCGAAAACCCGTGTGCCACGTCCAAAACCCGTGTGCCAACCCCGCAAGCCGTGTGCCAACCCCGCGAGCCGTGTGCCAAACCCGCGAGCCGTGTGCCAAACCCGCGAGCCGTGTGCCAGACCCGTGAGCCCGGCCCGCGGCCGCCTCAGCCACCCGTCCGACGCCGTACCGGCTGCTCACCCGGCCCGTCCGGGCGCCAGCCGAGGCCACGCGAGATGCCACGCGCCGCCGCGTGCACCACGGGGATGTACTCCTGCGCCTGATGCTCGTTCGGCACCACGACGGACAGCGCGGCCGACACCCGCCCGTCCGCCCCGAAGATCGGCGCCGCCACCGAGAGCGCGTCCAGCGTGACCTGACCGTCGCTGACCGCGATCCGCCGGTGCCGCACGTCCGCGATCACCCGGCGCAGCTCGGCGGGGTTGACGATCGTCTTCTCGGTGAACCGGCGCATCGGGCCGGCCAGGATCCGCTCCTGGAACGCCGCGTCGGCGAACGCGAGCAGCACCAGCCCGACGCCGGTGGCGTGCAGCGGCATCCGGCTGCCGGCCCTGGTGACCACCGCGATCGCCGTGCGGGCCGCGATCCGCTCCACGTACACCGCGTCGGTTCCGTCGACCACGGCCAGCTGCACGTTCTGCCGGGTGGCCTCGTACAGGTCCTCCAGGAACGGCAGCGCGATCTCCCGCAGGCCGTGCCCCCGGGGCGCCAGCGCGCCGACCTCCCACAGTCGCAGCCCGACCTGGTACGCGCCGTGCCCGGTGCGCTCCAGGGCACCCCAGCGGGTCAGCTCACCGACGATCCGGTGCGCGGTGGTCAGCGGCAGGCCGGCCCGGCGGGCGATCTCGGACAGCGTGAGCTCGGGGCGGCCGGCGGAGAACACCTCCAGCACACCGAGCGCCCTCGCAACGGAGGACCGCACCGAGGGTTCGGCCTCGGCCGACGCTGCCGAGCCCTCGGTGTACCGGCCCCCCACCAGCTCAGACATCGAAGAAGACGGTCTCCCCCTGTCCCTGCAGGTGCACGTCGAACCGGTAGTCGTCGCCGGTGCGTGCCGCGAGCAACGTGCCGCGGCGTGCCGAGGGGACGGACGCGAGCACCGGGTCGGCGGCGTGCGCGGCGGCGTGGTCCGGGAAGTAGATCCGGGTCACCACCCGGTCCAGCAGGCCCCGCGCGAACACCGACACGTCCACGTGCGGAGCCTGGTCGGGCAGCGCACCCGGTAGCACGGTGTTGATCACGTAGTGGCCGGCGTCATCGGTGGCGCTGCGCCCGAACCCCCGCCAGCCGGCCGCCGGCCCGCGCGGGTCGTCCGGATGGTCGAAGCGGCCGTCCGGGTCCGCCTGCCAGGTCTCGATCATGGCGTCCGGCACCGGGTCACCGTTGCCGTCGTACACCGTGCCGACGATCCGGACCACCCCCGGCGTACCGGCCGGCACCACGTCAGGGCCGTCCGGCCAGGGCAGCCCGATCGACAGGTAGGGCCCGACGGTCTGCGACGGTGTGGGCCCGTTGAAGTGCGCACCTAGCGGGTCGGTGCTGGTCAACTCGGCGGCGGTCACTGGTGCGGCTCCTCGAACGGGGTGGCCTCGCGGCCTCGCACCACGATGTCGAAACGGAAGCCCAGCGCCCACTGCTCGATCGTGTGCTCCAGGTCGAACGAGGACACCATGCGCTGGCGGGCGGCCTCGTCGCGCACCGAGTTGAAGATCGGGTCATGGACGAACAGCGGGTCGTCCGGGAAGTACATCTGGGTCACCAGCCGCTGGGTGAACGCCTGGCCGAACACCGAGAAGTGGATGTGCGCCGGCCGCCAGCCGTTGGCGTGGTTGCCCCACGGGTAGGCGCCGGGCTTGATGGTGACGAACTCGTAGTGCCCCTGGGCGTCGGTCAGCGCGCGGCCGACGCCGGTGAAGTTCGGGTCCAGCGGGCTGGGCCAGTTGTCCGACTTGTGCCGGTACCGCCCGCCGGCGTTGGCCTGCCAGATCTCCACCAGCGAGTTCGGCACCGGGCGGCCGTCGCCGTCGCGCAGGGTGCCGTGCACGATGATCCGCTGGCCGATCGGCTCGGCGGCGTGCTGGCGGGTCAGGTCGTGGTCCAGCGGGCCGATCCGGCCGGGGCCGAGCACCGGGCCGGTGACCTCGGTCAGCCGCTGCGGCAGCAGGACGAGCGGCTGGTTGGGGTGGCGCAGCGCGGTGGACCGGTAACCGGCGAAGTCCAGCGGCGGCTGGGCGGCCGGCGGCACCGGCCGGTAGTGCGGCAGTGACTGGGCCGCACCGTCGCTGCGCGCGGCATCTTGGTGCGTGGTCGGGGTGACCATCGAGGCGCCTCCTCACGGCTGTCCGGGTATTCGCCATGGTGTCCGCTGCTCAGCCTGCCGCGGCAGCCCGACTTCCGCTCACCGGAAGACTCCGCTCGACGCGCCCGGTTCGGCGCTGGTCAGGCCCGGTCGGGAACGGATCAGGCGCGGGTGGGGGACGGGCTGGCCGCGCGACGGTGCCGCAACCAGCCGTCCAGCAGCAGCGCGAGCGTGCCGACCACGGCGGTGGCGACCAGCGCGCCGGCCATCGTGTCGGTCGCGTAGTGCTGGTCCAGCGCGACCATCGAACCGGCCACGCCGAGCACCGCCGCCACCGCGAGGCAGGTCAGCAGGGCGCGCAGCCACCACGGCCGCTGGTGCGCGCCGGCCACGAACACCAGGACGAACACCCAGGCCATCGAGGCGATGCTGGTGGTGTGGCCGCTCGGCAGCGCCAGGCCGCCCTCGTGGGTGCGCCCGAACAGCGGCTTGAGCACGAACTCGGTGAGCAGCACGGCGGCCACCGGCCCGGCGACGACGAGCAGCACGGCCGGCCAGCGCTGCCGGGTGAGCACCGCCAGCAGCACCAGCACGAGCAGGCCGAGTGGCAGCGCGGGCGGGCTGCCCAGGTCGGAGATGCGCCAGAGCAGGCCGACGTGCGGGCCCCGGTGCGCGACCACCGTGCCGTCCAGCAACCGGTCCAGCGAGCCGGCGGACTCCGCACCGGCGTACCACCAGCCCAGCGCCAGCGTGCCGACCGCGCTCAGCGGGGCCAGCAGCCACAACATCTCGCGCCACCGCCCAGGTAGTAACACGGGCCCCGGCCACCTCCGACTCACGCCACTCCCGCCGTTCCGACTCACGCCGCTGCCATCCAAGGGTGCCCGACGCCGGCCGCGAACGGGGCACCCATTCAGCCGATACTCAGGGGGTGACGCGGGCCACAGTCCGCCGCGGCCCGCGCTTCGGACTTGCCGTTGCGCCATGCAACGGGTTCGAATCGGGGTCAACCCGGGCCGCCGGACCCGACCGGCGGCCCGCAAGCCCGGCTCACCGGCCGGCGAGCGACGAGGAGCGACCCGTGCGGATCGAGCCGGATGACCCGAGTGGCGACTGGACCGCCGAAGGTGTGTACGAGGTGTCCCCGGGGCTGTTCCGGATCCCGCTGCCGCTGCCGATGGACGGGCTCAAGTCGGTCAACGTGTACGCCCTGCGCGACGGCGACGGCCTGGTGATGATCGACTCCGGCTGGGCGGTCGACGAGGCCCGCATCGTGCTGGAGAAGGCGCTCGCCGCGCTCGGCCACGGCATCGGTGACGTGCACCGCTTCCTGATCACCCACATGCACCGCGACCACTACACGCTGGCCGTGAAGCTGCGCCGCGAGTTCGGCAACCGGATCAGCCTGGGCGCCGCCGAGCAGCCCTCGGTGCGGATGAGCGCCGACCCGGACCGGGCCCCGTGGACCTCGCTCCTGGCCCAGCTCCGCATGGGCGGCGCGGCGGACCTGCTCAAGGACCTGCTGACCAGCGCGGACCGGCACGACATCTCGGTCTGGGAGGACCCGGACGACTGGCTCACCGCGCCGGTCGACGTGCCGCTGCGCGACCGCACGCTGCAGGCGGTGGCCACGCCCGGACACACCCAGGGCCACCTGGTCTTCATCGACACCGCGCGGGACGCGATGTTCGCCGGCGACCACGTGCTGCCGCACATCACGCCGTCGGTCGGCTTCGAGGCGAACCTGGCGCACTCCCCGCTCGGCGACTACCTGCAGTCGCTGCGCCTGGTCCGGGGCATGCCGGACCGCCAGATGCTGCCGGCGCACGGCCCGGTCTCGCCGAGCGTGCACGCCAGGGTGGACCAGCTGCTCGCCCACCACGCTGAGCGGCTGGACGCGATGGAGGCCACGGTCACCGCCGGCGCCAGCACGGGCTTCGAGACCGCCAACCGGATCACCTGGACCCGCCGGGGCCGCCAGTTCACCGAGCTCGACCCGTTCAACCAGGCCATGGCGGTCGCCGAGACCACCGCGCACCTGGACCTGCTCGCTGAACAGGGCCGCCTGCACCGCACCGAACTGGACGGAGTCCGCCACTACGCGCCCTGAGAACCCCCGCACGCACCGCCACAACAGCACACCCGCACCCTGTGGACCCGGATCTCCGCCGAGTTCAACCACAGCGGGCCTCGCGGGGCTCCGAGCCCGGTGCGGTTGAGCTCGGCGCCGCAGCGGCGCCAGAGCGGCGCCAGTGCGGTTGAGCTCGGCGCCGGTGCGGCGGTTGAGCTCGGAGCCGGTGCGGAGCCGGATCGGGGCGGATTCTCGGGTACCGGCCCCGCCGGACGGGGCCGGGACGTACGCTCGGCGGATCAGACGGTTGCTCCCCGGCCGGTCCCGGGCCCGCGCAGGCGGGTCAGGGCGGCACCGACCCGCCCCGCTCGGCACCCCCGAGCCGGGGCGCTCCGACCGTGGCAGCTCAGGCATGGGGCTTCCCGGCCGTGGTCGCTCCGTACGCGGGCGCCAACCCCGTGGCCGGCTCGGCACGGGCGCCCGGATCGGGCTGGTCGCGCTGGCGCTGGTGCTGGCCGCCGGGCTGACCATCGGCGTCAGCCGGCTGACCGAGGAGTGGCGCCCACCCAAGCCGGCCGGGCCGACGCCGTGCGGTCCGATGGTCGCCGCGCTGCCGCTGCGCGCCCAGCTGGCCCAGCGCCTGATGGTCGGGGTCAACCCCAGCCAGCCGGACTCGGCGCGCGCGGTGGTGGCTGCCACCGGCGTCGGCGGGATCTTCATCGGCGGCAACCCGACGGCGATCCTGCGGGGTGACGCGCTGGCGCCGATGCGGGCGGCCAGCCGGCTGCCGGTCTCGGTCGCGGTGGACGAGGAGGGCGGCCGGGTCCAGCGGATCGACCAGCTGGACGGCTCCATCCCCAGCGCCAGGGTGATGGCGCGCACGATGACACCGGCGCAGGTCCGGGCACTCGGTGCGCAGCGCGGCCGGGAGCTGAAGGCCAGGGGCATCACGGTGGACATGGCGCCGGTGCTGGACGTGGACGGCGGGCCGGCCGGCGGGGCGATCGGCGACCGCTCGTTCAGCACCGACCCGGCGACGGTGGCCAGCTACGCCGGGGCGTTCGCGGCGGGGCTGCGGGACGCCGGCGTGCTGCCCGTGTTCAAGCACTTCCCGGGGCACGGGCGGGCCAGCGGAGACTCGCACGCCGGCCTGGTCGCCACCCCGCCGCTGGACTCACTGCGCACCGACGATCTGGTGCCGTACCGCGACCTGCTCGGCGCCGGCCCCGCCGCGGTGATGGTCGGCCACCTCAACGTGCCGGGGCTGACCGACGGCCTGCCGGCGAGCCTGAGCCCGGCCGCCTACCGGCTGCTGCGGGGCGAGCTGGGCTTCCACGGCCTGGTGCTGACCGACGACCTCGGCGCGATGAAGGCGATCACCGACCGGTACGACCTGCCGGACGCCGTGGCCGCCGCCCTGGAGGCCGGCGCCGACGTGGCGCTGTGGACCTCCACCGACGACCTGGACACCGTGCTCGACCGGCTGCAGGCCGCCGTCGCCTCCGGCCAGCTGCCGCGGTCCAACGTGGCGGAGGGCGCCGCGCACGTGCTGGCCGCCAAGGGCCTGTGCAGCGCCGAACCACTGCAGTGATCGACCCGGTCCGCGAGCCTCCGGCGGCGCGTGGCACCGTCTTATGGTGACCACGGTGATTCCGGTGACGGCCGACGACGTCGACGAGGCGGCCGCCCGGCTGCGCGGGGTGATCCCGACCAGCCCGCTCGAACGCAGCAGCCGGCTCGGCGACCGCACGGGCGCGCAGGTCTGGCTCAAGCGCGAGGACCTGCTCCCGGTGCGCTCGTACAAGATCCGCGGCGCGTACAACCTGATCTCCCAGCTGGACGACGAGGCACGCGCGCAGGGTGTGGTGTGCGCCAGCGCCGGAAACCATGCCCAGGGCGTCGCCTACGCGTGCGCGCGGCTGGGCGTGCGGGCCAGGGTGTACCTGCCGCGCCCCACGCCGAGGCAGAAGCGGGACCGGGTGGCCCAGCTCGGCGGCGACGTGGTCGAGGTGCGGGTGGTCGGCGAGGCCTACGACGACGCGGCAAGCGCCGCGCTGGCCGACACCCAGGCCACCGGCGCCACCCTGGTACCGGCGTTCGACCACCCGCGCACGGTGGCCGGCCAGGGCACCGCGGTCCGCGAGCTGGTCACGCAGCTGGGCCGGGCCCCCGACGTGCTCGTCGTGCCGGTCGGCGGCGGCGGGCTGCTGGCCGGCTCGCTGGTCTGGCTGCGCGAGCGCCACCCCGAGGTACGGGTGGTCGGCGTCGAGCCGGCGGGGGCGGCGTGCCTGTCCGCCGCCATGGCCGCCGGCGGCCCGGTGGACCTGGACAAGCTGGACCCCTTCGTGGACGGCGCCGCGGTGCGCCGGGCCGGCGAGATCACCTACCCGATCGTCCGCGACGGCGTGGAGGCCGGCAGCACCACGCTGACCACGGTCGCCGAGGGCCTGGTGTGCATGGAGATGCTGGAGCTGTACCAGTCCGACGGGATCATCGCCGAGCCGGCCGGCGCGCTCGCCCCGGCCGCGCTGTTGGACCGGCCCGGGCCCGCGTTCGAGGTACCGGCGGGGGCGACCGTGGTGTGCCTGCTCTCCGGCGGCAACAACGACGTCAGCCGGTACGCCGAGATCGTCGAGCGGGCGCTGGTGCACGAGGGCCGCAAGCACTACTTCCTGGTGGACTTCCCCCAGGAGCCCGGTGCGCTGCGCCGCTTCCTGGACGACGTGCTCGGCCCGGACGACGACATCACGCTGTTCGAGTACGTCAAGCGGAACAACCGCGAGACCGGGCCGGCGCTGGTCGGCATCGAGCTGGGCCGCCCGGAGGACCTGGCCGCGCTGCTGGACCGGATGCGCCAGGCGCCGCCCCGGATCGAGCCGGTGCCCCCGGACAGCCCGCTGTTCCGGTTCCTGCTGTGACCCGGCTGACCGAGCCGGAGGTGCGGCGGCGGCTGGCCGGGGCGCGGGTGGCCCTGCTGGGCACGGTCACCGGCGAGGACGCGCCGCACCTGGTGCCGGTCACCTTCGAGCTGTCCGGCGAGAGCCTGGTCATCGCCGTGGACCACAAGCCGAAGCGCACCACCGCGCTGGCCCGGCTGCGTAACATCGCCGGCAACGACCGGGTATCCGTACTCGCCCAGCACTACGACGACGCGGACTGGGCGGCGCTGTGGTGGGCCAGGGCGGACGGGCGGGCCCGGGTGCTCACCGACGGGGCGGAGCGGGCCGATCCGGTGCGCCGGCTGTGCGCCAAGTACGCGCAGTACCGGGCCGAGCCGCCGGCCGGGCCGGTGATCTCGGTCGCCGTCCAGCGCTGGACGGGTTGGGCCTACACCGGCTGACCGACCAGCGGAAACGCCGACCGGTGCACCGCGCAACTACACGATCGACACGAAAATCACCGCTGCGATCTCAGGGTCCCGCCTCTAGCCTGGTAGCGGGGCGGTATACCGTCCTCAGGGGCCCAGCTGAGAGGCGGGCCCGGTTCCCGACCGCGAGAGACCCTCGAGGAGAGACGTTGTCGATGGTTACCCCTAGCTCGGCTCCCACCGGAGGCGCAGGCCGACCGGCCCCGCGCCTACCTGGGCCGCCCGGGCCGGGCCCGTTCCGACCCCAGCCGGGGTTCGGGCCGCCACCGACGCCGTCGCGCCCGTCGCTGACCAAGGCGCAGCAGGTCAGGCTCACCCTGGTCTCGGCGATCCTGGTCGTGCTCGGCGTGGTGCTCGGGCTGGTTGCCACGGTCGTGCTGCCCCATGTCTACGCGGCGCAGACGACGATCCGGTTCAGCCTCGGCAACAACGACTCGGGCGACGACAACGCCGACCGCACGCTCACCACCCAGACCGTGCTGATCACCGGCCGGGACGTGCTGCAGCCGGTCGCGGACAGCACGGGCGTCCCGATCGACTACCTGATCAAGAACACCATCGCGACGGTGGTGCCGAACAGCGAGATCATCCAGATCCAGGTCAACCACCCCGACCGGGCGTCCGGCATCCAGCTGGCCGACGCGATCGCCAAGCGCTACCTGGACATCGCCAACGACACCGGCAACCAGGCGCAGCTGCAGGCCCAGCTGGACAGTGCGCAGCGCCAGCTGGCCAACCCGGCCACGCCTCCGGACACCGTCGGCGACCTGCAGTCCCAGGTGGGCGACCTGCAGAACCAGATCGCCGCTCAGGCCACCTCGTCCAACATCGCGTCCATCGTGGCGCCGGCCTACTCGGTCACGGCGCCGATCTTCCCGGACACGCTGATCACGCTGGGCATCGGCGCGCTGGTCGGGGCCGCGATCGCCGCGCTGGTCGGCTCGCGGATGGTCCGCAACTGGACCCGCCGCTAGCGGCAGGTCCAGTCGGGCGTGATCCAGTCGGGCGGGGTCCAGTCAGGGAGCAGGTCAGGCCGGGCTGTCGCCGGAGCGGGCCACCGGCGCTGCCTTGGTGAAGCCGTCCGGAATGATCAGGTCCTCGCGGACCAGGTCGTGGATCGAGGACCGCCCGAGCCCGAGCAGTGCCTCGTCGATGCCGCTGCGCAGGATCTCCAGCACGTTGGCCACGCCGCGCTCGCCGGACGCCGCCATGCCCCACAGGTAGGCGCGGCCGATCAGCACCGCCCTGGCGCCCAGCGCGAGGGCCTTCACGACGTCGCTGCCGCGCCGGATGCCGCCGTCCAGCAGCACCTCGACCTGGTCCCCGACCGCGTCCACCACGGCCGGCAGGGCGCGGATCGAGGCCGGCGTGCCGTCCAGGTTGTTGCCGCCGTGGTTGGACACCGAGATCGCGTTGGCCCCGATGTCCACGGCGCGCCGGGCGTCGTCCGGGTGCATGATCCCCTTGATCATGAAGGGGCCGCCCCACTCGTCGCGGAGCCACTTCACGTCGTCCCAAGTGGGCAGCGGGGTACCCATCCACTCGCCGTAGGCGCCGAAGAAGGTCGGCGGGTCCTCACCGGGGGTGGCCAGGTTCGGCGTGGTGAGGTCGGGCAGCTTGCCGGACCGGGCGAACTCCAGCAGCCAGCGAGGCCGCGTGATGCCCTCCGGCGCGAACTTGAGCATGGCCTTGAGGTCGAGCTTCTCCGGGATGAACGGGCTGCCCCAGTCGCGGCGGTGCGCGAAGGTCCAGTCCAGCGTGATGATCAGGCCCTTGGCGCCGGCCGCCCTGGCCCGCTCGGCGCGCTGCAGCAGCTTGTCCTTGCCGCCGACCCAGTACATCTGGAAGAAGACCTTCGGGTTGGCCGCCGCGACCTCCTCGATGGACTTGCTGGCGAACGAGCTGAGCCCCATCGCGGTGCCGGCGCCGGCCGCCGCCCTGGCCACCGCGACCTCACCCTCGGGGTTGACCGCCTGCACCCCGGTCGGCGAGATCAGCACCGGCAGTGAGATCTCCTGGCCGAGCACGGTGGTGGCCTGGTTGCGCTGCTGGGGCAGGTCGGCGATGTGCGGCCGGAAGCCCAGCTCGCTGAACGCGTTGACGTTGTCCTCGAGCGTGAGGCCCCGCTCGGCGCCGGCGACCAGCGCCAGGTACACCGACTTCGGCAGCCGGCGCTTCGCTCGGCGCTGCGCCTCCGCGACGCTCTCGAACCACTCCTTGCTGCTCGCCATGCCCGGCCCCTTCGCCGCTCGTCCAACCGATCTCGGCGGAGCCTAGTGCCAGAGCCGGGCTCTCCACCGGGTGCGCCGCACCGGGGAGACGGACCGCACACCGGTCGGGCAGGCACTTCCGGCCTGACCGGAGGGGTCCGCCCTATTCGAACCGGGAGGGGTCGCCGGCGCCGCGCCGGACGATCTCCGGCTCGTCCCCGGAGAAGTCGATCACCGTGGTGGGCTCGGTGCCGCAGTCGTCGGAGTCGACCACCGCGTCGACGAGGTGGTCCAGCCGCTCCTTGATCTCCCAGCCCTGGGTGAGCGGCTCCGCCTCGTCGGGCAGCAGCAGCGTGCTGGACAGCAGGGGCTCCCCCAGCTCGGACAGCAGCGCCTGGACCACCGCGTGCTCCGGGATGCGCACCCCGACGGTCTTCTTCTTCTGGTGCATCAGGCGACGGGGCACGTCGCTGGTGGCGGGCAGGATGAACGTGTACTGGCCCGGCGTGGACGCCTTGATCATCCGGAACACCGTGTTGCTGATCCTGACGTACTTGCCGAGCTGGGCGAAGTCGCTGCAGACCAGCGTGAAGTGGTGCCGGTCGTCGAGGTGCCGGATCTCCCTGATCCGGTCCAGACCGGCGCGGTTGCCCACCTGGCAGCCGAGCGCGAAGCAGGAGTCGGTCGGGTAGACGATCAGACCGTCGTTACGCACCAGGTCCACGATCTGACCGATCGCACGCCGCTGCGGGTTCTCCGGGTGGACGTCGAAATACCTCGCCATGGTCCGGACACTAGACGTCATACCCGGGACCCTAGACCCGGACTCGATCAGTCCGCGGGTTGCGTGGCCAGCCGGGCCGACCACCTCTCCTCGACCCGGCCGAGCTTCCACACCGCGAACGCGACCAGCCAGGACACCACGAACAGCACGACGATCCCGTAGCCCGCATAGTCCAGCGGGATGTCCGCGATCGCGGCCAGCGGGCCGGACTGGATGTTGGCCTGCTCGACCAGCACACCGACCAGCTCGATCGTGCCGATGATCAGCGCCACGGCGACCGAGAGCGCGGTGATGGTGATGTTGTAGAACACCTTGCGGACCGGTTTGGCGAAGGCCCAGCCGTAGGCGAAGTTCATGAACACCCCGTCGGCGGTGTCCATCAGGGACATACCAGCGGCGAACAGGATCGGCAGCACCAGGATCGCGTAGAACGGCAGGTTGAACGCGGCGGCGCCGCCGGCCAGCACCAGCAGGCCGACCTCGGTCGCGGTGTCGAAGCCGAGCCCGAACAGCACGCCGATCGGATAGATGTGCCACGGCTTGCGGACCGATTTGGTGAGCCCGTTGAGGAACCGGTTCATCAGCCCGCGCTTGTTGAGCTGGTCCTCCAGTTCCTGCTCGTCGAAGTGGCCGTGCCGCATCCGGCGGAACACGCCGATGATGCCGATCAGCACGACCAGGTTGACGATGCCGAGAACCAGCAGGAACAGCCCGGACACCGACGCGCCGATGATGCCGGTGACCGAGTGCAGCTCGGAGGAGTCGTCCTCGACCTGCCCGGCCAGCGCACGGACGCCCACCGAGAGTAGGAACGCCAGCCCGAAGACGATCGTGGAGTGGCCGAGGGAGAACCAGAACCCGACCGAGAGTGGCCGGGGCTCAGACTCCCCGCGCTCGGCGAGCAGCTTCCGCGTGGTGTTGTCCACCGCGGCGATGTGGTCGGCGTCGAAGGCGTGCCGCAGCCCGAACGTGTAGGCCAGCACCCCGATGCCGGCGGTGTAGACGCCGGTGGCGCCCAGCGAGTAGTTCGCCGGCACCACCAGCGCGAACAGCACGACGAACCCGACAACGTGCAGCAACACCACGAAGCCGAACATCCCACCGAGGGAGGCCCGCTCCCGCGAGCTCAGCGAGTTCCAGATCCGGCCCGCCGCGGAGCCGGCGCGAGCCGCGCCCGAGCTGGTCAGGTTAGCCACGAGTCATCTCCACGCTCTGCGACGAATCCACCGGCCGCGGCGACCCGGACCTCGGATGCACCCGTCCGGGACTCCACGACTGGGTGAGCCTACGGCGCACCTAAGGCACTCACAACATTCTGGCAGTAGCCATTCTCAGTCATAAAGGGTTGCGGCGGGGCCGGTCGGCCGGTACCGGCCGACCGCCCGGGGGCTGGCGTTAGGGTCAGGCATGACCGACGACGCGACCACCCGCCAGGTCGTCGCGCAGGTGGCCCGGGAGCTGGACGCCCAGGTACCGGCCCTGACCGCCGAACTCGCCGCGCTCTTCCTCGAGCAGATCCCCGCCTTCCAGGGCGACGAGGCGGTCCGTGAGCTGATGGCCGCGAGCACCTCGTCCAACCTTTCCACGATTTTCGACGTGCTGCTGCACGGGCTGCCGCTGGACCGGATCGACGTGCCGGCGGCCGCCGCCGCGTACGCCCGCCGGTTCGCCCAGCGCGACCTGCCGATCGAGGGCCTGCTGCGGGCCTACCGGCTGGGCCAGGAGCGGGTGATCCAGTGGCTGCTGCGCCGGCTGGGCGCCAAGGCGCTGTCGGCCGAGGTGCTGCTGGCCTGCGCGCAGGAGGTCGTCTCGGTGCTCGGCCGCTACATCGACCAGGTGTCCGAGCACCTGCTGGAGATCTACGAGACCGAGCGCAAGCTGTGGACGCAGCGCACCGACGCGGCCCGCGCGGTGGCCCTGCGCACCGTGCTGGACGACGAGACGCTCGACCTGGGCACCGCCGAGGCGATGATCGGCTACCGGATGCGTGGCTGGCACATCGCGGCCGTCGCCTGGGTCGAGATCGACACCCCGAACGCGTCGAAGTGGGCCGACTCGGCCGCCGGGGTGCTCGCCGCGGCGCACGGCGGCCGGCCGCTCGCGGTGCTGGTGGACGACCACACCGTCTGGGCCTGGCTGTCCGGGCCGCCCTCGATGCGGCTGGACGAGCAGACGCTCACCGCGAAGCTGGGCGACGACTCCCCGCTGCGCATCGCGCTGGGTGAACCGGCGCCGGGGCTGGCCGGGTTCCGCTCCTCGCACCGGGAGGCGCTGCGGGCCAAGACGGTGGCCGAGACGTCCGGCGAGCACCTGCCCCCGGTGCTGCGCTTCGCCAGGGTGAGCATCGCCGCGATGCTGTCCGAGGACCTGGAGGCGCTGCGCACCTGGGTCGCCCGCACACTCGGTGAGCTGGCCCGCGACGACGAGGCCATGGCCCGGCTGCGGGAGACCGTGCGGATCTTCCTGGAGACGAACGGCAGCTTCACCGACGCGGCCGCCCGGCTGCACCTGCACAAGAACACCGTGCACTACCGGGTGCGCAAGGCCGAGGAGATCCGGGGCCGGCCGCTCGGCGACGGCCGGCTGGACGTCGAGGTCGCGCTGGTCGCCTGCCAGCAGCTCGGCCACCGGGTCCTGCTGGTGACCAGCTAGGCCAGCCCCAGCGCACCGCCCGGCGGAGGGGCGACACCGGGCGCACTGGCTGCCAGGCGACTTCGCATACCGCGTTGTCACTTCGCACGGTGTCCGTGCACTTCGCATACTCCGCACGCTGTCTGCGCACACTGTGCGAAGTGCAGGCGCGCCGTGCGAAGTGGCGGCGCGGCCCGGTGCGAACGGCCGTCGGACTGCGGCAGACGCCGGCCTGAGCACACTGAACACCGAGCACTACCCGTTCCCACTTGTCGCGGCTATTAGGCACGACAAGTGGCACTTGTCGTGCCCTTTTCCCACGACAAGTCGAACGGGGGCAGGCGAAGTACGGCGTGCGGCCGCCACGCCTACCCGGCCAGGCCTGCGTGTGCCGTCCGGTCAGCCCCCGTCCGGTCGGCAGGTTCTCGCCCCCGTTCGGTCGGCCGGTTCTCGCGCATGTTCGGTGGTCGTCGCGCAGGTTGCGGGGTTCTCGCGCATGGTGTGGGGTGCGCGGGAACCACGGAAGGTGCGCGACGTGGGCCCGACCCACTGCGGCCCGCTCCAGCCCGGCCCGCTCCGCTCCGACCCCTACGACCCACTGCGGCCCGCTCCGGCCCGGCCCGCTCCGCTCCGACCCCTCCGACCCACTGCCGCCCAGTCCGGCCCGCTCCGGTCCGGCCTCCGCGCGGACGCCTACCGGACGAACAGGTCCTGCCTCCGGGTGGTGTAGCGGCGCAGGGTGTCGGGCAGCGGGTCGATGCCGATGCCCGGTGCGGTGGGCACGGACAGGTGGCCGTCGGCTAGTACGAACGGCTCGGTCAGGTCCTCGGCGAAGTAGCGGTCCGAGGCGGACGTGTCGCCGGGCAGCACGAACCCGGGCAGCGCGGCGAGCGCCAGGTTCGGGGCGCGGCCGATGCCGGTCTCCAGCATGCCGCCGCACCACACCGGCAGGCCGTGCGCGACGGCCACGTCGTGGATCCGCCGAGCCTCCAGGTATCCGCCCACCCGGGCCGGCTTGATGTTGATCACGCGGCAGGCGCGCAGCTCGATCGCGGCGGCGGCGTCCCGGGCGCTGGTGATCGACTCGTCCAGGCAGATCGGCGTGCGCAGCCGCTCGGCGAGCTTGGCGTGACCGAGCAGGTCGTCCTCCGCCAGCGGCTGCTCGATCAGCACCAGGTCGAACTCGTCGAGCCGGCGCAGGTGGTCGGCGTCAGCCAGGGTGTAGGCGGTGTTGGCGTCCACCTGGAGCAGCAGGTCGGCGCCGAACCGCTGCCGGACCTGGCGCACCGGCTCCACGTCCCAGCCCGGTTCGATCTTGAGCTTGATCCGCCGGTAGCCGGCAGCCAGGTAGCCCTCGACGTCGTCGAGCAGCGCCGCCAGGGTGTCCTTGATGCCGACCGACACCCCCGCCGGCACCCGTTCCCGCACCGACCCGAGGTACTGGCCGATCGGCATGCCGCGCAGGCGCAGCTCGGCGTCCAGCAGCGCCGTCTCCAGCGCGGCCTTGGCCATCGGGTGGCCCTTCACGGCGGCCATCGCCGGCGCCACCCGGGCCACGGTGACCTCCGGCAGCGCCGCCACCCGGGGCACCAGGTGGTCGGCCAGCACCAGCTCGGCGGCCGCGTTGAACTCCGAGCAGTACAGCGGCTCCGGGTCGGCCGCGTACTCCGACCAGCCGTCCGCCCCGTCCGCCACCACGTGCAGCAGGAAGGTGTCCTTGCTGTGCATGGTGCCGAACGAGGTGCGGAACGGCGTCACCAGCGGCACCGCGACCTCGACCAGCTCGATGCGCTCGATCTTCACGCGGGGCTCCGTTCCAGTCGGTACCAGCCGTCACGGGACATCGCGGTGCCCACGTACCCGTCGTCGAACGCCTCGGTCAGCACACCCCGGACCGCCCGGCGCCAGGCCAGCGCGGCCGCCGGGTCCTCGGCGCGCAGCGCGACGATGTCCCGGGGCACCCGGCAGAAGCGCAGCTGCCCGGTGCGCGCCGCCAGCGGCCCGCCGTCCGGGGCGACCGCCGTCGGCTCGGCGCCGGCCCGGTCCTCCCCCGGGCCAGCCACGCCGTCCACACCGGCGGACGGCTCGGCCAGCAGGTCCCAGCGCACGGTCAGCCGGTCGGTCTCGTCACCGGCGTTGATCCCGTCGGCCATCGGGCCGTAGAAGTCGATCACGTAGTTGACCGCGCGGGCCCCGAGCTTGACCAGGTTGAACCGCGCGTTGCGGCTGACCAGCGGGTCGAACGTCCAGGTCATCGCCGTGGCGCCGCGCTCGAGCGCCCAGGCCCGCTGGGCCTGCTTGAGGGCCAGCCCGATGCCCCGGTCGGACGTGGCGGCGCCGGCGATCAGTGAGTAGACCGCCCGGGTGGCCGGCGGCTCGAAGACCGCCACGGCGGCGCCGACCAGCTCACCACCGGCCCGGGCGCCGAGCACCGCGCCGCCGGCGTGGCACAGGCTGCGCAGCACGTCGGCGGGCAGCGGCGGGCTCTCGGCGGGCGTGTGCCACACCCCGGCCAGGAACCGCTCGGCCTCGACGACGCCGGCCACGTCCTCGACCGGCCCGATGCGGACCCCGGCCCGCTCCGCGACCTCGGCGGCGGTCCGCCGGGCCCGGTCCGCGACCCGGGCGTCGACGCCACTCGTCTGCGTACTCACCGCTCCGAGTCTGCCGGGGCTGTCCAGCCCTTACGGCCGCCCGGCACCGAGCTCGGAGCCGACCGCTCAGCGGCGGTCGATCAACCGCGACAGCACGATGACGCTCTCGGTGTGGTCGACGTTCGGCTCCCGGCGGACCCGCTCCATGGCCTGCTCGAGATGGGTGATGTCGGTGGCGAGCATCTGCAGCAGGGCGTCCGCCGAGCCCGTCACGGTGCACGCGCTGACGACCTCCGGCACCTGCTCCAGGCTGCGCTGCAGGTCCTGCGGGGCGACGGTGCCCCGGCAGTAGACCTCGACGTAGGCCTCGGTGGTCCAGCCCAGCGCGGCGGGGTCGATCACCGCGGTGAAGCCCCGGATCGCGCCGCTGGCCACCAGCCGGTCCACCCGCCGTTTGGCCGCCGGCGCGGACAGCCCCACCTCGGCGCCGATCTCCGCGAACGTGGCCCGCCCGTCCCGCAACAGGCACCCGACGACCTGCCGGTCGATGGCGTCCACGGTCCGTCCCTCCCCCGCTTCACCGGCCGATCGAAGATCGACGCAACGAATCTCTGTTTCAGAATCTTATGCGCAACGAATGCTACGCATACGCGCAAGATTCACGTATTGATTGCGGCATCAGGGCGAACATACAGTTCCGGTTGTGACCGTTATCGCGGACTCCGCACCATCGCTGACCAGCCAACTCACCCCCCGGGTAGCTCGCCGGCGCCGGTACCTCATGTGCCCGCCGGACCACTTCACGGTCGCCTATGCGATCAACCCCTGGATGGACACCGCACGGCCCGTCGACCTCGCGCTGGCCCGGCGGCAGTGGGACCAGCTGCGCCAGACCTATCTGGACCTCGGGCACGTGGTGGAGACGATCACCCCGGAGCCCGACCTGCCGGACATGGTGTTCGCGGCGAACGGCGCACTGGTGATCGAGGGCCGGGCGCTGGGTGCCCGGTTCGCGCACCCGCAGCGGGCCGGCGAGGGGCCCGCCTACCTGGGCTGGCTGCGCGGCGCGGGGCTGCGCTCGGTCGCGGCGGCCGGGCAGGTCAACGAGGGCGAGGGCGACTTCCTCACGGTCGGCGACCTGGTGCTGGCCGGCACCGGGTTCCGCACCACGTTCGCCGCGCACGCCGAGGCGCAGGAGCTGTTCGGGCTGCCGGTGGTGTCGCTGCGGCTGGTCGACCCGCGCTTCTACCACCTGGACACCGCGCTGGCCGTGCTCGACGACCGGGCCGGCCAGCGCACCGTCGCCTACGCCCCCGAGGCGTTCAGCCAGGGCAGCCGCGAGGTGCTGCGCCGGCTGTTCCCGGACGCGATCCTGGCTGACCCCGCCGATGCCGCCGTGCTGGGGCTGAACGCGGTCTCCGACGGCCACCACGTCGTACTCGCCGAGCGGGCCACCGGCCTGATCGCCCAGCTGCGCGAGCGCGGCTTCCACCCCATTGGCGTCGACCTGTCCGAGCTGCTCAAGGCCGGCGGCGGCGCCAAGTGCTGCACCCTGGAGATCCGGTCATGACCCTGCACACCGACACCTCCACCGACGCCCGGGTACGTACCTCGGCCGACCACATCCAGCTCGCCGAGGCCTACGGCGCGGCCAACTACGCCCCGCTGCCGGTGGTGATCGCCGAGGCCGACGGCAGCTGGGTCACCGACGTCGCCGGCAAGCGGTACCTGGACTGCCTCTCCGCCTACTCGGCGGTGAACTTCGGGCACGGCAACCCGGCGATCCTGGCCGCCGCCCGCGCCCAGCTGGACCGGGTCACCCTGACCAGCCGCGCCTTCCACCACGACCAGTTCGGGCCGTTCTGCGCCGAGCTCGCCGAGCTGGTCGGCAAGCAGATGGTGCTGCCGATGAACACCGGCGCCGAGGCCGTCGAGACCGGCATCAAGGTGGCCCGCAAGTGGGGCTACCGGGTCAAGGGCGTGCCGGCCGGCATGGCGAACATCGTGGTCGCCGACCACAACTTCCACGGCCGCACCACGACCGTGATCAGCTTCTCCGACGACCCGGACGCGCGCGCCGACTTCGGCCCGTACACCCCCGGGTTCCGCCAGGTGCCCTTCGGCGACGCCGCCGCGCTGGCCGCCGCCGTCGACGACAACACGGTGGCGGTGCTGCTGGAGCCCGTGCAGGGCGAGGCCGGCGTGATCCTGCCGCCGCCGGGCTACCTGGCGCGCGTCCGCGAGCTGTGCACCGAGCGGAACGTGCTGTTCATCGCCGACGAGGTGCAGGCCGGGCTGGCCCGCACCGGGCGCACCCTGGCGTGTGAGCACTACGGCGTGGTGCCGGACATGTACCTGCTCGGCAAGGCGCTGGGCGGCGGCGTGGTGCCGGTGTCCGCCGTGGTCGCCGACGCCGACGTGCTCGGCGTGCTGCGCCCCGGCCAGCACGGCTCCACCTTCGGCGGCAACCCGCTGGCCTGCGCCGTCGGCCGCGCGGTGGTCGAGCTGCTGGCCACCGGCGAGTACCAGGAGCGGGCCAGGGTCCTGGGTGAGCAGCTGCGCGCCGGGCTCGACTCGCTGGTCGGACACGGGGTGACCGAGGTGCGCAGCCTCGGGCTGTGGGCCGGCCTGGACATCGACCCGGCGCTCGGCACCGGGCGCGCGGTCTGCGAGCGGCTGCTGGCGCACGGCGTGCTGGCCAAGGACACCCACGGCGAGACGCTGCGCCTCGGCCCACCGCTGGTCATCGAGCCGGCCGAGCTGGACTTCGCCCTCGACGCCCTGCGGGCATCGCTGAGTGACCTGGCAGCTGGCTGACCGGAAGCTAATGTCACCTGGTCCGGAGGTTCGGCCCCCGCCCGAGGAGGACTGTTGGCCACCCTGCGCGCCCAACTGCTACGCCGCAAACCGGTCACCGCGATGGCCGAGGAGACCGGGGCCGACAGCGGCGCCGGCGAGCTGACCAGGACGATCGGCCTGTTCCAGCTGTCCATGATCGGCATCGGCGGGGTGATCGGCACCGGCATCTTCTTCGTGCTGGCCCAGGCGGTGCCGATGGCCGGACCGGCGGTGGTCTGGTCGTTCGTGATCGCCGGTGTGGTGGCCGGGCTGACCGCGGTCTGCTACGCCGAGCTGGCCAGCGCGGTGCCGGTGTCCGGGTCGTCGTACTCCTACGCCTACGCCACGCTGGGCGAGTTCGCCGCCATGGTGGTGGCCGCGTGCCTGCTGCTGGAGTACGGGGTGTCCACGGCGGCGGTCGCGGTCGGCTGGTCGCAGTACCTCAACCAGCTGCTGGAGAACGTGTTCGGCGTGCGGATCCCGGAGGTGCTCTCGGCCGCCCCGGACGCCGGCGGCTGGCTGAACCTGCCGGCGGTGGTGCTGGTCGGGCTGTGCGCCCTGCTGCTGATCCGGGGCACCAGCGAGTCGGCGAAGGTCAACGCCGCGATGGTGGTGACCAAGCTCTGCGTGCTGGCGCTGTTCGTGGTGATCGGCGTGCGGGGCTGGAACTCCGACAACCTGGCGCACTTCGCCCCGTACGGCGTCAGCGGCGTGTACGGGGCGGCCGGGGTCATCTTCTTCACCTTCGTCGGCCTGGACGCTGTGTCCACCGCCGGCGAGGAGGTCAAGAACCCCCGGCGCACCATGCCGCTGGCCATCATGATCTCGCTGGTCACGGTGACCCTGGTCTACGTGTGTGTCGCGCTGGTCGCGGTGGCGGCGCAGCCGGCGGAGAAGTTCAAGGACCAGGAGGCCGGGCTGGCCGCGATCCTGCAGGACGTCGTCGGGTCGAGCTGGCCGGGCACCGTGCTGGCCGCCGGCGCGATCATCTCGATCTTCAGCGTGACCCTGGTGGTGCTCTACGGGCAGACCCGGATCCTGTTCGCGATGAGCCGGGACGGGCTCGTGCCCTCGGTGTTCCGCAGGGTCAACCCGAGGACCGTGACCCCGGTGCGCAACACCGTGATCGTGTCCGTCGCGGTGGCCGTGCTCGCCGGGCTGATCCCGATCGACTTCCTCTCCGAGATGACCAGCATCGGCACCCTGGTGGCGTTCATCGTGGTGTCCATCGGGGTGATCGTGCTGCGCCGCACCGCGCCGGACCTGCCCAGGGGGTTCAAGGTGCCCGGTTATCCGGTCACGCCGATCCTGTCCGTGGTCGGCTGCCTGGTGATCATCTACAACCTGCGGCCGATCACCATCGCCGCTTTTGTGGTGTGGACGCTCGTGGTGCTGGTCTGGTACTTCGCCTGGGGCATCAAGCACTCCGAGCTGGGTCGGGCGGAGCGCGAGCGGGCCGCGATCGAGGACGGCACGGTATGAGCCTGGTGCTGGGGCTGCCCCGGGGCGAGCGGACGACCGCCGCGCTGAACCTGGCCGCCCAGCTGGCGCGGTCCAGCGGCGAGGACCTGGTGGTGTGCGCGGTCGGCCCGGCCGCCTGGCCACCCAGCCTGGCCAAGGTCGACGCGGAGTACCAGGAGTACCTCGACCAGCTCTCCCAGCAGGCGCTCGACGAGGCGAAGGCGGCGCTGCCGACCGACGTGTCGGCGAGCTTCGTGGCCGTCCGGGCCCGGTCCACCCCGGCCGGCCTGCTCGAGGTCGCCGAGCAGCGGGGCGCCTCGATGCTGGTGCTCGGCTCGTCCTCGGCCGGCGGGATCGGCCGGGTTTCACTGGGCAGCGTGGCCGACCACGTGCTGCACCACGCGCCGATCCCGGTGGCGATGGCGCCGCGCGGCTACCGCTGCCGGCCGGGTCCGGAGGCCACGGTGCGCCGAGTCACCGCGAGCTACGGCGCGACCGAGGGCTCCGCGCAGTTCGCGGTGGCGGCCGCCGGCCTGGCCACCCGGTTCGGCGCGGCGCTGCGGCTGGCCTCGTTCGCCGTGCGCTCCGGGCCGGTGCTGACGGCCGGAATCGGGCTGCGCGCCGAGGAGGGGGTGCTCGGCGAGTGGAGCCGGCACATCGAGCGGGCGCAGCGGGACACCCTCGCCCAGCTCGCCGATTTGCCGTCGGCGCCGCCTGCCCTGGAGTCCGCCATCGGCTACGGGCGGGACTGGCACGAGTCGGTCGAGGACGTGGGCTGGGCCGACAGTGACCTGCTGGCCGTCGGCTCCAGCTCCGTCGGGCCGCTGGCCAGGGTCTTTCTCGGCGCGCGCGCCTCCAAGATCGTGCGCAACTCGCCGGTGCCGGTGGTCGTGCTGCCCCGGAGCTAAATGGTTCCGCTACGATGCCAATACGTCTACCCCTGGTCGACCCACTCTCGTCGATCCAGCAGCGCCGACCCGGAAGCCAGCGACGTGGCGGAACCGATCATGGCGGGCGACCGCCGCCCCACCTCCCACCAGGTCGTCGCGGAGATCCTGCGGCACCGGATCGCCTTGGGTGACTTCCCGCCCGGCAGCCGGCTGCCCACGGAGCGGGAGCTGGCCGACGTACTCGGCGTCGGCCGCAACACCGTCCGCGCCGCGCTGCGCCAACTGACCGAGGAAGGCCTGGTCAGCACCACTCTCGGGCGCTCGGGCGGGACCCGGGTACGGGACGCGGCCGGCGCCGACCGAACCCCCCGCGCGGAGATCCTGGCCAACTTCCGCGCCACCATCCGGGACAGCCTGGAGTACCGGGGGGCCATCGAGCCGGTGGCCGCGCGGCTGGCCGCCGAGCGCGCGCCGATCGAGGTCCGGCAGCGGCTGCTGCGACTGCTGGACGAGCCGGCCGAGGACCTCGCCAGCTACCACCGGCTCGACTCGGAGTTCCACCTCGGCATCGCGGCGGCCAGCGGCAACCAGGTGCTGCACCGGGCGGTCGAGCAGGCCAGGGCCGACATGTTCGTCGGCGGCAACGCGCTGTGGCTGCAGGCCGGCTGGTCGCTCGGGCACGCGGCGAACGCCGTGCCCGGGCCGCGGCTGAGGGACGAGCACCTGCCCATTGCGCTGGCCGTACTGGGTGGCGACGGGCCGGCGGCGGAGGCCGCGATGCGCGCGCACCTGGACGACTCGCACCGGCAGTTCCGGTTCCTGATCGACCAGCTGGAGAAGCTCGACACACCTCGTTGACGGGTCCGCGCGGCCGGTTCTACAGTGGCTAAATGGACTCAGTGCAGACCCAATCCGCGCCAACCCGCACGGCGCCAACCCGCACGGCGCCAACCCGCAGGGCGCCAACCCGCACGGCGTCCGACCTCCGCTACGGGGTTCGCTCGATGAGCGCCCCGCTGCGCCGGGTCCTGGTTCGCCGGCCCAGCCTCACGGGCGACTTCGCCGCCGCCGACTGGCGCACCCCCGATCCGGCCCTGCTGACCCGCCAGCACGAGGACTTCGCCGCGCTGCTCGGCTCCCTGGGCGCCGAGGTCGAGGTGGCCGAGCCGCTCGAGGGCCTGGTCGACTCCGTCTACGCGCGCGACCCCGCGCTGGTCACCGGCCGGGGCGCGATCCTGTTCCAGATGACCAAGCCGGTGCGCCAGCCCGAGCCGGAGCTGCTCGGCGTGGAGTTCGAGCGGGCCGGGGTGCCGGTGATCGGCCGGCTGACCGGCGCCGCGGTGGCCGACGGCGGCGATTTCATCTGGCTCGACGAGCGCACCCTGGTGATCGGGCGCAGCTACCGCACCAACGAGCCGGCGGTCGCCCAGCTGCGCGCACTGCTGGCCGAGGAGGGGGTCACCGTCGTCTCGGTCGACCTGCCGCACGCCACCGGTCCGGAGCACGTGCTGCACCTGATGTCGTTCATCTCGCCGGTCGCCGACGACCTCGCGGTGGTCTACCCGCCGCTGGCCCCGGTCAGCCTGATGCAGACGCTCGAGGCGCGCGGCGTCACGGTCGTGCCGGTGGACGACGCGGAGTACCTCACCATGGGCTGCAACGTGCTGGCCGTGCGCCCCCGGGTGGCCGTCCTGGTCGACGGCAACCCCCGGACCCGCGCCGCCCTGGAGGCCCACGGCTGCGAGACCCACGTCTACGCCGGCTCGGAGGTCTCCGTGAAGGGCGACGGCGGCCCGACCTGCCTCACCGCCCCCCTCTGGCGTACCTGACCGCCCTCACCGCCGCCGCCGCACTCGCCGCCGCAGCACTCGCCGCCGCCGTTCCCGCCGTCGCCGCACTCGCCGCCGCCGTACTCGCCGCCGCCGTACTCGCCGCCGCCGTTCCCGACTTGTCGCGTCTAATTGCCCCGACAGGAGCCACTTGTCGCGTCTATTTCCAGCGACGAGTGGTGTGGGGGCGGCAAGCCCGGCGGCGGAGTCGCACGCCGCGGTTGCCCCGTGTCCGCGCGGCGGCCACCCGTGATCATCAGAACACCAGGGTCGTTTGATCTTGGCTGCCACAGCCCTGGTGCCCTGGTGATCACCGATTCGGGGCGGCGAGCCGACTGCCGCGGCCTGTGCGCACGCCGACCCCACGCCCGCACGCCCCCTGCCGCCGGAGCCCGCCCGGCCAGAGCCCTCCTCTGCGCCCGCTACCGCCGCCGCTGCTCCAGTCAGAGCCGGTCAGAGCCGGTCAGAGGCCGAACGCGTGGCCCTCGACCAGGACCAGTAGGCCGATGCCGATCAGCACGACCGGCAGCAGCAGGTGACCGAACCGCCCCAGGGCGCGGGCCACCGGCGGCCGGGTGGCGAGGAACCGGCCCACCGCACACCACACCCCGACCAGGGCGAGGAACACCACGGTGTACCCGGCCAGGCCCTCGGGGCCGGCGGCGGCGAACACCGGGACGTAGACGCCGATGTTGTCCCCGCCGCCCGCGAGGGTGACCGCCGCGACCGCGAACACCGAGGGTCCGGCGCCCCGGGCCTCGACGACCGGACCGGCGCCGGTGCCAGCTCCGACGTCCGAACTGGCGTCGGCTCCGACGTCCGAGCTGACGTCCGAACCGGCATCCGGGCCAGCGCCGGGGGCCCGCTCCCGCCAGACCTCCCAGGCCGCCCGGATACCGAGCAGTAGCGGCAGCAGCCCGAGGTAGGCGACAGCCGGCCTGGGCAGTAACCCCGCCCCGAGCGCCCCGGCGACCGAGGCGACCAGGATGCCGGCAAAGCCCAGGTACTGGCCGAGCACCACCCTGGCCGAGGTACCCCGGTGCCCGGCCCACCGGCCGAAGAACAGCGCCAGCACGAGGAGGTCGTCGATGTTGGTGACGGCGAACATGCCGGCCGCCCTGGCAACGAGGAGCGCGCCGTCCAACGTCAGGTCCTCCCCGCATGATCGCCGGGAGGACCGTACCGGCGATCGCAACTACCTCGGCAGATAGGTCAGGGCGAGGACGCCGTTGTCGAACCGGGTGGCGTCCACCAGCTCAAGGTGAGCACCCTCCGACGTCCACCCCTCGAACAGACGCGGGCCGGCACCGACCACCACCGGCACCAGCCGGAGGTGAACGTGCGGCCATCAGCTCGGCGACCGCTCGCCGAGCAGTACGGCACACACCGTCATAGCGCCGTACACAGGTTTGGCGGTGTGTGTGGCGCTACGACGGTGTGTGTGCGGTCGGCACAGGCCACGTGCCGACCGCCCCGTCGACCCGGCCACGCCGGCCACGCTGGCCACGCCGGCCACGCTGAGCACGCCGGCCACGCCGGCCCCGTCGGCCGGCCATGTGCCGGCCGGCCCCGTCGACCGGCCGCCGGCCCCGTCGGCCGGCGACCGGCCCCGCGAGCCCGGCGCAAGCTCTAGCCGCGGTAGCAGGCGCGGCGCCAGTCGGAGTAGACCTCGTCGTGCTCCCCGCCCCGGTACCGGGATCCGGTGTCGCGCAGCAGGTCGCACTTGTCGCGGCCGTGGTAGCGCGAGCCGTGGTAGTAGTAGCTCCACTCGCCGTGGTCGTAGTGCAGCTCGCCGTAGTAGCCCTCGCTCGCCGAGGCGACGCCGGTGCCCAGCGCCATCGCGCCGGTGACACCGGCGGCGACCAGTGCGGCGGCCAGGCCGCGGCTGACGACGGCCCGGAGCTTCGCGGTGATTCCCATGGTGTTCCCCCTCAATCCGGCCGACCCGATGACCGCGCTGCGCGGTGGGCCGGCCAGCGCAGCACACCAGGAGCAAGCGGCCCCGTCTGCGTACTTGTGCACAGTCGACGAAAGTCGCCGGTGGGGATGGCCACGAACGGAACCTGGACCGACCGGAATGGGCCAATAGTGAACCAACGGTGAACGAGAGGTGTACCGAGACAGGGGCTATTACGACATGTGGGCTACGGGAGATTCCCTCGTTTGGCCGCTTAGGTCCGCCCGAAGCCGTGCCGATAAGGGATACGAGCGCGCGGTGAGACTTTAGGCGCCACTCGATCTGCTGAGTTCAGCCTCAGCGAGGCGACTTTAGGCGCCATCCGATCCGCGCAATGGTCGTTTGGCCGGACGGGCCGGTCCCCCCGGTAAAGAGATCAACGCAGCGCGCGCAACGCTGAGCGCGCCGCGTTGAAGCCACACATGCCGTGCACGCCGGCCCCCGGCGGCGTGGCGGCCGAACACAGGTACACCCCGCGCACCCCGGTGTAGTACGGGTCGAGCGCGATCCGGGGGCGCAGGGCGATCTGCGGCACGTTGTTCGCCCCGCCGACGATGTCCCCGCCGACGAGGTTGCGGTTGTGGCCGGCCAGATCGCCGGTGCCGCGCGCGAACCGGCCGACGATGCGCTCCCGCACCCCCGGAGCGAACCGCTCGATCTGGTCGATGATCGCCTCGCTGGCGTCACCGGGGTAGCCGTGCGGCACGTGCGCGTAGGCGTAGACCGGGTGCACGTCGCCGGCCGAGCGGCTCGGGTCGGCCAGGTACTGCTGTCCGACCAGCACGAACGGGCGCTCCGGCATACGGCCCCGGTTGGTCTCTCGCTCGGCGGCGGCGACCTCCCCGATCGTGCCGCCGAGGTGCAGCGTGCCGGCCCGGCGGCTCGCCTCGTTGGTCCACGGCACGCCACCCTCGACGGCCAGGTCGAGCTTGAACGCACCCGGGGCGTGCCGGTAGCGGCGGTAGGCCTTCGCCACCCGGGCCGGCATGGCGGCGCCGAGCAGGTCGGCGGCCGCGCGCGGGGCCAGGTCCAGCAGCACCGTGTCGGCGTCGCTCACCTCGCCGTACGCCTCGACCGGCACCCCCGTCTTGATCGTGCCGCCGAGCTCGACCAGCCGGGCGGCCAGCGCGTCGGTGATCGCCCGCGAGCCGCCCTCGGCCACCGGCCAGCCACTGCCGTGTCCGCTGGCGGCGATGATCAGCCCCATCGCCGAGGTCAGGGGCTGGCCCAGCGGCGCGAACGAGTGCGCGGCGCAGCCGGCGAACAGCGCGCGGGCCTCCGGGGTACGCCACACCTTGGCCAGCACCGTCGCCGGCAGCGGCGCGCCGAGCCCGAACCGGGCCAGCAGCAGCGGATGCCGGGGCACGTGCAGCACCGGCTGGAACAGCTCGCCGATCAGGTCGTCCCAGCCGGCCAGCAGCGGGCCGAACACCCGGCGCCACGCCGCCCCGTCGGCGCCCAGCCCGGCCACCGTGTCGTCCAGCGAGCGGACCAGCACGCCGGCCGAGCCGGAGTCCAGCGGGTGGGCCAGGTCGACCTCGGGCCAGCACCAGCGCAGCCCGTGCCGCTCCAGTCCGAGCTCACGCAGGAACGGCGAGGCCAGGCTGGTCGGGTGGACGGCCGAGCAGTCGTCGTGCAGCACCCCCGGCAGGGTGTTCTCCGAGGTACGGGTGCCGCCGCCGATCGTCGCGGCGGCCTCCAGGACGGTCACCGTGACGCCTTCGCGGGCCAGAGTGACGGCGGCGGCCAGCCCGTTCGGGCCGGCCCCCACCACGATCGCGTCGGTCACGCGTCAGTCACTCTGGGCGCTGGTCGCCCGGGGTTGTTCGACCGGGGCCGCCGGCGCGGCCGGTGCGGTGTCCGCCGCCCGCCAGGTGACCTGGAACGGGATCGGCCCGTCCGCCAGCCACGGCTGCGCGGCAATCATGTCGTGCACGTCGACCACACCCCGTTCGATCACGCCGACCGCCGCGTCGACGATCCGGTACTTCTGCGTCATCGTCTGCCACGGCTGCGACTCCAGCAGTACCACGATCAGCTCGCCCGGCGCGTACTGGCAGCGCTCCTGCACGGCGTTGATGAAGAACTCGTCGTGCAGGTGGCCGTCGCCGAACTGCCAGCCCACCACCGAGCTCATCACGAACTCGCCCTCGCGGATGTCGTAGTTCTCCGCGCTGTCCAGGTGGGTCAGCATCAGCGAGGAGAGCGCCCGGCCGTGGCTGTTCATGTACCGCCAGGCCACCGCCTTCTGCAGGAAGATCTCC
>DATAZG010000082.1:0-54556 GCA_036272155.1 Pseudonocardia sp.
CGAGTTGGGCTATAGCCCAACTCGCCACTCACGGGTCGGTTCGTGCTGGTCAGGCCGCGTTCGCCGGTGGGTGGTCCGGCCATGGGACGGCATAGCCCGGTTGTTGCCCGCGCTCGGCGCGCGCGTACCGGATGAGCTCGCGGATGATGCCCGCGTTCCCCATTGCCCAGCCGGTGCGAGGCTTGAGCGCGCTCGTGTTCGACCTCGGCGGCGATCGCCAGTGCGCCGCTGAGCGCGGACTCGCCACATCGGTCGTCCTCGAAATGCCGGTGGGCCTCGAGCAGGGCCAGCACGATGCCGGCGCAGCCGTGGTAGAGCGTCGGATCGACCTCCGGCCCCTCGGTCGCCGGATTCCAGACCAGCCCGGCGCGGCTGGTCCGTGCCTGCGCCAGAAGCCAGTTGACCGCCTCGGCGGCGAGGCTCTCCGCGTCCGAGGGCCGGGGACCGTCACAGCGCTCTCCGGTGCCTCGGCCGCTGGTCGCGGGCTGTCAGAATCCGCGACTCACCCTGACGAATTCCCCGACTCGCCGGGTTTGGGGGCGGCGGAGTGGGCATAGCCGGTGAGGAGGGGGAGGAGGACCAGGTCGACGATCTCGGTGACGATCGCGTCCGGGATCGGCACGCCGTGCAGGATGGCGTAGGAGCGGAGCATGTCGGGGCCGACGCCGGCCACCCGGGGGGTGAGGGCGGCGGCCGGGAACTCCCCGCGTACCGCGGCGCGCCGCAGTACCTCCGAGATCGGCGCGATGACCGGGTCCTCCAGGTGTGGGGCGACGGCCTCGGTGAGTTCGGGGGTGCGCACGAACTCGGCGATCAGGCTCCGCGCCGCGACGCCGGTCGGTCCGGCCAGGTCGTCGGCCGCTCGTCCCAGCACGGTGAGCAGCTGTCCGCGCAGGTCACCGTCGTCGGCGGGCACCTCGATCCCCGACATCGAGGAATGCACGGCGTCGATGACCAGTTCGGTCTTGCCCGGCCAGTAGCGGTACAGCGTGGCCTTGCCGGTCTGGGCGCGGGCCGCGACCGAGTCCATGGTCAAGGCCGTGAAGCCGCGTTCCCGCAGCTCGTCCAGCACGGCCGCGTGGATCGCCGCGCGCAGCTCTTCGCCCCGTTTGCGGCGCTGAACGGGCTGGACACCCGCCGTCGCGGCGGCCCTGGTCTTGCGCGGGCGAGCGGGGGCGTCGTTGTCCAACACCCCCACACCTTAGCTCGCCAGCCCCGGCGTCGGCGGTGTGATGGACGAGATAAGGAACGTTGACGTTCGCTATTGCGAACTGATGGTCTCATCAACCACGCTAGGGACATGGAGCTGACAACGGCCACCGCACCGGGTCCCGCATCGGGCCCTGGATCGGGCCCTGGATCGGGCCCTGGATCGGGCGGAGCCCCCGGCGCCGTCACCCCACGGACCGCGCCAGAGCGTGCTGACCAACCCCGGGAGCCGGCGGCGAGAGGGTGGGGCCTGCCGCTGGTGGTCCTGATCGCCGGCGTGTTCGTCTCGGTACTGGACACCAGCATCGTGAATGTCGCGATGTCGGTGATGCAGAAGGACTTCGGGGTGACCTCGGAGAACATTCAGTGGGTCAGCACCGTCTACAGCTTGACCGAGGGTGTTGTGGTGCCGGCCAGTGCGTGGCTGGGGGCCCGGTACGGGCTCAAGCGGCTGTACATCTGGGCGCTGGCCCTGTTCACCGTGGGTTCGGCGCTGTGCGGCATGGCCGGTGGCCTCGGTGCGCTGATCGTCTTCCGGATCATCCAGGCCATACCGGGCGGAATCCTCCCGGTGACCTGCCAGACGATTCTCTACCGGATGATTCCCAAAGCGAAGCTGGGTACCGCAATGGGGCTCTACGGCCTCGGTGTGGTCGTCGCTCCCGCCGTCGGTCCGAGCGTGGGTGGCTATCTCATCGATAATCTCAACTGGCGGGCGATCTTCTACATCAACCTGCCGGTCGGCATTATCGGCGTGATAGCCGCCTTCTTCGTGCTGAAGGAATATCCGACCCAGCGGAACAGGCCGTTCGACCTGCCCGGGTTCGCGTCCATCGCCGGCGCGCTGTTCGCGCTGCTGCTCGCCCTGGAAGAGGGTTCGAGCTGGGGCTGGACCAGCTACCCCATTCTTATCCTCTTCGCGGTCGCGGCCAATCTGCTGGCCCTGTTCGTGGCGGTGGAGCTGCAGGTCGAATACCCGATTCTGAACGTGCGGGTGTTCAAGAACTGGATGTTCACGAACTCGCTGCTGCTGATCACCGCGATGTCAGTGGGGCTCTATGTGGTCATGTTCTACATCCCGCTGTTCCTGCAGGGCGTGCAAGGTCTGAATGCGTGGGACGCCGGGCTGGTCCTGTTGCCCCAGGGGCTGACCATGGTGGTGCTCATGCCGATCGCCGGTCAGCTCTACGACAGGTTCGGGGCCCGCTGGTTGGCCATCAGCGGTCTGCTGCTGGTCGGGATCGGTCTGCTGATGCTCTCGGGGATCAATGTGGACAGTCCTCGCTTCGAGCTGATCGAGGGCATGGTCGTGATGTCGGCCGGGCTCGGGTTGAGCATGATGCCGGTGATGACCGGGGGGCTCTCCTCGGTGCCTTCGGCCCTGTCCGACGTGGGCAGCGCCATCAACACGCTCACCATGCGTGTGAGCTCGGCACTCGGGCTGGCCATGATCAGCGCAATGGTGACGGCCGACCGCGCACAGTTCTGGACCGACCGATCGGCTCTGGTGCCGGGTATCGGGGCCGACGTCGACCCGCGCATCGTCCAGATGCAACAACAGGGACAGTCCGCCCTGATTCCGCTGTGGCAACAACTGACCAACAAGGTCCAGACGGAGGCCTACAGCAACGCCTTCCTCGTCTCCGCCTGCGTCGCATTTGTCGGGGTTGCCCTCGCCTTCATGCTGCGCTCCGGGCGCCCCGCCGCGGGTGCCGACAAGCCGATGGTTCATTAGGAGAGTGACGGACATGGCCGGGACGGACCTGGTGCCACGCACCACTGCCGATGTCATCGAAGAACCAACACTGACCGACGGGGCGACGACTGATGCGGGAAATGCCCGCGTGCCCACCACCCGCGGATCCGGACGGCTGAATCGGGCGACCAAGATCATATTTTCCGCGGTCGCATTGGTAACCGTGTTGGAGGTCCTCGCGTTCAGCGGAACGTATTTCCTGTACTCCAGCCACTACGTGTCGACCGATAACGCGCAGGTCGACGGCGACCAGATCGATATCAATGCCCCCACGACGGGATCCGTGACCGGCTGGTCCATCGGCCAGGGCTCGACCCTGCGCAAGAACGAGGTCGTCGGCTCGATCAAAGGCATCGGCAGTGGGGCCCAGCCGCAGCGGCCCGTCAAATCGCCGGGAATCGGCACCGTCGCGGTGAATACCGTCGTCGACGGCCAGTACGTCACCTCCGGCACGACCTTGGCGGTGGCCTACGACCCGAACTCGATCTACATCACCGCCCGCGTGAACGAGAAAGACGTCAGCGGCGTGCGTCTCGGTCAGCTGGCGAATATCTCCGTCGACGCCTACCCGGGCACGCCCGTACTCGGCACGGTCGTCGAGATCCAGGCGGGCACCGCCGGACAGTTCGCGGAATGGCCCGGCACCGACACCGATCCGACAAATCCGCAGAGGGTCGACCAGTACGTCCCGGTGAAGATCTCGATCACGAACAGCAACGGGGTGCGACTCCTGCCGGGCATGAGCGTCGTCGCACATATCGACCGTTGAGAGTGGGGCGTGCGCCCCGCTGGCCGGGGGTGGGCACGCTGGATCCTGCACGCCGCGGTGCCATCGTCGAGACCAGTTCGCGGGTCGAGGGCGCGCACCGCCAGCACATTGCGCTGGCGGGACCGCTGGCGTCTGGCGTGGTCGACCAGAGGTTGGCCTGCCTCGGGATGTGCTGGACGGTCGTGATCCCCGGACCGTCCTGGTTTCGCTCGCCTCAGACGAGGTTCCATGGACTCTGCTGCTCACAATGTGGGCACTGGGTCTTGTGTTCCTGGCCGGCGCGGCGGTCGTAGGGCGTCGACAACGGACCGAAGGGAGTGGCGGGCCGGCACCGACGTCGACGGTCGAACGCTGACAAAATCCGCGACTCACCCTGACGAAAACCCCGACTCGCCGGAGGCGGAGGCGGAGGGAGAGGGCGTGGTCAGGGGGACTGGGCCGCGCCGAGGGACATGGCGGAGATCGGCTTCGGCGCGCCGGGCTCGTAGAACACGTCCAGCTCGGTGATGGTGAAGCCGGCGTCGCCGACCAGGGTGGCGATCGGGCGGGCCAGGTGGCAGCCGCCGAACAGGCGCTTCTGCAGGGGTTCGAGGCGGTGCTGCCAGCGGCGGACCGACTCGTCGGGGGCCAGGCCGTGCTCGACGAAGCGCAGCGTGCCGCCCGGCTTGAGCACCCGCCGCACCTCGGCCAGCGCCGCCGACACGTCCGGGATGGTGCACATCGTCCAGGTGGACAGAGCGGTGTCGAAGCTGTTGTCGGGGAACGGCAGGGACTGGCCGTCCAGGCCGGACCGCCGCACCGGCACGGCACTGGCCGCCAGCCGCCTGCCGGCGAGCCTCCAGCCCAGGTCGGCGGGCTCGACCGCGGCGACCTCGGTGACCGCCGCCGGGTAGAACGGGACGTTCAGCCCGGAGCCGAAGCCGATCTCCACGACCTCGCCGGTCAGTCCCGCGCACACCCGCTCGCGCAGCGGCTGCACCAGCTTCATGCCGCAGGTGAGGTCGACGATCCTCGGCACGACCTGCTCGACGTAGAACCCCATGTGCACCCCTCGCTCGAACCCGATCATGGCAGCGGCCGCCCGGTCCCGCCAGCGGGCTCGCCGGTGTTCAGTGGGCGAAGGCGCCGGCGCGGGCGGCCGCCGCCGCTGCCGAGGCGGCCCGGTCGGCGGCGGCCTCGTCGAGTGGCCGGTCGGTGGTCAGCAGCCGGTAGTAGAGCGGGGCGGACACGGCGCGGATCACCTCCTCGGCGTCGGTGCCGGCCGGCAGCTCCCCGCGCTCGACGGCCTGCCGCACGCACGGCGCCCACTCGGCCACCCGGACGGCGTAGAAGTGGTGCAGCGCGGCGGCGGTGGCCGGGTCACAGGTCGCCGCCGAGATCACCGCCTGGAACAGGGCGCCCTGGCGGGGGTCGGCGAGGGTGCGCCGAACCAGCCGGGCGTTGGCCGTGAGGTCGCCGAGCAGGCTGCCGGTCCCGGTGCGGGGCAGCGACTGCTCGGCCATCTCGGCGAGCACGTCGGCCACCAGGCCGGTGACCGTGCCCCAGCGCCGGTACACGGTCGTCTTGCCGACCCTGGCGCGGCGGGCCACGTCGGCCAGGTCGAGCTGGGCCAGGCCGTGCTCGGCCAGCGCGTCGCCGGCGGCCCGCAGCACGGCCTCGCGGACCCGGGCGGTGCGGCCACCGGGGCGGACGGTGCCGGGCTCCGCGAGATCGGCGGCGGCGTCGGCGGCGGAGGCGGAGGCCATAACGGTTCTCCAGTTCCATTAGTTGCGCGCTGAGGTGTGCGTCAGGCACGATGGTAACGGAACTAGGGAACCGTTAGCGACAGGAGTTGGTCATGGAGTTCAGGCGACTGGGTGCCTCCGGGCTGCTGGTGCCGGCGCTGTCCTTCGGTGCCGGCACGTTCGGGGGCCGGGGTCCGCTGTTCGGCGCGTGGGGCGACACCGACGCGGCGGCGGGCCGCCGGATCGTGGACCGCTGCCTGGACGCGGGGGTGACGATGTTCGACACCGCGGACGTGTACTCGGGCGGCGAGTCCGAACGGGTGCTCGGCGAGGCGATCAAGGGCCGGCGGGACCGGGTGCTCCTGTCCACCAAGACGAGCCTGCCGATGGGCGACGGGCCGGAGGACGCCGGCTCCTCGCGCTCCCGGCTGATCAGGGCCTGCGAGGACGCGCTGCGTCGGCTCGGCACCGACCACATCGATCTGTTCCAGCTGCACGCGTTCGACGCCGGCACTCCGCTGGAGGAGGTGCTCGCCACGCTGGACGACCTGGTCAGGGCCGGCAAGGTGCGCTACGTCGGCGCGTCCAACTTCGCCGGCTGGCAGCTGATGAAGTCGCTGTCGGTGGCCGAGCGGTACGGCTACCCGAGGCACATCGCGCACCAGGTCTACTACTCACTGGTCGGGCGCGACTACGAGTGGGAGCTGCTGCCGCTGGGGCTGGACCAGGGCGTCGGCGCCGTCGTGTGGAGCCCGCTCGGCTGGGGCAGGCTGACCGGCAAGATCCGCCGGGGGAGTCCGCTGCCCGCGCGCAGCCGGCTGCACGACACGGCCGCGTTCGGCCCGCCGGTCGGCGACGAGCACCTGTACACCGTCGTCGACGCGCTCGACGAGGTCGCCGCGCAGACCGGCCGGAGCGTGCCGCAGATCGCGCTCAACTGGCTGCTGCGCCGCCCCACGGTCGCCTCGGTGATCATCGGCGCGCGCACCGAGGAGCAGCTGGCGGAGAACCTGGGCGCGCTCGGCTGGGAGCTGACCGCCGACCAGCTCGCCCTGCTGGACGCCGCCAGCGGTCGGACCGCGCCGTACCCGTACTTCCCCTACCACCGGCAGGAGGGCTTCGCCCGGCTCAACCCGCCGGCGATCCGGCCGGTCAGCCAGCCGGCCTGACCCGAGGTACTTCTCAGGCGGCCACGGGGCCGGCCGGTGCGGGGAAGAGGGCGGGGCCACCGAGCACCGCGTTCAGCTCGACGAGCGTCTCCAGCACGTCGCGCTGGGCGGCCAGCAGCTGGGAGCGCAGCCGGTTGGGGTCGGCGTCGGGCGCGGCGAGCCGCTCGGTGATCCGGTGCAGCTGGGCCGCGATGGTCGACGCGTGCAGCTGGGCCGATGTCAACACGGGTTCACTGAAGGTAATCATGGCTCCAGTCTGGCCGGGTTATGTTCACTCGAAGTAATCGACGTGTCACATTCAGGGGGCCGGCGCGGGTCGGGCGGGTGTGCCGCCGGGTCGCTCGGGATCGGTGCTGGACCGGCCGAGGCGGCGGGTCCACCGAGCGAACCCGCCGCCTTGCGCCGGCCCCGGCGGCCGCCCAGAGTCTGCATATGAGCGCGTCATGGTCCGTCGGCCAGGTGGTGCGGCGGCTGCTGGAGCCCGAAGGACTCGCCGACCCGTACTCGATCTACCGCGAGATTCGGGCCGCCGCCGAGGCCGGGGCGCCGACCGGCCGGTTTCTGTTCCGTTACGACGATGTGCGCGCGGCGCTGCAGGATCCGGCGCTGAGGTCGGACCGCGTGGCCGCGATCCTGCGCCCGCTGCCCGAGGAGGCACGCGCCGAAGTGGGGCTGCTGGAGCGGACCCTGCGAGACATCGTGGTGTTCACCGACCAGCCCGACCACCGCCGCGTCCGCCGGCTGCTCACCCAGGCGTTCACCCCGCGCACCGTCGAGGCGGCCCGGCCGCTGCTCGAACAGGTCACCGAGCGACTGCTGGACGCCGTGGACCGGAGCGCGGCCGGCGACGGGGGCGCGGTCGACCTGCACCGGGACCTGACCTACCCGCTACCGGCCATGGTGGTGGCCGCGCTGCTGGGCATCCCCGAGCAGTCCAGAGCGGCGTTCCAGGCCTGGGCGCTGGACATCGTGCTGGTGGTCGGCTCCGGCACCCTCACCCCCGAGCTGGCCGCCCGGGCGGACGAGAGCATGGCGCGGATGCGCGAGCTGATGGCCGAGCTGGTCGCGCAGCGCCGGCGGGAGCCGGGGCCGGACCTGCTCAGCGCCATGATCGCCGCTTCCGACGAGGGCGACCGGCTCAGCGTTGACGAGCTGTACGCGAACGCGCTGTTCCTGATGACCGCCGGCCACGAGACCGCCACGAACATGCTCAGCAACGCCCTCCTGACCCTGCTGCGCCACCCCGACCAGCTCAAGCTCCTGCGGGCCGAGCCGGAGCTGCTGGACGGCGCGATCGAGGAGTCGCTCCGGTTCGAGGGGCCGGTGCAGATCGCCGCGCGGATCGCCGACCGCGACCGCGAGCTGCGCGGCCTCGAGCTGCGGGCGGGCCAGCCGCTGATCGCCATGATCGGCGCGGCGAACCGGGACCCGGACGCCTTCCCGGACCCGGACCGGTTCGACATCACCCGCCGGGACGGCCCGCACCTCGGCTTCGCCCAGGGCGCGCACTACTGCCTCGGCGCGGCGCTGGCCAGGGCGGAGATGCGGGTCGTGCTGCCCGCCGTGCTGGACCGCTACCCGGCACTGCGCCTCGCCGAGGAGCCGAGCTGGCAGCCGACGCTGGACTTCCGGGGTCCGGAGCGGCTGCTGGTGCACCGATGACGGCCGGCCCACCGACTCCCCAGCCGATTCCCCAGCTGGACGTCGACGCGCTGCGCGCCGCGTTGGAGCGCGCCTACGCTGGCTCGCCGATGCTGCGCGCCAAGCTGGACGGGGCCGGGGTGGCACCGGAGCAGGTGAAGTCCGCCGAGGACCTGGCGCGGCTGCCGTTCACCACGAAGGCGGAGCTGCGGGACACTCCGCTGGCCGAGCTGGCCGCCGTGCCGGCGCGCGAGATCGTCCGGGTGCACGCGTCCTCGGGCACCACGGGCCGCCGCACCGTCTGCCCGTACACGGCCGACGACGTGGCGAACTGGACGGAGATGTTCGCCCGCTGCTACCGCTACGCGGGGGTCGGCGCCGAGGACCGGGTGCAGATCGCCGTCGGCTACGGGCTGTGGACCGCCGGGGCGGGCTTCCAGGCGGGCGCGGAACGGGTCGGCGCGATGGCCGTGCCGAGCGGTCCGGGCAACACCGAGCTGCAGCTGGACCTGCTGCGGCAGCTGGGCAGCACGGTGCTCGGGGCGACCTCGTCGTTCGCGCTGCTGCTCGGTGAGCTGGTCCGGGAGCGCGGCCTGCGCGACGAGCTGGGCCTGCGCGTCGGGATCCTCGGCTCGGAGCGGTGGGGCGAGTCGGTGCGCCGCTCGATCGAGGCCCTGCTCGGCATCGAGACGTTCGACATCTACGGGCTGACCGAGCTGTGGGGGCCGGGCGCGGGCATCGAGTGCGCCCACCACCAGGGCATCCACGTGTGGAGCGACCACTTCCACGTCGAGATCCTGGACCCGGAGACGCTCACGCCGGTGGCCCCGGGCGCGGTCGGCGAGGCGGTGGTCACCACGCTGACCAAGCAGGCGCTGCCGCTGGTCCGCTACCGCACCCGGGACCTCACGTTCGCCCTCGACGAGCCGTGCCCGTGCGGCAGCCCGTACCCGAGGATCGGCCGGTTGGTCGGCCGCTCCGACGACCAGCTCAAGGTCCGCGGGGTGATCTTCCTACCGGCCCAGGTGGACGGCGTGCTGGCGGCTCGGCACGACTGCGGGCCGGAGTTCCAGGTGCACGTGCGGCGCGACCCGGCGGGCCGCGACCAGGTCACCGTGCGGGTGGAGGCCGCCGACCGGCCCGGTCTGGCCGAGGAGCTGGCCGCCGGGCTGCGCACCGCGGTGGGGCTGCGGATGGGCGTCGAGCTGGTGCCGTTCGGCGCGCTGCCCCGCACCGAGCGGAAGACGCGCCGGGTCTTCGACCACCGCGAGCCGTAGGGGACCGCGCCCATCCCAGGAGGCCACCGGGCGGAGGCGGCGGCCGCGGTCCGGTGAGCGGACCCGATCCGGTGTGGTGGCCGCCACGGCTGCTTACCGTGCCCGAACACCCGAACGACATTCGACGAGCGGCCCGGGCCGGCGAAGCGGCTTCCCGGGGTGCTCTCGCCAGCGGATCGAGGCGGCATGAAGCGACGGTTCACCGGGTGGCGGTTCGCCATTCTCTGTGCGATGGCGGTGTTGGTCCTGGTGGCCGCCACCGCGTGCTCGGCCGGCTCGACGGACTCGGCGGGGCCGAGCGCCGCCGGCCCGCCGGTCCGGATCGCGGTGGGCATCGACGCCTCCTACGCGCCGTTCTTCCTGGCCGCCGAGGAGGGCCTGTTCGCGGCCAAGGGCGTGAATGTGGACATGGTGCAGTTCGGCACCGGGGGCGAGGCGGTCAGCGCGCTGGCCACCGGCCAGATCCAGCTCGCCGGCAGCTCCGACGTGACGACGGTCGGCCAGCTGCGCCAGAACCCGGCGCTGCGCGCGGTGCTGGCCTACGAGGAGTCCGGCCGCTACCTGAAGGTGGTGTTCGGGCCCCACGCCGACGCCGACCACCCGGCCACCATGGGCGTCGTGCCCGGCCTGTCCGAGCTGGCCGCCACCCGCTACCTGCAGGCGCGCCACATCGACCCGGCGACCGTCCACTTCATCACCGCCGGCCCGCCGGAGATGCCCGCGCTGATGCAGAAGGGCGACATCGACGGCTACATCCTGTGGGAGCCGTGGCCGACCAAGGGCGTGGCGGCCGGCGGCCGGGTCGTCGGCACCACCGGCGACTTCGGGCTGTCCTACGTGCAGTGGCTGATCACCGACGACAAGTGGCTGCGGGGCAACCAGGACACCGTGGCCAAGATCGCCGCCGCGCTGGACCAGGCCGCCCAGCGGACCGAGAGCGACCCGAACGCGGCGGCCGCCGCCACCGAGAAGGCCACCAAGATCCCCCCGGACCAGACGGTCAGCGCCGTCAACGAGATCGACTTCAAGGTCCGCGACCTGACCGATCAGGATGTGGCGTCGGCCGGCCAGATCGCCGACTTCTTCGTGGCCACCCACAAGCTGGACACCAAGCCGGACGTGTCCGCCGCGCTGCTGCGGGGCTGGTACAGCCAGCACGCCCAGGCCGGCGGCCGCTGATGGCCGCCGAGGTGTCGGTGCCCGCCCGGCGGGGTGGTACCCGGGCCGGCGCGGCGGCCCGGCTGGACCGGGTGGACATCTGGTTCGGCGGGTTCCACGCGGTCGCCGAGGTGTCCCTGGACGTGGCGCCCGGTGAGTTCGTCTGCCTGCTCGGGCCCAGCGGCTGCGGCAAGTCGACCCTGCTGTCCACGCTGGCCGGCTTCCTGGCGCCCAGCTCGGGGGCCGTCACCGTGGACGGCGCGCCGGTCACCGGCCCGGGCCCTGACCTCGGCATGGTGTTCCAGAGCAGCGACGCCCTGTTCGACTGGCAGTCGGTGCGCCGCAACGTGACCTTCGGGCCCCGGATGCGCGGGGTCGGCCGCGCCGAGCAGGCCGCGATCGCCGACGAGTACCTCGGCCTGGTCGGGCTGCGGCACTGCGCGGACAAGCTGCCCGAGCAGCTCTCCGGGGGCATGCGGCAGCGCGTGCAGATCGCCAGGGTGCTGGCCAACCAGCCCCGCGTGCTGCTGATGGACGAGCCGTTCGGTGCCCTGGACGCGCAGACCCGGCTGGTCCTGCAGCGCGAGATGGACCGGATCCGGGCCGCCACCGGCTGCACGGTCGTCTTCGTCACCCACGACATCGGCGAGGCGATCACCCTGGCCGACCGGATCGCGGTGATGACCGCCGGGCCGGCCGCCCGGATCAAGTCGGTGTACCCCGTGGAGCTGGCCCGGCCGAGGGACGAGACGTCCACCGGGTTCCTCGAGCTGCAGCGACGGCTGCGCCGGGACATCGGCGACGAGGTCCGCGCCGCGCTGCGTGACCAGGGCCTCGACCCGGGCCTTGATCAAGCCCTTGATCAAGGCCCGGACCAGGGGTTCGACCGGCGTTTCGACCAGGGTCATCAGCAGGGGGAGCCGGCATGAGCCTCACCGCGGACCCGCTCGCCCCGGCCGGCCGCGCCCCCGCCCGCCGGGACCGGGGCGCCGGACCGAGGGCCGCGCTGGTCTCGATGGTGTCGGTGCTGCTCGGCCTCGCGGTGTGGCAGCTGCTCGCGGTGCGGTTCGGCCCCGCGCTGCTGGCCTCGCCGCTGCAGACCCTGACGGCCGCCGTCGAGCTGGCCAGGGACGGCACGCTGTTCGACTCGGTGCTCGCCTCGTCGCGGCGGATCCTGATCGGCTGGGGGTTGGGCCTGCTGGTCGGTGTGCCGGTGGGCCTGGTGATGGGGCGGATGCGGCTGGTCCGGACGCTGCTCGACCCGTACATCGAGTTCTTCCGGTTCATCCCGCCGGTCGCGTTCGTCACGCTCGCGGTGGTGTGGTTCGGCATCGGGGAGAGCTCGAAGGTCGTGCTGATCTTCTACACGTCGGTCTTCATCGTCACGCTGAACACCGTCGCCGGGGTGCTCGCGGTGAGCGAGTCGAAGCTGCGGGCGGCGGCCAGCCTCGGTGCCGGGCGGTGGCAGACGCTGCGCCACGTGGTGCTGCCGGCGACCGTGCCGCACGTGGTCACCGGCGCCCGGCTGGCCATGGGCAACAGCTTCCTGACCATCGTGTCGGCGGAGATCGTGGCGGCGCAGGTCGGCCTGGGCGCGCTGATCTGGACCTCCCGCAACTACGGCCGGATCGACTGGGTGTTCGTCGGCATCATCACCCTCGGCCTGCTCGGGTTCGTGTTCGACCGCGTGCTGCGGATCGTGGCCCGCCGGCTGCTCGGCCGGTACGGGGTGAAGCTGTGACCAGGGCTGGAGGAGCTGTGACAGGAGCGCGCGACGGTGCCGAGGTGGGGCGGGGCGACAACATCCCGACCCCCGAGGTGTTCGACGACCCGGCGGCCGAGCGGGCGCACCGCAAGCAGCGGGTGGCGGCCGGCTACCGGATGCTGGCCCGGTTCGGGCTGGACGAGGGCATCGCCGGGCACATCACCTGTCGCGACCCGGAGCGCACCGACCACTTCTGGACGGCCCCGTTCGGCGCGTGGTTCGGCGCGGTGCGGGCCAGCGACCTGATCCTGGTCAACGACGTCGGTGAGGTGGTGGAGGGCACCGGGCCGCTCAACCTGGCCGCGTTCGCCATCCACTCCGCGATCCACCGGGCCCGCCCGGACGTCGTCGGCGCGGTGCACGCGCACGGCCTGCACGGCAAGGCGTTCGCCACGCTCGGCCGGCCGCTGGCGCCGCTGACCCAGGACGCCTGCGCGTTCTACGGCTCGCACGGGGTGTTCGAGGACTTCACCGGCGTGGTGCTGGACCCGGACGAGGGCAAGCGGATCGCGGCCTGCCTCGGCGAGGGCAAGGCGCTCATCCTGGCCAACCACGGGCACCTGACGGTCGGCCACACCGTGGACTCGGCGCTGTTCTGGTTCGTCACCATGGAGCGGTCGTGCCAGGCGGAGCTGCTGGCCAGGGCGGCGGGCGAGCCCCGGGAGATCCCGCCGGCCACCGCCGCTCTGACCCACGAGCAGGTCGGCCGGGAGGACGTCGGCTGGTTCGCGTTCCAGCCCATCTGGCGTCGGCTGGTGGCCGAGCAACCCGACCTGATGGACTGAGCAGCGGCCGGCGCCAGGCCCGACAGCTCAGCCGTGCCGCTGCCGCAGGAAGCCGCTGACCAGCTCGTAGTAGTCCACCGGGCGCTCCTCCTGCAGGTGGTGCCCGGCGCGGTCCATCACGTACAGCTGGCCGCGCGGGACCATCGTGGCCAGCATCAGCGGGTAGTCCGGGGTGAGGAACGCGTCGTACATGCCCCAGGCGAACAGCACCGGCGCCTGGATCCGGCCGAGCTCGCCGGACAGGTCCTGCCACTCGCCGCGCGGGCTGTCCGAGGAGGCCGCCAGCGCCATCTCCTCGGTGTTCACGCTCTGCCGGTAGCGCAGCTCCACGGTCCGCTCCGGGATCGCGGCCGGGTCGTACCACTCCAGCTGGGCCATCAGCTCGCGCATCTTCGCCGGGCTCGGGCCGTCCCCGCCGAAGTAGGCGTCCCGGGCCGCGCGGCCGCGCCGGCCCCCCTCGGGCAGCGGCGCCAGCGGGCCGTGGAAGACGGGCATGCTGCCGGTGACGACCAGCGAGCGGACCCGGTCGGGGTACCGCGCGGCCAGCGCCAGCGCGATCGTGCCGCCCCAGGAGTTGCAGATGAAGTCGGCCCGCCGCACGCCGAGCGTGTCCAGCAGGGCGACCGTCTTCGCCGCGTGGAAGTCCCACATCGGTCCGCTGATCTGGCACTTCTCCGACCGGCCGTACTGAAGGATGTCCACCAGGTAGCAGCGTCGGTCGCGGGCGAAGAGGTCGGCCACGGGGCCGAAGTCCGACCACGCGGTGCAGCCCGGGCCGCCGCCGTGCAGGAAGATCGTCGGGTCGCCCGCGCCGAGGTCCAGGTAGTGGTAGCGGACCCCGTCGGCGTCGGCGTAGCCGCCTTCCGGGTTGTCGACGTCCGGCGCGGCGAGTTGCTCGGTCATGGCCGTGATGCTGCCGCCGCTCCCACCGCCTCGGGAACCCGCCGGGTCCGCTGACCGGTCCCGACCCGTGGGCGGGGCCGGCGGCGGCACCTACTGTCGCGCGGATGGGGCGCCGATGAGGCCGGCACTGTGGGCCGTACGGACCAGGGCACTCGGGCTGCTCGGCCGGATCGAGCACCGCTCGCTGGGCCCGGTGCGAGCGGCCGATGCGGCGCGGTTCGCCGGGGCGGCCGGCGAGACCGACCCCCGGCTGCTCGACCCCGCGCACCCGGACTTCCAGCTGCACCCGATGTACCTGGTCAGCCTGCTGCGCGGGCCGGGTCAACCCGTGGCCGGCGAGCTGCGCCCGGACGGCATGTACCGCGACGAGGTGCCCGGCACCGACGGGCTCGACGTCCTGCTGATGGCCGGCGGCCAGGAGCTCACCTGGCACCGGCCGCCGTGCCCCGGCGAGTGTGTCGAGCAGAGCCGCGAGCTGGTCTCGGTCCGGCGCAAGGGCCGCGCGCCGGCCCAGTTCCTGGTGCTCGAGGTGGCCAAGCGGTGGACCACCGAGCGCCAGGGCCTGCTGGTCGAGGCGACCGAGACGTTCCTGGTCCGGTGAGTACCCCTGACCGCGCCGCCCGGGAATCCGCCGGTCCGGTGAGTACGCCCGCCGAGCTGCCGCCGCTCCGGTACACGCCCGACCGGGCCGCGCTGGACCGGTTCGGGGCGAGCACCCGCAACGCGCACCGGATCCACTACGACGCCCGGTTCGCCCGTGGGCAGGGGCTGGCCGGTCCGGTGGTGATGGCGCAGCTGCACGGCTGCCTGCTGTTCCGCGCGGCCGCCGAGTGGGCCGGTGACCCGGGTCGCGTCGTGTCGCTCGGCTGGCGCAACCGGGCGCCCTCCGGGCCGGGTGTCGAGCTGACGGTGACCGGCCGCGCCACACCGGCCGGGCCGGGGCTGGTCCGGCTCGAGCTGGTCGAGACCGGTCCGGACGGGGTCACGTGCTGCGTCGGGCACGCGGTCGTGCGCACCGGTGAGGCGCGCCCCGATTGAGGGACCGGTCCGCACAGCGGACCCGTTCCATGGAACTCCCGTGGCCGGCGTGGCCACCATCCCTGGCACGGCTCGCCAACTGGGAGGCACAACAATGGCAGCGCTCGACGCGTCGGACCGGCAGCCCGGTGACGGGCCGACCCGGGTGCGGCGCCGATCGGCCGGCCGGCAGGACTGGTCCACCTGGCCGCACTACGACGCGGCCGCCAGCGGCTTTCCCGGCTACTGGTACCCGGTGACGTGGTCCTCCCAGGTGACCGGGACCCCGTCCGCCCACACGATCCGGGGGCACCGGCTCGTGCTGATCCGCGACGCCGGCACCGCGTACGCGCTGCACGACCGCTGCCCGCACCGGGGTGTGCCGCTGTCGCAGGGTGACCAGCAGTTCCCCGGCACGATCAGCTGCCCCTACCACGGCTGGACCTACCGCCTCGGCGACGGCAAGCTCTGCGCGGTCATCACCGACGGCCCCGACTCGCCGATCCGGGGCAAGGTAACCGTGGCCCGGTACGAGCTGGCCGAGCGGCTCGGGCTGGTCTGGGTGTACATCCCGGTGGCCGGCGAGCCCGCCCCGCCCATCGACGAGCAGCTGCCCGAGGAGCTGCGCGACAACCCGTTCACCATGGGCGGGCGGATCCAGCCGCGCTCGGGGAACTGGCGCTTCGCCTGCGAGAACGGGTTCGACGAGGGCCACGCGAAGTACCTGCACCGGACGTCGCTGTGGCGGCTGTTCAAGCCGATGCCGACGTGGAACATCACGCGCGTGGTCCCCGGCGGGCGGTGGATCTACCGGGTGCAGGACGAGGTGCACTGGGAGGCCGACTTCCCCGGCGTCGGGCACTGGTCCAATCGGCGCTGGTGGAAGCTGCGGCCGCCGAAGGAGACGTTCAACATCGGCAACACCGGCAAGCCGAAGAAGGTCGACCCGACGATCGCGACCCAGCGGTTCCCCGGGTTCGCCTCGCTGGCCATGCCCGGCATCCTGCGCATCGCGTACCCGAACTTCATCCACTACGAGTTCTACGTGCCGGTGGACGCGACGCACCACAATTACGTAGGCATCATGGTCAACTTCGTGCGGGGCTGGCGGGCCGCCCGGTTCTACGCCAAGTACCTCGGTGCGATCCGCTGGCTGTTCCACGGCCAGTTCTCCGGGCAGGACGCGTGGATGGTGGACATCACCGACGCGCCCCCGGAGCGGCTCTACCGGCCGGACGTGTCGCTCACCGCGTGGCGCGCGCTCGCCGAGGAGCGGTTCGCCGCCCGGCTGGCCGACACCGGAGCGGACCCGACCCCCGGCGCCACCTCGCCGCCCGCCACCGGGACCGGTGCCGGCGCCGCCCGGTCGAGGTCCCGGCGCCGGCCGAGCAGCAACACCCACGTCCACCGGATCAACCAGTGACCGCCGGGACGAGGGTCGACGCGGCCGCCGACCGCGCCGCGCTGACCGAGGCCGCCCGCACCCGGCTCAGCACCGAGCGGCTCACCGAGCTGATCGCCGGCGTGGTCGACGTACCCAGCCCGACCGGGGACGAGGCGCCGCTGGCCGAGCACGTCGCCGAGGTGCTGCGGCTGACCGGGGTGCCGGCGCACACCCAGCCGCTCGACGACCGCCAGGCCAACGCCTGGGGGCGGCTCCGCGGCACCGGCACCGGCCCCGACCTGCTGCTGTACGCGCCGCTGGACACGGTGACCAGTGGCCGCGCCGAGGAGGACGTGCCGTGGTCGGCGCCCCGGCCGCGGCCGGACCTGCGCCCCGTGGCGCACGTGGCGGACGACCTGGTGCGCGGGCTCGGGGCGTCCAACCCGAAGGGCCACGCCGCGTGCGTGCTGGCCGCCGCCGAGGCCCTCGCCGGCGCGGTGGCCGACACCGGCCGGGCGCTCACCGGGGACCTGCTGGTCGGGTTCGGCGCGGGCGGCATGCCGACCAACGCCCGCCCCGGCGTCGGCAACCCCCGGCGCAACACCGGCCAGGGCGTCGGCTGCTCGTTCCTGCTGGAGCAGGGCGTCTGGCCGGACTACGCGGTGATCGCCAAGCCCGGCTGGTCGGTGTCGTGGGAGGAGGTCGGGCTGACCTGGTTCGAGGTGGTCGTCCGGGGCACCCACACCTACGTCGGCTCGCGGCACCGGCTGCCCTACGCCAACGCCGTGGACCTGGCCGGGCAGCTGGTCACCGGCCTGGAGCGGTGGTTCCCGCGCTACGCCGAGGCGCACACCGACGGCCTGGTCGCGCCACAGGGTGTGGTGGCGTGGATCGCCGGCGGCACCGCGCGCACCGCGTCGTTCACCCCCGCCGAGTGCCGCTTCGGGGTGGACCTGCGGCTGAGCCCGCGCACCACGCCGGCCCAGGCGCGCCGGGAGTTCACCGTCGCGCTGGCCGACGTCGCCGACCGGCTGGGCGGGGTGGACTACGACGTCGAGCAGGTGCTGGCCATCCCCGGTGAGCGGACCGACCCGGAGAGCTGGGTGTGCCGAGGTGCGGTGGCCGCGTGGGAGGTCGTCGAGGGGCGGCCGCACGAGCCGGTGACCGGGATGAGCGGCGCCACCGACGCCAACATCCTGCGCAACCGCGGCATCCCGACCGTGCGCCTCGGCATGCCGAAGGTCACCGAGGCGCGCGCCGGTACCGAGGTCGACTTCGCGCTCGGCATGAACCTCGTCGATGTGCGCGAGGCGCTGCGGCTGACCGAGGCGCTGGTGCGGATCGCGGTGGACACGCTGACCAGGACGAGGGCGGAGGTGGGGCTCGCATGAGCGCAGCTGGCAAGCGAATCATCAAAACCGTGCCCGCGACGAGCACCAGCGAGGAGCGGGCATGAGCGCGGAGGTCGTGCTCGGGGTGGGGGCTTCGCACAGCACATTGATGAACACGAACTGGGAGCAGACGGCCGACCTGGCGGGTGCCGAGCGCTACCGGGCGGCCCTGTACGAGGCCCGGGACCGGATCGCGGCGGCCGGCGCGGACGTGGCGGTGATCATCGGCTCGAACCACTTCCGGGGCTTCTGGCTGGACCTGATCCCGGCGTTCACGGTCGGCGTGGGGGAGTGCGTGGCCAGCGGCGAGTCGGGTACGCCGACGGGGCCGCAGCCGGTGGACCGGGAGCTCGCCGGGTTCCTGGTGGACGAGCTGGTCCGGGGCGGGGAGTTCGAGCCGGCGTTCTCGGCGCGGCTGCAGATCGACCACGGCGTGAGCCACGCGATCCAGTACCTGCTCGCCGGCCTCGAGCTGCCGATCGTGCCGGTCGTGGTGAACGTGTTCGCGCACCCGTTGCCGTCGCTGGCCCGGTGCGAGCGGTTCGGGGCGGCACTGCGGAGTGCGCTGGCCGGCTTCGGGGCGGACCGGCGGGTCGTGGTGATCGGCTCGGGTGGGTTGTCGCACCGCCTGCCGTGGCCGGACTGGCGGGACCCGCACGGGGCCGACGAGGAGTTCATGGTGCGCGCGTGGCTGGACGGCCGGGACAACTGGCGGGACTACGACGTGCGCCGCCGCGAGATCATCCGGGCGGCCGAGCCGGTGCTCAACCCGGCCTTCGACGAGCACCTGCTCGCCCTGCTGGAGGCCGGCAAGGGCGCCCAGCTGACCGAGCGCACCACCGAGGACCTGGAGCGCGAGGCCGGCAACGGCGGCCAGGAGATCCGCACCTGGCTGGCCATGGCCGCCGCCACCGGCCACGCCCCGGCGACCCGGCTGGCCTACGAACCGATGGCCGAGTGGCTGACCGGCATGGCCGTCGCCGTCCTCGAACCCGCGGGTCAGACCCTGTGAGTGGTATTGGTCGCCATGGCGACCAATACCACTCACGGGTCGTGAGCAGGCACAACGTACCGAGGAGGAGCACGCGGTGACCATCTGGACCGAGCTGGCCGGCCTGGACTTCGAGCTGGCATGCGTGGACGCGAGCGGCGTGCCGACGCGGTCGCTGCGGGCGGGGCGGGGCGAGCCGCTGGTGTTCCTGCACGGCACGAGCGGGCACCTGGAGGCGTTCACCCGCAACTTCGTGCCGCATGCCGCGCACTACGCCTGCCACGCCATCGACATGCTGGGCCACGGTTACACGGGCAAGCCGGACTACCGGTACGAGATCCCGCGCTACGTCGAGCACCTGGTGGCCTACCTGGACGCGGTGGGCCTCGACCGGGTGCACCTGGCCGGCGAGTCACTGGGTGGCTGGGTGGCCGGCTGGCTGGCCATCGAGGCGCCGGAACGGGTCGCCTCGCTGCAGCTGATCGCCGCCGGCGGCACGGTGGCCAACCCGACCGTGATGGCCCGGATCAAGGAGTCCACCACCCGCGCGGTGATGACCGACGACGTCGAGCTGACCCGGGCCCGGATGCGGCTGCTCATGCACGACCCCGCGAACGCGACCGAGGAGCTGGTCGCCGTCCGGCACCGGATCTACCACCAGCCCGACTTCGTGGCGAACCTGCCGAACCTGCTCTGTCTGCAGGAGCTGGAGATCCGCACCCGCAACCTGCTCACCGCCGAGCGGCTGGCCCGGATCAGCGCGCCGACGATGGTGGTCTGGGGTCAGCAGAACCCGTTCGGCGAGGTCCCGGAGGCCGAGCGGATGGCCGCCACCATCCCGGGCGCCCGCCTGGAGCTGCTGCCCGAGTGCGGGCACTGGCCCCAGCACGAGCAGCACGAGCGGTACAACGCGCTGAGCCTCGAGTTCCTCGCCAAGAACCCGATCGGCTGACCCGCCCCACCCGGCGCGGTTCACCTGCGTAGTCCTCGCGGTCCGCCGCGCTCGAGTGCTCGAATGGCAACGCGCGCCGACCGGACGCACCAGGAGGTTCCGACCATGACCACGGTCCCGTACCACCCCGGTCCGCCCGCGTCCGTGCCCAACTCCGTGCCCAACTCGGGCGAGCAGCACGCGGCCCCGGCCGACGACTCGATGAACTCGGTGCTGGGCAAGGCGCGGCTGATCCTGGAGGCGTTCGACACCGACAACGCCGAGCTGTCGCTGACCGACCTGGTCCGGCGCACCGGCGTGGCCAAGGCCAGCGTGTACCGGCTCGCCCAGGAGCTGACCGCGTGGGGCGTGCTGGAACGCACTGGGACGCGCTACCACCTGGGCCTGCGGCTGTTCGAGCTCGGCCAGCTCGTGCCGCGCCAGCGGATCCTGCGCCAGGCCGCGCTGCCGTTCATGGAGGACCTGCTGATGGCCACCCAGGAGACGGTGCACTTCGCCGTCCGGGAGGGCCTGGACGTGCTGTACATCGAGAAGATCATCGGACACCGGGGGCTGCGCGAGCAGTCCCGCGTGGCCGGCCGGCTGCCGTTGCACAGCACCGCGACCGGCAAGGTCATCCTCGCCTACTCACCGACGGCCCTGTTCGACGAGGTGGTCAAGGAGGGCTTCACCGCGCACACCCGGCACACCACGATGTCGGTCGCGCTGCTGCGCAAACAGGTCGACCGGGTCCGCCTGGAGGGCATCTCGGTGGAGCGCGAGGAGGTCCGGCTGGGCTACCTGAGCACCGCGGTACCGGTGTTCGGCGGCCGGGGCATGCTCGCCGGCGCGCTGTCCATCACCGGACCGACCACCCGGCTGCACGTCGACCGGGTGGCCGGCGCGCTGCGCACCGCCGCCGCCGGGATCAGCCGCGCGGTGCAGGCGATGAGCTGCGACGGGGGCACCGACGACGCGGACTGTCGCGCCGCGCTGTGCCCGCTGCCGCACTGCCGGCACCGCTGAGCCCCGGCACCGCTCAGCCCGGCACCGCTCAGCCCGGCACCGCTGAGCCCGGCACCGCTGAGCCCGGCACCGCTCGAGCCCGCGCGCTCAGGCCTCGCGGTCCCAGGTGCGCGCCGTGACGCCGGTGGCGCGCAGCTGCTCCTTGCGCACCTTGCCGGTGGCGGTCAGGGGCAGCTCGCCGGCGGTCTCCAGGTAGCGCGGCACCGCGAAGTAGGGCAGCTCGCCGGCGCAGTGCCGGGCGACCTCGGCCAGTTCGAGGCGCGCGCCGGCGGCGGGTACCAGGACGGCCATCACCTCGTCCTCGGCCAGCTCGGAGGGCACCGCGAACACGGCCGCGTCGGCCACCGCCGGGTGCGCCAGCAGCACCTGCTCCACCTCGTAGCTGGACACGTTCTCGCCGCGCCGGCGGATCACGTCCTTGATCCGGTCGACGAAGCGGAACAGGCCGTCGGCGTCCCGGACCACCCGGTCGCCGGTGTGGAACCAGCCGTCGCGGAACCGCCGAGCGGTGTGCTCGGGGTCGTCCCAGTAGCCGGTCGCGAACGCGTGCGGCAGCTCGGTCCGCACGAGCAGCTCACCGGGCTGGCCGGCCGGCAGGTCGACGCCGTCCGAGTCGACCACGCGCGCCGCGAAGCCGTCCACCACCCGGCCCAGGCTGCCCGGCGGGACCGTGTCGACCGTGCTGATCGAGCCGCCGAGCACCAGGTTGGTCTCCGTGGTGCCGAAGCCGTCCAGCAGCGTGACCCCGAACCGCTCGGTGAACGGACCGCACAGCGCCGAGGGCGATGCCGGCGCGAGCGCCCTGGTGACCAGGTGGGCCCGGTCCCGCTCGCCGGGCGGCTGCGCCAGCACCATGTTGACCATGGCGCCGAGCAGGTAGGTCACCGTGGCGCCGGCCTCGGCCGCATCGGCGAAGAACCGGGACGCGGAGAACCGCCGGCCGAGGGAGTAGCCGGCGCCGGCCACCATGGCCTGCAGGAACGCGTTGAGGGCGTTCGTGTGGAACAGCGGCAGGCTGGTGTGCAGCACGTCCGCCGGGCCCAGCTCCAGTGCGCGCCCGACCGTGTGTCCCCACTGCACCAGCTGGCCGTGCGGGCAGCAGACCCCTCGGGACGGACCGGTGGTGCCGGAGGTGAACAGGATCGCCACCGGGTCGCCCGGAGCCAGCTCGACCGGGGGCAGCGGCTCGTACTCCGCCGGGTCGGGCGCGGCCAGCACGTCGGCTCCGGCGTCCCGGCCGGCGGCGATCGCGGCGCGACTGTCCCCGGAACCGGAACCGGCCCCCGCGCCGTCGGCCCCCGCGGCGGGTGCATCGACCGGTAGCCAGAGCGGCAGCGGCCCCAGCTCGCCGCGCACCGCGAGCACGTGTGCCAACAGTGCGGGCTCGACCAGCAGCGCGCTGGCCCGCGCCCGGCGCAGAGGTTCGCGCAGGCTGGCGCCGCGCAGCGCGGTGTTCAGCGGCACCAGCACGGCACCCAGCCAGGCGCAGCCGAGGAACAGCTCGACCAGCTCGACCCGGTTGCCGCACAGCGCGGCCACCCGGTCGCCGGCGCCGATGCCCTGGGCGGCGAGCGCGGCCGCCGACCGCGCCGCCCGGTCCGCCGTCTCCCGGTAGCTCGACCACACCCCGCCGACCCGCAGCAGCGGCGCGTCGCCCCGCTGCAGGGCGCGCAGCCGCAGCAGCTCGGGCACGGTCAGCGGCTCGCTCGGTGGTCCGGTCGGCGGCGGGTCGGGCGGTGTGGCGGCCATCTACGGCACGCTAGCCAGCGGCGCGGGGCGGGCCAGCGACGGCGGTTCGCTGGTCGGACCGAGGCGGTGGCGATTCGGGCGACCGCGACTGTCGGGGCGCGCCGATAACCTCGCGCACGAAACGGAGCCCAGGGGAGGCCGGTGCGAGAACCGCCAGAGGTGCCCGGCGAGCTGGTCGACCGGCTCGGGGCGGTGTGCCTCGCGTTGCCCGAGGCCTACCAGGAGCCGGCGTGGGTGGGGGTCCGCTGGTGGGTCCGGGGGCGCACGTTCGCGCACGTGCTCAAGATCGAGGACGGTTGGCCGCCGGCCTACGCGCGGGCGGTGGACGCAGGGGGACCTCTGGTGGTGCTGACGTTCCGGTCGTCGGCCGAGGAGCTGGCCGCGCTCGCCAACACCGGGTATCCCTTCTTCCGGCCGACCTGGGGGCCGAATGTCGTCGGCATGGTGCTGGATGGTGATGTCGACTGGGCGGAGGTCACGGAGCTGCTGATCGAAAGCTACTGCCTGCGGGCACCGAGGAAGTTGACGGCGCTGGTCGACCGGCCGGGCAGCTGACACACGACAAATCAGAGTGCCGAGAAGCCGGCCCGCCCGTCCGGCTGGGCCGAGCGACGCCGAACCCCCACGTCACATTCGCCGGCGAACTATTCAGCATCGGAATAGCGGAAATGACCGGGACATCGTGCTGAGGTGTCCCGCGCCGAAGCTGTGCGTGCGGCCGGCCGCTCCTGTACAGGGTGCATCGGGCCGAGAAGATCGACCGGATACACGGCGGGCGAGGACCAGGGCACATCGAGGCCGGTCGAGAGGATGGGGCGCGCATCGGGCAGCGGCGTCACCCGGCCCGGTCGGCGATTAATCGCCCGCCAACCGCGGCCCGAGGAAAGCCATCGGCTCGGCCACAACGTGAGCTCGTCTACGATGCGGTATATATTGCGGTAGCCGCGCGTCGTGGACGCCGATGGTGGCCGTCAGTTCATTTGGGTTCAGCCGGAAGAAGCTGGAGTGTTTCATGGCGCAAAAGGTCTTCGTTGAGATGGTGGACGATCTCGATGGGTCCATCGGCGAAGGCGTCACCACAGTGGGTTTCGCACTCGATGGGCGAAGCTACGAGATCGACCTGAACAGCGGAAACGCCGAAAAACTGCGGGCCAGTCTCGCGCAGTTCATCGCGGCGGCACGGCGCCAGCGGCCGGGCCGGGCGGCGGCACGACCGCAGGCGAGCTCGACCACTGACCCGGCGGCGCGCGAGCGCGCACACGCGATTCGGGAATGGGCGCGGGAAGCCGGCCATGAGGTTTCTGAGCGCGGCCGGATCCCCGCGGTTGTTGTCGAGGCCTACGAGGCGGCGCAGCAGCCCGCCAAGAAGCCGGCGAAGGCAGCCAAGCCGGCAAAGGAAGCCGCGAAGGAGCCGGCGGCCGAGCCGGCACCGAAGGCTGAGAAGAAGAAGTCGTCCCGGTCCGCCGCGGCGAAGGCGAAGCTGCCCTCGTTCTCCGGCTGATCGCGGTCGAGGGCCCGCGAGCCCGAAGAATCTGTGGATATGCGGTGGCCGCGCCCGGAACCCCGGTTGCCGGGCGGCCGCCGGTGTGTCGCCCGGCACGGCCTCGGTATTAGGTTCGACGTTGTCCCGGAATGGGGACTAGCCTGAATTGGGCTGGTCAGGGAGAACGTGAATTCCCCGTCGATCATCATCGTGTGACAAACCGAAGAGTGTGGAGGCTGTCGAGGTGGCGCAGAAGGTCACGGTTTCGTTGGTCGACGATCTGAACGGCGACAGCGCCGACGAGACCGTTGTGTTCGGCCTGGACGGTAAGAGTTACGAGATCGACCTGTCGGCCGGAAATGCCGACAAGCTGCGCTCCGCACTGGCCGCCTATGTGTCGGCCGCGCGCCGCCCGGGTGGGCAGCGCCGCGCCGAGGCACCGGCCGCCGCCGTCAAGCGCGCCCCGGTTGACCGCGAGCAGAACCAGGCGATTCGGGAGTGGGCCCGCAAGCGCGGGATGAAGATCTCCGACCGGGGCCGCATCCCGGCCGATCTGCTGGACGCCTACCACAACGAGAACTGAGCGGGTGAGCGGCGGCCTCACCGGATGACGGCAACGCACGGCGGAACGTTCGAGGTGCCCGGTCTCCGCGAGCCGGCGGAGATCGTGGTGGACCGGTGGGGCGTCCCGCACATCTACGCGCGCAACACCTACGACGCCTTTCGCGCCCAGGGCTTCAACGCCGCCCGCGACCGGCTGTGGCAGATCGACTTCTGGCGCCGCCGGGGTCTCGGCCTGCTGTCCGAGGTGTTCGGTGAGCGCTTCGTCGAGCGTGACCGCGCGGCCCGGCTGTTCCTGTACCGGGGCGAGATGCACGGCGAGTGGCTGGCCTACGGCTCGGACACCAAGCGGGCGGCCACCGCGTTCGTCGAGGGCGTCAACGCGTTCGTGCGCCTGACCAGGGACGATCCCACGCTGCTGCCTGCTGAGTTCCGCGAGCTGGGCTACCTGCCGGCGCTCTGGTCACCGCCCGACGTGGCACGTATCCGCGCCCACGGGCTGTACTACAACCTGCGCGAGGAAGTCGCCAGGGCGCTGACCCTGCGTGACTTCCCCGCCGAGGTCGAGGAGCTGCGCCGGCGCCGCGAGCCGGACCACCGGCTGACCGTGCCGGACGGGCTGGACCTCGACCTGATCCCGGACGACGTGCTCCGGGTCTACGAGCTGGCCACCACGGCGCCGGTGTTCACCGCGCCCGAGGCACCGGGCCCGGTGTTGCCGGAGGGCAGCAACAACTGGGTGGTCGGCGGCCGGCGCACCGCGTCGGGGCGGCCGTTGCTGGCCAACGACCCGCACCGGGCCTCCGCCGCGCTGCCCGGGCTGCGCTATCTCGCGCACCTGTCCGCGCCGGGCTTCGACGTGATCGGGGCCGGCGAGCCGGCGCTGCCGGGCATCTCGATCGGGCACAACGGCCGCATCGCGTTCGGCCTGACGATCTTCCCGATCGACCAGGAGGACCTGTACGTCTACCGGACGAACCCGGCCAACCCGCGCGAGTACCGCTACCGCGACCGCTGGGAGCCGATGGAGTCCGAGTGTCAGGAGATCCCGGTCCGCGACGGGCCGGCGCGGCGGGTGGAGCTGCTGTTCACCCGGCATGGGCCGGTGATCTACACCGACGAGCGGCGGGGTACCGCGTTCGCCGTGCGGGCCGCGTGGCTGCGGCCCGGCATGGCGCCCTACCTCGGCAGCATGGACTACATGCGCGCCGGTGACTGGGACGAGTTCCTGGCCGCGATGAACCGGTGGGGCGCGCCGCCGGAGAACCACGTGTACGCCGACCCGGCCGGCAATATCGGCTGGAAGGCCGCCGGGTTGACGCCGATCCGGCCCAACTGGGACGGCACGCTGCCGGTGCCGGGCGACGGGCGCTACGAGTGGGCCGGCTTCTACGACGTGGACCAGCTGCCCGGAGCGCTGAACCCGGAGCGCGGCTTCCTGGCCACCGCCAACGAGATGAACCTGCCGAGCGGTTTCCCGGCCGAGCGGCACGTGACCTACGACTGGTACGCCCCGCACCGGCGGCACCGGATCGACGAGGTGCTCGGCGTGTCGACCGGCGTGACCCCGGCGGACCTGGTCGAGCTGCACAGCGACTTCGTGAGCGTGCCCGCCCGGCGGATCCTGGCCCGGGTCGCCGCGCTGCCGCTGCCGGCGGACCTGGACGGCCTGGCACTGCTGCTGGGCTGGGACGCCGACCTGCGGGCGGACTCGGCGGCCGGCGCGCTGTTCGAGGTCTGGTACCGCCGGCACCTGCGCCCGGCACTGCTCGGTGCGGCACTGGAACCGCTGGTCGGGCCCGACCGGGTGGCCGCCGCGCTCGGCCGGCTCATCCGGGTCGAGGACGCCTCCGCCGACGCCCGGGTCGACCTGGAGCTGCTCGAACTCCCGGGCAGCCGCCTCGGACCCGACCCGGAGCGCACGCTGGCCGAGCTGGTGGCGACCACGCTGCCGGCGGCGGTGGCGGAGCTGACCGAGTTGCTCGGGCCCGACCGGGCGGCGTGGCAATGGGGCCGGCTGCACGTGGCCAGGGCGACCCATCCGCTCCGCCCACTGCTGACCGGGCTGCCGGCCGAGTGGCTGGTGGCCGGCCCGGCGCCTCGGGGCGGCAGCGGGGAGACGGTCGGCAACACCGCGTACGGCGCCGACTTCGCGCAGGCCTCCGGGGCGACCTTCCGGATCGTCGTGGACGTGGGGGACTGGGACTCGTCCGTGGTCATGAACATGCCCGGCCAGTCCGGTCGGCTGGGCGACCCCCACGCGGGCGACCTGTTCGAGCCGTGGGCGCGGGGCGAGGCGTTCCCGCTGGCCTACTCGCGGGAGCGGGTCGACGAGGTGGCGGAGCAGGTCATCGTGCTGCGACCGGGCCCGGCCGCCTCGCCGGCCTAGCTGGCCCGACGCTCCGGCGCGGCGCTCAGTGCACGGGCCGGGGCACCGGGCGGCGGTGCGACGAGGTCGGCCGGGTCCAGCGCGGGTCCAGCCGGAGCGCGACGAGGGTGCTGCGCCGGCATACGGCCAGGCGGGGGGAGTTGGGCACCCCGTTGCGGTGGCAGTCGGCGATGCTGACCACCAGCCGGTGCAGGACTTCGGTCGTCACATTCGGCGAGAGGGCATCGACCGCGTCGTTCGCACGGTCCACCGCATCCCGAACCTCGGCGGAACCGGGTTCGGCGCGCAGCGCGGCGAGAGCTTCGGTCACCGCGTCGATCGCACGGTCCAGATCAGCGGACATAGCTCAACCTCCTGTTACGGAGACCGGGGCCGAGCCGGTCCGGCGGGCGGACTCGGCTCACGCGGCCGGTGGCCGCACGGGCAGCGCACGCGCCGGCCGGCTCAACTCCGGGTGGTCAGAGTGGGGAGCTCACTTCTTCTTGCCCTTCTTCGACTTCTTCCTTGCCATCTCGGTGCCTCCCTTCCGGTGCTTGCCGGGTCAACGAGAGGTTGACCTCTGAAGTCAACATAGCATTGACGGAAGTCAACGGGTGGTTGACCCCCCGTGGCGCCCGTTACTCTTTCCGGCATGGCGGCACGAGGGTCCTCCAAGCAGGTACGGCACGCGCTGGAGGCCTTGGAGTCCGCGCCGGACGCTCTGGCTGCCCTGGCGGCGGTGCGCACGCTGGTCGAAGCGGCCGAGGCGATGGAGACCGCCGCCGTGGCGGAGGTGCGCCGGCAAGGCGGCACCTGGACCCAGATCGGCACCGTCTACGGCACCACCAAGCAGGGCGCCCAGCAGCGCTTCCGGGGTGCACTGGCCCGCGAGCACGCCCACGACTGACTTCGTTACAAGGTTGTGCTGCCTAGCCTCTTGCAAGGCGACTGCAAGCCTGGTGCGTGAGGGTGGCCGGCACGCGCCCCGACTGTGCACTGTTGCGTTACGTGCACCGGGTGGGGCATCCCCGGCACCAGGAGGTTTTCAGCATGAGTCGGAAGCGGACGGCCGTAGCCGCCGCCGCGGTACTGGTCGGTGCACTCGCACTGTCGGCCTGCGGGGGCGCCGGCGGCGGTGCGGCCGGCGGGTCGAACACGATCAAGCTCGGTTTTCTCGGTGACTTCACCGGGGAGAGCTCAGGGCTGGTCATTCCGCCGTTCAACGGTGCGCAGATGGTGGTCGACGACTACAACGCGACGAACCCCCCGAAGAAGATCGAGCTGGTCAAGTACGACAGCCAGGGCAGCCCGGACCAGGCCGTTCCCCTGGTCACGAAGGCGGTACAGCAGGACGGGATCGTCGGACTGATCGGCCCCACGTTCTCCGGCGAGTCCAAGGCGGCCGACCCGATCCTGGAGCAGGCCAAGATCCCGAACATCTCCGCCGTGGCCACCAACCCCGGGCTGGCCCAGAACGGCTGGAAGTACTTCCACCGCGTGGTGGCCAGTGACGCGGCGCAGGGCCCGGCGATCGCCGACTTCCTGGTCGCGGCCAAGAAGCCGAGCAAGGCCTTCGTGGTGAGCGATGACCAGGAGTACAGCGTGGGCATCGCCGACGCGGCCAACAAGGAGCTCGAGGCCAAGGGCGTCTCGGTGCAGCGCGACCAGTTCGCCCAGGCCGCGTCGGACTACTCGTCGACGATCGCGAAGATCAAGGCGTATGACCCGCAGGTGATCTTCTTCGGTGGTTACTACGCCCAGGGTGGCCGGCTGCTCAAGCAGATCCGGGACGCCGGGCTGACCTCGGCGTTCGCCACCGGGGACGGCAGCCTGGACCCCGGTCTGGTCAGTGGCGCGGGGGCGAAGGCGGCGGAGGGTGCGATCATCGGCTGCCCGTGCGCGGTGCCGGACGCCAAGTCCACGGTGGGTGACCTGAAGAAGTTCTACGGTGACTACCAGGGCCGTTACCACGTGGAGCCGGCGGTGTACGCGGCTGAGGGTTATGACGCGGCGACGGCCTTTGTGAAGGCGATCCAGGCGGGCAACACGACGCCGGAGACGATCAATACGTTCCTGTCGACGGTGAGCTTCCAGGGGTTGGCCAAGCCGATCCAGTTCCAGCCGGACGGCAACGTGGTCGGTACCGCGATCTTCATCCACCAGGTGAAGGACGGCAAGATCGCTCTGCTCGGCAACTCCAAGGACGCCAAGCTCGGCTGAGTCCGGCGGCCGCCGCGCTCACCCTCGACGGGTGGTCGCGGCGGCCAGCTTCGGGCGGTTGCGGGGCCGGTCACCCAGGGTTGACCGCGCGCGCCTTGAAGAACGTGTAGTGGAACGTGCCGCCCGGCGCCGCGGTCCGGTGCAGGTCGGCGACGCCCCGGTCGAAGTCGGCGCGCGTGCTCAGGCCGGCGGCGACCGCGTCGTCCCCGACGGCGGCGACCATCGCCGTGAACGTCTGGCGGGTGAAGCCGTCCACCAGGTCCGGACGGGTCCGGTCGGCGTACACGGTCCGGGGGCGCACGTACACGTCCCGGTAGCCGGCCTCGGCGAGCAGCGGCTGTAGCTGCCGCCCGACCAGCGCATTGCCCCCGGCGGCCGCCTGCAGCCGGACCTGGCAATCGATCGCGGCCCGCGCGGCCGCGCTGTCCGGGTGGAACAGAGCCGAGCCGTGGTCACCCTCGATCACGGTGACCGAGCCGCCCGGGCGGAGTACCCGGCGCAGCCCGGCCAGCGCTCGCCCGGGGTGAGCCAGGTGCTCCAGCACGAAGCACAGGAACACGTGGTCGAAGGAGCTGTCGGCGAAGGGCAGGTCGACCAGGTCGGCCCGGCACCAGCTGACCGCCGTCCCGGCCGGCACGCGGGCGCGGGCGGCGGCGAGGGACTCGGCCGAGATGTCCACGGGGACGAACCGTGCGCCCGGGCTGCCTGCGACCAGGTGGACGGTCTGCGCGCCGACCCCGCAGCCGACCTCGAGCACCCGGGAGCCGGCCGGATATGCCGTGCCGGCGTGCAGCAGCGCAGCCAGGGTGTCCGCCTGGTCGGCCAGCCGACGGGTCTCGTGCTCGGCGTAACCGTGTACGTAACCGGGGCCTGTCGCGGCGCGCATGGCACCACCCTGCGGCCAGAATGGACCGGTGGCCAGAGCCAAAGACAGCTCGGACGACAGCGCCAAACCGCCCGGCTCCGACTTCCTGCAGCTCGACATCGTGGACGCCCCCACCGGTGGGCTGTCCGACTGGCTGGCCGGCCAGCTGCGGCTGGCGATCTCCGACGGCCGGCTGCCACTGGGCAGCAAGCTGCCCGCCACCCGGGTGCTGGCCGCCGACCTGCGGGTGTCCCGGGGGGTGGTCACCGAGACCTACCAGCGGTTGACCGAGGACGGCCACGTGGTGGGCCGAGGCCGGGCCGGCACGATCGTCGTCGCCGCCCCGCTCGCGGCACCGGCCGGTCGGACATCCCGGAAGCCGGTGGCCGGGTCGGGGCCCGCTCTGGCTGCCGCCGGCTCCGACCGGGGCACGCGGCCCGGCGCACCGGAGCCGAGGGCACTGTTCGCCACCGAGCCGGGCTCGGACATCTTCGATGCGCTGCGGGAGGCGCCGGCGCGGATTGATCTTGCGCCCGGGGTGCCCGACCTCGCCGCCTTCCCCAGGACGGCCTGGCTGCGGGCCGAGCGTGTTGTGCTCAACGAGCTCACCCCGGCCGACTTCCGCTACGGCGACCCGAGCGGCACCCCGGCGCTGCGGGTGGCGGTCGCGCACTGGCTGGCCCGCAACCGGGGCATCCGGGCCGACCCGGCCGAGGTGGTGATCGTCGCCGGCGTGGCCCAGTCGGTCGGGCTGCTCGCGCAGGTGCTGGGCCGCGCCGGCATCTCCGAGGTCGCGGTGGAGGAGCCCGGTTCGCTCGGAGTACGCCAGCAGCTGACCAACTGGGGCATGGCGACGCCGCCGGTCGCCGTCGACGCGGAGGGGATCCGGGTGGACGAGCTGCGGGCGAGCGGTGTGCCGGCGGCGCTGCTGACCCCGGCGCACCAGTTCCCGACCGGCGTGGTGCTGGACGGCGAGCGGCGGCGCGAGCTGATGCGCTGGGCCGGCGACGGTGGCCTGGTCATCGAGGACGACTACGACGCCGAACACCGCTACGACCGGCCGCCGGTGCCCGCGCTGCACGCGATGCTGCCCGAGCAGGTCTGCTACACCGGCAGCGTCTCCAAGCTGCTCGCGCCGGCGCTGCGGCTGGGCTGGCTGCTGGTGCCGAAGCGGTACCTGGCCGATGTGCGCGCCGCGAAGCGCACCGCCGACCTGGGCAACCCGGTGCTGGCGCAGCTGGTGCTCGCCCGGCTGATGGAGTCGGGGGAGATGGAGCGTCAGCTGCGCTTCGTCCGCCGGCACCATCGCCGCCGCCGCGACGCCATGATCGAGGCGGTCGCCCGTCACCTGCCCGGCGCCTCGGTGCACGGGGCGGCGGCCGGCCTGCACCTGATGATCACGTTCGACGGCGGGTTCTCGGACGCCGACTTCGCGGGGGCCGCGCTCGCCCGGGGCGTCAAGGTGCAGCCGCTGTCCTGGCACGCGCAGCGCCCCCACCAGCCCGGGCTGGTACTCGGCTATGCGGCGAACACCACCACGGAGATCAACGAAGGCGTCGCCATCCTCGGCGAGATCTGGCGCACTCTCCGCTAACCACCGACGCCGCCGCCCCCCCCACCGCCGCCGCCCCCCCCACCGCCGCCGCCCACCGCCGCCGCCCACCGCCGCCGCCGGCCGCCGCCGCCGCTCGCACACCGCCTCTGGCCGCCGAGTTCAACCGCACCGGCCCCGCACAGCGGAACGGGCCCGGTGTGGTTGAACTCGGCGAGAGGACGGGGGCGAACGGGCGGGGCCCGAGGTGGTCGCGGCCGAGCAGGTGCGCGGTCAGGTCGGTGCGCGGCCGGGCCGGTGCGGGGTCAGGTGGGAGGTGCGAGGAGGGCGGCGTAGCGCGCGAGTCCGTCGTTGACCAGGGGTTCGCCGTGCGCGAGGCCGACGGCGCGGACGGTGCGCGGGAGCCGGGCGAGCCCGGCCGGCCGGGCTAGTGGGTCGGCCGCGAGCGCCGCCGGGCCGAGGCTGAGCTCCGCGCCCCGGCCGAAGATCGCGTCGCCGACGAACACCGTGTCGGTCGGCTCGTGCAGCAGCGCGATGTGACCGGGCGTGTGGCCCGGTGTGTGGATCACCCGCAAACCGCTGGACCCGCCCACGTAGTCGCCGTCGGTGAGCACGCCGTCGGGCTCGACCGGGTGCCAGTGCAGCAACGGCACCCGGTCGACGAGTCGCCCGAGCCGGCCGGCGCGACCCGCCGGCGGAACCCGCCCGGCGCGCAACCAGCCGGCGTCCGCGTGGTGGATCAGCACCGAGGCGCCGGTCCGCGTGCGCAGGTCGGCGGCGCCCCGCACGTGGTCGGGGTGGGCGTGGGTGAGCACGATCTGGCGGATGTCGGCGAGCGTGCGGCCGAGCTCGGTCACCGCCGACTCGATGCGCGCCGGCGCCCCCCGCCAGCCGACGTCGACCAGGATCAGCCCCTCGCCGCCGTCCACCAGGAACGCGTTGTTGCCGACGCCGGTCGGGATGCGGTGGACACCGGGAGCCAGCTCGGTGGGCGTCGCCGGACGCATCAGCGCAGCCCGGCGGCCACGTCGGCCGGCAGGTAGCCCTCCCTGGCCAGCTTCGGCAGCAGGCCACCGGCGTCCAGGATGTCGAGCACGAACGCGGGCAGCGGCTCGGCGGCCAGCCGGACCCCGGTGCTGGCGTTCTCGCACCAGCCCTCGGTGAGGTGCAGCCACGCGGTGTCGCCGTCCGTGAACGCGTCGGTGGCGCCGGGCACGGTCAGTGCGGGCAGCCCGAAGTTGATCGCGTTGCGCAGGAACAGCGAGTTGAACTCCTCCGCGATCAGCGCCCGCACCCCGAGGTGCCGGAACAGCGTGGCGACCGGCCGGGAGGAGCCGAGCCCGAAGTTGCGCCCCGCGACCACGATGTCCCCGGCCGCGACCTGCTCGGTCCAACCGGGCCGCAGCTCGTAGAACACGTGCTTGGCGGCCTCCTCGGGCGGCAGCTTCATGGCGAAGCCCGGGTACATGGCGTCCGTGGTGACCGAGTCGCCGACGACCCAGACCCGGCCTTCCAACTCCTGCTGCATCACATGCGCTCCGATCCGGCGACGGTCCGGGGGTCGACGATGTGCCCGGCCAACGCGGACGCGGCCACCGTCGCCGGCGAGGCCAGGTAGATCTCCGCGTCCGGGCTGCCCATCCGCCCCTTGAAGTTGCGGGTGCTCGCGGTCAGGCACACCTCACCGGCCCCGACCACTCCCATGTGGTAGCCGAAGCACGCCCCGCACGTCGAGTTGGTGACCACCGCCCCCGCGTCGGCCAGCGCCTCCAGGTAGCCCAGCCGCAGGGCGTCCCGGTACACCGCCTGCGAGGCCGGCGTGATCAGCAGCCGCACCCCGGGCGCCACCTGGCCGCCCCGCACGATGTCCGCCGCGATCCGCAGGTCCTCCAGCTGGCCGTTCGCGCAGGAGCCGATGAAGCACTGGTCGACCGCGCGGTGCTCGAGCTCGGACACCGGGAACGAGTTGTGGCTGACCGTGCCCGGGCGGGCCACGTAGGGCTCCAGCGCGGACAGGTCGATCTCGCGGACCGCCGCGTACTCGGCATCCGGGTCGGCGTCGGCCGGGGTGTAGGGCCGGTCGGTGTGGCCGTCGAGCCAGTCGCGGAGCACGTCGTCGACGCCGAACGTGGAGAAGTCGGCGGAGACCTCGGCGCCCTGGGTGGCGATGGTCCGCCGGTCGTGCATGGGCACCGAGGCCAACCCGGGTCCGCCGTACTCGAGGTTGTGGTTGGTCGCGTCGCCGTAGGTGCCGGCGATGTGCAGGAAGATGTCCTTGCCGCTGACGATGGCCGGCGCGCGGCCGGTGAGCTCGTACCGGATGGTGGGCGCGACGGTGAACCACGTCTTGCCGGTGCACAGGATCGAGAACACCTCGGCGGGCCCCAGCCCGCGCGCCGCGGTGTTGTACGCCCCGCCTGCGCAGGTGTGGGAGTCGGTGCAGGCCAGGATCTCGCCGGGGCGGGCCAGCCCGTTCTCGGCGATGACCTGGTGGCAGATGCCGTGCCGGCCCACGTCGTAGAACCTGCTGATGCCGAAGTCGCGGGCGAACCTGCGCGCCTTCGGGCCGCCCTCGGCGTCCTGCACGGTCGGCGCCGGCACGGCATGGTCCATGATCACGGCGACCTTGTCCGGGTCGTGGATCCTCAGCGGCTGGATCCAGCTGGTCGCGAACTGCAGGTCGATCATGACGGTCATGTCGACGTCGCAGACCACGGTCTGCCCGGCGTGCACCTCGGCCAGCCCGGCGGACCGGGCCAGGATCTTCTCGATCATGGTCATGCCCATGCGGGGGCTCCTTCGTCGTCGGTCCGGTAGCGCTCGCCCAGGGCCGCCCACTCGCGCAGGCCGAGCAGTTCGAAGAACCCGGCCGGCCCGGTCGGGGCCAGCGCGGTGGCGTCGGTGCCGCCGAGCGTGGCGAGCGAGTGCAGCATCGCCGCCGTGGCGGCCCCGAGCGCGGCGCCCGGGTGGATGGCGACCCGGTAGCCGAGCTCGGCCAGCCGCTCGGCGGACAGCTCGGGGGTGAGCCCGCCGGCCACGACGTTGACCAGCAGTGGAGCGGGCACCTCGCGGGCGATCCGGGTGAGTTCGGCGACGCTCTGGGGCGCCTCCACGAAGATCATGTCGGCGCCCGCCTCGGCGTACCGGTTGGCCCGGTCGATCGCCGCGTCCAGGCCGAGGGGCGCCCGCGCGTCGGTCCGCGCGATGATCACCAGGTCGGCGTCGTCCCGGGCGTCCAGCGCGGCTCGCAGCTTGCCGAGGTACTCCGGCACGCCGATCAGCTCCTTGTCCGGCAGGTGCCCGCAGCGCTTCGGGAACGCCTGGTCCTCCAGGTGCAGCGCGGCGACTCCGGCCCGCTCGTACTCCCGCACCGTGCGGACCACGTTCAGCGGCGCCCCGTAGCCGGTGTCCGCGTCGGCGATCAGTGGGAGGTCACCGAGCACCCCGGTGACCATGCGCGCCCGCTCGACCATCTCCGTCTGGCTGACCAACCCGATGTCCGGCAGGCCGAAGCCGGCGGCGGCCACCCCGGCACCGGTCAGGTAGGCCGCGTCGAACCCGGTCCGGGCGACCAGGGCGGCGGAGATCCCGTCGAACACCCCGGGTGCGGTGACCAGCGCCCCGGTGTTCAGCAGCTGGCGCAGCCGCGCCCTTGCCGGTGTGCTCACCTTCGGCTCCCCTCAGTTCTGGCTGGCTGGCTCGTGGGTGTGGTCAGCGGCCGGCGAGTGCTCCGGCGCGGTCGTCGAGCAGCTCGGACACCTCGGCGCAGGTGGCCAGCAGGCGGTCGGCGAAGGAGCGCATGCGCTGCTCGGTCCACCGCGCGGCCGGCCCGGAGACCGCGATGGACAGTTCCGGCCCGGCCGCTCGCTCGCCCCCGCGGTCGAAGCTGGACGGGACGGGGGCGGCCATGCCGTGCACGCCGGGGTGGTTGGCGCCGTAGGACAGCGCGTAGCCGGCCCGCCGGATCTCGTCCAGCGCGAGCCGCAGCGCGGCGGGGTCCTCGGCCCGGTCGATGATCGGATCGGCCGCACCGGGCCGCAGCGGCGCGAGGATCGCCCGTCCACTGCAACCGCTGGTCAGCGGCGTGGACTCGCCGACCGTGGCGGCCCGGCGGAGCACCTGGTCGGCACTCTCCACCCCGAGCACCAGCACGGCGCGGGCCCCGCTGCGCACGTGCAGCGTGGCCGTCTCGCCGGTGGCCGCCGCCAGCTCGCGCAGCGCGGGGCGGGCGGCGGCGTAGCGGTCGGCCTGGGGGAGCACGGCGGCCGCGACCCCGACCAGCCGGCTGCCCACCCGGTAGCCGCCCGACTCGGCGCGGTCCAGGTACAGCTCGTCCTGCAGCACCCGCAGCAGCCGGTAACAGGTGCTCTTGGACAGCCCCGTGTCGCCGGCCAGCTCGGCGAGGCCGACCGGCTTGCCGGCCGTGACCACCGCCTCGATCAGCCGCAACGCCCGCCGCGCCGTCTCCGCGCCCTCGGTTCGAGGCCCCGACGTGGGCTCACTGTCCGGCATGTGGTCTCACTATCTGCATTAGTAGTTCCACTATGAGTGGACCGTAGACGGGCCGTCGCCGCCGCGTCAAACGGCATGGCTGTAACCGAGCTGCATCAGCGGCGGGTTTTTGCCGCTCAGGACCTGCCTGATGTGGAGTTCGGTAACTACGGGCAGGAGGCCACGGTCGAGGGCGGGGCGACTCGGGGGCGCGTCAGCCCACGGTGGGGCGGGTGGCGCCGATGCCGCCGTACGCGCCGGCGCCGGCCCGCTCGCGCACCTCGTCGAAGTGCCGGTGCACGGCCTCGGCGGCGAGGTCGGGATCTTCGGCCAGCAGGGCGTCGACGATCAGCTGGTGGCGCCGCGCGGTGCTGGCCGGCGTGGACACCGGGCCGCCGAGCTCGCTCTCCGCCGCGCGGTACACGTCCCAGAACAGCCCGGTCAGCTCGCGGGCGAGGTCGAACCCGGCCTCGACGCAGATCAGGTCGTGGAACTCCCGGTCGGCGACCGCGCCGTCCGGCCCGGGCCGCGCCATCCGCGCCACCCTGGCCTCGAGCTGCTCGATCAGCTCGGCGCCGGGCCGCGCGGCCACCCGGCGGGTCAGCTCCGTCTCGATCATCTCGCGGACCTCGAGCAGGTCGCGCAACCGTTCGGCGGCAGTGGTGCCCCGGGTGCGGGTGCGGAACAGCAGCCAGGTCTGCAGAGCGGCGGATCCGGCCGACCCGACGAACGTGCCGTAGCCGTGCCTGACCTCGACGATGCCGAGGGCCTGCAGCGCCTTGATCGCCTCGCGGATCGAGTTGCGGCCGACGCCGATGTCGTCCATCAGGCTCAGCTCGGTGGGCATGGGGGCACCGGACGGCAGGCCGCGGTCGACGATCAGGTCGATGATCCGCTTGGTGATCTCATCGCTGCGCTGCGGACGCGCCACCACTAGCTCCCCGGACTCTGCACTCGTCGGCACGCCGACACGGCGGACATCCTACGTCGCCCTGCCGAGGCCGTGTCCTGGGAGTCCTGGGCGCGAGAACCACGCTCAGGGGCTTGCAGGACACGGCCTAGGCTCGACGCCATGCCCACCGACGGCGGATCCTCGCTCGTGCTGCCCGACGGCGCCCTGGCTACCACCGTGCTGGACGCCGCCCGGCACCACGAGCACCCCGCCGTGCTCAACCACAGCATCCGGACCTACCTGCACGCCCGGCGGATCGCCGCGCTCCGGGGACTCGGCGCCGGCGCCGACTTCGACCCGGAGCTGCTGTTCTACGCCTGCGCGCTGCACGACATCGGCACGGCGGACGCCTACGACGGGCCGAGCCGGTTCGAGGTGGAGGGGGCGGACGCGGCGGCCGCGCTGCTCACCGGGGCGGGCGTCGACGCGGGCGGAGTGGACCAGGTGTGGGAGGCGATCGCCCTGCACACGTCGCCGCAGATCGCCGAGCGGCGCGGCCCGGTGACCATGCTGACCAGGCTCGGTGTGCTCCGCGACTTCGGCGACCCGGCGCTCGACCCGCACGAGCTGCGACCGGAGCTCGAGTCCCGGTATCCCCGGCTGGACATCGAGCGCGAGCTCAAGTCGCTGGTCGTCGGCCAGGCGCTGCGGCGGCCGGCGAAGGCCCCGAAGTCGTCGTGGCCGTCGGTGCTGCTCCGCTCCCACCTGGGCGAGCCGCCCGACCCGAACGAGTTCTGACGCCGCGCGCGCGGCCATCACACGGCTACGACGTGCCCAGCAGGAACTCGTGGCGGCCGAGCCGGGTGCCGTTGACCTGGATCTCCACTGCGTGCTCGCCGGGGTAGTAGCGGCGGGTGCTGATCGGCCGGAACGAATGGGTGCGCTCGATGGTGGCCGCCGCGCCCGGGTCGAGTGTGCGGGTGGTCAGCTTGAACACCTTCGGCGCGAGCGTGCCGTTGGCCTTGCGGTGGTGGATGACGTAGTCGATGGCCAGGCGGGCCGGCTCGGCGCCGTGGTTGGCCACCGAGAACGCGAAGCCGAGCCCGCCGCCCAGCTCGACCGTCGACCCGGTCAGGGCGAACACGCTGAGCACGATGCCCGCCGGCGGCTCGAAGCCGAGCAGCGCCAGCGCGTCCGGGTCGCCGGCCTTGACCAGGCTGCGCAGCGCGTGCCGGACGACGGCGCCGGTGTGACCGTCCGGCGCCGCGAGCCAACGCCGGGCCGTGCCGGTGGCCAGCGCGGCGTCGAGCCGGCTGACGTCGTTGAGGTGGTTGGCGACCGAGCGGCGCACGTACTCCGACTCGTCCCGGTAGAGCGCGTCGAGCAGGCCGAGGGCGGCGTCCGGGCGGTCCGTGATCGCGCGCACCCGCCGGGCCCAGGGCAGCCGGGGTCGGGTGCCCTCGCTGGCCAGCCGGCGGACGTGCTCGTCCGCGTGCCCGGTCCAGCTCCGGACGACGCCGAGCGTCCGGTCGAGGTCGGCGTCCAGGAACGTGCGGATGGCGAACTCGCCGGTCAGCCGGCCGGTCAACCGGGCGAGCAGGGCCAGCCCCGCCTCGAACTCGTCGCCGGCACCCGGGCGCGCCGCGAGCGCCGCGACCGCCTCGCTGACCGGCCAGATCATCCAGCCGGTGAATGCGCGGTCGGCCAGCGCCCGGTCCACCACCGAGGCGAACGGCCGGAACCCGCCCGGCAGGTCGGCCAGCAGCGCGTCGCGCACCGCGCGGGCCCGCTCGGCGAGTGCCTGGCCGGGCAGCGCGGCCAGGGCGCGGCGCAGCGCGGTGGGCTCCGCGTCAGGGGCGGCCACCCGGAGGCAGCCGATCAACCCGAGGACGGCGTCGGCGCTGAGCAGTTCGTCGGCGGTAGGCACGCCGCGATCTAACCCGACACCCCCGACAATCCGACCCGGCACCCCGACGGTCCGGCCTGCCCCTGCCGGTCCGGCCGGCCCCCGAGCGCGACCTGACGGTCCGCCGACCCCGAGGGAATCGCCCACCACACCGTGAGTGGCGAGTTGGGCTATGACCCAACTCGCCACTCACGGGGTAGCGGTTACGGGCGCGGGATGGAGCGCAGGTTGCTCCGGGCCAGGTCGATCATCTTGCCGACGCCGCCGTCGAGCACGGTACGGGTGGCGGCGAGGGCGAAGCCGCGCACCTGGCTGGCCGTGATGTGCGGCGGGATGGACAGGGCGTTGGGGTCGGTGTGCACGTCGAGGAGGTAGGGGCCGGGGCTCTCCAGCGCGGTGCGCAGGGCCTTGGGCAGCTCGGCCGGGTCGTCCACGGTGACCGAGGGCACCCCGCAGGACCGGGCGACCCCGGCGAGGTCGGCGACCCCGTGGTCGGTCTCAAACGAGGGGTAGCCGGCGACCATCATCTCCAGCCGGATCATGCCGAGCGAGCCGTTGTTGAACGCCACGACCTTGATCGGCAGGTTGTGCTCGGCGACGGTGAGCAGCTCGCCGAGCAGCATGGTCAGCCCACCGTCGCCGGACATCGAGACGACCTGGCGGTCCGGGTGGGCGTGCGCGGCGCCGATGGCGTGCGGCAGGGCGTTGGCCATGGTGCCGTGCCGGAACGAGCCGATGATCCGCCGGCGCCCGGTGGGGCTGAGGTAGCGGGCCGCCCAGACGTTGCACATGCCGGTGTCAACGGTGACGATCGCGTCGTCGGCGATGGCCTCGTCCAGCAGCGCCGCGACGTACTCCGGGTGGATCGGGCGCAGCTTCTCGGCCTTGGCGGTGTAGGCCGAGACGACCTTCTCCAGCGAGGCGGCGTGCCGGCGCAGCATCTTGTCCAGGAACGCCCGGTCGGTCTTCTGCCGCAGCAGCGGCAGCACGGCACGCAGGGTGGCCCCGACGTCGCCCTGCACGCCGAGGTCGAGGCGGGTGCGCCGGCCCAGGTGCGAGGCGTCGCGGTCCACCTGCACGGTGCGGGCCTGCGGCAGGAAGGTGTCGTACGGGAAGTCGGTGCCCAGCAGGATCAGCAGGTCGGACTCCTGCGTGGCCTCGTAGCAGGCGCCGTAGCCGAGCAGGCCGCTCATCCCGACGTCGTAGGGGTTGTCGTACTGGATCCACTCCTTGCCGCCGAGCGAGTGCCCGATCGGCGAGTGCACCTTGCCGGCCAGCTCCAGCACCTCGTCGCGGGCGTCCCGCACGCCGGAGCCGACGAACAGGGTCACCGTGCCCGCCGCGTTGATCTTGTCGGCCAGCGCCCGCACCTTGGCCGGGTCGGGCTGGGCGACCGCCGTGGGCGCGACCAGGTCACTGTGTCCGGTGGGGTGCGGCGCGGTCTCGCCGGAGATGTCGCCGGGCAGCACGAGCACCGCCACGCCGCCCTGCGCGATCGCGGTCTGCATGGCGATGCGCTGCATCCGGGGCAGCTGCTCCGGGCGGCTGACCAGCTCGCAGTAGGAGCTGCACTCCAGGAACAGGTGCTGCGGGTGGGTCTCCTGGAAGTAGTTGGTGCCGATCTGGGTGGACGGGATGTGCGACGCGATGGCCAGCACGGGCGCGCCGCTGCGGTGCGCGTCGTAGAGGCCCTGGACGAGGTGGGTGTTGCCCGGGCCGCAGCTGCCGGCGCACACCGCGAGCTGCCCGGTGAGCTGGGCCTCGGCGGCGGCGGCCAGCGCGGCGGCCTCCTCGTTGTGCACGTGCACCCACTCGATGGCCGGGTTCCGCCGGATCGCGTCGGCCAGCGGGTTCAGGCTGTCGCCGACCAGCCCGTACACCCGGCGGACGCCGGCTTGGATGAGCACCTCGATCATCTGATCGGCAACGGTGTAGGCCATGGCTCCTTCTCGGTTCTGGTCTCGTTGGTCGAGCTAGGTGGGCACTGGATGGTCAGGGCAGCAGGCCGGCGCGGTGGGCGTCGAACCGGAGCTCGTCCCGGTGGTCGGGGTGGGCGATGGCGATCAGCTCGCGGGCGCGCTCGGCGAGCGAACGGCCCCGCAGGAACGCTACGCCGTACTCGGTGACGACGTGATCCACGGTGTTCTTGAGGGTGGTCACCACGCTGCCCTCGCTCAGGTGGGTGCGGATGCGGCCCAGGCCCGAACTGGTCGTGGAGTGCAGGACCAGGAACGCCTTGCCGCCCGGCGAGTACATCGCGCCCCGGGCGAAGTCGGCCTGGCCGCCGGAGGAGGAGTAGTACCGCCCGGCGATGGTCTCGCTGGCCGCCTGGCCCATCAGGTCGACCTCGGTCGTGGCGTTGATGGAGACGAAGTTGGGCTCCTCGGCGACCACGCGGGGGTCGTTGGTCCAGTTCACCGGCATGAGCTGGACCGAGGAGTTGTGGTGGAGCCAGCCGACCATCTCCTCGTCGCCGAGGCAGAACGTGGTGACGTGCTTGCCCGGCAGCTGCTTCTTCCGCGCCCCGGTGACCACGCCCTTGCGCACCAGTCGCGCCAGCCCAGCGGCCAGGCACTCGGTGTGGATACCCAGGTCCCGGTGGCCGTCCAGCGCCGTGAGCAGCGCGTCCGGGGTGCCGCCGACGCCGACCTGCAGGCACGCGCCGTCCGGGATCAGCTCGGCGACGTGTGCCGCGATCCGGTGGTCGAGCTCGTTCGGGGTGCGGTGGTGCAGCGGCGGCAGCGGCCGGTCGGTGCGGATCCAGCCGGCCACCTGGCTGGCATGCACCAGGTTCTGGCCGTAGGTGAACGGCACCGCGTCCGACACCTCGAGGAAGAACGGCACCTCACCGATCATCGAGGCCACATAGTCGGCGTTCATGCCCAGGCTGAAGTAGCCGTGCTCGTCAGGCCCGGCCGCCGCGGCCAGCACCAGCGTCCGCTTGGTCGCCTGCCGCAGCAGCAGCGGCATCTCGCTGAAGTGGTTGGGCACCAGGTCGCACTGGCCGTCCCAGTAGGCCTGCCGCGACGCCGGGCCGAGGTAGTAGTCGACGTGCCGCAGGTGCGAGCCGAACTCACCCCGGATGTAGCGGCGCGGCACGAACGGGTCCATCCGGTGGATCCGCACCGCCTGCAGCTGCTCGGCGTGCTCCTCCAGCAGATCCAGCACGGTCTGCGGCTCACCCTGCCCGATCGGCACGATCAGGTCGGCACCCGGCGGGACCAGCTCCAACAGCCGCGCCGGCGCCTCGGTGATGCTGAGCGGGTTCATGACTGGACCTCCTCGGAGTAGAGCGTGCCGCGGTCGAGGAGGTGGCGCGCGGCGGCCAGGCGGGGGCGGTCGATCATCTCGCCGTCCACCCGGATCGCCGCGCCGCCCGAGCCGCCCGCGAGATCGACGACGCGCCGGGCCCACACCAGCTCCTCGGCGCTGGGGGAGAAGGCGCGGTTGGTGGGCCGGACCTGTCGTGGGTGCAGGCAGAACCTGCCGCTGAAGCCGAGTGCGGCGGCGTGGGCCAGGTCGGCGTCGAGCAGCTCGAGGTCGTCCAGCGCGACGGTCGGGCCGTCCACCGGGCCCGGCCGTCCGGCGGCGGCGCTGGCGATGACCAGCCGCGACCGCGCGTACAGCAGGGCGGTGGCCGCGCCGGCGATCCCGGTGTCGCGGCAGAAGTCCACCGAGCCGAACGCCAGCCGGGTGGTGGCCGGGGCGGTGGCGAGCTCGGTGGCGCGCTCGATGCCCAGCGCGGTCTCCACCAGCGCCAGGATCGGGGTGCCGGCGGGCAGCCGGGCGGCGGTGGCGGCGAGCTGCTCGGCCGTCTCGCACTTGGGCAGCGCCACGCCGGCCAGTCCGGTGGGAGTGGCGGCGAGCGCGGCGAGGTCGTCGGCCCACTCGGCGGTGTCGGTGCCGTTGATCCGGACCCAGGCGCGGCCGGTGCCGGCGAGGTAGTCCGCGACTGCCGTGCGCGCCTGAGCCTTGTGGTCGGGGGCGACCGCGTCCTCCAGGTCCAGGATCGTCACGTCCGCACCGATGGCCGCGCCGCCGCCGAAGCGGTCGGGCCGGTCCCCGGGGGTGAACAGCCAGGACCGCGCGTCGGCCGAGGAGCTCACGACGCACCTCCGGCCTGGACAGCGGCCCCGGCGAGCTCCTCGACGGCCGGGCGGGTGACCGGTCCGAGGCCCCGGCGGTAGACCATCACGGTGCGCAGGAAGCTGATCACGGTGACGCCGTGCTGGTTCAGACCCTTGGTACGCACGGTGACGATGCCGGCGTCCGGGTGCGACCGGCTGGCCCGCGTCGTGATCACCTCGGAGGCGGAGTAGATCGTGTCGCCCTCGAACACCGGGGCCGGCATCCGCACCTCGTCCCACCCGAGGTTGGCGAAGACGTGCTGGCTGACGTCCGTCACCGACTGGCCGGTGACCAGCGCCAACGTGAACGTCGAGTCCACCAGCGGGCGCTGCCAGCTGGTCTGCGCCGCGTAGTTCGCGTCGAAGTGCAGCGGCGCGGTGTTCTGGGTCAGCAGGGTGAACCAGGAGTTGTCCGTGGGCAGCACCGTGCGTCCCAGTGGATGCCGGTACACGTCACCGACCGTGAAGTCCTCGAAGTATCGACCGTCCCAACCCGGTACGACCCGGGTCTCCCGCTCGCTCATCGCGTGCTCCGTTCTGTTGGCCTACCTCCAGACTGGTCGACCGAGAACGATGCATCAAATACGATTGATCATTGTGAACGATGACGAAATGGATTGGTTGCTGACGTTGGCCGAGGGGGCCGCCGTGGTCACGGCGGTGCTCGAGGCGGGCAACGTGACCAGGGCGGCCGAACGGCTCGGCATGCCCCAGTCCACCGTCACCCGGATGTTCGCCCGGATCCAGCGGCGCCTCGGGGTCCCGCTGGTCGACCGGGTCGGCCGGGGCATCGAAGCCACTCCAGCCGGGCGCGCGCTGCTGCCGGAGATCCGCCGGGTCGGCGACGGGGTGGCGGCGGCCCGCGCGGCGGTCGTCGACCTGCTCGACCCGGAGGCCGGCGAGGTGCGGCTGGGGTTCCTGCACTCGCTCGGCCCCCGGGACGTGCCGGCGCTGATCAGCCGGTTCCGCGCCCGGCACCCGGCGGTCCGGTTCCGGCTGCGCCAGGGGCCGGCGGCCGAGGTGCTCGTCGGGGTCCGCTCGGGCGAGCTGGACCTCGCGCTCACCGCGCCCGTGCCGGCCGACGGTGACGACCTGGCGACGAAGGCGCTGCGGTCGGACACGCTGCGGCTGGCGGTGCCACTCGGCCATCGCCTCGCGCCGCTCGCCCGCGTCGACCTGGCCGAGGCGGGGAACGAGCCGTTCGTGCTGCTGACCCCGGGGCACGGCCTGCGGCAGGTGGTGGACGAGCTGTTCGCGGCGGCGGGTATCGACCCGCCCATCGCGTTCGAGGGGGAGGACGTCGCCACGCTGCGCGGGCTGGTCTCGGCGGGCCTCGGCGTCTCCGTACTCACCACCGAGCCGACCGCCGGCGTGGTCGAGCTGCCGATCCGGTCGCCCCGCGCGGTGCGCACGGTCACCGCCGTGTGGAGCCGCGAGCGGACCGCGCTGCCGGTGGCCCGGCGGTTCCGCGACTTCGTGGTGGCCGAGGGCCCCGGCCTGCTCGCGTCCAGTGCCCAGCGCGGGGGCTGAGGAGGCACAGTCAGCCGACGGTCAGCTGCTGGTGGACTGTTGCGCGAGCCGGTGGAACAGGACGCGGCCGCCGTCCTGGGGCCCGCCGGGGTCGTCGGCCTGCTGGTAGTCGCCGGCCTGGAAGCGGACCGTCTTGCCGACGAACTTCGCCGGGACGGGCGCGGTGGTCTGCCGGGTCTCGCCGTTGTACGTGGCGGAGAAGGTCATCGAGCCGTTGCCGAGGTCGGTGATCGTGTAGTCGAGCTGGCTGTTCAGCCCGACGTTGTCCAGCAGCGGGTAGTTGATCAGCTTCTTGCCCTTGCCGACCTGCTTGACGACGACCCGGAGCTTGTTGTCCTGCACGCGCAGCATGACGTAGGGGACGGAGCTGATCTCGTCGGCGCCGTGGATCTGGCCCACGATGATGCCGCCGCCGTCCTGGGGCAGCTGCAGCAGCGTGAGCGACGCGGACAGGGTGTGTACGCCGTCGCCGGCCTGGAAGTTGCTGAGACTCTGCAGCTCGGTGCGGGGATGGTCGGAGTTCTTCGTCGTCGCCCCCGACGTCGGCGCCCAGAACATCAGGCCGCCGTCCGGGGTGGGCGTCAGCCAGGGCGCCTTGAACGCCGCCGGCACGATCGAGGCGGCGTCACCGTCGTCGTTCTCCTCGGGAATGCTGAGCTTCCAGCCGGTGAGGTCGATTCCGTGCGGGGAGAGCGGCGCCAGGGGTGGCTCTGACGCCGGGGTGGCCGGCACGGCGGTCCGGGACGCGTGGCCGCCACCGGAGTTGGCCACCGCGACCCACAATCCACCGCCGAGCAGGACGACCAGGACCGCGGCGAGGGGGAGCCATCGACGCCTGCCCAGGCCAGCGACCTTGCTGAGAAGCCTGTGCCACTTCATGCGAGACACGGTATCGCGGCGCCGTATGCTTACCGTCAGCAATCGCCGATATACTGAGAGCCACACAGGTGATGATCAACCAATCGGTCGATGATTACCCGTGGGACGTCGACCGGGAGTCCCGATGATAAGTGGACGGCACAGTTCCGCGCAGGCAACGGTCCTCACACTGGCGGCACTGACCGCTGTGGCCGGACTCGTGCTCCCGGCGACCGCGCCAGGGGAGTACCCGCGGATCCACCGCTTCCGGCCGACCGTCAGCCTGCAGCAGTGCGAGCGGGCCGGTGGTCAGGCGCAGGCGCAGGCGCCGACAAGAACGGTCTGCGTCGGCGGCATCGACAACGGCGATCCGGTCGATGCCCAATGAGCTGAGCGCCCAATGAGCTGAGCGCCCAATGAGCTGAGCCGCATTCCGCCTACGGCGGTGGCAGAGGAGTCGCCCCGTAGGACGTGAGCAGCGCCCGCAGCTGGCCGATATCCTCGACCTGCTGGTACAGCATTGTCTCCGCCGCCTGGCGCACGAGCGGCAGTTTCGCATTGGTGGCCGCATAGCGGGCCATTTCGACGCCACCCTGATGGTGCCGGAGCATCAACTGCAGGAATAGGACGTCGAAGTCCTTCCCGGACTTGGCCCATAAGCTGGTCAGCTCGTCCGGCGATGCCATTCCCGGCCGTCCGCTGCCTGGCTGCATCGACATCGCCGCGCTGTTGTGCATTCCGCTGTCGTGCATTCCGTTCTGGTTGGGCGCACTCGACATCCACCCCATCGGGACCGACGACTCCGCCGGAGCACCCCACAGCTGCAACCAGCCGCGCACGACCCCCAGCTCCTGTGACTGGCTGACCAGGATCGAGTTGGCGAGCATCTTCACCGCCGGCCCCGCCCGGCTACCCGCCAGGTTGGACATCAGCACGGCCTGTTCGTGGTGGGTCCCCATGTCCTGACAGAACCCGACATCGGTGGCGCTCGGCTGTTCCGCCTGGTGATCCACCGAACTCGGCTCGGTGCTCGCGCGACCGATCAGGAACGCGCCCACCAGCCCGATGATGATTCCCAGCACCAGCAGCGGAGTACGCCACCTGGGCCCGTCGAGGTCCGTCATTGCGGCCAGGCACCGTCGGACAGCCGCACCACGTAGAACCCCGACCCGGCGTCGGTGTACCAGACCTCTCGCCGCTCGGGATCGAACGCCGGCTGCGAGGCCGCCAGGTTGCCCGGCTGCAGTCCCGCGATCGTGCCGGCCCGCGGCGGTGCGACGAAATAGGCCGCCTCGCGCGGGTGCGCCGGGTCCCTGATGTCGAATACCCGCAGACCCGAGTTCAGGAAAGAACAGGCCACGATTTCCGGGTCCTCGGCTCGGGGCAGTGCGCAGTAATGTGCTCCGTACCCGAACACCTGGGTCGGTGGCAGCGGAGAGGGGTCGCCGTCGGCCGCGCGGTGCTGGTCGCGCATGTTGACCTCGAGACGCAGGTCAGAAACAACATGGGGTTCCCGAGGATCCTCGATGTCTATGATTCTGGCCGCGCCGGCCCTGTCGTTCACCGTGGCCGGATTGAACCGGAACGCGAACTCGTCGAACTCAAGGAGGTAATGGCGCCCGCCGTTGGTGAAGGCCACGGTGTTCTGTGGAATGGACACCGTGGACCACGTCATCCGGCTGATTTCGTGCGCCTGTGGGTTCGGCTCGCGCGCCTGGATCTGGCTGACGTCGAGAATGCCGACGTTCCCATTGATCGGGTCTGTCTGGTAGAGCGTATTGCCGTCGCCGGAGAGGCTCAGGCCGTGCGCGAAGTACGCGCCCCGCCAGACCTCGCGCGGCTGATGCGGGTTGCGCACGTCGATCGCGTAGATGTAGCCGACCGCGCCGCCCACCCAGAACGTGTTGCCGTCCGGGCTGAAGCCGCTCTCGTGCCCGTTCACGAGCGGCAGCTGCGACTGCAGCACCGGATGGCGGCAGTCGCCGCTCACGTCGTAGATCGCGATCGTGCCGGGCAGGGTGACGGCATTTCCCACGGCGGCCGCGAGCAGGCCTCGCCTGGTGTTCAGGTTCAACGACTCGTGCGGGGAGAGCATCGCCAGGGTCTGCAGCACGGTGGTCTGCACGGGGTGGGTGGGGTCGGTCATGTCCAGCACCACCACGCCGAGCGAGGGGCCGGCACCGAGGCTGACGATGGTCGCGGGCGACGTGAACGACGTGTCGTAGTAGGCGCAGGTGCGGCCCTCGTGATCGGTGTAGCTCCACACCCGGAAGCCACCCGGCGTCACGTGATGTGCGATCGCGCCGACGTTGCAGGTCCAGCCCTGGTCCGCGCCCGGCGAGTTCATGTCCGCCGCCGTGACGCGCCCCTGGACCCCGGCGAGCGGGTGGGAGTCGCCGTCGCAGTCGGCCCTCGGGACCGGCCGTAGCTCCGGCGCCGGAATGGTCACCGCCGGGGTCATCGCCGCGATCCGGGACGGCGGGATCGCCCCGGCCATCGCCTCCAGGTCGTTGGCCGGCAGCCGAGGCCCGACCACACCCGGCAGGGCGGGCGGGCCGGGGAGCGCGGGCAGCCCCGGTGCCGAACCGCCCGATGCGTCCGAACCACCGGAGCCGGCCGGGTCGTCGGAGTCGAGGTTGCGGACCGGGTAGTTCCGCACCTGGGCCGACGACCCCGGACCCGTGGTCGCGGCGCTGCTCGCCGCGCTGCCCACGGCCAGCAGGACCGCGAGCCCGGCGACCACCGAACCCAAGCGCACACCGCACCGCACCGGTAGTTCTCCTCCCAGGCCCCGTTGGTAGGAGAACGCCGGGTCGTCACAGAAGGTGACACTTGGTCACGACGAGTGGCGGGAGCTGAGCGCCGAGCGGGCGTCCGCCCGCGCGGCCACCGGGAACCGGCTGATACCGGTACGGTATGAGGGAACGGGGTGCGTCGAGCGAGGAGACCGCCGGTGGACCTGGACCTGCGCAAGCTGCGGTACTTCATGGCGGTCGCCGAGCACCTCAACTTCGGGCGGGCAGCCGACGCGCTGCACATCGCCCAGCCCGTGCTGTCCCGGCAGATCCGTGCCTTCGAGGACGAGCTGAAGGTGCAGCTGTTCACCAGGGACAAGCGGGGCACCGCGCTCACGCCGGCCGGGGAGCAGCTACGGATCGACGGCGCGGCGCTGCTCACCGAGGCCGAGGCGGCACAGCGGCGGCTACGGCGCGCCGGCCGGGGCAGGACGTTCGCCGTCGGTTTCATGCCCGGCCTGATCGTCACCGGCCCGGTGCGCGCGCTGAGCAGCCGCCATCCCGACCTGTCGGTGGAGGTGCTGCGGACCGGTTGGGACGAGCAGATCCAGGCGCTGCACGACGGGCGGATCGACGTGAGCTTCATCCGGCTGCCGGTGGACCAGCGGGGCCTCGCGCTGCGGCCGCTGTTCGCCGAGCCCCGGGTGGTGGTCGTGCCGACCGAGCACCGGCTGGCCGGCAAGGAGACGGTGAGCATCACCGACCTCGCCGACGAGCACCTGCTGCAGCCGGCCGACGCGGTGCCCGAGTGGCGCGACATCGCCACCGAGCTGCGCTCCCGGGACGGGGTGGCGGGTCCGGGCCGGGTGACCCACACGGTGGAGGAGAAGCTGGAGCTGGTCGCCACCGGGCGGGGGGTCGTAGTGCTGCCCGAGTCGACCGCCACGTTCTACCGCCGGCCCGACGTGACCAGCGCCCCCATCGACGACATCGGCCCCAACCAGGTGGCCGTGGCCTGGGAGGCCGGTCGGCGGGACGCCCTGATCGACGAGTTCGTCGCGCTCGCCGTCGCCGCGTACCGCCCGGGCCCGACCACCGAGCCGGCCGCCGGCGCGGGTGGGGCCAGTACGGCCGGCTGAGGCTCGCCGAGCGCTTCGGCCAACTCCTCGGCCAAGTCCTCGGGCACGGTCACGGGACCACAGCCGAGCCGGGGCCGGCGAACGCCGGGGCGGCGGCCCAGGGTGGACGGCCGGTGGCCCGCCGGCAGTCCGGCGCACGGGCTGCGGCGCTGGCGCACGGGCTGCGGCGCTGGTAGACGGGCTGTGGCGCTGGCGCACGGGTGGTGGCGCTGGCACACAGGTACCGATCCCCACACACGGACTTCGGACACCACACACCAGTTAGAACACGTGTGCGGCATCCGAAGTTGCTGTGCCAGAGCGACACGCCGTGTGCCGGCCCTGCCTCGCCAGCCCCTGGACGCTGTGTGCCACAACCGCACGCCGTGTGCCGGCCCCGCTCCGCGAGCCCCCTGGACGCTGTGTGTCACAACCGCGCGCCGTGTGCCGGCCCGCCCAGCCAGCCCGGCTCCGCCAGGCCGGCCCGCCCCGCCGGCCCGCCCCGCCCCGCCCCGCCAGCTCTGCACACCGTGTGCGAGCCCAGACACCCCGTGCAGGCCCGCGTCGCGGGCGTGGCCGGCTGGCTACCCGTCGACGGCGACGGCTCGATCGCTTCGTCACCGGACGAGGGGCGGCAGTCGACGACCCGCCCTTAAGCGGTTAAGTTGCTGCGCATCCGAACACCCCGAGGTGGTGAGCGATGGAGCGGCCCACGATCCGGGACATCGCGCGCGCGGCCGGTGTCTCCAAGGGGGCGGTGTCGTACGCGCTCAACGGCCGCCCCGGGGTGTCGGCGGAGACCAGGGCGCGCATCCTGGACATCGCCAAGGAGGTCGGCTGGGTGCCCAGCAGTGCCGCGCGGGCGCTGTCCAGTGCCCGGGCCGAGGCGGTCGGGCTCATCGCCGTGCGGGACCCGGAGCTGGTCGCCACGGAGCCGTACTTCATGCGCATGGTGGCCGGCGTCGAGCGCGCCCTGTCCGCGCGCGGCATGGCGCTGCTGCTGACCGTGGTGTCCGACCCGGCCAGCGAGCTGGACCTGTACCGCCGCTGGTGGGGCGGCCGGCGGGTGGACGGCATGCTGCTGTTCGACATGCGGGTGGAGGACCCGAGGCCGGCCTGGCTGCGCGAGTCCGGGGCGCCGGCGGTGATCATCGGCGCGCAGCGGGAGTACCCGGGCATCCCGTCCACCCGGGTGAAGTACCAGGACTCGATGTCGTACGCCGTGCGCCACCTGCTAGACCTCGGCCACCGCCGGCTGGCCCGGATCTCCGGCCCGAACACGCTGGAGCACGTGGCGCGGCGGCAGCGGTACTTCGCCGAGGTCACCCGGGAGCTGCTGGGCGCCGAGCAGCCGCAGCTGGAGACCGACTACACCGCGCAGGCCGGCGTGCGGGCCACCCGCGAGCTGCTCGCCGGGCCGCACCCGCCGACGGCGGTCATCTACGACAACGACGTGATGGCGGTTGCCTCGGTGGCCACGCTGACCAGCGAGGGCGTCCGCGTGCCGGCCGACCTGGCGGTGCTGGCCTGGGACGACTCGCCGCTGTGCCAGCTGGTGGCCCCCTCGGTCACCGCGTTCACCCACGACATCATGAGTGAGGCCGCCGAGGCCGCCGAGCTGCTGCTGACGCTGATCGAGTCCGGCCAGGCGGCCGACCGGTGGCTGGAGCCGCCCCGGCTGACCGTGCGGGGGAGCACCGCCGGCGTCAACCGATGAACGCAACGGCCGGGACTCGACCCCGCCGTGGCCGCGACTCGACGCCCCACTGATCCCGGCCGTCACACCCGTCCCGGAGCTTGCGCACGCGCCCGGTTGCCGGCCGAAAACTCGCCCGAGCCGGTTCACGCCGAGGGGTGACTCAGTTAACATGACGGCCAGCTGAACCGGTTAATCGAACGGTCGTCGCCAGCCACTCGGGAGCGGCGTTCACGCTGGTGAACGCCGTGCTCGGCGGGCGGGCGCCGCGCCGGCCCGCACCAGGTGCCCCGGACCCGGGTACCGCGACGAAGGAGTCGACCGTGCGTCTGAAGACCCTCACCGCCGCGTTCGCGGTGGCCCTGCTGGCGGCGGCCGGCCTCGCCGGCTGTGGCTCCGGCGGCGGCGCGGACCCGAACACGATCACCTACTGGGCCAGCAACCAGGGCCCGAGCCTGCAGCTGGACAAGGAGATCCTGACCCCGGAGCTGGCCGAGTTCACCAAGCAGACCGGGATCAAGGTCAACCTGGAGGTGATCGACTGGACCCACCTGCTGGACCGGATCACCACCGCGACGACCTCCGGCGACGGGCCGGACGTGGTCAACATCGGCAACACGTGGTCGGCGTCGCTGCAGGCCACCGGGGCTTTTGTGGACTTCGACGGGCCCACCCTGGACAAGATCGGCGGGCAGTCCAAGTTCCTGGCGACCAGCCTGCGGTCCACCGGCGCGGAGGGCAAGACGCCGACCTCGGTGCCGCTCTACGGCCTGTCCTACGGGCTGTTCTACAACAAGAAGAAGTTCGCGGCCGCCGGGATCACGACCCCCCCGACGAACTGGGCCGACTTCGTGGCCGACGCGAAGAAACTGACCAACCCGGCGGCGAACACCTACGGCCTGTCACTGGCTGGCGGCAGCTATACCGAGAGCGCCCACTTCGCCTTCATCTTCGGCAAGCAACACGGGGGCAACTTCTTCGACAAGTCCGGCACTCCGACGTTCGCCACCCCGCAGAATGTGGCCGGCGTGAAGCAGTACCTGGACCTGCTCGGCGTCGACCAGGTGTCCATCCCCAGCTCCGCCGAGCACGACACCACGCAGGACGCCACCGCCGACTTCACCTCCGGCAAGGCCGCGATGATGATGGGCCAGAGCAACACCACCGCTTACATCGCGGCCAACGGCATGGCGGAGAGCGACTACGGCATCGCGCCGCTGCCGATCGAGGCGCCGCTGCCGCCCGGCGGGGAACGGGTCAACAGCCACGTGGCCGGGATCAACATCGCCGCGTTCAAGGACAAGAACACCGACGCCGCGCTGAAGTTCATCAACTTCATGACCAGCAAGGCCGAACAGGTCAAGCTCAACCAGGCGTACGGCTCGCTGCCGGTCACCGCCGAGGCCGCCGCCGACCCGGCGTTCCAGGTCCCGACGATCAAGACATTCCTGGACGTGCTGGCCAACACCTCGGCCCCGATGCCGATGGTCACCAACGAGAGCCAGTTCGAGACCACGGTCGGTTCGGCGCTCAAGGACCTGGTCGCGCAGATCGTCGGCGGCAAGCCGGTCACCGAGGGCGACGTGCAGGCGGCGCTGAGCGCGGCCCAGCAGAAGTTGGGCGGGTCCTGAGTGGCGCCCGTGGTCCGGCCGCGCGCGGCGGGACGCGGCTGATGGCGAGCCCGGTCTCGTCCCCGGCCCGCCCGGGCGGGCCGCCGCCGGCGCCGACCGAGCCCCCGGTCGAGGGCGGCCGGCGGCGGTGGTCGGTACAGGGCGGTGCGCTGCCGTACCTGCTGCTCGCGCCGGCGCTGGTCTTCGAGCTGCTGGTGCACGTCATCCCGATGATCACAGGCGTGGTGATCAGCTTCCTCAAGCTCAACCAGTTCTACCTGCGGCACTGGCTCGACGCGCCGTTCGCCGGCCTCGCCAACTACCGGCTCTCGCTGGACTTCCACAGCGAGATCGGCGTGGACCTGCTGCGCTCGGTGGCCATCACGATCGCCTACAGCGTGGTCGTGGTGAGCTTCAGCTGGCTGTTCGGCATCTTCGGCGCGACGCTGCTGCAGCGCTCCATGCGCGGCCGCGCGGCGCTGCGCACGATCTTCCTGATCCCGTACGTGCTGCCGGTGTTCACCTCGGTGATCGTCTGGAAGTTCATGCTCAACCAGGACAACGGGCTGGTCAACCACGTGCTCGCCCAGACCGGCCTGGGCAGCGGCAAGCACTTCTGGCTGCTCGGCGACAGCGCGTTCTTCAGCATGGCGCTGGTCGGGGTGTGGCGGCTGTGGCCGTTCGCGCTGCTCACGCTGATGGCCGGCATGCAGTCCATCCCGACCGACCTGTATGAGGCGGCGGAGGTGGACGGCGCCAATCGGTGGCAGCAGTTCCGCAAGCTGACGGTGCCGATGCTGCGCCCGGTCAACCAGGTGCTGGTGCTGGTGCTGTTCCTGTGGACGTTCAACGACTTCAACGTGCCGTACACGCTGTTCGCCGGGTCGACGCCGGCCAGCGCGGACCTCATCTCGGTGCACATCAAGCAGGCCTCGTTCATCACCTGGAACTTCGGGCTCGGCTCGGCGATGTCGGTGCTGCTGCTGCTGTTTCTGCTGGTGGTCACGGTCGGCTACCTCGCGGTGACGTCGAGGAGGACCCGCGATGCATGAGTCCCGCTCCTACCGGCTGGTCAGGGCGGTCGGCCTGAGCTTCCTGTTCCTGTTCACCGTGCTGCCGCTCTACGTGATGCTCTCCACGTCGCTCAAGCCGCTGGCCGACGTGCAGGACGACTTCCACTGGCTGCCGTCCACGATCACGTTCCGGCCGTTCGTGGACATCTGGTCGACGGTGCCGCTCGCCCGCTACTTCGGCAACAGCGTGATCGTGGCCGGCAGCGCCAGCGTGCTCTCGGTGACCATCGCGGTGTTCGCCGCCTACACGATCAGCCGCTACACCTTCCGGGGCCGCGAGGTCTTCCGGATGGCGGTGCTGTCCACGCAGATGTTCCCGGGCATTCTCTTCCTGCTGCCGCTGTTCCTGATCTACGTCAACATCGGCCAGGCCACCGGGATCAAGCTGACCGGCAACCTGTCCGGGCTGGTCATCACGTACCTGACGTTCTCGCTGCCGTTCTCCATCTGGATGCTCGTCGGCTACTTCAACTCGATCCCGAGGGAGCTCGACGAGGCCGCCCTCGTGGACGGCGCGGGCCCCGTGCGGGCGCTGGTGTCGATCATCGTGCCGGCGGCCAAGCCGGGCATCGTGGCGGTGCTCATCTACTCGTTCATGACGTCGTGGAGCGAGTCGCTGTTCGCCTCCGTACTCACCGACGAGAACTCCAAGACCCTCGCCGTCGGGCTCGCCGAGTACTCCACGCAGAACGCCGTCTACTGGAACCAGATCATGGCCGCCTCGCTGGTGGTCAGCCTGCCGGTGGTGCTCGGGTTCCTGCTGATGCAGCGGTACCTGGTGCAGGGCCTCACCGCCGGCGCCGTGAAGTAGCCGCCCGCACAGTTC
>DATAZG010000083.1:0-5476 GCA_036272155.1 Pseudonocardia sp.
CATCAGCAGCGGGTCGTGCACGCAGTGCCCGTCGTCGGAGAACATCCGCACCTGGGCCGCGCTCGCCGCCATGGTGCCCAGCTCGGCCAGCCGCTCGCCGGCCAGCCCGACGGTCACCGCGCCCACCGGGTGCACGTCCACGAGTCCGACCTCGTCGCCCCGGCGCCGGACGTGCTCCACGATCACCGCGTTGTCGGCCACCGGGTCGGTGTTCGGCATCGCGAACACGGCGGTGAACCCGCCCAGCGCGGCGGCCGCCGAGCCCGTCTCGATGGTCTCCGCGTCCTCCCCACCGGGTTCGCGCAGGTGGGTGTGCAGGTCGACGAAGCCGGGCAGCAGGACCAGCCCGGTCGCGTCGATCACCTCGGTGTCTGTGTCGTTGTTGTCGTTGCCCGTGGCCGGCGCTTCCAGACCCGGGCCGATCTCGGCGATCACGCCGTCGCGGACCAGCAGGTCGACCGGGTCACCCTCGCCGTAGAGCCGGGCGTTCTTGATCAGCAGATCGGTCAGCATCGTCATCCTCGAACCTCGGGCGCACCGGCAAGCAGGTGGTAGAGCACGGCCATCCGCACATGCACGCCGTTGCGCACCTGCGCCAGGATCGCCGCGCGCGGCGAGTCGGCCACGGCCGGCGAGATCTCCATGCCGCGCACCATCGGGCCGGGGTGCAGCACGACGGCATGCTCCGGCAGCAGCGCCAGCCGGCGCTCAGACAAGCCGTACCCGATCGCGTACTCCCGGGCCGACGGGAAGAAGCCGCCGTGCATCCGCTCGGCCTGCACGCGCAGCATCATCACCGCGTCCAGCCCGGGCAGCTCGGCGTCCAGGTGCAGCCCGACCCGGCAGGGCCAGTCCGCCACGCCGACCGGCAGCAACGTCGGCGGCGCGACCAGCACCACCTCGGCCCCGAGCGTGGCCAGCAGCAGCACATTCGACCGGGCCACCCGACTGTGTGTGACATCACCCACAATGCCGATCCGCTTGCCGGCGATCGAACCCAGCCGATCGCGCAGCGTGGCCGCGTCCAGCAGGGCCTGGGTGGGGTGCTCGTGGGTGCCGTCGCCGGCGTTCACCACGGCGGGGCCGGGGCCCTCCAGCGAGTCCCGATCACTCCATGCCGCGATCCGGTGCGGCGCGCCGGAGGCCGGGTGCCGGATGATCACACAGTCCGCGCCCGCGGCCGCCAGGGTGGCCGCGGTGTCCCGCAGCGACTCCCCCTTGGACACCGAGGACCCCTTCGCGCTGACGTTGATCGTGTCCGCGCTCATCCACTTGCCGGCGATCTCGAAGGAGACCCTGGTGCGGGTGGAGTCCTCGTAGAACAGGGTGACGATCGTGCGACCACGCAGCGTGGGCAGCTTGTGCACCTCGCGACCCAGCAGCGCCTGCTTGAGCCGATCGGCGGTATCCAACAGCAGGTTGGCGGTGGCGGCGTCCAGGTCACCCGTGGAGAGCAGGTGCCTCACTCGTGGCCTCCCGTGGCGCCGGCCGTCGGATGGGTCTCCTCGCCGGCGCGGCGCAGCAGCACCACGTCGCGGCCGTCGACCTCGGAGAGCAGCACGGCGACCTGCTCGCTGCGCGCCGTCGGCACGTTCTTGCCCACGTAGTCGGCCCGGATCGGCAGCTCCCGGTGGCCCCGGTCGACCAGTACGGCGAGCTGCACCGCGCGCGGCCGGCCGTGGTCGCGCAGCGCGTCCAGCGCGGCCCGCACGGTGCGCCCGGAGAACAGCACGTCATCCACGAGGATGACCAGCTTGTCGTCCACGCCGCCCTCCGGGATGGAGGTCGGCTCGAGCGAGCGGGCCGGGCGACGGCGCAGGTCGTCTCGATACAGAGTCGCGTCAAGGGCGCCGACGCTGGGCGCCGCGCCGGCGAACTCGGCGATGGCCGCACCCAACCGGCGGGCCAGCGGAGCGCCCCGGGTGGGCAGGCCGAGCAACACCACCTGGTCGGCCTGTGCGGGCTCGTAGGCGGTCTTCTCGATGATCTGGTGGGCAATGCGCGCAATCGTGCGGGCGACATCCGACTCGGTGAGCAGCTCGGTATCCCGATCGCTGCCGGCACCAGCCGGTTCGTCGCCGCGAGCGCGTCTGGGGGACGCCACGCGGTAACTCCTCTCCTTCCCCGCCTCACTGGACGGGCCTTAAAGGACTGTCCCTGAGGACGGGCCCGACGCTACCAGGGCCGGCCACTCGATTGGGCGGCGCGGGGGGCTTGGCAATCAACCGACCGGGTGGAGTCAGACACATCCGTGCGCCGCCGTCCAGACACCAACTTGACCCAGTGACGGAAACGAGCGCATGATTACTCTGCGTATTGATCACAACGCCCCCCGCACCTTCACCATGACGGCTAACTGGGGCAATGCTGAAACGGAGATTCGCCACATGGGCGACTACGCCAAGGCGCTGGGTTCCAAACTCCGCGCCATTCGGCAGCAGCAAGGCTTGTCGCTGCACGGGGTCGAGCAGAAGTCCGGCGGCCGCTGGAAGGCCGTGGTCGTCGGCTCCTACGAGCGTGGCGACCGCGCCGTGACGGTGCAGAAGCTGGCCGAGCTCGCCGACTTCTACGGTGTGCCGGTGGCCGAGCTGCTACCGGAGGGCCGGGTGCCATCCGGCGCCGAACCGGCCACCAAGATCGTCATCAACCTCGAGCGTCTCCAGCAGCTCCCCGCCGACAAGGTCGGCCCCCTGGCCCGCTACGCCGCCGCGATCCAGAGCCAGCGCGGTGACTACAACGGCAAGGTGCTGTCCATCCGGACCGAGGACCTGCGCTCCCTGGCGATCATCTACGACATGACGCCCGGTGAGCTCACCGAGCAGCTCGTCGACTGGGGGGTGTTACCCCCCGAAGCCCGTCCGGTCCGCGAGGACTGACCGCCCCGTTGCCGACGTCCCTGGCGCCGATGGCCGTCGATGGCGTCGGCAACGGTGGTGTGGCGTCGGCAACGGTCGGGGTGGGCGCTTGGCGCAGGTGGGGACACTGGCGCAGGTGGGGCATGCGGTCGCCCGTAGTCGCGCGGCTGCCGTCGCGCTGCCGCGCTGCTGTCGGCCGTCCACTTGTCGCTGCGCTGCCGTCGCGCTGTCGCGCTGTGGTCGGCCGTCCCACTTGTCGCCGCGCTGGCGTCGCGCCGTCGCGCTGTGGTCGGCCGTGCCACTTGTCGCAACGCCGCCGTCCCACTTGTCGCCGCGCTGGCGTCGCGCCGTCGCGCTGCGGTCGGCCGTGCCACTTGTCGCAACGCTGCCGTCCCACTCGTCGCGGGAAGAAGGCACGACAAGTGCCACTTGTCGTGCCCTATAGCCACGACAAGTCCACGACGAACCACCCGCCGGCCCACCTGTCACGGGAAATAGACGCGACAAGTGCCACCTGTCGCGTCAACTAGACACGACAAGTCGCACCGCACCGCACCGCCGCACCACGCACCACACGCCGCCGCACCACACGCCGCCGCCGCACCACACGCCGCCGCACCACACGCCGCCGCACTGCGGCACCACACACCGCCGGCCAGCAGCAGTCCGCCACCAGCCCGCGGGCCCCGTCCCCGAGCGGGCTCGCCTAGTCCTGGTCGGCGGCGGGGTCGCTCGGGGCGGAGGTGGGCGCGAGGCCGGGGCGGAGGTGGTCGGCGATGTCGGAGATGCGGCCGAGCACGCCGTTCACGAAGCGCGGTGAGTCGTCCGTCGACAGGGTCCTGGCCAGCTCGACCGCTTCGGTGATGGCCACCGGGTCGTCGATCTCGTCGATCCACAGCAGCTCGTAGAGGCCGATCCGCAGCAGTGCGCGGTCGACGGCCGGCATGCGCGCCACCGACCAGCCCTCGGAGTGCTCCGTGAGCAGCTGGTCGATCCGCTCGCGGCGTTCCGCGACGCCCTCGACCAGTTTCGCCGCATAGTCGGACACGGGCGGCGCGTCGTCGGTGTCCTGCCGTTCCTTGAGCACGACCAGCGGGTCCGCGCCGCGCGCCTCGGACTCGAAGAGGATGTCCAGCGCCCGCTTACGCGCCTTCGTGCGTGCCCTCATGCGAGGTCACCGAGGTCGATCCTGCTGGCCACTGCCGGTACATCCCCTTCAGCTGCCCGGACCCGCGCGCTACAGCGCGAGCAGCTCCTTACCGGTGAGGGTGAGCAGCTCGGCGCCGTCGGGGCGAACCACGAGCGTGTCTTCGATTCGGACACCACCCCGGCCGGCGAGATAGACGCCGGGCTCGACAGTGACCGCCATGCCGGAGACCAGCGTACCGGCGCCGGTCGCCGACAGCGCCGGTGCCTCGTGGATTTCGAGTCCGACGCCGTGCCCGAGGCCGTGCGAGAACTCCGCGCCCCGGCCGCCCTCGGTGATGACGTCCCGCGCGGCGGCGTCCACCGAGGCCACCTCGACACCGACCGCCAGCGCCGCCCGCCCGGCCGCCTGCGCCTCGGCGACCAGGGCGTACAGCTCACGCTGCCAGTCCGCCGGAGGCCCGAGCACCACGGTGCGCGTCATGTCGGAGTGGTAGCCGGCGCGCAGTGCACCGAAGTCCATCTTGACCAGGTCGCCGGTGGCCAGCACCGCGTCGGTCGGCTGGTGGTGCGGGATGGCCGAGTTCGCGCCGGCCGCGACGATCGTGTCGAACGAGGGGCCGTCGGCGCCGTGCTGGCGCATCCGCAGCTCCAGCTCGGCGGCGACCTCCCGCTCGGTGCGGCCGGGGCGCAGCCCACCGGCGGCAATCAGGTCGGCCAGCGCCGCGTCGGCCGCCGCGCAGGCCGCGCGCAGTGCTTCGATCTCCGCCTCATCCTTGATCACCCGCAGCCGCTGGACCAGGTCAGGGGCACGACACAGCTCCAGCCCGGCGCCGGTGGTGTCGGCCGCGACCTCGAGCAGCGCGGCGTGCGCGTCCACCGTCACGTGACCGGACTCGAAGCCCACCCGCCGGTGGCCGTCGGCGCCGGCAGCGACCACCAACGCACGGCCGCAGGCGCGCTCGATCACCCTCGGCACGTCCGGCGCCTCGGCGGCCGCCTGCGTGGTGTACCGCCCGTCGGTGGCCAGCCGGGTGCCCCGCTCGCCGTCGGCGGGCACCAGCAACGCGGCGTTGGACCCGGTGAACCCGCTCAGGTAGCGCACATTCACCAGGTCGGTGACCAGCAGGGCATCCAACTCGGCCGCGCGCAGCAGCTCGCGCAGCGCGTCCCGGCGGGCGGCGGGTGTCATCCGCACAGGGTATGCCTCGGGTTGGGGCGGTCAGTGCCCGTGCAGCAGCGTCGCGGCGTGGTCGGGCACCGAGGTGAACATGTCCCGGGGCGGGCGCTGGTAGCCGCGCTGTGGCGGGCGGGCCGGCAGCTTCAGCTTCGGGGACTCCACGTGCTTGAACGGCACGCTGGACAGCAGGTGGGCGATCATGTTGAGCCGGGCCCGCCGCTTGTCCTCGGCCTCCACCACCGACCAGGGCGCCGCGGCGGTATCGGTGTGGAAGAACATCTCGTCCTTGGCCCGG
>DATAZG010000084.1:0-13056 GCA_036272155.1 Pseudonocardia sp.
GGAGTGCAGCGCGATCCAGCCCGCGTGCCGGCCCATCACCTCGACGATGAGCGCCCGGTGGTGCGACTCGGCGGTGGTGTGCAGCCGGTCGATCGCCTCGGTGGCGATGCCGACCGCGGTGTCGAAGCCGAACGTGTAGTCGGTACCGGACAGGTCGTTGTCGATCGTCTTCGGCACGCCGACCACGTGTACACCCAGGTCGGCCAGCTTGCTGGCCACCCCGAGGGTGTCCTCGCCGCCGATCGCGATCAGCGCGTCGACACCGAGGTTCATCAGCGTCCGGCGGATCTGGTCGACCCCGCCGTCGATCTTGAACGGGTTGGTCCGGGACGAGCCGAGGATCGTGCCGCCCCGGGGCAGGATGCCGCGCACCGCCGGGATGTCCAGAGTCATCGTCAGGCTCTCCAGCGGCCCGCGCCAGCCGTCCCGGAACCCGACGAACTCGTACTTGTACTCCGGTACACCCTTGCGGACGATCGCGCGGATCACCGCGTTCAGACCGGGACAGTCACCGCCGCCGGTCAGCACTCCAATGCGCACGTGCGGAAGACTCTCATGTGCTGGAGGGGTGCACCAAGCCAGGCTTGCGCGAAAGGTGCTCCTCGATCGTGTGCCATCGCGCCAGGTTGTGCCGGGCGTCCGCGAGGGCGTCGTGCGCGTCCTGGGGCGGGGCCGGCAGCGGTGGCCGGCCGGCGTCCTCCCAGCGCTGCCGCAGCTCCCTGGTGAACCGGGGCAGCGGGCGCGGCAGCGCGGGCATCGCGCCCCACAGCTGGCACAGCACCACGTGGTCGTAGGCCGCGATCCACGCCCACAGCTCGATGTCGCCACCGGGCGCGGTCAGGAAGTCGAGCAGGTCGCTCTTGATCCGCTCGCGGGACCGCCAGGCCCGGTCTCCCGGCGAGGGCAGCTTGGGCAGCACGTTGGCGCGCACCCAGGCCCCCGCCTTGCCGTCGTCGAACTCGGTGGACACCGCGTAGAACTCGCGGCCGTCAGTGTCCACCACGCCGATCGAGACCAGCTCGATCGTCCGGCCGTCCTCGATGAACTCACAGTCGTAAAAGAAGCGCACGGAGATCGAATCGCCCTATCAGCTGGCTCGGGTTCCCGGCATGCGTGCCGGCGGTCGCGCTGCCCGCGCCGCGTCTTCCTTGGCCTTGGCGGCGTACATGTCCACGTACTCCGCGCCGGACAGCTCCATCAGGGCGTACATGATCTCATCGGTCATGGATCGCAGGATGAACCGGTCGTTGGTCATGCCGTAGTAGCGGGAGAAGTCCAGCGGCTCGCCGATCCGGATCCGCACCTTGGCCGGCCGCCACAGCCGGGAGCCGATCGGGTTGACCCGGTCGGTGCCGATCATGACCACCGGGACCACCGGCACCTCGGTCTCCAGTGCCATCCTGGCGACCCCGGTCTTGCCCTTGAACAACCGCCCGTCCGGCGAGCGGGTGCCCTCCGGGTAGATGCCGACCAGCCGCTCCTCCCGCAGCAGCCGGTTGGCCGTGTCGAGCGCGGCCCGCGCCGCCGAGCCGCTGCCCCGGTCGACCGGGACCTGGCCCATCCCGTAGAAGAACTCCTTCTTCAGCCAGCCGACGAAACCGCCCTGGGTGAAGTACTCACGCTTGGCCAGGAACACGATCCGCCGCGGCACGAGCAACGGCAGGAAGAACGAGTCAGCCACCGCGAGGTGGTTACTGGCCAGGATGGCACCGCCGCGCTCGGGGACGTTCTCCGCGCCCTCGATCGTGGGTCGGCACCAGAGCCGTAGAAGTGGTCCGAGCAGCACGAACTTGAGCACCCAATAAAGCACGTAGACGCCGCCTCTCCCTCCCCGACCGCGAACCCAGCCTACGGAGCCGTCCGGGTTATCGACAACGTCGACCTCTCCCCTTCCGAGGGTCGTTCGTGTCACCATGGCCCGGTGAATCAGGCGGAACCTGAGGACGCCGGCCGCGCCGCCGACGCCACTGGGCACGTGGTCACCTTCGAGGAAATCATCTCCGGATGGATCGCCGAGGGGACAGTACCCATCTGGCCAGATGGTGTTCCGCTCGCTCCTGAGACAAAAGTGACAGATGTGACGAATGCGACGGACGTGGCGCCTTCGGCCGCCCCACCGCCGCCGCCACCCCCGGTGACCCGCGCCCCGGCGCCGCCGCCGAGGCCCGTCGAGGTCCCCGCTGTTGACGAGCACTTCATCCCGCCCGACCCGCCCCCGATGCCCAGGATCGGGGTCACCGCGTCGATCGGGCTGGCCCTGCTGAGCTTCGGCATCGTGCTGCTCGCGCTGCCCGCGGTGCTCGGCCAGAACTCCGCGCTCGGGCTGCCGCTGGGGCTGGTCTCGCTGGCCCTCGGGCTCGGCTGGCTGGTGCTGCGGTCCTGGCCGTCGGTGCCCGCCGAGGACGGCGACGGCGACGACGGAGCCGTTCTCTAGCTCCGTCACTTTGCTGTCACGGGTACGCCACCGGTTCTTCACCCGCCCGCCACGTGATTGTCACTAGGCCGAACGGTGAAATCGGCTGGACCGTTCCGGCTAACTCGGCCGAGTGGTTCGTTACTCCAAACCGGTGGTTTTCTCAGCTTGATCCAGCTCGCTCAACCGCTCGGCGGTGAGCTGCGGCAGCTGCCCGGTCGGGGCGTCCGCGACGGCCATCCTGGCCGCCGAGTCGGTCGGCCCGCCCCGGGCGAGCGCCGCCAGCGCGACCGCGTCACCCACGTCGGAGCCGGCCCGCTCGCTCAGGATCCAGCGGACCTCGAGCAGGTCGCAGTATGCCTGGATCGCCGAGCCCACCCCGCCCACCGCCGCGTGCGCCCGGCGCATCCCCGGCAGCACGACCCGCTCCAGCCAGCCCACCGCCGCCGCCGACTCCGGCACGTCGCCGCCCTCCCGCCGGCCCAGCTCGGCGGCGTAGGCACGCAGGTCTCCGAGCAGGATCGAGGCCTGGCCCTCGCCGACGTCCATGCCGGCCACCTTGCGCAGGTACTCGGCGTGGAACCGCCGGTCCCCCACCGCGACCTTGAGCCGCAGCTGGTCGGCACCGTCAGCCACCGGCCGCAGCTCGATCTCGTCCACCACGAAGCCCAGCTCCTCCAGCTGGCGCAGCTGGCCCTCCACCCGGTAGCGGTCGGCGAAGTTGAACGTCGGCTCGGCGTGCAGTGCGTCCCACAGCTCCTGGTAGCGGGTCGCCACCCCGTACGCCTCCTCGATCAGCGTGTCCTCGAGGTCCGGCGGGCCGTCTGTGCCGCCGTCCGTGCCGCCGTCTGTGCCGCCGTCTGTGCGGGTCGCCTCCGGGCCAGCTGGGATCGGCACACCGGTCAGGGCGGCCTGCTCGGTCAGCCGGGCCGCCATGTCGATCATGCCGCCGGCCACGTTCTCCACCAGGATGTCCAGGTCGTACTGGCGCTGGCCCTCGCTCAGCCGCGCATGCACCTCGCTGGTCTCGGCGTCCACGAGCCAGGCCTGCAACACCTGGCCGTCCCGGGAGAACAGCGTGTTGGCCAGCGAGCAGTCGCCCCAGAAGACGCCGTGCCGGTGCAGGTCGACGAGCAGGCTGGCCATCGCGTCCAGCAACCGGGCCCGGTGCTTGGGCCGGTTCGGCGGCAGCCGCAGGAACAGCCGGCGGAACTGCCACGACTGGCTGAGGAAGTGCGTGACCAGCACCGCGTTGTTCTCCTGGCGGCCGAACTCGTCCGCCGCCGGCTCCGGCTGGATCACCAGGCCGGCCGCGCGCACCGCCGGCAGGCCCATCGTCTCCAGCTCGCGCAGCACCGCGTACTCCTTGGCGGCGGTCCGCTCGGGCAGCTGCTTGAGCGCCCACAGCTGGCCGTCGGTCTCCACGAACCGGACCAGGTGCCGGCTGGGTCCGACCGGGATGTCCCGCAGCGGCACCTCGGTGGCGTCCCACTCCCGCAGCGGGCGCTCCCAGGGCAGCGCGAGCAGGCCTGGCGAGGTCACCCTCAGCCGCAGCTCCGGTGGTTGCACCCGCCGGATTGTGCTCCCCCGGAGCGCCGGCGTCCCGCGCTCGCGCAAACCGGGTCGGGGCAGTGGCTACGCCGCTTCGGCCGCCGCTACGTCGCAGCCGCCGCTGGCCGGGTCGTAGGCGTGCAGGTAGGACCACAGGTAGACCGGCTCACCGTCCACCCTGACGTCCACGATGTGGCCGAGCCGGATGAACTGCTCGGCCGGGCGCACCGCTTGCCAACAGCGCTCGCACAACGGCGGCGACATCCGCGACATGGGCTTCTCCTGGTGACGCGTGACCCGTTTGGGAAATTTAACGCGCCACCTGCCCCTGTGTTATGCCGGTGTGGGCCGGTTCACGAGTGGTCCCCGTCGCAGTCCCGCGCCGGTCAGACCACGTTCAGATGGTCCAGGAGGGCACCGCCCAGCGCGGTGTCGCCCTCGATCCGGACGTCGCGCTCCCGCCACGGGGTGCGCGTGGTGGCCCAGCCGGGGAACTCCGCCGCCGTGCCGGCGATGTGCGCGGCGGTGTCGCCGGCGCCGACCGGGCCCTCGGCGATGCCCCCGTCCACGCCGACCCGCCACCGGCCGCCGCCCGGGCCGGACAGGCTGATCGCGATCGGCCGGTCCAGCCACGCCGGGCGGGCCGCGCGCAGCTGGTTGCCCAGCACGGCGAACATCCACTCCAGCACCACGGCCACCCGCAGCTCGTCGCTCTCCGGCGCGGGCCGGCCCAGCGCGGGCGCGATGTCGTAGCGCAGGTGCGTGTGCTGGTCGAAGACGAACGCGGAGTTGAGCAGCACGCCGGCCGGGAAACGGCCCAGCTCGCCGAGCGGCAGCGGCAGGGCGGCCACCGGGGTGCGGCTCAGCCCGCCGGCCAGCGTGGCCAACCGGCGGCCCCACTGCTCGAACTCGGCCAGGATCCGGGCCGGCGCCCAGTCCCGCCGCCGCGCCACCAGCTCGTCGTTGGTGCGCTCGATGTCCTTGCTGGCCAGCAGCTTCAGCGAGGTCGGCGTGAAGATCGCCTTGGCGCTGCCGCCGAGGTGGGCCACCACGTCCTGGACCCGCCAACCGGGCGCCGCGCTGGGTGCGCGCCACTCGTCGTCCCCGAGCTCGCGGCAGAACCGGACGATCTCCGCGTACTCGCGCCGCAGTGCGGCCGGTCGGTCCAGGCTCATCGCGCTCCCCATCCCGTCGTGAGCAGCAAAGGTAGCGACCCCGACTATCGGGCCTCACACGACCTCGGCCGCTCGGGGGTACAGGGCTCGGCGGTACAGGGCTCAGCGGTACAGGGCTCAGCGGCAGCGCTCCCTGGCCAGCTGCGCGGCGCCGATCACGCCGCCCTCGTCGCCGAGCTGCGCGGTCCGGATCCGGGCCAGCGGGCGGTGGTGGCCACCGGTGAGCACGCGCGCGTAGTGCTCGCGCGCGTCGTCCAGGAACAGCGGCGCCGACCCGGACACCCCACCGCCGATGATCACCATCTCGGGGTCGTACACGTCGGCGATCAGGGCCAGGCCCTCGCCCAGCCAGCGGGCCAGCTCGGCCATCGCGCGCCGGCCGAGCGGGTCGCCGTCCCGCGCCGCCGTGGCCACGTGCCGGCCGGTGATGCCGCGCGACTCCACCGCCGCCAACCTGGCCAGCGTCGGCGACGCGGACGGATCGGCGGCCAGCAGCTCGACCAGCGTCGTGACCAGCGCCGTCCCGCTGCAGTAGCGCTCCCAGCAGCCCCGCTTGCCGCACGGGCAGGCGCGGCCGTCCGGCACCACGCGCAGGTGCCCGAGCTCCGGCGCCACCCCGTGCGCGCCCCGGTACAGCTTGCCGTCGATCAGCAGCGCCGCCCCGATCCCGGTGCCCAGCGCCACGAACACCGAGGACCGCGCCTGCGCACCCGAGCCGGAGCCCGCGCCCGCCCCGAACCGCCGCTCGGCCAGCGCGGCCGCGTTCGCGTCGTGCTCGATCACCACCGGCAGCGCGCAGCGGGCGGCCAGCCGGTCGGCCACCGGCACCCCGCGCCAGGGCAGGTGCGGCGCGAACCGGACGACCCGGCGGTCCGGCGTGATGAACCCCGCCAGCGCGAGCCCCACCGCGCGGACCGAGTGCCGCTCGCGCAGCTCGTCGATCACCCCGACGATGGCCGACTCGAGCGCCGAGTCCTGCCCCGGGGTGGCCGCCCGCGCGGTGTCCAGCACGGCGCCGTCGGCATCCACGACGCCGGCCCGCACGCTGGTACCACCGACATCGACACCGATCGTCAGCACGGTTCGGGCGGCGGCGCTGCGCTGGACACTGCCCGGCCGTCCCGGCTTACCTCGATGTGCTGGACCAGCCGCCCGCTCCGGCCGCCGCCCCGACCGGCTGGCCGGTGCCTCGGCGGCACCGGCGCGTGGTGGGGTTGGCTGGCCGGGTGGGGGCGTGCGGCGGTGGTCGGCGGCCGGACCCCGGGCTGCGGCCGGACCTCGGGCTGTGGCCGGGCGGCCGGCTGCGCTTCGGCGGCCGGCCGCGGCTGGGCCGCCGAAGGGTGAGGTGGCGCCGACGCTTCCGACCGGTCGGAAGCCTCCGGACGGGTACCCGGGTGGGTCGGCGGCGCGCCGATGCCCTCCTCCAGGGCGGCCCGCAGCACCGCGAGCAGACCGGCGGCGTGCTCGGCGAGGCGCACCGCGAGCTCGGACCGGCCGCCGCGCAGCACGGTGATCAGCGCGCACACCGGGCACGAGGCGCACACCACCGGTTCCGGCGCGGACTCGTCGGGCACCTGCTCGCGGATCCGGTCGACCAGTGGTTCCAGCAGGTCCAGCGCTCCCCCGGCATACTCGCGCAGTTCGTCGGCGAGGTTCTCGTGGCCGGCGCAGCCGCGTTCGGTCACCGCGACATCCAGACCGCCGGGTCGGGGCGGAACACCACGACGAGCTCGTCGACGCCGACCCGGGCGCCGAGCACCTCGCAGCGGGACAGCACGGACGGCAGCGCGACCAGCCGGCGCACGCCGCCGATGGTCACCGCGAGGTCGTCGTCGATCCGGGTCAGCTCGAGCGGGGTGCGCTTGTCCAGGCCCGGCAGCCGCAGCGCCAGCTCGAACTCCGACTCCCGGTCGGTGCCCTCGCCGCCGGTGCGCCGGACCGAGAGCAGGGGCGGCGCGGCGGCCCCGGCCAGCGGCTCCTCGTCGCCGTAGAGCGCGTCGGCCAGCTCGGCCAGCGCGGGCACCCCGATCGGCTCAGCGGCGGTGTAGGGCACGGCGCGCACCGGCCGGCGCGCGGTCTCGGCCTCCGGCCCGGTGCCCCACAGGGCGCTCAGCTCGCCGAGCACCTCCTGCTGCTCGGCGCGCCGGGCACGCACCCAGCGCGCGGCCGGCCCGCGCACCGACGGCGCGATCGGCGGCACCACGCGGTTGGCGATGATCCCGTCCACCCGCAGCCCGTGCAGGGCCAGCGCCGTCATCGTGCGCCGGCTCTCGGCGGCCACCAGCCGCTCCGGCGTGAGCACCAGCCGGATGCTCGTGCTGTGGTGGTCGGCGAGCATGGCGCGCAGCGCGGCCACCTGCTCGGCCAGCCGGCCCAGCGCGTCGGCGACCTCGTCCCAGTTGCGCAGCGCGTTGCGGGGCCCGCCGGGGCGGGGCGGGCTGGCGCCGGCGATCCCGGCCAGCAGGCCACGCACCGCGCGCCGGTGCGCCGGGTAGAGCCGCTCCAGGTAGCTGCCGATCGCCTCGGGCAGCCCGAGCAGCCGCAGCGTCTCGGCGGTCGGCCCGCAGTCCACGATCACCACGTCCCACGGGCCGGTCTGCGCCAGCCGGCGCACCTCGCCCAGCGCGAGCAGCTCGTCCACCCCGGGCAGCCAGGTCAGCTCGTCGACCACCAGCTCGTCCACCCCGGCGCCGGCGAGCACCGTGCGCAGGTGTCCGCGCAGCTCACCCCAGGCCCCGGCGACCAGCGCGCGGCTGTCCAGGTGCGCGGCGTACAGGCCGGGGTCGACCTCCCTGGGCTCGCCGCCGAGGTCGGCGTCGAGCGCGTCACCGAGCGAGTGCGCCGGGTCGGTCGAGATGACCAGCGCCTTGCGCCCCGAGCGCGCCAGACGGGCGGCGGTCGCCGCCGCCAGCGTGGTCTTGCCCACGCCACCTTTTCCGGTGAACAGCAGGATCCGCAACGCGCCCTACCCCGCTTCGACGATGTGCCAGCCCGAACCGGGCTCGACCCGAGCCCGCGATCGGCCCGGCGAGGATACCTTGGCCCGTTCCGCCCCTGACGGTGCGCTCAGCCCTCGACCCGCCGCTTCAGCTCCTTCAGCGCGGTGTCGATGATGATCTTCTCGGCCTTGCGGCGCAGCATGCCGATCATCGGGATGTTCAGCTCGACGCTCAGCGTGTAGGTCACCGTCGTCGCATCGCCGGCCGGCGCGAGCACGTAGGAACCGTGCTGTGCCTTCTGGATCTGCCCCTTGGTCAGGTGCCAGCTGACCGACAGCCCGTCCGGCGCCCACTCGTAGGCCAGCGTGTAGGCGTCCTTGAACATGCCGGCGTCCAGCCCGAAGGAGACCGAGGCGGCGTGCCCGTCCGCCCCCTCCTCGACCACCTCGGCGGTCTTCACCGCATCGGCCCATTCCGGGTACGCCGGGAAGTCCGCGATCACCGCCATGATCGCCTCAGGGGCGGCGTGCATGGTGAGGGACTGCGTGGTGGAGTCGGCCATGGCCGCAGAGGCTACCGGCGCGCCCGGCTCGGGTGGTGGGGTGTCCGGGCGGCGGTGGCGTACCGGCGCGCCCCGCCCCGAGGCGGCCGCGCGGGCCACCGCCGTGGGCAAGCTCACCAGCTGAGCACGTAGGGGCGCTCGGTGCGGCGGAAGTGCCCGACGTTCACGCACTCGGTGCGCCCCACCCTGGCCCTCGCCGCCATCGGCTGGTGCACGTGCCCGAACAGCGCCGCCCTCGGCGCGTCCCGCTCGATCACCCCGAGCAGCGCCCCGCTGGCCACCTCGGCCCGGCGGGTGACCACGTCGTAGGCCAGCTCGGCCACTCGGGGCGGCACGTGGCTGCACAGCACGTCCACGTCGGTCAGCGCGGCACAGGCGGCGTCGTACTCGGCGGCGGGGCGGACGTACGGGCGCCACACCCCGTTCCGGCTCACCGGCAACCCCGGCGGCAGCGGCAGCCCGCCCACGAAGCCGAACCGCAGCCCACCCAGCTCGACGACCGCGCCGTCCAGCACGTGCTGGCCGGGGCCGAGGAACTCCGGCCACAGGTGCGGCAGGTCCACGTTGCCGGGCGTCAGGTAGCAGGGGACGCTCATCGCGGCGAACAGCGGGCCGTACTGGTCGCGGACCGCGTTCTCCAGCGTCGCGCGCGGGTCCGCCAGGCTCGCCCACAGCGAGTCGGCGTAGCTGCCCAGCTCACCGGGGCGCCCGTCCACCCGCAGCTTAGCGAACCGCCCCACGATCTCCGGCCCGAACACCTGGCCGAGGATGCCGGCGGAGTGGTCCTCGTAGTTCACGAAGTCGATCAGGTCACCCAGCACGACGAGCGCGTCCGCGCCCTCGCCGGCCCTGGCCAGCGCGTCGGTGTTGCCGTGCACATCGACGACCACGTGAACCCGCACGGTGGGGAACCTACGGGCTGACCGAGGTGCCCGTGCCGGGCGCCGGCCCCGGCGAGGCGTGACCTTGCTCGCTCCGGGCCGGCCCGTTCGAGACCGGGCCGTTCGAAGCCGGCCCGTTCGAGACCGGGCCGTTGGTGGCCGGACCGTTGGTGGCCGGACCGTTCGAGGTCGGGGCCGGCTCGGCCGGAGCGGGCGGCGGAGCCACGCCGGGCGGGCGGCCCTGTTCCAGCTTGTCCTTCAGCGACAGCATGATCGCCTTGGCCGACCGCTGCCGGCGGGACTTCTCGGCGCCGGCCCGCCGGGGCGGCAGGGGCGCCGGGTGCCCGTTCTGATCGGCGGGGTCGGCGCGCAGGTAGTAGTGCACCACGGTGCCGTCCAGCACGGGCTCGAACCAGACCTCCATGCTGCCGACGAGCGACCCGCTCACCGTCCACCGGAAGCCCTTGGCCTCGCGGTCGACGATCACGCTGAGCTGCAGGTCCGGCCAGAACCGGCGCCAGCCGGCCGGGTCGGCGAACTCCGCCGCCACCCGGGACGGCGGCACGGCGAGAAAGGTCTCGTCCACCACGTCCACGCTGCTCATTGCTCGACTCCGCGGTCGTTCCGCTCCTCGCTCGCCAGGGCTCGCTGCGATGCTCGCTCCCTGTCGCCTTCGTTGCTCACATCCCGACCGTATCCGCAGGCCTCCACACCGAGTCCGGCGACTCACTGCTACCGATCGGTAACCCCCTGCCGAAGATCACCACGAAGATCGCGCCAGACCGGTCGGGCACCATCCGGACGCGGCGGTCACAAACCCGAGCTACGGACGAGTAACCGTTATAGGTTGGCGTTGCGGCAACGAGGTCGGGCAAAGTCGGGAGGTTTCGGGATGCGCGAGTACATCGTGCCGGCGATCGACGAGGTGGCCGACGGGGAGAGCCTGTCCGACGCGGTCTTCGACAACGCCGAGCGGTTCCCGGACACGGTCAGTTTCCGCCGCAAGGTGGGCACCGGCTGGGTGGACGTGACCGCAAAGGACTTCGCCGAGCAGGTCGCCGGGGTGGCCGCCGGCCTGATCGCGGAAGGCGTGACCCCGGGCGACCGGGTGGCTCTGCTGTCCGGCACCCGGTACGAGTGGACGGTGATCGACTACGCGATCGCGGCCGTCGGCGCCACCACGGTCCCGATCTACCAGACCTCGTCGAACGAGCAGATCACCTGGATCCTGACCGACTCCGGGGCGGTCGCCGCGATCACCGAGACCGACGCCCACCGCGCCTCCGTAGAGGCCGCGCGCGGCGAGCTGCCGGGGCTGCGGCACGTCTGGCAGATCGAGCCGGGTGACCCGGCGGACCGCCCCGCCGCGGTGGACCACCTGGTCGCCGAGGGGGCCAAGGTGCCCGCCGACGAGGTCGACCGGCGGCGGTCCCAGGTCCGGGCCGACGACCTGGCCACGCTGATCTACACGTCAGGCACCACCGGGCAGCCGAAGGGCTGCGAGCTGACCCACCGCAACCTGCTGGCCGAGCTGAAGACCGCGAGCCACGAGTTCGGCACGCTGATGAACGAGGACAACTCGCTGCTGCTGTTCCTGCCGCTGGCGCACGTGTTCGCCAAGGTCATCCAGTGCGGCGGGATCTACTCGCGGACCACCATCGGGCACCTCGGCGACACGTCCCACCTACTCGCCGACCTGGCCGCGTTCCGGCCCAGCTTCGTGCTCTCGGTGCCCCGCGTGTTCGAGAAGGTGTTCACCGGCGCGCAGCAGCAGGCGCACGCGGCCGGCCGGGGCAAGATCTTCGACGCGGCCGCGGCCACCGCCGAGGAGTGGAGCCGCGCCCAGCCCTCCCCCGGCCTGGTGCTGCGCGCCCGGCACGCGCTGTTCGACCAGCTGGTCTACGGCAAGCTGCGCACCGCGCTGGGTGGCCGGTGCCTCGCGGCGGTGTCCGGCGGGGCGCCGCTCGGCGAGCGCCTCGGCCACTTCTTCCGGGGCGTCGGGCTGCCGGTGTACGAGGGCTACGGGCTGACCGAGACCAGCGGCGGGATCACCGTGAACACCCCGAGCGCGCAGCGGGTGGGCACCGTCGGACGGCCGATGGCCGGCAACGGCGTGCGGATCGCGGAGGACGGCGAGGTGCTGCTGCGCGGCGACGTGGTGTTCCGCGGCTACTGGCACAACCCGGACGCGACCGGCGAGGCCACCGCCGACGGCTGGTTCCGCACCGGTGACCTCGGCGAGCTGGACGACGCGGGCTACCTGCGGATCACCGGCCGGAAGAAGGAGCTGATCGTTACCGCCGGCGGCAAGAACGTGGCGCCGGCCGTGCTGGAGGACCGGCTCCGGGCGAACCCGCTGATCAGCCAGTGCATGGTGGTCGGCGACGGCCAGCCGTTCATCGCGGCGCTGATCACCCTGGACCCGGAGGCCCTGCCCGGCTGGCGGGAGGCCCACGGCAAGCCCGCGCCCCAGGACCCGGCCGACCCGTCGGACCTGGTGGACGATCCTGAGCTGCTGGACGCGATCGACGCGGCCGTGCAGGACGCCAACAAGGCCGTCTCGCACGCCGAGGGGATCAAGAAGTTCCGGGTGCTCTCCGTCGACTTCACCGAGGAAGGCGGCGAGCTCACGCCGACCATGAAGCTGAAGCGCAACGTCGTGCTGAAGAGCTACGCCGACGAGATCGCGGCGCTCTACAGCAAGGACGGCGCCCGGGGGTAGGCCGGCTCCGGCCCGGCGCCCAGCCACCCGGCCAGCCGGGCGGCCGAGCCCTTCCACTGCCAGTCCCGGCGCATCCAGGCCCGGCCGGCGGCACCCATGGCGCGCGCCCGGTCGGGGTCGGCGAGCAGCTCGACCAGCGCGTCGGCCACCGCGACCGGGTCGCGGCCGGACACCACCTGGCCGGTCTCGCCCCGGCGCACCGTCTCGGGCGCGCCCCCGGAGTCGCCGGCCAGCACCGGCAGCCCGGTGGCGGCGGCCTCCAGCAGCACGATGCCGAGGCCCTCGACGTCCAGGCCGCGACCCCGGGTCCGGCACGGCAGGGCGAACACGTCGGCCACGGCGTGGTGGGCCGGCAGCTCGTCCCAGCGCACCGGGCCGGTGAGGACGACGTGCTCCTCGACGCCGTGCTGGACGGCGAGGCGGCGCAGCCGGTCGTGGTACGGACCGTCCCCGACCAGCAACAGCGCCGCGCCGGGCACCCGCCGCCGGATCGCGGGCAGGGCGGCGATCAGCACGTCCTGGCCCTTGCGCGCGACGAGCCGGGACACGCAGCCCACCACCGGCCGGTCGCCGAGGCCGTACCGGGCGCGCAGCTCGGCCCTGGCCGCCGGGTCGGGCGCGAACCGGTCGGTGTCGATGCCCGGCGGCAGCCACTCCAGGGCGGCCAGCGGCCCGAACGCGGCGGCGAACCGGCGCCGGGTGTAGCGCGACACCACGGTCACCACGTCGCTGTGCTCGCCGATCCGCCGCAGCGCCTGCCGTGCCCCCGGCAGCATCGACCAGCCGACCTCGTGGCCGTGCGTGCTGGCCACC
>DATAZG010000085.1:0-4969 GCA_036272155.1 Pseudonocardia sp.
ATCGCGCGGCTGACCTACGCCGAGGCGATGGCCCGCTACGGCAGCGACAAGCCCGACCTGCGGTTCGACCTCGAGCTGACCGACCTCACCGACTACTTCGCCAACACCGGCTTCCGGGTGTTCCAGAACCCGTACGTCGGCGCCGTGGTGATGCCCGGTGGCGCGTCGCAGGCCCGCCGCCAGCTGGACGCCTGGCAGGAATGGGCCAAGCAGCGCGGCGCCCGCGGCCTGGCCTACGTGCTGATCGGCGAGGACGGCACGGTCGACGAGCGCGGCCCCGTGGTCAAGAACCTGTCCGACGCCGAGAAGGACGGGCTGGCCAAGGCCGTCGGTGCCGGGCCGGGTGACTGCATCTTCTTCGCCGCCGGGCACTCGTCGGACGCCCGCGCGCTGCTCGGCGCGGCCCGGGGTGAGATCGCCAAGCGGTGCGGCCTGGTGGACGAGAGCGCCTGGTCGTTCGTCTGGGTGGTGGACGCGCCGATGTTCGAGCGGATCCGCGACGACAAGGGGAACGAGCTGGGCTGGACGGCGGTGCACCACCCGTTCACCTCGCCCAACGAGGACTGGATGGACCGCTTCGAGGAGGCGCCCGACCAGGCACTGGCCTACGCCTACGACATCGTCTGCAACGGCAACGAGATCGGTGGCGGCTCGATCCGTATCCACCGCTCCGACGTGCAGGAGCGGGTGTTCGCGCTGCTGGGCATGGACCAGGCGGAGCAGCGGGAGAAGTTCGGCTTCCTGCTCGACGCCTTCAACTACGGCCCGCCGCCACACGGCGGCATCGCGATCGGCTGGGACCGCACCTGCATGCTGCTCACCGGGGCCGACTCGCTGCGCGAGGTGATTGCGTTCCCGAAGAGCGGCGGCGGCTTCGACCCGCTCACCTCGGCACCCGCGCCGATCACCCCGGAGCAGCGCCGCGAGGCCGGCATCGACGCCAAGCCCGAGCAGCCCAAGCCCGAGCAGCCCAAGCCCGGAAACGACTAGTCCGGCAGGCATGCGTCCGGTCGGGACCAACCTGGTGCCACCCGGGTCGAAAGGTGGGTCGGCGGCGGCCCGGCGGGTAGTGTCGGAGGCAATGATCCGTCCCGCCGCCGGTCCTCGGCCGGCCGACTCGACGACCACCCCCATGGTCGTCGTTCGCGCACTCAATCTCGCCGAGCAGTTACTCACCCGCCGGCACGGGGCGACCGTGACGTTGGCCGATCCGGAGGATCTCGGCGGGAGCGCGCGCTCGGTGGTGCTGCGGGCCAGGGTCGCGGCGAACCCGTTCGGCCTGCCCCGCAGCCTGGTGATCAAGCACTACCAGCGGGACGCCACACCCGGCCGGGCGGACCGGTTCAAGCACGAGGCGGCCAGCTGCCAGCTGTTCACCGCCCTGTCCGGGGACCGGCCCAGCCCCGAGCTGGTCGCGCACGACCCGGCGAACCGGCTGCTGGTGCTGGAGGACCTCGGCCGCTCGTCCACCCTGGCCGACAAGCTGTTCGGCAGCGACCCCGCCGCCGCCGAGCGTTGCCTGCTGACCTGGGCCAGGGCGCTGGGCCGGCTGCACGCGGTGACCGCCGGCCGGGAGCACGACTTCGACGCGCTGCTGCGCCGGATGGGGGTGCGGTCCTGGCGCGACCCGATGGCCGACGAGGCCCGGATGGCGCTGGCCTCGATGCCCGACCTGGTGGCCGGCCAGCTCGGGGTCACGGTCAGCCCGACCGCCGAACGGGAGGCCCACGCCACCGCGCGGCTGCTCGGTGGCACCCGGTACCGCGCGTTCAGCCCGTCCGACACCTGCCCGGACAACAACCTGGTGACCAGCAAGGGTGTCAAGTTCGTCGACTTCGAGTGGGGCTGCTTCCGGGACGTGGTGCTGGACGCCGCCTACACCCGGGTGCCGTTCCCGGGCTGCGAGAGCAGCTACGCGATGCCGGCCGGGATGCCCGAGGCGATGCTTGCGGCCTGGCGTTCCGAGGTCGTCTCGGTGTGGCCCGACCTGGACGAGCCGGCCCGACTGGCCGCCCGGCTGCTCGACGCCCAGCTGCTCTGGGTGTGGTTGTCCACCATGCAGCTGCTGCCCAAGGCGCTGGCCGACAACGCGCTGATCGGCCGCGACGCCACCCGCTCACCCCGCGCGCTGCTCGCTCTGACGCACTACTGGGCCCTGCTCGCCAGGGACGCCGTGGTGGGCAACCGGCCCGGCACCGCCGAGCTGGCCGACTCGATGGTCGCCGCGCTGCGCACGCGGCTCGGCGACGGCCCGACCCAGCTGCCGCTGTTCCCCGCGTTCCGCCACCGCGACCGAGGCTGACCAGCACCGACCGTTCCGCAACCGGTCTACGACGCGTCATCCGGTTCTCACCGGGGGTGAGCCCAGACGCGTGATCGTGTGCAAGCGTGACCGCTGAGATCATCACACCGCTGCCGGACCCCGGGTCCGTCGAGCAATCGAGGGCAGTGCGCAGCCTGGTCGTCCTTGGCGACTCCACCCCGGTCGGTATCGGCGACCCGTTGGCCGGCGGCGGCTGGCGCGGCTTCGGACCGCTGCTGCTGGACTCGCTGGGCGAGCGCGACAGTGTGCGCTACGCGAACGTGTCGTTCCCCGGCGCCCGGATGGCGTGCGTGCGCCACCAGCAGCTGGGCACGGCGCTGCGGTTCCGCCCGGACGTCGCCGTGCTGCTGGTCGGCATGAACGACACCCTGCGCTCGGACTTCGACGCGGCGGCCATCGAGGCCGACTACGACGCGGTCGTCGCCGGGCTGCGGGCCGTCGGCGCCACCGTGCTGACCGTCCGCTTCCACGACCACAGCCAGGTGTTCTGGCTGCCCGGTTCGCTGCGCCGCGCGCTGAGCGACCGGATCGACGAGCTCAACGCGGTCACGGACGCGATCGTGACCCGGCACCGGATCGGCTACCTGGACCTGCACGAGCTGCCCGGGGGCTACGACCGCGCGACCTGGAGTGTGGACCGGCTGCACCCGTCCGAGCTGGGCCACCGGATGCTCGCGCACGGCTTCGGCGGGCTGCTGGGTGACGCCGGCTACGCGGTGCCGCACCCGGTCAGCCTCGCCCGGGGCGGCGGCCGCGAGATCAGCGCGGCGCACCACCTGCTCTGGCTGCTGTTCAAGGGGCTGCCCTGGCTCTGGCGGCGCGGCAGCGACCTGATGCCCTACGCGGCCTCCATCGCGTGGCGGGACTGGCGCCGGCGCGCGACCGTCCGACGGGCCGCCCGCCGCGCGACACGTCGCGGACCCGCCGAGCTGCCGGCCCGGGTGGCGCGCCGGGGCATCGGCGTGCGGCGCAGGGTGCGGCAGCCGAGGGTCTGACGCCGGTCGGGCGGCTGGACGCCCTGGGGGTCAGCGGCCGCCGATCACGCTGAGCTCGGAGTCCTCCATGCCGTCGGCCTCAGCCTGGGCCCGCTGGCTGACCAGCTCACGGGCCTGGCCGAGCAGCCGCCGCCCGGTGCGCGGCGCCACGTCGATCTTGAGCAGCGGCCCGACCATCTCGCCGGTGATCTCGTCGGCGTCCTCCGTGCTGGCCAGGTGCTGCGCCAGCTGGATGACCCTCGGGTCGATCGGGCGGCGGTCCCGCCCGGTGCCCGCGTCGGTGTCGCCGTTGCTGTCCGCGGTGCTCTCGGCATCGGTGGCGCCGTTGGTGGCGCCGTTGGTGGCGCTGGAGCTGGCCGGGGCCTGGCGGACCGGGATCCGGCGCGGCTCGGCGACGGGCTCAGGAGCGGGTGAGGGCGGGGTCGTCGCGGCCGCTGCCCCCGGGGCGGCCACGGTGCGCTGGGTCGCCGCGGGTTGCCGGGTCTGGGCTGGTGACGCCGGTGCGGTCGGGCCCGTCGGTGTCGTCCGCTGGGGCGCCATCCGCCGGACCTCGGCCCGCTGGGGTCCCGGGCGCTGGGGTTCGGCCCGCTGGGGTTCGGGGCGCCGGACCTCCGCGCGTTGGGGCTCCGCGCGTTGGGGCTCGGCGCGTTGGGGCTCGGCGCGTTGGGGCTCGGGCCGCTGGTGCTCGGCGGCGTAGCTCGGTTCCGCCGGTGCGGGCGCGAGCCGTGGGGGCGCGGCCGGCCGGACGGGCTCGGGCCGCCACCGCGCCGGCTCGGCGGGCGCGCGCCGCTCGGCGTACGCCGGGGCCTCGGCGCGCCTGGCCGCCGCGGCGGGCGCTTCGGGGTAGCTCGCCGGTGCGGCGGGGGCCTCCGCGAAGGCCACCGGTGCCGGGGCCTCGGCGTACCCGGTGCGGGCGGAGCCGGCGTTGGGCTCGGGGCGGTGGCCGGCCGGCAGCGCGGCGTCGGCCCGGCCACTCAGCGCGGCCTCGGCCTCGGCCCGGCCGCTCAGCGCGCCGGCCGAGCGGGGCTCGGCGGCCCTGGGTGCGGTGATCTGGGTGGCGGTGGTGCCGGGGATGGCGGTTTCGGGTTGGTGGTTGTGGTGGGTGGTGGTGTGTTCGAGGGCGGTGAGGTCGAGGACGAGGGTGCGCCAGGTGCGGAAGGTGTTGAAGGGGGCGAGTGTGATGCGGATGAGGCGGGGGTAGGGGATGGCGACGGGGGGTGGGAGTCCTCGGCGGCGTTGGACTTGGCGGCGGAGTTCGGCGAGGAGGACTTCGAAGGCGAGGTTGGCGGCGATGGGGACGGTGATGCCGAGGATGACGGTGGTGATGTCGTGGTGGGCGCGGAGGTAGGCCCAGGCGCCGTTGCTGGCGGAGGAGGCGGCGACGGCGATGATGGTGGCGAGGCGGGCGGGGATGGCGGGGCGGGCGTCGAGGGAGGCGGCCCAGGCGACGCCGGCCATGGAGACGGCGAAGCCGTCGATGACGAGGGGGAGTAGGTGGGGGTAGGTGAAGCCTTTGGAGGCGGCGAAGGCGCTTTGTTCTTGGTAGGACCAGACGCAGCCGAGGATCCAGACGGTGCTGACGGCGAGTAGGGCGGTGCGCATGGGCAGGGAGGCGCTGAACCGGCGCCACCGGCCCTCACCACGGTCCGGC
>DATAZG010000086.1:0-23004 GCA_036272155.1 Pseudonocardia sp.
TCATACGCTAAGGCTAACTGATAAAGCAGCCTTAGTAGATTCGCACCGGGCGTCCCGCACTGTGCTTCGGGACTCACTCCCGCGTTGCGGACCGATCAGTACTTGACCGATCGGTTCAGAACAGGGACGGTGGAGTCATGACAACCTCCACTGCACGTGAACTGGACGGCCGGCGCGCGCTCGTCACCGGCGGGTCCCGCGGCCTCGGTGCGGCCATCGCCCAGCGGCTCATCGACGCCGGCGCCTCCGTCGTGGTGGCCGCCCGCGCCGCCACCCCGGACACCCCCGCCGGCGCCAAGTTCGTCACCGCCGACCTGCGCACCAAGGACAGCGTCCATGCCCTCGCCGACGCCGCCCTGGAACAGCTCGGCGGCCTGGACATCCTGATCGACAACGCCGGGGCCGCCCGCGTGTACACCGGGGGCACCGGCGCCATCCCGGACGGTGAGTGGCAGGACGCGCTCGACATCAACTTCCTGGCCGCCGTGCGGCTCGACGCCGCGCTGCTGCCGCACCTGCGCGAGGGGGGCGGCTCGATCGTCCACCTGTCCTCCGCGGTGACCCTGGAGCCGACCGGGCCGTTCCTGCACTACGCCTCGGCGAAGGCTGCCCTGGCCACGTACAGCCGCGGCCTGGCCCTGGAGCAGGCTCCCCACGGCGTGCGGGTCAACGCGATCAGCCCCGGCAACGTGGCCACACCGGGTGCCGACGTGGCGCGCGTGTCCATCGCCGAGGGGCTCGGGGTGGACCCGGCGGTGTTCGCAACGAGCGCGCCGCTCGGCCGGGGTGGTGTGCCCACCGACGTCGCGGAGCTGGTCGCCTTCCTCGTCTCCGACCGGGCGTCCTGGATCACCGGGCGGGACTTCGTCATCGACGGGGGCGAGTTCGCCCGGGGCTGAGCGTGTGGCCGCGCGGGCCGGTCGTCCCCGGGCATGACCGGTCCGCGCTGTGACACCCACGGCATGTACGCGCGGTGTCCCCGGTTTTGTCGGGTCCGTTGGGTAGCGTGCAGGCCGTGGGGCTGGTTCGGGGCGAATGCGGGCGCTGTGGCGTCAGCTGGGTGGGTGAGGACCGCTGCCATTGCGCCCGGTGCTGCCAGACCTGGGACGATGTGGAGCTGTTCGACGCGCACCGCTCCGGCGACAAGTGCCTGAACGGGCGGGCCCTCGGCCTGCTGCAGACGCGCAACGGCATCTGGTTGCGCCCGGTCGACCGGCTCGGCACCGCCTCCTGACACGGGCGGCGCCGCCACACCTCAGGACGGCGCGGCGGCGGTCTCCCGGCGGCGGGCCAGCTCGTCCAGGATGTCGGCGGTGCCCGACGCGCCGAACCGGGTGACGCCCGCGTTGGCCAGCTCGAGCAGCTGGTCCAGGGTCTTCACCCCGCCGGACGCCTTGATCTCGATGTGCGGGGACACCGCCGCGCGCATCAGCACCACGTCCGCCAGGGTGGCCCCGGTCGGGGCGAACCCGGTGGACGTCTTGACGAACGCCGCGCCGGCCCGCTCGGCGGCCTGGCAACAGGCCACCTTCTGCTCGTCGGTCAGGTAGGCGTTCTCCAGGATCACCTTGACCGGCACCGACCCGGCCGCCTCGACCACCGCCCGGATGTCGGCCTCCACGCGCTCCAGCTCGCCGGACCGCAGCCAGCCGATGTTCAGCACCATGTCCGCCTCGGCGGCCCCCTGGCGCACGGCGAGCGCGGTCTCGGCGGCCTTGATCTCGGTGGCGATGGAACCGTGCGGGAAGCCGATCACGGTGCACACCAGGACGCCGGTGCCGGCCAGCTGCTCGACCGCCAGCGGGACATCGCTCGGCCGCACGCACACCGAGATGACCTGGTACTTCGCGGCCAGCTCGCAACCCTGCCGGATGTCGGTCACGGTCAGCTCCGGGCGCAGCAGTGCGTGGTCGATCATCTTCGCGACCTGCTCGACCGTGACCGTGGCCTCGGTCAGCGGGGTGGTGGTCATACGTCCTCCGTAATGTTGTGGCATACCCAGTGTCCGGCACACCACCCGGGGCGTGCAGCCCGAATCCCGCTCGCCGCCGCAATCGGCGACCCACCCTGACGAAATCCGCGACTCACCCTGACGGAATCCCCGACTCGCCGTCAGGCGGTCAGGCCGAGTCGGGGGAGGTCGGGGGGAGGTGGCGGCGGAACCAGGTGACCAGGGCGGCGTCCACCTCGGCGGCCAGCGGTAGCTGGGGCGCGGGCTCGATCCCGGGCTCCTCGGCGAGCGGGTGCGCCAACTCGGGAATCGTCCGCAGCTCGACCCCCGGCCCCACCGCGTCGACGAGCTCCACCGCGTCGGCCCGCAGCGCCGGGTGGTCCAGCTCGCCGCTGACGACGAGCAGCGGCGCGCGGCCGGCGAAACTGCCGGCCTTGGCGATGAAGTCCAGGCTGTCGACGGCCTGGGTGGACTCGGCGTCGTAGGGGTAGTCACCGGGGAAGAGATCGACGACGGACCGCATGCTGATCGCGGCGTTCACGACCGCGCCGGCGAAGACCGGAATGTCGGTCTCGGCCAGGATCCGGAGTGCGACGGCCCCGCCCAGCGAGCCGCCGAGCACGCCGATCGGCCCGTCCCCGACCGGCAGCTGCTCCCGCAGCGACGCCAGCGCGGCGGGGAACTCCTCGCTCGCCTGCCGGGCGAACGGGTACAGGTAGGACATCAGGGCGTCTTTCTGGAACAGCTCGACGATCGCGTCCGTGCGGCCGTCGACCATGCGCGCCCCGCACATCGGCATGCCGAGGTGCACCCGCCACGCGGGCAGACCGTGCATCGGCAGCGCGGCGGCGAACGCGGCGTCCGACCTCGGCGCATCCAGCATGTGCCACGTGACGATCAGCGGCGCGGGAGCGTGGTCGGCCGGGGCCAGCGCGGTGAACGGCACGCCGGCGGCCGTGCCCGTGATCGGTGGGTGCATGCGGCCACGGTAGGGGTGCGGCCGCCGGGACGGACACCGGTTATCGCCGCCGGCGGAAAGTCACGCCGGCAGCGAAAACGCCGTGCCACCCGAGGGTAGGCGGGCTCAGGTGGCGGCGCGCGGACTGAAGCGGGCGATCTCGCCGAGGGCGGCGAGGCACTGCTCCACGCCGTCCTCGAACAGCTGCTTGCCCTCCTCGGCGGTCGCCCCCAGCGGGTCGCCGATCACGCCTCCGGTGTCGAAGTCGTCGCTCAGCCACCCGAAGCTGACCGGCTTGCCGAAACCGACGTGCTGGTACTCGGCCAGGTGCTCCGGCACGCTGCGCTGGGCGCGCTCCATGTGCACCAGCTCCGGGTGCAGGTAGCGCAGCACCGAGGTCTCCGACCGGCCGCCGTGCACGCCCAGGCCGAGCTCCTCGGGTGCGGTGGGGCGGCCGCCGTGGTCCACCGGCCGGTTCGGGTGCATCAGGAACGTCGCCAGCCCGAACTCGCGGCGCAGCTCCCGGCAGGCCACCTGCAGCAGCGCGGAGTTGCCGCCGTGCCCGTTCACGAACACCAGCCGCCGCGCCGGCGTGCGGGCGATCGAGCGCCCCAGGTCCACCAGCACCCGCATCAGCGTGTCCCAGGACAGCCACATCGTGCCCGACGCCCACGCGTGCTCGTCCGACTTGGTGTACGCCAGCGTGGGCAGCCGCCACACCGGCAGCTCGGCCGGTGCCCGCTCGACCAGCGCGGCGGTCACCGCGTCGGCCACCAGCAGGTCGGTGGACAGCGGCAGGTGCGGGCCGTGGTGCTCGACGGCGCCGGTGCCGAGCAGGATCACCGAGTCGGCGGTGATCAGCTCGGCGGTCTCCGGCCCGGTCAGGTCGATCAGCTCGCGGGTCGCCACCGTGCCTCCTTTCCGTCGGGGGTCAGCTTGCCGGGGTTGAGCAGGCCGCGCGGGTCGGTGCGTCCCACCACGGCGCGCACCTCGTCGAGGCGCCGGTCCAGCATCCAGTTGTGCGGCGAGTGGTACGACACCCCGATGGCCTCCAGCGCGTCCATCCCGGCGTAGACCTGCTCGGGGGACGCGTACGGTGCCATCAGCATGCCGATCGGCCGCTCGCGCATCAGCTCCAGGTGCAGCACCGTGTCGCCGTAGACGGCCCGCACCGCGTCCGGGTCGTCCCACAGCGGCGTGCCGGCGACCTCCAGGTGGAAGTAGTCGGGGTGGCGTTTCTGCAGGTGGAACGTGGAGTGGTTGTAACTGAGCGCGGTGATCCGGTCGGCCGCGACGAGCCCGGCGCGGATGTCGAGCACCTCGGCCCCGGCCCGGCGCAGCAGCGCGGTGGCGGTAGCGGCGGCCGATGCCGCCACGATGGCCCGCACGCTCGCCCTGGCCGGGTCCAGCGCTGGGTCCCGGGGCAGGGCGGCCACCACGGCCGCCTCGTCGAGCGAGGCCAGCCGGGGCTCGGGGTCCAGCTCCAGCAGGGCGCGCAGGGCATCGGTGCCGGTCCGGTAGTCGGGGGCGGCGGCCCAGATGGCCACCCAGTCCCGCCGGGGCGCCAGCCGGATCGTGGCGCGGGTGAGTACCCCGGTGATGCCGTAGGCGTGGATGAAGGGCAGGGTCTCGTCGCCCTCGACGTGCAGCAGCTCGCCGCTGCCGTCGCACGGTGCCACGTCCAGCTCGGTGACCAGGCCGTCGGCGTTGCTGCCGTAGGTGATCGAACCCGTGCCGCCGCTGCCGCCGGCGAGGAACCCGCCGAGCGTGGACCCCTTGGTGGACGGGTAGATCCGCAGCTCGTGGCCGTGCGCGGCGACGGCGGTGTCCAGCTCGCGCAGCCGCACCCCGGCCTCGGCCCGCACCCAGCCCTGCTCCGGTGGCCCGCCGACCTCCTCGACGGCCCGGCACGCGCTGATGTCCAGCAGCAGGCCGCCGTGCAGCGGGATCGCCTGGCCGTAGTTGCCCAGCCCGGTGCCGCGCGCGGTGACCGGCACGCCGAGGTCGTAGGCCACCCGCAGGATCTCCGGGATCTGCGCCGCGGCGGCCGGCGTGGCGATCACGTCGGCCCGCCCGGCCGGCAGCTGGGCGCGCAGGATCGGTGACATCGGCGCCCAGTCCACGGACAGCCGGTCCAGCCGGGACGGGTCGGTGGACAGCCGGTCGGCGCCGATCACCTCGGCGAGGCGGGCCAGCAGCTCGCGCACGCGGTCCGGGCCGACGGACGGCAGCGAGCGCCCCTGGGGCACGGTGTGCAGCGACATCACTGACCTGAGCCGATCTTGATCGTAGGGTCGACGAAGCGGTCGGTGGCGAGGTCGGCCGCCTTCAGCCCGGGCCGCACGGCGGCGCCGGAGCTGGTCAGGATCGGTGCGAACGCATCGATGGTGGCCTGGGTGCGGGTCAGGTCGAGGCCGCCGAGCGGGCCGGTGGTGTCGTTGGCGACGATGCCCAGCTGCTTCATCTGGGTCGCGGCGTAGCCGGCCACGCCCGTCGAGTACGCCCAGCCGTCGTTGTACGCGGTGACCGCGTCGGTGATCAGCTGGTTCGTCGGGCCCGGGTTGGTGATGTAGGCGAGCTGGGCGCGCTGCAGGATCGGCACCAGCTTGGTCAGGCAGCCGGAGAGCGCGCCGAGGTCGCCGGTGCGGACCGACAGGGCCTCCGGGTAGATCGAGTAGCCGACGTCGGCGAGCAGCTGGTACTTGATCGGCTTGGCCCAGGTCTTGACCTCGTTCTGGTAGATGTACGGCTCAGCGGTGGCGAAGCCCTGCTGGGCGATGGTCGGGTCGGTGACGAACCGGGCCGGCGCCCCGGTGTAGCCGGTGTCCAGCTGGTCGGGCTTGAGCAGCCCCTTCTCGACCAGCAGCGAGGGGTAGTAGCTGCCCTTGGCGACGACGACCTTGGCACCGGAGGCGCCGATGTCGGCGACCGTGTGCCAGTCCGGGTGGGTGGCCGGGTCCCACATCAGGACCTGCGGGCTCTTCACCAGCGGCGCCACCACCGCGGTGACGGGCTGGTTGGCCGAGGTGGCGATCGCGCCGTCGGTGCTCACCGCGCCGAGCGTGATCGACTGGTCGACGTACATCTGCGCCGGGATCGCGGCGAAGCCGATCGCCGCGCCGCCGGCCCGGACCTCGATCTTCACACCGGTGTCCTTGCCGTCGACCACCAGCGGGCCGCTGATCCGCTTGTGGTCCGCGTCGACCGTGTAGCCGGGGCCGACCAGCTGGTACAGCGCGGCGTGCTCGGCCTCGGGCTCCCAGTCCTGCTGGGCCACCACGGTGGCCGGGCAGCTGCCGGCGAGCAGCTCCGCGCCGGTCGCCTTGGGCAGGGCGGATGCCGGGGATGCGGCACTGTCCGAGGAGCCGCCGCAGCCGGCGAGGAGGGCGGCGAGCAGGGCGGCGGCGAGCACGGCCGCCGCGGCGGGGACACGCTTCATGGGCACTCCGGGTCGGATCGGGCCGGCGGGTCAGGACGGGTCTGGGTGGGTCTGTCGGGTCTGGGCACGTCGGGGGACGGTCAGAGGTCGGCGCGGGCGCGGCCGTGCCACGAACCGACCGCCACCGAGGTCAAGGCGCTGAACAGGGCGAACACCACGACCCCGTACAGCGAGGAGAGCAGGATTGCGGCGAACAGGTCGGTGGACTGCACGCGCGAGATGTAGGTGGACAGCAGCGTGCCGAGGCCGGGCTGGCCCTGCACGAAGAAGAAGTCGCCGACCAGCGCCCCGATCACCGACAGCCCGGAGGAGATGCGCAGCCCGGCGAACATGGACGGCAGGGCACCGGGCAGTGACAGCTTGGCCAGCCGCTGCCACCGGGTGGCCCGGTTCAGGGTGAACAGGTCGTGCGCGCCCCGGTCCACCGAGTGGATGCCGAACAGCGTGTTGGCGATCATCGGGAAGATCGCGATGATCACGCACACCACGACCCGGCCGTTGAAGCCGTAGTCGAACCACAGCCCGATCAGCGGCACGATCGCCAGGATCGGCACCACCTGCAGCAGGATCGCGAACGGGTACAGCCCGCGCTCCAGCCACGGCGCCTGGCTCATCACCAGCGCGGCGGCCACCCCGAGCACCACCGCGATGACCAGCCCCACCATCGACACCTGGATGTCCAGCAGCAGCGCGCGCAGCATCGGCCGCAGGTGCGACCAGCGCAGGATGGCCTCGGTGAGCACCTCCTGCGGCGGCGGCACCAGGATCTCCCGGCGTTGCGGCGTGAGCAGCAGATAGCTCACCGCGAGCCAGATACCGAGAAACACCACCACCGTGCCCAACACCGGCAGCACACTGCGCGCCAACCGCCGTGCCCGCGCCGCCCCCGCCGCGTCACCGGACAGCGTTCTTCCCGAGGCCTTCCCAACCGGGTCGATCCTGGTCACGGCCGGTGAGTGGCGAGTGGTCTCCTGGGGCCACTCGCCACTCACGCCCTCTGAACTGCGCGTTTGGGTCATTCGTGGGCTCCGGTGAGTGCGGCGGACACGTGGGCGGCGAGCCGGCCGAACTCCGGGTCGAAGCGCAGCTCGGGCCGGCGGGGGCGGTCGAACGGGACCTCGATCTCGGCGACGATCCGGCCCGGCCGCGCCGACATCACCAGCACCCGGTCGGACAGGAACACCGCCTCGGACACCGAGTGCGTGATGAACAGCGCGCCGACGGACATTGCGGAGCCCGCGGGAGCGGCGGAGCCCGCGAGGAACAGCCGCTGCAGCTCCTCCTGCATGTGCAGCCGGGTGATCTCGTCCAGTGCGCCGAACGGCTCGTCGAAGAGGAACAGGTCCGGTTCGAGCACCAGCGCCCTGGCCAGCGAGACCCGCATCCGCATGCCGCCGGACAGGTGCGCCGGCAGCTGCCGCTCGAAGCCGGCCAGCCCCACCGTCCGCAGCGCCGCCGCCGCCCGCGCCCGCCGCTCGGGCTTGGCGAGGCGATCGGCCCCGGTGCTCAGCTCCAGGACCAGCTCCACGTTCGCCTGCGCGGAGCGCCAGGGCAGCAGCGTCGGGTCCTGGAAGACGTAGGCCAGCCGGTCCGACCTCAGCTCGATCCGGCCGGCGCTGGGCTCGGCGAGGCCGGACGCCAGCCGCAGCAGGGTGCTCTTGCCGCAGCCGGACGGGCCGACCACGCTGACGAACTCGCCCGGCGCCACGGTGAGGTCGACGTCGGCCAGGGCCAGCGTGCCGGTGCCGAACCGCTTCGCCACGCCGGTGAAGCGCAGCGCGGTGGGTGCCGGCGTGGGTAGATCGGCGCTGGTGGCGGGGGTCGGACCGAGATCGGGGCGCACGGCGTCGGGGCTGCTCACGGTGGGGTGCACGGGGCTCATGCGGTCCTCCTGCTGGGCAGTGGGCTGGGGTCGGCGGCGGTCCGCCGGTCGACGGTGGTGGCGGCGACCACCCGGCCCCGGCGCAGCACCAACCGGGAGTCGCCGGCGCCGGCCAGCACGTCGGTCAGGTCGTCGGCCCGCACCACCACGAGGTCGGCCACCGCCCCGGGCACCGGACCCGCCGGAGGCAGCCCGAGCACTTCCCGACCGGCGGCGGTGACCGCGTGCAGGGCCTGGTCCGCGTCCAGGTGGGCGGCGGTGACCAGCAGGGAGGTGGTCTCGAACGGGTCCGCCCGGCCGACGGGGTTGAACGGGTCGCGCACGTTGTCGCCGCCGGCGGCCACGGTGATGCCCGCCGCGAGCAGCTCGCGCACCGCCGGCAACCCCCTCGGCACCGGCGCCGGTGACCCCCAGCCCTGCAGGTACAGGTTCGTGATCGGCAGGGTGACCACGGCGAGGCCGGCGTCCCGCACCTCGGCCAGCACCTCGGCGAGGGCGGCGGAACCGAGGCTGCCCAGGCTCACGCAGTGGCTGGCGGTGACCCGCTGGGCCAGGCCGCGCCGGCGCACCTGCGCGGCCAGCTCGCGGATGCTCAGCATGCCGGGGTTGAGCTGCTCGTCGGTGTGCAGGTCGACGGCGGTGCCGCGGCGCTCGGCGAGGTCCAGCAGGCGGGTGGTCTCCGCGACCGGGTCGTCGGCCAGGTGCGGGCAGCCACCGAGGACGTCCACCCCGAGGTCCAGCGCCCGCTCGATCGTCGCGGTGCTGGCGAAGCTGCTGGCCAACAGGCAGACCTGCAGGTCGAGCACGTCCTTCAGCTCCGTGCGCAGCTCCAGCAGGGCCCGCACCCCGCACAGCGGGTCGGCGGCGTCGAGCAGTACGTCGACATGGCTGCGCACCGCCGTGATGCCGTTGGCGAGGTACCGGGTCAGGGCGTGCCGGGCCCGCTCGCGGACGTACCCGAGGGTCAGGCCGCTCGCGTAGGCGCGCCAGGCGGTGATCGCGGACCGCAGGTCCCCGTACGGGGCCTGGCTCGCCGCCCAGCTGAAGGCCTTGTCCAGGTGCGCATGGGGTTCCACGGCGGCCGGCAGCACGACCCAGCCAGGGAGCGCCAGCTCGCCGTCGCCGATCGGGGCGGGGCCGGCCGGCACCAGTCGGTCGACCACGCCGGCTGGGTCCAGGTGGACGTCGACCAGGTCGCCGGCCGCGGTGCGCACCCCGCGCAGCGCCGTCACGGCCGAGCCCAGCGCCGGCGCGGTCACGGCCGCTCCTCGGGTGCTGGCCCGGTGACTTCCCCGGGCGGGGTGAAGATCGAGACGCCGGCGAGGTCGTGGCGCAGCACCGGGCGGCCGAGCAGGTCCGCGTCCAGGTAGGGGCGGGTACCGCCGCCGGCGACGGCCGCCATGGCCAGCGCGGCCCGGTGCACCGCGTCCCCGTCCAGCTCGGCGCGCAGGTTGTGCGCGACCAGCACCCGCCGAGCGCCGAGCCGGTCGAGCCGGTCCAGGCCGAGGGCGAACGCGCGCACGTCGGCGCCCGGCTGGTGGGCCCAGTAGGCCGCGCTGAGCACGGTGTCGCCGCTGAGCAGGGTGCGGGTCTCGGGGTCCCAGAGGCAGAGGCTGTCGGGCGAGTGGCCGGGGGTGTGCAGCACGGTGAGCACGCGGTCGCCGAGGTCGATCGTCTCACCGTCGGCCAGCGCCATGGTCGGCGGCACGGCCGGGATCCGCCAGCCGGCCAGGTCGGGCAGCGGGCGCGGGTGCTGGTCGGGAGTGAGGGTGAACGGTCCCTGCCGGTCCAGCTCGGCGAACCGGTCGAACAGCGCCGCCGCCCGCCCGGCCGCGCGCTCGTAGCCGGCGTAGAACTCAGCGGGCGCCGCCCCGTGTCCGGCCAGGCCGGCGGGGTGCACCGCGATGTCGGCCACGTGCGGCGCCAGCTCGTGGTTGCCGCCCCGGTGGTCGAAGTGGTCGTGCGAGTTGACCACGATCAGCGGCAGACCGGTGAGGCCGGCGACGACCGGAAGGATCGGCCGGATGCCCATGCCGGTGTCGAACAGTAGCGCCCGCCGCGCCCCGACCACGAGGAAGCTGTTCACGTGACCCGGCTCGGCGATCAGTGCGATCCCGGTACCGGCGCTCTGGGCCGCTCCGCCGGGCAGCCAGCGGGTGGCGTACCACTCGGGGTGGTCCCGCTGTCCCGGTCCGCCGTGGGCCGCTAATGTTGATGTCATCAACATTGACGCTAGAGGCGTTTTGTTTCGCCCCGGTGTCGCCGTGTGGCATTCAGGAAAAGGGGGGCCGCCGTGGGCACGCCCGAAGCGGCAGTGTCAGACGCGGAGTCGTCAGGCGCGGGGCCGGCAGAGGCGGGGCCGGCAGAGGCGGAGTCGGCAGAGGCCGGCGGCGCGTCCCCGGCGCGCCGGATGGGGGAGCGCATCCGGTCCCGGCGCCGCGAGCTGGGGCTGACCCTGGTCGAGGTCGCCGAGCGCGCCGGGCTGTCGCATCCTTTCCTCAGCCAGCTGGAACGTGGCCTGGCCCGGCCCAGCATGTCGTCGCTGTTCCGGATCGCCGGGGCGCTCGGGGTCACCCAGGACTGGCTGCTGGCCGCCGGCGGTACCGACGTCGCCGCCGAACCGGTGGCGGTGCTGCGCCACGACGAGGGCGTCACGGTGCCCGCGACCGGTGACGGCGTGGCCCGCCAGCTGCTCGCGGAGCCCGGCCGGTACATCCCGACCGAGTTCCGCAACCCGTCGCGGACCTTCGAGCACTTCTTCGAGCACGACGGCAGCGAGTTCGTCTACATTGCCGAGGGCGTGCTCGACGTGGAGCTGGGGGACGGTCGGCTGTTCACCCTCACCGCCGGCGAGTGCCTGCGCTACCCGGGCTCGATCCCGCACCGGTGGCGCTCCGGCTGTCCCGGGCCGGTCCGGGTTCTCATGATCCACACTGAAGTGCTGGGCGGGCCGGCGTCGGCCGACCCACCACCGCACTGACCAGCCGATCTCCCGAGCGCGAGGGGGCACGACCATGTCGAACCACGCCGGCCGGAGCGGCCCGCGCCGGCCGCTCGGGGGCGGTTCGTCAGCCCGTGGGCAGCACGGACCCGAGGACGGCCAGGTCGCGTTCGTCCAGCGTGGCCACGGGACCCCGGGTGATCATCTCGGCGAAGCCGCTGTCGGCCTGCATGACGGTCAGCGTGTAGAGCCGATCGGTGCTGGACTCGTTGACGATGCGGTGCACCGACCCCGGCATCAGGGTCAGCGTGTCGCCGGCCTCGATGTGCACCACCTCGTCGTCGGAGTGCGCGGCGGCGCGGCCGGCCAACACCACGAACGTCTCGCTGGACTCGGCGTGCGAGTTCGGTGGCTGCGCCCCGCCCGGCTCCCATACCTCGAGCACCACGGTCGTCGGCGAACCGGTCGCCGGGCCGGCCAGTACGGCCAGCTTCACCGTGTCGCCGGGCGAGATGTGGTGGAACGTGATCTCACCTCGGCGGGTGAGGGACGGGGCGTCAGCCATGGGCCGGACTTCCTCTCGGTCGGGAGTACCCGGCCGACCGTAGGTGCGACTTGTTGCCAGGAGGTAACACCGTGACCAGGTCCGATCTCAGCTCCGACGTCACCGCGGGGCACGGCGGCGGTGACCCGAGCGGTGATCCGGGCGGCGGCCGGCCCGCCCCGGACGGCCTGCTGGCGGCGTTCTGGGACTACGAGCGGGCGCTGGCGCGCAACGACGTGCCGGCACTGGAGGCCTGGTTCCAACTCGGCCCGGAGACCCTGCGCTCCGACGGCGGCGCCACGCTGGTCGGCGCGGACCAGATCGCCCGGTTCCGCCGGCAGCGGCCGCCGCCGGGTCCCCGCCGGGTGGACCGGCTGCACGTGCGCCCGCTCGGTCCGGACGCCGTGGCGGTGGTCGCCGAGTCGACCCGGCCGGGCGGTGGGACCGGGGCGCAGTCGCAGGTCTGGGTTCGTGGGTCGGAGGGCTGGCGGATCGTCGCCGCGCATGTCGGCATCGCGCCGCCGGCCGCGCCCGGTCGGTTGCCGGCGGTCCCGGCCGGTGAGGTGGACGGCGTGTGGCGGCAGGCCGGGCCGCTGCCGGTCGGTCCGGACGGCTCGGGCAGTTCAGACAGCTCGGGCTCGGACAGCGCGGGCTCGGGCAGCGCGGACGCCCCGGACGGACCGCTGCGCGGTGTCCGGGTCGCGGTGAAGGACCTGTTCGCGGTGCGGGGCCAGGCCGTCGGCGGTGGGTCGGCACGCTGGCTGGCCGAGGCGCCGATCGAGCCCGTGACCGCTCCGGCGGTGGGCGCGCTGCTGGCCGCCGGGGCCACCCTGGCCGGTCTCGCGCACACCGACGAGCTGGCGTTCTCGCTGGCCGGCGTGACGGCGAGCTACGGGGCGGTGCCGAACCCCGCCGTGCCGGGCGCGGCGACCGGCGGCTCCAGCAGCGGGCCGGCCGCCGCCGTCGCCGGGCACGCCGCCGACCTCGGCCTCGGCACCGACACCGCCGGCTCGATCCGGGTCCCGGCGTCCTACTGCGGGCTGTACGGGCTGCGCCCGACCCACGGCGCGATCACCGTGGCCGGGGTGCTGCCGCTGGCGCCCTCGTTCGACACCGTCGGCCTGCTCACCCGCGACCCGGCCCTGCTGGCCACCGCGGCCGGGGTGCTGCTGCCGGCGCCGGGGGAACGGGCGCCGGTCGAGGTGCTGCTGCGCCCGGTGGACCTGCTCGCGGAGCTCGAGCCAGAGGTCCGGGTGGCCTTCGACGGCGCCGCACTGGCCCTCGCCGGTCGGACTCGGTGCCGCGTCGAGGCGCATGGCGGCCTGGCCGAGGCCGTGACGAGCTGGCTACCCGCGTTCCGCACCGTGCAGGCCGCCGAGGCCTGGGCCGCCCACGGCGAGTTCGTGACCAGGGCGCGCGCCGACCTGTTGCCCGAGGTGGTGGCCCGGTTCGAGGCCGGCCGGGACGTCGACGCCGCTCAGCTGGGCCGCGCCCGTGAGGTACTGGCCGACGCCCGGCGCCGGCTCGCCGAGCTGCTCCCACCGGGAAGGGCACTGCTGCTGCCGGCGACCTCCAGCCCGGCGCTGCCGGTGGACCTGCCGGGGGACCGGGTCAACGCCGCCCGGCTGGCCACCCTGCGGCTGACCTGCCTGGCCTCGCTGGCCGGGCTGCCGGCCGTCGCCGTGCCCACCATGCGGGTGGGTACCGCGCCGATGGCACTGACCCTGGTCGGCGGCCCGGGCACCGACCACGCCCTGCTCGACCTGGTCACCCGCCCGGCGCCCTGGCACGACAGCACCCCGGACGCTCACTGGGAGGATGCATGACGCGACCGCTCGGTCCGAGCCCGGCCAACAGCTGGCAGGTCCGCGAGGGTGCGGTGGACCTGCGCCGGCCGCCCCGCCCGCCGGTCCCGGTTGAGCTTCCCGCCCGGCCCGAACGGCTCACCCTCGACCTCGCCCGCACGGCGCTCGTCGTGGTGGACATGCAGAACGACTTCTGCCACCAGGACGGTTGGCTGGCCGGGATCGGGGTGGACATCACGCCGGCCCGCGCACCGATCCCCACGCTCGCCACGCTGACCGGGACACTGCGCCACCACGACGTCCCGATCATCTGGCTGAACTGGGGCAACCGCCCGGACCGCGCCAACCTGCCGCCGAACGTGCTGCACGTCTACGACCCCGCCGCCCGGGGCCGGGGGATCGGCAGCCCGCTGCCGGCCAACGGCGCCCCGGTGCTGCAGGCGGGCAGCTGGGCCGCCGCCGTGGTCGACGAGCTGACGCCGGCCGAGGGGGACATCCGCGTCGACAAGTACCGGATGAGCGGGTTCTTCGACACTCCGCTCGACTCCGTGCTGCGCGGGCTGCGGGTGGACACCGTGCTGTTCGGCGGGGTGAACGCGGACCAGTGCGTGCTGGCGACCCTGACCGACGCCGCCTGCCTCGGCTACGACGTGGTGCTGCTGGAGGACGCCGCGGGCACGACGTCACCGGAGTTCTGCCTGGACGCGACGCTGTACAACGTCCGGCAGTGCTTCGGCTTCACCGCGACCGGCGCCGACCTGCTCACCGCGCTGCCCACCCCGGCCGGGGGCGGCTGAGACCGGACCACACAGGGTCAGAGCGCAACGGTGCCGGCCACCCCGAGCACGGTGTCGCCGCCGACCCAGATCTCGTCGCCGAGCTGCTCGAGGCGGATCCGTCCCCGGCGGCCCAGCCGGGTGCCCTGGGCAGCCGTGTACCGCGGAGGCGCGAACCCGGCGGGGATCAGCCACTGGGCGATCGAGGCGTTCAGGCTGCCGGTCACCGGGTCCTCGCCGAGCCCGACCCGGGGCACGAACGCCCGGACCTCGAACGCGACCTCGGAGCCGGCCGCGTACGCCCCGACCACACCCACCTTGTCCAGCGCCCCGAACGCCGCCCGGTCGGGCTCGATCCCCAGCACCGTGTCGGCGTCGGACAGCAGCAGCGCGACCCAACCCGGGCCGTTGTCCGCCCAGCGGGCCGCGACGACCTGCGCGGGATCGAGGCGCAGCGCCCGCAGCACCTCGTCGAGCTCGGCGTCGTCCACGGGCCCGTCGCGCAGTACCGGCGGCGCCGCGAACGCGAGCCGCGACCCGTCCCGGCGGACCCGGACGAGCCCGGCGCCGCACTCCTGGACCAGCTCCGTGCCGCCCGACGGGGTACCGCCGGCGTCCAGCCAGGCCCGGGCGGTGCCGAGCGTCGGGTGCCCGGCGAAGGGCAGCTCGCGGACCGGCGTGAAGATCCGCAGCCGGTAGTCGGCGCCCGCGTCGGTCGGCCGCAGCAGGAACGTGGTCTCGCTCAGGTTCGTCCAGCGGGCGAACGCGGCCATCTGCTCGGTGGTCAGCCCGTCGGCGTCGTGCACGACCGCCACCGGATTGCCGAGGGTGAGCTCGTCGGTGAACACGTCGACCTGCCGAAATCCCCGCACCCCGACATGCTGCCACCCGCGTCCCGGCCACGCCCGAGCGAGTCGGGTCAGGTGCCGGCGAGGCCCGAGGAGATCTTGCCGGCCGCCTCGGCGACGAGCCGGCCGAGCTGCTCGGCGCCGTCCGCCGGGTAGCGCTGGATCGGCATGAAGATGCTCAGGGAGGCGACGGGCCGGTCGCTCTGGTCGCGGATGCACGCGGCGACCGAGGCCACGTCGGTCCGCAGCTCGCCGCGCTGCACCGAGTAGCCGCGCCGGCGGATCGCGTCGAGCTCCGCGCGCAGCAGGACCGGGTCGGTGATCGTGCTCGCGGTGAACGCCTCGAGCGGCTCGGGCAGGTGCTGGGCCAGCTGGTCGGCCGGCAGGTGCGCCAGCAGTGCCTTGCCGTTCGCGGCGGCGTAGGCGGCGGCCCGGGTGCCGATCGGCCAGTGGATGCGCAGCACCTCGGTGGACTCGACCTCGTCGATCGTCACCACGTCGACCCCGTCCAGCACGGACAGGTGGGTGGCCTCGCCGGTGGTCTTGACGAGCTCCAGCATGGCTGGTCGCGCCACCTCGCGGAGGCCGAGGTCCAGGCCGAGCTGGTTGGCGACCTCGAGCACCTTGACGGTGAGCACCCAGCGCCCCGGCTGCTGCACCGACCGGCGGATCCAGTGCTCGTCGGCCAGCGCGGCCAGGGCGCGCTGAGCCGCCGGCTTCGAGATGTCCAGGCGGCGGGCCAGCTCGCTGACCCCCATCGGCTGCCGGGCGGCCACTGCCTCCAGTGCCCGCAGCACGGTCGCGGCTGATCCCATGGGCTTGACACTAGCGGGTGACGGCGGTTACATCCTTCGTATCGCCCAATGGAACGACGTATCACATAGCGTACCAATGGCTTGGCAGCAGGGGAGCGGCGCGATGGCCCGGAGCAGTGCGGACTCGAGCGCCGATCCGAGTGCCGGCTCCGTCGCCGGGCCGGCCCCCGACCGCAAGCTCACCAGACAACAGCGGCGCGCGTTCATCAGCGCCTTCGGCGGCTGGAGCCTGGACGGGTACAACGCGGGGCTGTTCGGGCTGGTGCTGAGCCCGGCGCTGACCGACCTGCTGCCTCGGTCGGGCTACCCGGCCACCGCCGGCAACATCGCGTTCTTCGGCGAGCTCGGGGTGGCCGTCTTCCTGTTCGGCTGGGGCTGCTCGTTCCTGTGGGGGCCGATCGCCGACCGGTACGGCCGGGTGCCGGTGCTGATGGCCAGCATCCTGGCCTACGCCTTCTTCACCTTCCTGGCCGGCTTCTCGCGGGACGTCTGGCAGCTGAGCCTGTTCCGGCTGCTGGCCGCCATCGGCATCGGCGGGGAGTGGTCGCTGGCCGGCACGTTCGTGGCCGAGTCGATGCCGGAGCGCAAGCGGGTGCTGCTCGGCGGCGTGCTGCACTCGGGCACGTACTGGGGCTTCCTGCTCGGCGCCGTGGTGAACCTGTTCGTCGGACTGGTGGTCGGCTGGCGGTGGATGTTCTGGCTCGGCGTGCTGCCGGCGCTGTTCGTGCTCTACATCCGCGCCCAGGTGCACGGCGACACCAAGCACTGGCAGGCCAAGGTCGGGCGGGCCGAACGCCGGCCGGGGTACTGGTCGTTCCTGCGCGGGATCCTGCGCCCGCCCTACCGCCGGCGCACGCTGAACAACGCGGTGCTGGTCACCGTCGCGCTGATGGGCTACTGGGCCAGCTCGCAGTACCTGCCGACGGCGATCAAGGAGCTCGCGCTGCGTGCCGGTCACGACGCGCACGGCGCCGCCATGCTGGGCACCCTCGGCGCCGGTGTACTCGCGCTGGTCACCGCGCTGAGCTGCCTGTTCGCCCCGCTGCTGTGCCAGCGGTTGGGCCGCAGGCGCGCGCTCGCGCTGTTCTTCACGCTGATGGTGGTCGGCATCGCCGGCGGCTACGCCTGGGCCTACCCGGCCGCGAGCGTGCCGCTGTTCTTCGTGTTCGTCGTCGTGATGGGCGTCGGCGGGGCGGACTTCGCGGTGTTCACCATCTGGCTGCCCGAGCAGTACCCGACCGAGGTGCGGGCCAGCGGCTTCGCGTTCTGCACCACGATGTCCCGGTTCCTGGCCGCCGGCGGCACGTTCCTGATCGGCTACGGCATCGCCACCGAAGGCATCGCGCTGCCGCTGGCCCTCACCGCGGTCCCGTTCCTGCTGGCCTTCTGGCTGCTGCGGCTGTCCCCGGAGACCCGGGGCCAGGCGCTGCCCGACTGATCCACCATCTTCGGAGGAGGTCACCGCATGCAACCACTCGAGGGCGTCACCGTCGTCGACTTCACCCGGTTCCTGTCCGGGCCGTACTGCACCATGATCCTCGGCGACTACGGGGCGGACGTGCTGAAGGTCGAGCGCACCGGCCAAGGCGACGACTCGCGGGACATCGCGCCGTTCGTCAACGGCGAGAGCTACCCGTCGGCGATGCCGAACCGGAACAAGCGCTCGCTGGCGCTGGACCTGAAGTCGGAGGTGGGGCGGCGGGTGGCGTTCCGGCTGGCCAGCCGGGCGGACGTGGTGGTGGAGAACTTCCGGCCCGGCGTGATGGCGAGGCTCGGGCTGGACTACGACTCGGTGCGCGCGGCCAACCCGGACGTCGTCTACTGCTCGATCACCGGCTACGGGCAGACCGGGCCGGAGAGCCACCGCGCCGGCTTCGACATCATCGCCCAGGGCATGACCGGGTTCCTGCGGATGACCGGGTCCCCGGGCGGCGAGCCGGCGAAGTTCGGGGTGGCGGTGACCGACCTGGTCGCCGGCATGACGGCCTCCAGCGCGGTGCTGGCGGCGTACATCCGGCGGCTGCGCGGCGGCTCCGGCCAGTACATCGACGTGTCGCTGGTGGACGCCGGGCTGGCGCTGACCGTGTGGGAGGCCGGTGCCTGGTTCGGCGGCGGCCACGAACCGGTCGCCGAGGGCAGCCGGCACCGGCACCGCGCCCCGTACCAGGCGTACCGGACCGCCGACGGCTACGTGACCGTGGGCGCCGGCAACGACCGGCTGTGGGAGCGGTTCTGCCGCCAGGTGCTGGGCCGGCCGGAGCTGATGGACCGCGCCGAGTACGGCTCCTCGCGCAGCCGCGCCGAGCACGCCGACCAGCTCGCCGGGGAGCTGCAGGAGATCCTCCGCGGCCATCCCACCGAGCACTGGGTCCGCGCATTGGACGCCGCCGGGGTGCCCGGTGGCCCCGTGCTGACCTACGCGGAGGCCCTGGCGCAGCCGCAGGTAGAGGCCCGCCGGATGGTGGTGGACATCGACCATCCGAAGATCGGCCCGATGCGCGCGCTCGGCATGCCGGCCAAGCTGTCCGAGACGCCGTCGACGGTCCGCCGGGCGGCGCCACTCCTCGGCCAGCACAGCCGGGAGATCCTCCTCGCGAGCGGTTTCGACCACACCGAGATCCAGAACTGGGTCGAGCAGGGCATCGTGGAACAGGCCCCGTCAACCGAACCCGTGCCAACCGAACCCGCACCAACCGAACCCGCACCAACCCCCAGCACCGCGACGAACAGGTAGGACGAATGAGCCAGGGACTGATCCTGAACCGGCACGGGGACATCGCCGAGCTGGTGATCAACCAGCCGAGCCGGCGCAACGCCATGTCCTTCGACATGTGGGAGGCGCTGCCCAAGCTGGTCGCCGAGGTGGACGCCGACGACTCGGTCAAGGTGCTCGTGGTGCGCGGCGCCGGCGACCACTTCTGCGCCGGCGCGGACATCAGCGAGTTCGAGACGCGCCGGGCCACCGCCGAGGGCGCCCGGGTGTACGGCGAGCACGTGGAGCACGCCGCGCACTCCCTCGGCGACATGTGCAAGCCGTCCATCGCGATGATCCAGGGCTTCTGCATCGGCGGTGGCTGCGAGATCGCCCTGGCCTGCGACCTGCGGTTCGCCGGGCGGAGCGCGACGCTGGGCATCACCCCGGCCAAGCTCGGCCTGGTCTACACCTTCAGCTCGACCCGGCAGCTGGTCACCGCCGTCGGCCCGTCCTTCGCCAAGTACATCCTGTTCTCCGGTGCCCGGCTGAGTGCCGACGAGGCGCTGCGGGTGCACCTGGTCGACCAGCTCGTCGACCCGGAGCGCCTGGAGGCCGAGACGTTCGACTTCGCCAGGACGATCAGCTCCCGCTCCCAGGTGTCCGTGCGCGGCGCCAAGCGGATGATCGAGAAGATCAAGGCCGGCATGGACGTCGCCGACGAGGAGTCCGTCGACCTGTCGATCAACGCCGTGGACAGCGAGGACTACAAGGAGGGCGTCCGGGCCTTCCTGGAGAAGCGCCCGCCGGAGTTCCGGGTCCGCTGAGCGCCGCGGCAGGGCCGGAAGATCACCCGCCGCGCGGTCGGGCGGGCGTAGGGGAGTCCACCGCGGCGAGCCGGTTGCGGGCCAGCGCGAGCAGCTCGGTGCGGTCGGCCGAGGTCTCCGCGCCGTTGAGCAGCGCGAGCGCGTCGGTCACGGCGGAGCGCAGCACCGCGCACTCGGCGGCCCGCTCGGCGAGCTCGGTGTTCAGCTTCCACAGGTCGGCGAACACCTGCACCTTGGACCGGAGCACCCACGGGTCCAGCGGCTTGGTCAGGTAGTCGACCGCGCCGAGCTGGTAGCCGCGGAAGGCCAGGTGCGGGTCGTAGTTCGCGGCGGTCAGGAACACGATCGGGATGTGCCGCGTGCGCTCCCGCCGCTTGATGTGGCTGGCCGTCTCGAAACCGTCCATGCCGGGCATCTGGGCGTCCAGCAGGATGACCGCGTAGTCCTCGCTGAGCAGCCGCTTGAGTGCCTCGTCGCCGCTGGTCACCGACGTGATCTCCACCGGAAGGCCCTGCAGGATCGCCTCCAGCGCGATCAGGTTCTCCGGACGGTCGTCGACCGCGAGCACCTTGGCAACGGTCATGAGAGCTGGCTGGTGGTGTCGCGGGCGCGGGAGATCCAGGTCGCCATCACCGACAGCAGCAGTTCCTTGTCGACGGGTTTGGTCACGTAGTCGGTGGCGCCGGCGGCCAGGCTCGACTCGCGGTCCCCCGGCATCGCCTTCGCGGTGAGGAACACGACCGGCAGGTCGGCGCCGCCGGGCAGCGCCCTGATCAGCTTCGTCGTCGCGTTGCCGTCCAGGTCCGGCATCATCGCGTCCATCAGGACGATGTCCACCTCCGCGTGTTCGGTCAGCAGCCGGATGCCGTCGGAGCCGTTGTCCGCGTACAGCACGGTCAGCCCGTGCAGCTCCAGAGCACTGGTCAGAGCGAACACGTTACGCACATCGTCGTCGACGATCAGCACCGTCACCCCGGTGAGGTCGATCGCCGGCCGCCCCGGCCGGGTCGGCCCGGACTGGGCGCGCAGGATCGGCCGCCCCCGGGACCCGTTCGTCGGCTCGCCGAGCTCGGCCGGATCGACCGGGCGCAGCGGTACGCGGATGACCGAGCTGGACGAGTCGGCCTGCAGCTCGTCCGGCAGGAACAGGGTGAACACCGAGCCGACGCCGACCTCCGAGGTCACCGTGATCGCGCCGCCCAGCATCTCGGCCAGCTTCTTGCTGATCGAGAGGCCCAACCCGGTGCCGCCGTACTTGCGGCTGGTGGTGCCGTCCGCCTGCTGGAACGCCTCGAAGATCATGTCCAACTTGTCGGTGGCGATGCCGATCCCGGTGTCGCGGACCGTGAAGGAGAGCACCCGGCGGGCCTCGTCCAGGGCCGGGATGCCGAAGTTGGTCCGGGGCGGCGCCGTGTCGACGGTCAGCGTGACCGAGCCGTGGGCGGTGAACTTGACCGCGTTGGACAGCAGGTTGCGCACGATCTGCTGCAGCCGCTGGGCGTCGGTGCTGATGCTGGACGGCAGGTCCGGCGCGACCTTCACCAGCAGCTCCAGGCCCTTCTCCTCGGCCTGCGGCACGAACGTGCGCTCCACGTAGGCCTGCACCTGGTCCAGCGCCACCGGCTGCGGGTCCAGGTCCACCCGGCCGGCCTCGATCTTGGAAAGGTCCAGGATGTCGTCGATCAGCAGCAGCAGCTCGGAGCCTGCGTTGTGGATGGTGGTGGCGAACTCCATCTGCTTGGACGTCAGGTTGCGGTCGTCGTTGTCGGCGAGCAGCCGCGACAGCAGCAGCAGCGAGTTCAGCGGCGTGCGCAGCTCGTGGCTCATGTTGGCCAGGAACTCGGTCTTGTACTGGCTGGCCGCGGCGAGCTGCTGCGCCTTGTCCTCGACGCCGCGCCGGGCGGCGTCGATCTCCATGTTCTTGATCTCGATGTTGCGGTTCTGCTCGGAGAGCAGCTCCGCCTTCTCCTCCAGCTCCGCGTTGGTGCGCTGCAGCTCGGCGGACTGGTCCTGCAGCTCGACGGCGAGGCGCTGGGACTGCATCAGCAGCTCCTCCGTGCGCCGGTTGGCCTGGATCGTCGTGATCGTGACGCCGATGGCGCTGACCAGGCGCTCCAGGAACGTCAGGTGCAGCGAGGAGAACGGGGTGACCGAGCCGAGCTCGACGACGCCGAGCGACTCGCCTTCGAACAGCACCGGCAGCACCACGACGGCCGTGGGGGAGATGGTGCCGAGCCCGGAGGTGATCGGCAGGTAGTCCGGCGGGATGTTGTTGACGAGCACGACCTGCTTGGTCGCCGCCGCCTGTCCGACCAGGCCCTCGCCGGCCCGGAACGTCTGGGCCGCGGCGGCCGCGCTGAGCGCATAGCCGGCGCTCATCCGCCACGCCGGCTGGTCGGTCGGCCCGGCCAGGTCGCTGATCGTGTCCACCGGCAGGAAGAACGCACCGACCTGCGCGTTCACCAGCGGCGCGACCTCGTTCATGATCATCTTGCTGACCTCGCCGAGGTCGCGCTGGCCCTGCAGCAGGCCGCTGATCCGGGCCAGGTTGGAGTCCAGCCAGCCCTGCTCGGCGTTCTCCTTGGTGGTCTCCCGGAGCGTGACGATCATCTGGTTGACGTTGTCGCGCAGCTCGGCGACCTCGCCCATGGCCGCGACCTGGATCTGCTGGGTCAGGTCGCCGCTGGCCACCGCCGTGGAGACGCCGGAGATCGCCCGCAGCTGCGAGGTCAGCGTGGAGGCGAGCTGGTTGACGTTCTCGGTGAGGTCGCGCCAGGTACCGGCGACGTCCTTGACCTGGGCCTGGCCGCCCAGCTTGCCCTCGGTGCCGACCTCGCGGGCCACGCGGGTGACCTCGTCGGCGAAGGACGAGAGCTGGTCGACCATGGTGTTGACGGTGGACTTGAGCTCGAGGATCTCGCCCCGGGCGTCGACGGTGATCTTCTGTGACAGGTCGCCCTTGGCCACGGCGGTGGTGACCTGGGCGATGTTGCGGACCTGCCCGGTCAGGTTGTCGGCCAGCTGGTTGACGTTCTCGGTGAGGTCGCGCCAGGTGCCCGACACGTTCGGCACCGCGGCCTGGCCGCCGAGGCGCCCCTCGGTGCCGACCTCGCGGGCGACGCGGGTGACCTCGTCGGCGAAGCTGGAGAGCTGGTCGACCATCTTGTTGACGGTGCGGCCGATGCGGAGGAACTCCCCGCGCAGCGGCCGGCTCTCGATCTCCAGTGCCATGTGCTCGGACAGGTCGCCCTCGGCCACCGCGGCCAGCACCCGGCCGATCTCCGAGGTCGGCTGGGCCAGGTCGTCGATCAGCGAGTTGACCGCGTGCGCGCCCTCGTTCCAGGCACCGTCGACGCGCGGGGCGAGATCCTCGAACTCTAGTCCACCGTCAACACGATGGTCGACCAGCTCTCCAGCTTCGCCGACGAGGTCACCCGCGTCGCCCGCGAGGTCGGCACCGAAGGAAAACTCGGCGGCCAGGCCCAGGTCAAGGACGTCGCCGGCACCTGGCGCGACCTCACCGACA
>DATAZG010000087.1:0-98026 GCA_036272155.1 Pseudonocardia sp.
CGGATGTTCGAGGCCGGCCTGGTTGACGAGGTGCGCGAGCTGGCCGGGCGCGGCCTGCGGGAGGGCCGGACGGCGTCCCGCGCGGTCGGCTACCAGCAGGTCCTCGAGGCGCTGGACGGCGGCGGTGACAGCGCCGGTGACGGCGCCGGTGACGGCGCCGGTGACAGCGCCGGCGGCGGTGACCTGAACGGCGGCGAGCTCGACAAGGCCCAGGCGGACACGATCAAGGCCACCCGGCGGCTGGTCCGCCGGCAGCGCTCCTGGTTCCGCCGCGACCCTCGGATCCACTGGATCGACGGCCTGGACGACCCGGTCGGCGCCGCGCTGGGTGTTCTGGCCGGCCACTGAACGCACGGAGCACGACGCGGCCCCGGGGCGGGCCGTTACGCTGGTGGGATGGCTGATCCGGAGGCGGGCATCCCGTTCCGCAAGGGGCACGGCACGGAGAACGACTTCGTGTTGCTGCCGGACCCGGACGGTGCCCTGGAGCTGACCGGGGCGCGGGTCCGGGCGCTGTGCGACCGCCGCCGGGGCCTCGGTGCCGACGGCGTGCTGCGGGTGGTGCGCACCGCCGCGCTCGACGAGCCGGCCGACCCCGCCGCCGAGTGGTTCATGGACTACCGCAACGCCGACGGCTCGGTGGCCGAGATGTGCGGCAACGGGGTGCGGGTGTTCGCGCGGTACCTGGTCGAGGCGGGGCTGGTCGCGGCGGAGCAGGTGGCCGGCGGCGAGCTGCTGGTGGGTACGCGGGGCGGCCCGAAGCGCGTCCGGTTCGGCACCGGGGCGGAGTCCGGCCAGGTCAGCGTCGCGATGGGTGAGGTGCGGCTGGGCGGCACGAGTACTGCCACGGTGGCCGGCCGGGAGTTCACCGGGCTGGTGGTCGACGTGGGCAACCCCCACCTGGCCTGCGTCACCGACGTACCGCTGGACGAGCTGGACCTGACCGTGGCGCCCGGCTACGACCCGGCGGTCTTCCCGGCCGGGGTGAACGTGGAGTTCCTGACCCCGCCGCGCGACGGGGTCACCCGGATGCGGGTGTACGAGCGTGGCGTGGGGGAGACGCGGTCCTGCGGCACGGGCACGGTCGCCGCCGCTGCCGCCGCGCTGCGCCACGACGGCCTTGCGATGGGTGAGCTCACCGTGGCGGTGCTCGGCGGCCGGGTGCGGGTGGAGCTCGCCGGCGGTGCCGCGACGCTCACCGGACCGGCCGTGCTGGTCGCGGCGGGAGAGCTCGACCCGGACTGGTGGCGCTCCCTGTCGGGGTGAACCCGAGGGCCGAGCCGAGGTCCGAGGCGCCCGATTCCGGAAATCGGGTGCGAACCGTGGGACCATGGACGGTATATGAACCAACCGACTGTGTATCTGGACCCGTCCACCGGGGACCTCGAGCTCGAAGAGCGGTCCTCGCTGCGGCGGGTCGCCGGGCTCTCCACCGAGCTCACCGACGTCACCGAGGTCGAGTACCGGCAGCTGCGCCTCGAGCGGGTCGTCCTCGTCGGAGTCTGGACCGAGGGCTCCGCCGAACAGGCCGCCGCGTCGCTCGCTGAGCTGGCCCGACTCGCCGAGACCGCCGGCTCCGCCGTGCTCGACGGGCTGGTGCAGCGCCGCCAACGGCCGGATCCGGCCACCTTCGTCGGCTCCGGCAAGGTCGAGGAGCTGCGCAACGCGGTGCTCGCCAGCGGCGCGGACACGGTGATCTGCGACGGCGAGCTCTCGCCGGGCCAGCTGCGCCAGCTGGAGGAGAAGCTCAAGGTCAAGGTGATCGACCGGACGGCGCTGATCCTGGACATCTTCGCCCAGCACGCGCGCTCCAAGGAGGGCAAGGCGCAGGTCGAGCTGGCCCAGCTGTCCTACCTGCTACCCCGGCTGCGCGGCTGGGGCGAGGCGCTGTCCCGGCAGGTCGGCGGCCGGGCCGCCGGCGGCGTCGGCATCGGCGGCCGTGGCCCCGGTGAGACCAAGATCGAGCTGGACCGCCGGCGGATCCGCACCCGGATGTCGAAGCTGCGCCGCGAGCTGGCCGGCATGCGTACCGTGCGGGATACCAAGCGCAACTCCCGGCGGCGCAACGAGGTGCCGGGCGTGGCCATCGCCGGCTACACGAACGCCGGCAAGTCGAGCCTGCTCAACGCCATCACCGGGGCCGGCGTGCTGGTCGAGGACTCGCTGTTCGCCACGCTGGACCCGACCACCCGCCGGCACGAGACGGCGGACGGCCGGGTGTACACGCTGACCGACACGGTCGGGTTCGTCCGGCACCTGCCGCACCAGCTGGTCGAGGCGTTCCGCTCCACCTTGGAGGAGGTCGCCCAGGCCGACCTGCTGGTGCACGTGGTGGACGGCTCCGACCCGATGCCGGAGGAGCAGATCAAGGCGGTCCGCGAGGTGCTCACCGAGATCGGTGAACAGCACGGCGGGGCGATGCCGCCGGAGCTGCTGGTGATCAACAAGGTGGACACGGCCGACCAGTTGCAGCTGGCCCGGCTGCGCCACCTGCTGCCCGACGCGGTGTTCGTCTCGGCGCGCTCCGGCCTCGGGATCGACCGGCTGCGCGAGGTGCTCGCGTCGCGGTTGCCCAAGCCGCACTACGAGCTCGAGGTGCTGCTGCCCTACACCGAAGGTGGCCTCGCGGCGCGGGTGCACGAGCACGGCCAGGTGCTCGCCGAGCAGCACGGCGCCGAGGGCACCTGGCTGCGCGCCCGGGTGGCCGAGGACCTGGCGGCCGCGCTGGGCGCCTACCGGGTCGCCAGCGAGTCGCCGGCCCCGCCCGCGCCCGCGAGTACGCCGGGACACGAACAGCCCGCCTGAGCCACGCTGGGCCCCGGTACGGGCGTCTGGGCGCCCCGCGCTGGCGGAGCGCGTGTTGTCCCGGGGCCGGCCTACGTGGCCGGCCCCGAGCACCGGCCGCTACCGGGCCGGTGGGTTCGGTGCCAACAGTTTCGGTGCCGCCGGTGTCGGTGCCGTTTCGGTGCCAACGGTTTCAGAGCCGGCGCAGCACCGCGACCACCCGGCCGAGCACGGTCGCCTCGTCACCGGGGATCGGCTGGTAGGCGGGGTTGCTGGGGAGCAGCCAGATGTGCCCGTCGCGCCGCTTGAACGTCTTGACGGTGGCCTCCCCGTCGATCATCGCGGCCACGATGTCGCCGTTCTCCGCCACCGACTGCTGGCGGACCACCACCCAGTCGCCGTCGGTGATCGCCGCGTCGATCATTGAGTCCCCGCTGACCGTGAGCAGGAACAGGGTGCCCTCGCCGACGATCTCCCTCGGCAGCGGGAACACGTCCGAGATGGCCTGCTCGGCCAGGATCGGCCCGCCGGCCGCGATCCGGCCGACCACCGGCACGAACGCCGGGGACGGCCGCAGCGCGCGCAGCTCCTCGGTGACCCCCGGGTCGCCCTCGCCGCCCACCGCCACCCCGCCGGGACCGTCGGGGTGCAGCTCGTCCGGGCCGCGCACGTCGACCGCGCGTGTCCGGTTCGGGTCGCGCCGCAGGTAGCCCTTGCGCTCCAGGGCGCGCAGCTGGTGGTGCACCGACGACGTGGACGTCAACCCCACCGCGTCGCCGATCTCCCGGACGCTCGGTGGGTAGCCGAAGCGCTCCACCCAGTCCCGGATCACTTCCAGCACCTTGCGCTGCCTCGGGGTCAGCGCGGTTGAGTCCACACCCGGTGGGTCGGGGAAGGTGTGCACCTCGGCACCGACCGCCCCGCCGGCCCCGTCGTCGTCTGTCGATCCGCGCGCCATCGTCGCCGATCCTCCCTGCCCAGTCGGCATCACTCGCTAGTTTGTTCGACTCCGCACGGTAGACCGGTGGGCAGACAAGTCCAAACACATGTTCGAACGACACGCGCCCTAATTCCCAGTTTTGTCGGGGCCCGGTGGTACACCTAATCGCACACGCGTTCGATCGAACGTGTGTGCGGCTGGGGCGGTCGGGTCCGGCGGCGTGGGATGGCGCGGGATGGCGTGGACGAGCGGTATGCGACAGCGGGAGGCGTGATGGGCGGGAGCGCGAGCTCGGTGCGGGCGGTGTCGGTCGAGGGGTCGGTGCCGGTCGAGTTGCCGGTCGAGGTGCCGGCGGCGCGGGTGGCCCTCCGGGCCGCCGAGGTGCCGGTGCGGGAGCTGGCCGGTGACCCGGTGCGGCGGCTGCCGGCACGGCGGATCGGGCCGGGTCCGGAGCCCACCGGTCCCGGTCGCGCGTCCCGGCGCCCGGTGCGGGTGCACGCGGGCGCGCCGGTCCGGCGGGTGCCGGCCGGTCGGGCCAGTGCGGCGCGCCCGGTGGCGATCCGGTCGGCCCCGCCGCGCGCGCTGGTCGGCCGAGGGGTGGTCCGGTCCGAGTCGCGGTACGCGGCGCGCCGGGCGGTCGCCCAGTTCGTGCTGGTGTGTGTGGCGGCCGCGGTGGTGGTCGGCGTGCTCGGCCTGTTGGGTGATGTGGTGCGCGCGGCGCGGGTGCCGGCGACCACCGGGGTGGTCCAGGTGCACGTGGGCGAGTCGATCTGGCAGGTCGCTCGGCGTGTGGCCCCGTCCGCCGATCCGGGTGCCGTCGCTGCCCGGATCGTCGAATTGAACGACCTTGGATCACCGTCGGTGCGCGGCGGGCAGGTGCTGGTCAGCCCCATCGGGTGAGATTCATCAGTTTTACGCCATCTTGGGTTAGCTGCCTTTGCATACCCCCATATGTTGTGGTTACATGGTTGTAGTTCGGCCAGTGCCGGACTGCTGTGCGACGGGGGAGGATGTTCGGCGGTGCGTTGCCCGTTCTGTCACCACGCGGACTCCCGAGTGATCGACTCCCGGGATGTCGACGAGGGCAAGGCCACCCGCCGCCGGCGGTCCTGCCCGGAGTGCGGGCGCCGGTTCACCACGGTCGAGGAAGCAGTGCTGGCCGTGGTCAAGCGCAGCGGGGTCACCGAGCCGTTCCTGCGTGACAAAGTAGTCAGTGGGGTACGCCGGGCGTGTCAGGGTCGCCCGGTCACCGAGGATGCGCTGCAGCACCTCGCACACCGGGTCGAAGAGGTCATTCGCGCTGGTGGCTCGGCCGAAGTGCCCAGCCACGAGGTCGGTCTGGCCATCCTCGGCCCGCTCCGCGAACTCGACGAGGTTGCGTACATGCGCTTCGCCAGCGTCTATCGCTCGTTCTCCTCTATCGAGGACTTCGAGCAGGAGATCGCCGATCTACGAAAGATCGCGCGTGACTAGATAGGGCCCGCCGGCCGCGCCGCGCACGGGCCAGTCAGTCGAACTGACGCGAGCCGCCAGACTTTTTGGAAGCGAGAGAGGGACGGACGAAGCATGACCGACGTGGTGGGACATCGGGACCCCGACAGCGACCAGCCGATCGCGGACAGCGGCGGCAAGGTACGCAAGCGGTCGCAGCTGAAGGTCGAGCGGGTCCACACCACGCCCGGCGTGCACCCCTACGACGAGGTCACCTGGGACCGCCGGGACGTCGTGATGACGAACTGGCGGGACGGTTCGATCAACTTCGAGCAGCGCGGGGTGGAGTTCCCCGACTTCTGGTCGGTGAACGCGACCAACATCGTGACCAGCAAGTACTTCCGGGGCGCCGTCGGTAGCGCGCGGCGGGAGAGCAGCCTCCGCCAGCTGATCGACCGGGTGGTCTCCACCTACGTCGCGGCGGGTGTCGAGCACGGCTACTTCGCCGCCCGGGAGGACGCCGAGATCTTCGAGCACGAGCTGACCTGGATGCTGCTGCACCAGGTGTTCAGCTTCAACTCGCCGGTCTGGTTCAACGTCGGCACCTCGTCCCCGCAGCAGGTCAGCGCGTGTTTCATCCTCTCCGTGGACGACACCATGGAGTCGATCCTGAACTGGTACCGGGAAGAGGGGCTGATCTTCAAGGGCGGCTCCGGCGCCGGGTTGAACCTGTCCCGGATCCGGTCGTCCAAGGAGCTGCTGTCCTCCGGCGGCACCGCCTCCGGCCCGGTCTCGTTCATGCGCGGGGCGGACGCCAGCGCGGGCACCATCAAGTCCGGTGGCGCGACCCGGCGGGCGGCCAAGATGGTCGTGCTGGACGTGGACCACCCGGACATCGGCGAGTTCGTGCAGACCAAGCTGCGCGAGGAGGAGAAGATCCGGGTCCTGCGCGACGCCGGCTTCGACATGGACCTCGGCGGTTCCGACATCGCCTCGGTCCAGTACCAGAACGCGAACAACTCGGTGCGGGTGTCCGACGAGTTCATGCGGGCGGTGGAGGGTGAGCGTGACTTCGGGCTGCGCGCCCGGATGACCGGCGACGTGATCGAGACGGTCCCGGCACGGGGCCTGTTCCACGACATCGCGCACGCCGCCTGGGCCTGCGCCGACCCCGGTATGCAGTACGACGACACGATCAACGACTGGCACACCTGCCCGGAGTCCGGCCGGATCACCGCGTCGAACCCGTGCAGCGAGTACCTGCACCTGGACAACTCCAGCTGCAACCTGGCGTCGCTGAACCTGATGAAGTTCCTGGACGACGACGGCGGCTTCGACGCGCCGCGGTTCGCCAAGGCCGTCGAGCTGGTCATCACCGCGATGGACATCTCGATCTGCTTCGCCGACTTCCCGACCGACCCGATCGGGGAGACCACCCGGGCGTTCCGTCAGCTCGGCATCGGCTACGCCAACCTGGGCGCGCTGCTGATGGCCACCGGGCACGCGTACGACTCGGCGGGCGGCCGCGCGCTGGCCGCCTCGATCACCTCGCTGATGACCGGCACCGCGTACCGCCGTTCGGCGGAGCTCGCCGGAGTGGTCGGCCCGTACGACGGCTACGCCCGCAACGCCGAGGCGCACCAGCGGGTGATGCGCAAGCACGCCGCCGCGAACGACTCGATCCGCACGATGGACCACGTCGACTCGAGCGTGCACAAGCTGGCCACGAAGGCGTGGCAGCAGTGCCTCAAGATCGGTGACAAGAACGGCTGGCGCAACGCCCAGGCCAGCGTGCTCGCCCCGACCGGCACTATCGGCCTGATGATGGACTGCGACACCACCGGGATCGAGCCGGACCTGGCGCTCGTCAAGTTCAAGAAACTGGTCGGCGGCGGCTCGATGCAGATCGTCAACCAGACGGTGCCGCGCGCGCTGAGCTCGCTCGGTTACCAGGCCGAGCAGGTCGAGGCGATCATCGAGTACGTCGGTGAGCAGGGCCACGTGGTGGACGCGCCGAGCCTGCGCCCGGAGCACTACGAGGTGTTCGACTGCGCGATGGGCGAGCGGTCCATCCCGGCGATGGGCCACGTGCGGATGATGGCCGCCGTGCAGCCGTTCATCAGCGGCGCGATCTCCAAGACGGTGAACATGCCCGAGGCGGCCACCGTCGAGGACGTCGAGGAGATCTACCTGCAGGGTTGGAAGCTGGGCCTCAAGGCGCTGGCGATCTACCGGGACAACTGCAAGGTCGGCCAGCCGCTGTCCAACGCCAAGCCGGCGAAGGCCGAGGAGGTCGCGCCGGTGGTGGTCGAGTCGCGGCCGGTCCGGCGGCGGCTGCCGAAGAAGCGCCCGAGCCAGACCGTGTCGTTCACCGTCGGTGGCGCCGAGGGCTACCTGCACGCGGGGTCCTACCCCGACGACGGCCTCGGCGAGATCTTCATCAAGCTAGGCAAGCAGGGCTCCACGCTGGCCGGTGTGATGGACGCGTTCTCGATGTCGATCTCGGTCGGCCTGCAGTACGGCATCCCGCTGGAGTTCTACGTCTCGAAGTTCTGCAACCAGCGCTTCGAGCCGGCCGGCATGACCGACGACCCGGACATCCGGATCGCCACCAGCGTGTTGGACTACCTGTTCCGGCGGCTGGCGCTGGACCACCTGCCGTACGAGAAGCGCGCCCAGCTGGGCATCTTCTCGGCCGACGAGCGCACCGCGCAGGTCGCCGAGACTTACGGCGGCAGCGACGGTGAGGTTGACCTGGACGCGCTGCGCACCACGGTGGAGGCGGCCCCGGCCAACTCCTCGGCGGCGGCCACCCCGGCGCCGGTCACGGTGGGCAGCTCGACCGAGCTGCTGGAGCTGCAGATGGGCAAGCTCGCGGACGCCCCGCTGTGCCTGACCTGCGGCACCAAGATGCGTCCCGCCGGTTCCTGCTACGTGTGTGAGGGCTGCGGCTCCACCTCCGGTTGTAGCTGAGCCTCGTCCGCTCCCCGCGCCGGCGGTCACCATCGCTCCTGAGATGGTGACCGTCAGCGTGTGGGGGATCGGGGTCGGCGGGTGCTCGCTCCAGGGTGAGGTCAGGGCCGGGACCAGGGACAACCCCGATGCCCGGGCGGCCCGTCGGCGGTTGACTGGGACCATGTTGAAGTTGATCGGGATCGCGGCCGTAGTGGTCATCGGGATCGTGCTGCTCGGCCACCTGGCGAAGGCGGTGCTCTGGATCGCCCTGCTCGCCATCCTGCTGTTCATCGGCCGCGCCGCCTACCAGACGTTCAAGGGCTCGAACCGGAGCGGCGTCCAGTAACGGCGCCCCCGGGCCGGCACCCACGTTCGCGGAACGTCCTCCGCGCAGGGCGCGCGTCAGGTGGCGCTGCGCTCGCTGGCGGTCTCCACCGCTTCCGTGTTGGCCGACGGGATGCGGCCGTTGCGCAGCAGCTGCCGCCACTGCTCGAGGTTCCACGTGGCCGGGTGCGTCTCGGCGAGGAACCGCTCGACGGTCTCCACGAACCGCGCCGGGTCGGTGTGGAACGGGAAGTGCCCGGCGCCCTCGAAGATCTCCAGCTGGCTGCCCGGCATCGCGGCGTGCGCCCGGTAGCCGTGTGCGACCGGTACCACCGCGTCGCGGGAGCCCCAGACCAGCAGCGTCGGCATGCCCTGCGTGAGGTAGCACCGGTCCAGCATGGTGATCACCTGGCCGCGCCAGTCCACCACCGAGCGCAGGCTGCGGATGAACGCCGCCCGGGAGACCGAGTCGGGCAGTGCGTCGACCACCCGCAGCAGGTCAGGGGCATCCTGGCCGAGCGCGGTGTCCAGCGCGCGCAGCGCGGCCACCACCACGCCGGTCTGCCAGCGCGCGGTGGGCAGCCGGAGCAGGTGCAGGAGCGCCTCGCCGCCGGGCAGCGCCAGCATCCGCAGCACCATGCTGACCTCGGGCCCACCGCCGCCGCTGCCGATCAGCACCAGCCGCTCGGTGCGCTCCGGGAACTGGTACGCGAACTGCATGGCCACCCCGCCGCCGAGCGAGTGCCCGACCAGGGTGGCCCGCTGTACCCCGAGCACACCGAGCAGGTCCCGCACCCCGTTGGCGTAGGCGGCCACCGAGTAGTCCGCGCGGGGCTTGTCGGAGCGGCCGTGGCCGAGCAGGTCCGGCGCGATCACCAGGTGGTGCCTGGCCAGCGCCGGGATGATCGCCTCCCAGGTCGCCGAGCTGTCCCCGATGCCGTGTATCAGGACCAGCGGCGGCCCGGACCCGGCCACCCGGAATGCCCGCCGGTAGCCGTGCACCACGCGAAACCGCAGCTCGGGGCTGCGTGCCGGTGCCGGGCCGAGCCGCCCGACGCTCCCGCGGTAGTTCCGGCTGGCCGTCATCTCCGGTGCACCTCGTGCCGCTCGTCAGGGTCTCGGCGCCCTGATGTCAGGCGAGGCTAGAGGTGCTCGACGGCGGCCAGTTTCCGGTGAGGTTTCCAACGTGTTGCGACCGGTCGTGCGCCGACCTCGAGCGCCGGACGGTCGTCCCGGCACCACACCTCGAACGCCGGACGGACCGGCCCGGCGGGCCCCGCGCAACCCGCCCCGGACGGCACAGAGCCCACCCGGCGAAGCGGGTGGGCTCTGTTTTCGCGGGCCTTCAGTTGGTGCCGTGGTCCTCCTGCTCGGCGAGGAAGGCCTCGGCCTCGGCGCCGAGCTCGTCGGCGGTGGGCAGCGGCTGGTCTTCGGCGAGCAGGGAGGGGCGGCCCTCGGCGGCGATCGTCGAGTCGTAGCGGCGCTCCAGCGCCCGCACGACCCGGCTGGCCTGCTCCGAGCTGGCGACCTTGCGCTCGATGTCGGCGCCGATCTCCTCGGCGGCCTCGGTGAGCGCCTCGGTGGGCAGCAGCAGCCCGGTGCTTACGCTCACGTGGTCCAGCAGCGTGCGTGCGGCCTGCGGGTACTCCGTCTCGGCCAGGTAGTGCGGTACGTGCGCGGCCAGCCCCATGGCGTCGTGGCCGGCCTGGCCCAGCCGCAGCTCGAGCAGGGCACTCGCGCTGCCGGGGAGCTCGGCGGTGTTCGACCACTGCTCGTGGTCGCTGATCAGGCCCGGCCGCGTGGCGTGCGCGGTGACCCCGGCGGGGCGGGTGTGCGGCACGGCCATCGGGATGGCGTTGATGCCGACCGTGACGTCCACCCCGAAGCGCTCGATCAGCTCGCCCACGGCGGCCGCGAAGCGCTCCCACTGGTTGTCCGGCTCGGGGCCGGTGAGCAGCAGGAACGGCGTGCCGGCGAGGTCGCGCATGGAGTACAGCGCGAGCAGCGGCTCGTCGTAGTCGGCCCAGCGGTCCTTGTCGAAGGTCATGGTGGGCCGCCGCGAGCGGTAGTCCAGCAGCTGGTCGACGTCGAAGGTCGCAATGATGGTGGCGGGCAGCACGGTCAGCAGGTGGTCCATGGCCAGCCGGCCCGCGTGGCCGGCGTCGATGTAACCGCCGAGGTGGTGCAGCAGCACCCTCGGCTCGGGCACGTCGGTGACCGGGGCGTCCTCGGCCGGGGCCAGAGTCGCCTCGGCGTCTTCCTCAACCTGGTACAACTCGGTGGGATCCAACACTTCGGACCTCCTGCTCCTCACAGTCACTCCGGCGCCGCGCGTCCCGAGCGGATTCCGGTGCTCTCTGTGCAGTCTCAACGCCGGACAGCGTCAGATCCATCCCATTCCAGTGCCTAGGAACGTTGGGTCCGTCACCATAGAAGCGTTATGGATATGCGGCGGAGTTCTTGGTTGGTCTGGTCGGTCGGGGTCTTCGCCTATCTGGTGGCGGTGCTGCAGCGCTCGTCGTTCGGGGTCGCGGGGCTGGACGCCACGGCGCGCTTCCACACCGCGCCGGCGGTGCTGTCCACATTCGTGGTGCTGCAGCTGCTCGTCTATGCCGGTCTCCAGGTGCCGGTCGGCCTGTTGCTCGACCGGTTCGGGGCCCGCGGCCTGATCGTAGTGGGTGCGCTGACCATGGCGACGGGCCAGTTGGTGCTCGCGCTGGCCGGTTCGCTGCCGGCGGCGTTCCTGGCCAGGGCGATGGTCGGTGCCGGCGACGCGCTCACGTTCATCAGCGTGCTTCGGATGCTCAGTGCCTGGTTCCCGCCGCGCCGGGTGCCGGTGATGACCCAGCTGACGGCGCTGCTCGGCCAGTTCGGCCAGGTGCTCAGCGCGATTCCGCTGATGGCGCTGCTGCACGGGCCGGGCTGGACGGCCGGGTTCGGCTCGGCGGCCGGGCTCGGTGTGCTGGCCGCGGTGCTCGTGCTCGCGCTGGTCAGGAACGGCCCCGCCGACCCCGCGGCCCCGGTCCCAGCCCTGGTCCCAGCCCCTGTCGTCACCCCGGAGGTGACCCGGATGTGGCCCAGCCTGCGCGCCGCCTGGCTGACCCCGGGCACCCGGCTCGGCTTCTGGTCGCACATGGGCACGCAGTTCTCGGGCACGGTGTTCGCGCTGCTGTGGGGCGTGCCGTTCCTGGTGGTCGGGCAGGGGCTGTCGCCGGACGAGGCCAGCGTGCTGCTGACCGTTTTTGTCGTCGCCGGGATCGTGATCGGGCCGGTGGTGGGGGAGTTCACCGCGCGCCATCCGCTGCGGCGGTCCTGGCTCGTGCTCACCGTGATCGGAATCACGGCGGCGGTGTGGACGGCGGTGCTGGTGCTGTCGGCGCCGGCCCCGCGCTGGCTGCTCGTCCTGCTGGTGGTGGTGCTCGCGCTCGGCGGGCCCGGTTCGATCATCGGGTTCGACTTCGCCCGCACGTTCAACCCGGGCTGCCGCCAGGGCACCGCGGTGGGCATCGTGAACGTCGGCGGCTTCAGTGCCTCGATCGTCGTGGTGCTGGCCATCGGCGTGCTGTTGGGCCTGGTCGCCGGGCCGGCCGGGTACTCGCCGGCGGCGTTCCGGGTGGCGTGGAGCGTGCAGTACGTGGTCTGGGGGATCGCCCTGGTCGGTGTGCTGCGGGCGCGCCGGACCACGCGGCGGCACATGGCCCGCGACGGCGTGGTGGTGCCGCCGCTGCGGGTGGTGCTGGCCCAGCGGCGGGCGGAGCGGACCTCGGCCCGGTGACGTGATCACCCGTTAGTGAGAATGACTATCATCTTCTTCTGACTCGTCGATCGGTTCCGGAGAAGGGCTTCGCATCAGTGCGCATTGCATTTGTGGGCAAGGGCGGCAGCGGCAAGACCACGCTCGCCGCGCTGTTCACCCGTTACCTCGCTGAGCTCGGCCGTCCGGTGCTGGCCATCGACGCGGACATCAACCAGCACCTCGGCGCCGCGCTCGGTCTGGACGGGAACACTGCCCCCCGACCCCTCGGCGCCGACCTCGGCTGGCTGAAGGACCACCTGCGCGGCACCAACCCGAGGGTGCGCTCGGCCGCCACCATGATCAAGACCACGCCGCCGGGCCAGGGCTCGCGGCTGCTCGGGCTCGGCGAGGGCGACGCGGTGCTGGACCGGTACGCGGCGCACTGCCCCGGCGGTGCTCACGGATCAGCCGGCATCCGGCTGATGGTCACCGGCGAGTTCGACTCCGAGGACATCGGCGTGTCCTGCTACCACGCCAAGACCGGCGCGGTGGAGCTGTACCTGAACCACCTCGTCGACGGCGCCGGCGAGTACGTCGTGGTGGACATGACCGCCGGCGCGGACGCGTTCGCCTCCGGCCTGTTCACGCGGTTCGACCTGACCGTGCTGGTCAGCGAGCCGACGCAACGGGGGGTCGGCGTCTACCGGCAGTACCTGACCAACGCGGCCGGGCACCGGACCGAGCTGCGGGTGGTGGGCAACAAGGTCGCCGACGCCGACGACGTCGAGTACCTGCGTGGCCAGGTCGGGCCCGCGCTGCTGGCCACGTTCGGCCGCTCCGGCTGGGTGCGGGCCGCCGAGCGCGGGGCGCCCAGGCCGCTGGAGTCGCTCGAACCCGCCAACCGCGCCGGGCTGGACGCCGTGCTCGCCGCGCTGGACGCCACGTCGCGGGACTGGGCGGCGTACCACCGCGAGACCGTGCACTTCCACCTGCGCAACGCCGAGGCCTGGGCCAACCGGTCGCTCGGCGTCGACCTGACCGACCAGGTCGATCCCGACTTCGTCCCCGGCCCGGCCGCCGCCGCCATCAGCTGACTCCGCGCGCTGCCGGCGCGCCCTGCCGTGATCATCAGGACCTCACGGCTGCTTCGGCGGCCCCGAAACAGCCCTCAGGTCCTGATGATCACGGAATCCGGGGCCGGGGACGAGCTGGACCCGCTGGTCGGCGGGGTGCGGGTGCACGGCCTGGCCGCACCGGTGGCAGCTCGCGCCGATCAGGACCGCGCCGCCGCAGTCGGTGTGCTCGGCGAGCCGGGGGGGTCCGGCCGGCCCGGCCAGGTGGGCGTCGCCCCACTGCATCAGCGCCAGCACCGGCACCGCCAGCCCCCGGCCGCGATCGGTGAGCCGGTACTCGAACCGGTCCGGCCGCCGCTGGTAGCGCACCCGCTCCAGCACACCGGCGCCGATCAGGTGGTTCAGCCGGTCGGTGAGCACGTTGCGGGCCAGGCCGAGGCTGCTGGAGAACTCCTCGAACCGGCGCAGCCCGAGCAGGGCGTCCCGCACGATGAGCAGCGTCCAGCGCTCGCCGACCACCTCCAGCGCGCGGGCCAGCGAGCACACCTGTTCGTCGTAGGTCCGGCCGAGCACCGCTGCCTCCCGTCGGGCACTGACGCGTCCAGCACTGACGCGTCCAGCACTGGCTTCGAACGCCATCAGCACGGTAACAGGGTTAGTTGCTTCACAATACTGATCTGCTCTACGGTTCAGTTTTGTGAAGCAACGCACGCTCCGCTGATCGGAGGACGGCGCCATGGCCAAGCTCGACCGGCACCCGAACGTGATCGAGGTCCGCCGGCGCGCGGCGGCGGGTGAGCTGCCCGCCCCGCCGCCCGTGCTGGACGCGGCCCGGCTGCGCGAGCTGTGCCTGCGGGCCGGGGCGGCCGACGTCGGCTTCGTGGAGGTCGAGCGCCCCGAGCTGGCCGACGAACGCCCGCACCTGGAGGCCGCGTTCCGCCGGCCCCGGGCGCTGGTCAGCTTCGTGTGCCGGATGAACCGGGAGGCGGTGCGCAGCCCGGCCCGCTCGGCCAGCAACCTGGAGTTCCACCTCACCAACCACGACACCAACGAGGTGGCCAGGCGGATCGTCGCCGAGCTGGAGGCGCTCGGGGTGCGCGCGTTCAACGGCGCGGTGGGGTTCCCCATGGAGATGGACCGGTTTCCCAGCGAGCGGATCTGGGTGGTCGCCCACAAGCCGATCGCCGTCGAGGCCGGGATGGGCCGGATCGGCATCCATCGCAACGTGATCCATCCGAGGTTCGGCAACTTCATCCTGCTCGGCACGGTGGTGCTGGACATCCCGGTCAGCGAGTACTCGCGGCCGCTGGACTACAACCCGTGCCTGGAGTGCAAGCTCTGCGTGGCCGCCTGCCCGACCGGGGCGATCAACCCGGACGGCCGGTTCGACTTCTCCGCCTGCTACACGCACAACTACCGCGAGTTCCTCGGCGGCTTCGGCGACTGGGTGGAGAACGTCGTGGAGGCGAAGGACGCCGGCGACTACCGCGCCAGGGTGACCGAGCCGGAGACCGCGTCGGTCTGGCAGAGCCTGTCCTTCGGGCCGAACTACAAGGCCGCCTACTGCGTCTCGGTCTGCCCGGCGGGGGAGGACGTGCTCGGGCCCTTCCTGGACAGCCGCAAGACCCACCTGGCCGAGGTGGTCAAGCCGCTGCAGCAGAAGGAGGAGACGATCTACGTGGTGGCCGGTTCGGACGCCGAGGCGCACGTCGCGCACCGGTTCCCGCACAAGCGCACCAAGCGGGTCGGCAACGGGCTGCGGGCCCGCACGGTGGACGCGTTCACGGTCGGCCTGCCGCTGATCTTCCAGCGGGAGGCTTCCCGGGGCCTGGCGGCGACGTACCACTTCACCTTCACCGGCGCCGAGCGGCGCGCGCTCACCATCGTGATCGCCGACGGCGAGCTGACCATCGCCGAGGGCCACCACGGGCACGCCGACCTGCGGGTACGCGCCGACACGGCGACCTGGTTCGGCTTCCTGGCCGGCGAGCGCTCACTGGTCGCGGCGCTGCTGCTGCGGCGGATCCGGCTGGCCGGCCCGCCCCGGCTGCTCACGGCGTTCGGCCGGTGCTTCCCCAGCTGAGCCCGGCCGCCGCACAGCGGGGCGGAGACACCGCACGGCACACACCGCGGTTGCGCCGCACGCAGGTCAGATCCTGTGTGCCGCGGTGTCGCGATGTGTGCCGTGGAGTTGTCGTCCGGGCTCACGCCCGCGCGGGTGTGAGGGTGTGGGTGACTACTCGGCGAGCAGTCGGTAGATCGTCTTGCGCGCCTCGGCCAGCGCGGTGGCGGCGGCTTCCCGCTGCTCATCGGTGCCCGCCGACATGACCTGGGCCACGGCGGCGTGCAGCTGGCCGTACTGGGTACGCAGGTTGGACACCTCGGCGCTGACCTCATCGCCAGCGGCCGTGTCCCAGACCTTGCTCAGCTCGTCGCGGTGTTCCTCGACGTAGCTGGTGCCGGCCTCCGTCAGGGAGACCGTGCGCCGGCCGTCCGACTCCTCGGTACGGACCAGGCCCTCGTCGGCGAGCTGCTGCAGCGTTGGGTAGACCGAGCCGGGGCTGGGTCGCCACGAGCCCTGCGTGCGCTCGTTGATCTCCTGGATGATCTCGTAGCCGTGCCGGGGCTGCTCGGCGAGCAGCGCGAGGACGGCGAGCCGGATGTCACCCCGGGACCGGCGCAGGCCGCGCCGGCCGCGGCCACGCGGGCCGCCGCCGAACTCGGGTCCGAACCCGGGACCGGAGCCGGGCCCGAAGCCCGGGGGGAACTCGGGCCCGAAGCCCGGGCCGTCGAAGCCGCGGGCGCCTCGTCGGCGTCCTGGTCGGCCTGGCCCTCGGGGGCGTTCGCCTCCGGGACCACCGAATGCATCATCGTTGCCCGGACCCCGCGCGGCGAATGCCGCGAGCCGTCCGCGGTGCTTCATGGCACCGCGGAGTGTGGCGAATCGGGGGTCCCAGGCTGCGCTCATGCTGGTCATTGTGATACCTCCTGGATATCTCTTGTCATGTTGCGACTGTCATCGCTGCACTCACGATATATCGTTACATGTCGTTTGGCAAGAAGTTCTCCGTGAGCCCCGGCACATCCGGTTTGAACCGATCGGGCCCACGCGCCGTGTCCCCGGTTACGTGCCGTGTCCCCAGCCGGCGCGGGAGACCCCGCGATAACCCCCGGAACACCCGGACTAGCAAGGAGAACGCCATGTTCAGGCCCATGCCCCTGCTGGTGGCCGCGGCGCTGGCGCTGGTCGCGCTCGGCGGCTACGACATCCTGCGCGGTACCCCCGAGAGCGCCGCCCCGGCACCGGTGGCCGCCGCGCCGGCGCCCCTCGAGCTGACCGCGGCCCAGACCCCCCTCGGCGAGGTCGTGACCAGCGCCGGCGCCTCGCTGTACCGGTTCGACAAGGACACCGCGAAGCCGGCGAAGTCGAACTGCGTCGGCCAGTGCGCGACCACCTGGCCGCCGGTGCTCGCCACGGACGGCGTGCCCCAGCTGGCGGGTATCGAGCCGGGCGCGGTCGGCATCGCGGTCCGCGCGGACGGCACCCGGCAGGTCACCCTCGCCGGCTGGCCGCTCTACCGGTACGCCGGCGACACCGCACCCGGCGAGCTCAAGGGTGAGGGCGTCGGCGGCGTCTGGCACGCGGTCGCCCCGAACGGCAAGCCGGCGGTGGCCGTGAGCAAGGCCGCCAAGCAGGCCGCCGACCCGTCCGACCTGCCGGCCCCCTCGGCCGCCGACTCGACGGGCTCGGGTGGGGCGCCCGCATCGGAGCCCGCCCAGCCCGCGCCGGCCCCCGCACCCGCACCCAGCGACGACGGCAACACCGGCAGCTACGGCTACTGAGCCGCTACGGCTGCTGGGCCGCGCACGTCGACCGGGGGGGTTTGCGCCGGTCCGGAACCGGGGCGGCGGGCGGCGCGTTGGAGCACTCGTGGCCGCGATGCTGAACCCACGGCGGATCTCCGCCTTCCGCGCGCTCTGGCGTGCACTGGCCCAGGGTCGCAAGCCGGGCGCGCCCGGCCTCGGCGAGCGGGCGAGGGCGCTGCCCCGGCTGGTCGGGGCTTCGCTGGCCGGGCGCTACCGGGGGCTGAGCCGGTCGCGGCTGGTGCTGTTCGCGATCGGCCTGGTGTACCTGATCTCGCCGGTCGACCTGGTGCCCGAGCTGCTGTTCAACGTGTTCGGCCTCGGGGACGACGCTGTCGTCGCGCTGTGGCTGGCCGGCGCGTTCCTGGTGGAGACCGACCGCTACCTCGGCTGGGAGTGCGACCTCACCGGAGAGCTGGACGCCGCGTAGACCCGGTCAGCCGGGCGGGCGCTCAGCCGCCCGCCGGGTCGCCCAGCTCGAGCGCCACCGTGGCGATGAAGTCGAACGCCTTCTGGCCGTGCAGGGCCGCCTCCGAGTAGGTCGTGAACAGCCGCGCGTAGAGCGCGATGTCCTCCTTGTCCTGGATGGCCAGCTCGACGTTCAGGGTCTCGATCAGCACCAGCGTGTCGTCGAAGATCCAGAACCCGTGGCTGATCGCCTTCAGCAGCTGGGCCGTGGACGGGATCACCGACAGCTGCACGTTGTCCATCCCGGACAGCACCAGTAAGCGGTCCAGCTGGGCCCGCAGCACCGCCGGCGGGCACACCCGGGTACGCAGCGCCGCCTCGGTGACCAGGAACCTGAACTGGCGTTCCGAGTGGTAGAGGGCCTCCTGGCGGCGCATCCGGGAGCGCACCGCCTCCTCGACGTCGTCCGGGCTGTTGTGCAGCTCGGCCAGGCCCTGGAAGACGTGCCGGGCGTAGTCGGCGGTCTGCAGCAGGCCCGGCACGATCGCCGTCTCCACCGCGCGCAGCAGCGTGGTGGAGTGCTCCAGCACCACGCCGGCCTTCTGCCGGGGGGCGAGCCCGGAGCGGTACTGCCGCCGCCAGGTCGCATACTCCACCCGCAGGCTGCGCAGGTCGGAGACCAGCTCGTCGCGCAGCTCGGTGGGGGCGCTGAGCGCGGTGGCCCAGGCTCGCACGTCGTCGGCGGAGGCGGTCTGCCGGCCGTTCTCCAGTCGGGACACCTTGGACGCGGGCCAACCCAGCCGTTCGGCTAACTCCTTGCCGGACAGCTCAGCTTCCTCGCGCAACTGACGGAGCCGGATGCCGAATCCGGTCCGCCCGTCGTGGTGCTCGGTCACGGTCCTCCAGTGGACACATCCGGAACCGGTGGATCAACGGCTTCAGTCCCGGGTCGGTTGTTTTGCAACGTAGTACTTTCGCGGCTGGGCAGGTGACAGGTTCAGCTCAAAGATCCGGAAATGTGGCGGTTGGGGTGGCCGGTGTGCTGGGGAGCCTGCCGCCGCTGATTGTCTCCTGACCGGGCGGCCGAACGGGGCAGGCGGCGTGGCGGCGCGGTCCGTGTCGCGCCGATCCACTAGACAGCGGGCATGGACTACATGCGGGCGGTCAGCCTGGACCGTTTCGGCGGCCCCGAGGTGCTCACGGAGGTGCAGCGGCCGGTTCCGGTGCCACTGCCCACCGAGATCCGGGTTCGGGTGACGGCCGCCGGCGTGAACCCGGTGGACTGGAAGACGCGGGCCGGTCAGGGCATGGCCCCGGTGCTCGGCGACCCGCCGCTGGTGCTCGGTTGGGACGTGGCCGGCGTGGTCGACGCGGTGGGGGCCGGAGTGACCAGATTCACTGTCGGTGACCGGGTTTTCGGCATGCCGTGGTTCCCGCGCCAGGCCGGTGGTTACGCCGAGTACGTGACCGCGCCGTCCCGCCAGTTCGCCGCCGCTCCCGCCGCGCTGGAGCCGGTCGCCGCCGCCGCGCTGCCGCTGGCCGGGCTCACCGCCTGGCAGTCCCTGGTGGACATCGCCGGCGTGGTCGAGGGGCAGCGGGTGCTGATCCACGCGGCCGCCGGGGGAGTGGGCCACCTGGCGGTGCAGATCGCCAGGAGCCGGGGCGCCTACGTGATCGGTACGGCCAGCTCGGCCAAGCACCGGATGCTCGGCGAGCTCGGCCTGGACGAGGCGATCAACTACCGGGGCACCGAGTTCGAGCACGTGCTGGACCCGGTGGACGTCGTGCTGGACCTGGTCGGCGGCGATGTGGCCCTGCGCTCGCTGGACGTGCTGCGCCCGGGCGGGCTGCTGGTCTCGGTGCCGTCGCGGACGGCGGGCGAGGCGCTGGCCGCCGCGGCGGAGCGGGGCATCCGGGCCACCGGCATGCTGGTGGAGCCGGACGGGCACGGCCTGGAGCAGCTCGCCGCACTGGTCGGGGCCGGGCAGCTGCGCCCGGTGGTGGCCGAGACCTTCCCGCTGAGACGGGCCAACGAGGCGCACCGGCTCGGCGAGACCGGGCGGACCAGCGGCAAGATCGTGCTCACGGTCTGACGCGCGCCGCGCCTGAAAGGCGCACCGTCCGAAGCGCACGGATCGCCTGAAACGCTCGCCTTTGAGGCGCTCACCACACGTAATAAGGGCCACCTTACTGAGGGGGGACCCGCCGCGTTCTCGATCGTGGCCGCGACTAAATTTGAGGCAGGAGGACTTCACGGCAACGGTGCCGACTCAGCGGTCCCGTCGCCAGGAGGTCAGCTTGTCCACGCCCAGGGTCGACCCGCCGATCGATGCCGAAGAGGCCGAGCTGGCGGTCAGTGAGCCGAAGACCCACGCCGCCGGCCTGACCGCGGTCAGGGTCAGCATGACCATGGCGATCAAGCAGATGGGCGTGGGGCGCGCGGCGCGCAACCTGCTGCGGCTCAACCAGGTCGACGGTTTCGACTGCATGAGCTGCGCCTGGCCGGACCCCGACGGCAAGCACCGGCACAAGGCCGAGTTCTGCGAGAACGGCGCGAAGGCGGTGGCCTGGGAGGGCACCAGGGACCGCGTCGGCCCGGAGTTCTTCGCCGAGCACTCGATCGCCGAGCTGACGAACCAGACCGAGTACTGGCTGGAGAAGCAGGGCCGGCTGACCCACCCGATGGTCCGGCGCCCCGGCGGCACACACTACGAGCCGATCGGCTGGGACGAGGCGTTCGCGCTGGTCGGGCACCACCTCAACGGGCTGATCAGCCCGGACGAGGCGCTGTTCTACACCTCGGGCCGGGCGTCCAACGAGGCCGCGTTCGTCCACCAGCTGTTCGCCCGCGCCTACGGCACCAACAACCTGCCGGACTGCTCTAACATGTGCCACGAGTCCACCGGGGTCGGGCTGGCCGAGACCATCGGCATCGGCAAGGGCTCGGTGTCGCTGAACGACCTGCACGAGGCCGAGCTGATCGTGGTCTCCGGGCAGAACCCGGGCACCAACCACCCCCGGATGCTGTCCGCGCTGGAGATGGCCAAGCAGCGCGGCGCGAAGATCCTCGCGGTGAACCCGCTGCGTGAGGCCGGCCTGCTCAAGTTCGACAACCCGCAGACGCCGCGCGGCATGGCCGTGGGCACCCCGCTCGCCGACCGCTTCCTGCAGATCCGCGCCGGCGGTGACCTGGCGCTGTGGCAGGCCGTCGGCCACCTGCTGCTGGAGGCCGAGGACGCCGCCCCCGGCACGGTGCTGGACAGCGAGTTCATCGAGGAGCGCACGGTCGGCTTCGAGGCATACCGCAAGCACATCGGCGAGCTGGACTGGGACGAGGTGCGCGACGCAACGGGCCTGACCCGCGAGCAGGTCGAGGACACCGCCGCGATGTTCCTGGCCTCGCGCAAGACGGTGCACTGCTGGGCGATGGGCATCACCCAGCACCGCAACGCGGTGGCCACCATCAAGGAGATCGTCAACGTCGCGCTGCTGCAGGGCATGATCGGCAAGCCCGGCGCGGGCCTGTGCCCGGTGCGCGGCCACTCCAACGTGCAGGGCGACCGGTCGATGGGCATCTGGGAGAAGTCCCCGGACTCGTTCCTGGACCGGCTGCGCGACGAGTTCGGCTTCGAGCCGCCGCGCAAGCACGGCTTCGACGCGGTCAACGCGGTGCGCGCGCTGCGCGACGGGCAGGCCCGGGTGTTCGTCGGGCTGGGCGGCAACTTCGCGGCGGCGATGTCGGACACCGAGGTCACCGAGGCGGCGCTGCGCTCGGCGGAGCTCACCGTGCAGATCTCCACGAAGCTCAACCGGTCGCACCTGACCCACGGTGAGACCGCGCTGATCCTGCCCACCCTCGGGCGCACCGAGAAGGACCTGTCCGGCGGCCAGGTGCAGCGGGTCACCGTGGAGGACTCGATGTCCGCGGTGCACGCCTCCCGGGGCCGCTCCGAGCCCGCCGGTGAGCAGCTGCGCTCCGAGGTGGGCATCCTGTGCGGCATCGCGGCGGCCACCCTGGGCAACCGGCACGACATCCCGTGGGCGGACTTCGCGGCCGACTACGACCAGATCCGGCAGCGCATCGGCCGGGTGGTGCCGGGCTGCGCCGGCTACGCCGAGATCATCCGGGACCGGGGCGGCTTCACCATGCCGCACCCGCCGCGCGACTCGCGGACGTTCCCGACGCCGGAGGGCCGGGCGGTGTTCACGGTCAGCCCGCTGCCGGTGCTGACCGTGCCCGAGGGGCGGCTCGTGCTGCAGACGCTGCGCAGCCACGACCAGTTCAACACCACGATCTACGGGCTGAACGACCGCTACCGGGGCATCAAGTCGGGCCGCCGGGTGGTCTTCATCTCGGCCGCCGACCTGACCGAGCTCGGCTTCGCCGACGGCGACCACGTGGACCTGGTGAGCGAGTGGACCGACGGGGTGGAGCGCCGGGCCGACGCCTTCCGGCTGGTGGAGTACTCCACCCCGAAGGGCTGCGTCGCCGCCTACTACCCGGAGACCAACCCGCTGATCCCGCTGGACTCCACCGCGCTGGACAGCAATACGCCGACCTCGAAGTGGGTCATCGTCCGGTTGGAGCGCCGGGAGCCGGCCGCCGCCCAGGCCGACTGAGGCTGCTCGTCAACGAGCCGGCCAGGGCGGGTCAACTCGTCAGGAACTCACTCTCGACGGCAGGCTGTGCGGGCACGAAGTGGCCGACGCCGGGCAGCAGCCGCACGGTTGCGTGCGGCGCGAGCGCCTCGAGCCGCCGCTTGGTCTCCCGGGAGTCCAGCATGACGTCCAGCTCGCCGGCGAGCACGTGCACCGGCATGGTCAGCCGGCGCAGCGCGGCGTCGTCGAACACCGGCAGGTCTCCGGAGCGGTAGCGGTAGTTGCGCGCCACGCGCTGCACCTGGTCCAGCACCATGGCCGTTTCCGCCGGCTCGAGGGACGCCAGCCCCGGGCCGAGGATCAGCCGCACGCTCCGGAGTCGGCCCGACCGGCCGAGCAGGTTCAGCAGCAACGCCTTGACCAGGAAGCCCTTGCGCTGCCGGCCGACCCCCGTCGGGCAGGACAGCGCCAGCCGCTGGACCCGGTCGGGCCGGCGACTGGCGTAGTCCAGGGCCAGCCAGCCGCCGAGCGAGACCGCCATGATCGGCACCCGGCCGAGCCCGAGGCCGTCCAGCACCGCGTCCAGCCACACCGCGTACCGGTCGGAGTCCAGCGGCGGGCGGGCGGGCGCGCTGAGCCCGGGCTCGCCGATGATGTCGATGGCGTACACCCGGAACCGGGTCGTGAGCTCGGCGACCCGGCTCATCCACTGCGTGGAGTTGGCACCGGAGCCGTGCAGCAGGACCAACGGCTCGGCGGTGGCCGGCCCGCAGCTGAGCACGAACGTCTCACCCTCGGGAGTCGGCACGCGGTGCTCCTCGTGCTCGACCGGCCACTGCGCCAGCGCCCGCTGGTAGTGCTCCCGCAGCAGCTGGGCGCCGGGTTCGGACCGGTAGATCTCGCTCATGTGGTCGGCTCCTCGAGGACGGCATTGATCAGGTCGAAGATGTGCGCGGTGCTGGCCAGGCCGCCGAGTACGACGATCTTCAGGTGGGCCCGCTGCTCGTCGTAGATGGTCTCGATGCGCAGCCGCTGGTCACCGTCGCGGCGGTGGGCGGTGGCGGCCGTGAGCAGGGTGCTCACACGGCTCGCCGTGGTGGGGTCGACCGCGTCGACGTCCACGATGCTGGACGCCTCGACGTGGCGGTGGCGGGTGACCGCGTCGCGCACGGCCGCCTCGACCGGGCTGCCGGTGAACGCCTCCAGGTCCGCCCGGGCGATGCGGTACTGCTTGCCGATCCGCACGGCGTGCAGCCGCCCGTCCCGCACGTAGTTGCGCACCGTGCGCACGTGCAGGCCCAGCCGGCCGGCCACCTCGTCCGCCGTGAACAGTTCCTGCGCCATGCCAACGACTGTAACATTACTCAAGCTTCCCCATATGGCAGATAGATAGGGAAGTTTTGGGTAAGTTTCAGTCGTCCAGCACCGTCAGATCGAGCCGGCTCACCCGCTCGGGGTCAGCGAGGATGTTGATCTCGACGATCCGGCCGTCCCGGACGGTGAAGCCCAGCACCGCCCCCGGCCGCCCCTCGGCGGCGGTGACCAGCCCGACGGCCCCGTTGACCAGTGCCGGGCGGCCGAAGTGGGCGAACCGCGCGAACGACAGCGCCTGGTTGGCCACGTTCGCCGCGCCGCGGATCACCGCCGACGCGCCGACGCCGACGGCAGCGGCCCCGCTGTCCGCGCGCAGCACGACTTCCGGGGCGAGGACGGCGACCAGCGCCTCGAAGTCCCCCGCCCGGGAGGCCGCGAGGAACGCGTCGACGACCTCGCGCTGCCGGTGTGGGTCGGTCTCCGGCTCCGGGGCGCCCTGGACGCGGCGGCGGGCCCGGCTGGCCAGCTGGCGGGCCGCGGCGGGGGAGCGGTCCACGATCGGCGCGATCTCCTCGAACGGCAGGCCGAACATGTCGTGCAGCACAAACGCGAGCCGCTCGGCGGGGGTCAGGGTCTGCAGCACCACCTGCAACGCGAGGCCGACCGAGTCGGCCAGCAGTACCTGCTGCTCGGGGTCCAGGCCGGACGAGGGGCTGACGATAGGGTCGGGCACGTGCGCGTCCAGCGGATCCTCACGCCGGGAGGTACGCGAGCGCAGCATGTTCAGGCTCACCCTGGCGACGATCGTGGTCAGCCAGCCGCCCAGGTTCCGCACGTCGTCGGTGCCGGCCCGGCTCAGCCGCAGCCACGACTCCTGCACGGCGTCATCGGCCTCGGCCAGCGAACCGAGCATCCGGTAGGCCACCGCCCGCAGGTGCGGGCGGTGCTCCTCGAAACACCCGGCCAACCACTCGTTGTCGTCCATCGGTCACATTCCTCCGTCGCGGTCTGTCGTAGCAGTGACCGACAAAACCCGGCGAGTGTGACAGCACCGAGGAGATTCCGATGAGACTGACCATCGTCGCGGCCACCGGCGGCATCGGCCGGCGGCTGCTGACGCAGGCGCTCGCCGCCGGCCACGAGGTCACCGCGGCCGTCCGCAACCCCGCGGCGCTGTCGACGCCCGGGGTACGGGTGGTGGCCGCCGACCTGTCCGAGGCCGACCCGGCGGGGCTCAAGGGCGCGGTGGCCGGCGCCGACGCGGTGCTCTCCGGCCTCGGCGCCCGGTCCAAGTCCGACGAGGGAGTGGCCGAGCGGGGCACCAGGGCGATCGTGGCGGCCATGCAGGCGGCCGGCGTGCGGCGTCTCGTCGTGGTCAGCGCCGCGCCGATCGGCACCGTGGCCTCACCCGGCCGGCCGCACCCGCCCCGGCACGACCCCGGCGACGGCGTGATCAGCCGGTACCTGGCGATGCCGATCGTCAAGGCGGCGCTGCGCGCGCACTACGCCGACCTGGCCAGGATGGAGGACGTGCTGCAGGACAGCGGGCTGGACTGGACGGTCGTGCGCCCGCCCCGGCTCACCGACAAGCCGATGACCGGCACCTACCGCACCGCGTACGGGCGCAACCTGCGCGGCGGGCTGCTGATCTCGCGGGCCGACGTGGCGCACTACATGCTGCGCGCGCTGGGCGAGCCCGGCTCGATCAAGCAGACCGTCGGCCTCGCGAACTAGGGCGAACCAGAGCCGACCAGGGCGTCAGTAGCTGAACGTGGTCGCCGCCTCGTCGCCGATCCACTGCCACAGCTGCACGGTGCCGGCCAGCTCGGCGCCCTCGATCAGCGTCGCCGCGTCCAGCTGCTTGGCGTTGAAGCAGATCGGGCAGACGAAGAACCGGCCGCCGGCCTCGGCGTAGCGGCGGAACAGGTCGGGTAGCGGCGGACAGCCCTCGCACGCGGTGCCCGCGGCGACCCCGCCCTGGGCGAGCCGGGCGGCCTCCTTGGCCAGGAACATCAGCGTCGGGCGGCCGGACTCGGCGGCGCCGACGGCGACCAACATGGCCACCGTCACCTGCTCCGCGTCCTCCAGACCGGTGGTCAGGCTGATCACGGCCTTGTTGCTCATGGGGTGCTCCTCATGTCGTGCTCCTCGCGGGGGTCGCGCCGAGCAGGTCGCGCAGCGCGGGGTTGTCGATGTCCGAACCGAGCAGCCGGGCGGAGGCGAGCGCGGTGTGGTCGCCGAGCCGCCAGCGGTGCAGCTGGGCCCGCACCACGAGCTCGCGCAGGTCGCACCGGGCGGCGAGCGACTCCAGGGTGGCCACCAGCGCGCCGGCCCGCCGGTCGTCGCCCCGGTCCAACGCGGCGCCGATCACCGTGTCCAGCACGTGGCCGTGCAGCCACTGGTAGCGGTCGGTGACCCGGTTGCTGCGCACCGCCGCCTCGTCCAGCCAGCCGACGGCGGTGGCCTGCCGGCCGAGCGAGGCGTTGAGCAGCCCGAGGCCGCGCGCCGCCATGCCCTCCCAGCACGGGTCGCCGAGCTGGCAGCCCAGCTCCCAGGCCTGTTCGAAGCCGTCGGTGGCCACCTCGACCCGGCCGGCGTACAGGTCGAGCTCCGCCCGCAGCGCCTGTGGCCAGGGCAGGAACGCCAGCCAGCGCTGCCCGTGCACCAGCTCCAGGGTGCGCTCCAGCACCACGGCGGCCTGGTGGTACTCGGCGCGCAGCAGGTGCGCGCGGGCCACCAGGGACAGCGACCAGGCCTGCTGCCGGTGGTCGGCGCAGCTGGCGGCGCGCTCGGCCGACTCGCCGAGCTGGGCGAACGCCGCCGGGTAGTCGGCCCGGTCGGAGGCGCTCATGCCGCGCACCCCGAGGATGGCGGCCAGCTCCTCGTCGGTCTCGGCCAGCCGCTGCGCCCGCGCCAGCCAGCGCTCGGCGGTGCCGCGGCGCCCGGCCTGCACCTCGATGAAGCCCAGCTCGCGGTGGGCGGTGACGGCGGTGGCGCGGTCGCCCGCCCGCTCGGCCAGCTGCAGCGCCTCCTGCAGCACCACCGCGCCCTCCTCGTCCCGGCCGCGTACCGCGTGCACCAGAGCACCGCCGAGCGCGGTCAGCGCCCGCCCGCTCAGCGCGGCGTCCCCGCGGCGGGCCGACTCGGCCACCGCGCGGCGCAGGCACTGCAGGCCGGCGTCCACCGCGCCGGCCACGATCGCGGCCCGGCCGGCGTCGAGCTGACTGGTGGCCGCCGCCCGCCCGCTCAGTGGCGGCACCATCGCCGAGCCGGCGCCCGGGGTCGGGTTGGCCGCCTCGCGCAGCGCCGGCGACGCCCCGATACCGAGCTCGCGGCACAGCGCGTCCTCGCAGACCGCGACCTGGCGCAGCGCCGCCTCCCGGTCCCCGCTCATCGCCAGGCTCCGGACCAGCAGCTCGTGGTTGCCCTCGTCCAGCGGGTTGCGGGCCACCGCTCGCGAGGCGAACGGGATCGCGTCCTCGGCGCGCCCGGTGACCAGCAGTGCCATCGCGGCCTGGCGCAGCCGCGCCTCAACGGCGGCGCCGATCCGCCGGCGCGCCACCAGCAGCCACGACTCGAACTCGGGGTTGCCGGCCAGCGCGAGGCCCTCGAGCAGCTCGACGCCGAGCGCCAGCAGCGCGTCGGTGTCGGAGTGCTCACCGTCGAGCAGCCGCACGTCGACCGTGACCTCGGGGCCGAGCGCGAGGTCGACCGGGTCACCGGTCAGCACCCCGGGCACGCCGAGGGTGCGGCGCAGCTCGGCGAGCGTCCAGCGCAGTGCCCCGAGGGGGTCGTCCGCGTCGCCGAACAGCAGCCCGGCCAGGTGCGCCCGGCTGGGCGGCCGCTCGGCCAACAGCAGGTAGCCCAGCAGTGCCCACGCCTTGCGGCCCCTCGGCGGGCGGACCGGTATGTGGTCACGCTCGATCGCCGGTCGCCCCAGCAGTCGGATCGTCAGCATCGGCTCACCTCCTCGGGGCCGCCGCATCGTCGCGCGGTGCCCGGCCGGCTGAACAGCTGATTCGGTGTCCAATACCGCCCGGGCGCCGCCGGTCAGCCGGTTGGCGCAGCGCCGGCCGCGAGCGCGTGTACCTGCTCGGTGGTCAGCGGGTTGCCGCCGATGCCCCAGTCGCCGCTCTGCACGTCCTCGATGACCACCCAGGTCACCGCCCGCATGTTCTCGCCCTCGATGGCGACCATCGCCTCGGTCAGCGACTTGATCATCTCGGCCTTCTGGGACTGCGTGAACACGCCTTCGATGAGCTTCACGTTGATCAGTGGCACGGGATCCTCCGGGTTCAGGTGGCGCGGCACCGGTGTGCCGTTCGTGGGCCACAGTGCGCGCGGACCGGGTGACCGGGCGTGTGACGACCGCACCAGGCCGGTAGGCGCGTCCCACGTGTGATGTTCGGTGGGGCGGAGGCTCGGAGATCTCACGATTTCTAGTTATGATCTCGGCACCGTGTGATGTCTCCCGCCCCGTGACCAGCGCCTGCTCACCGGAGGTCCGATGCACTTCTCCCGGCCCGCGAGCGGGGTCAGCCGTCGCCGGTTCCTCAGGGGTGCGTTGGGCGGGGCCGCCGCCGGCGCGATCGGTGGCTGTGCGGCCCCGGGCGGCGAGGTCATCCGGCACGCCGACGTCGGCCCGTGGCGGCAGTACGCGGGGTCCACGCTCAACTTCATCTCGGAGAACACCGCGCCGACCGCCGCGATCGCGGCCAACGTGGCCCCGTTCACCGAGCTGACCGGCATCCGGCTCAACATCGTCACGCTGGAGCTGTCCGCGCTGGTCCAGAAGGTGGCCCTGGATCTCGCGTCCGGCCGGTCCACCTACCAGGCCATCTACGCCGACCCGTACCAGGTGCTGGCGCCCTATGCGAAGGGCCTGGTGGACCTGCGCGAGCTGATGGCCGACCCGGCGCTGCCGCAGGTGCCGCTCGGGGTGGGCGACTTCATCCCCACGCACCTGGAGGCGGCCGGCAAGTTCGTCTCCCCGGACACGATCTACGCGCTGCCCTACGACTGCCCGACGCTGATCTGGCAGTACCGGCGCGACCTGTTCGAGAAGTACCGCGACCGGATGGCGCACGACCTCGGCTTCGACCCGATGCCGGGCGACGCGAGCACCTGGGACCAGTACTACGCGATCGCCCGGTGGTTCAACGACAACGCCCACGACGACGTGCCCTACGGCACCGGCCACCAGGCCAAGCAGCACGACTCGCTGATGAACGACTTCTCCAACGTGCTGTGGGCCTACGGCGGCGACTACTTCGACCACGGTGACCAGGTCGGCGGGCTCGGCACCGTCGACCCGGGCCCCTGCCGGCTGGACAGCCCGGCGGCGATCGGGGCGGCGAACTTCTACGCGCGGCTGCTCGCGATCGCCCACCCCGCCTCGTTGACCTGGGACTGGGACGGCCTCGGCAACGCGTTCGCGGCCGGCCAGGTGGCCATGTGCCCGAACTGGCACGAGTACGCGGCGAGCAACGAGTCCAAGCTGCCCGGCAAGGTCGACTACGCGCCGCTGCCCCGGGGGCCGGTGCGCTCGGCGAACATGTACGGCGGCACCGGCCTCGGCATCAGCGCGAGCACCACCGACGACGAGCGCCGCGCCGCCTGGCTGTTCGCGGTGTGGGCCACCTCGCCGGAGATCGAGCTGGCCAACCTGAAGAGCAAGGCCGGCGGCGGCACCCCCACCCGGACCTCGGTGTACCGGCTGCCCGAGGTCGTCGCCGCCGAGCACCGGCCGTCGACGATGCCGAACATCCTGACCGCGCCGGCCGTGGCCAAGGCCTGGCAGCCGGAGAACATCGGGCTGCGGCCCAAGATCCCGATGTGGAACGAGTGCGACACGGCGATCTTCACCCAGCTGTCCCGGATGCTGGCCGGCGACGCCACCCCGGCCGACGCGATGCGGGCCACGACCGACCAGGTCAACCGGATCGTCGCCCGGGGCTGGGTGGCCTCGTCATGACCACGACCGCTCCCGCGCGGCCCGCGCCCGCCGCCACCGCACCTCCCCGGCGTCGCGGACTCCGGTTCGAGGGCCGTCTGCTGACCCCCGGCATCCTGCTGCTGGCCCCGCTGTCGCTGCTGCCGTTCGGGTTCATCGTGGTGATGAGCCTGTCCCGGGTGCACCTGCTGGGCGGCGTCCGGTTCGACTTCGCCGGGCTGGCCAACTGGGTGCGTGTGTTCACCGACGCGGATGTCGGGATGGCCTGGCTGCGTTCGCTGGCCTACTTCGTGCTCACCGTGGGCCTCGAGATGCTGCTCGGGGTGGTCTTCGCGCTGTGCCTGTGGCGGGTGCTGCGCGGCCGCAACACGGTGCTCAGCCTGCTGCTGCTGCCGATGTTCGTGGCTCCGGTGTTCGTGGGGCTGCTCGGCCGGTTCCTGACCGACTCCACGTTCGGCCTGTACGCGTGGGTGCTGCGGCACGTGGGTATCGAGACCGATGTGCTGGGCTCGCCGGGCACCGCGTTCGCCTCGGTGGTGCTGATGGACGTCTGGGAGTGGACGCCGCTGGTCACCATGATCGCGCTGGCCGGGCTGTCCTCGGTGCCGCTGGCCATCCGCGAGGCGGCCGCGCTGGACGGCACCAGCGGCTGGCAGCTGCTGCGCTACGTGGTGCTGCCGTCCATCTCCAGCGTGCTGCTCGTGGCGCTGCTGATCCGCTCGATGGACGCGATCCGCTATTTCGACATCATCTGGGTCACCACCAACGGCGGCCCGGCGGACGCCACGAAGATCGTGCCGGTGCGGCTGTACGAGGTCGCGTTCCGCTTCTTCGACCTCGGCTACGCGGCGGCGATCGGGCTGCTCATGCTGCTCGTGTCGATCCTCGTGGCCAGGGCGTTCGTCCGGCTGCTGGACCGGCGGGGGCTGGCCCGATGACCGCCACGAGACCGCCGGCGACGTTCGGGCCGGGGCCGGCCGGGCGGCGGCCCACCGCGCTGGAGGCGGCCGACCCGCTGGACCGGGGCACCCGGGGGTCCCGGCTGACCAACCGGCTGGTGCTCGCGGTCGGGCTGGCCTGGACGCTGGTGCCGCTGGTCTGGATGCTGCTGTCCTCGTTCAAGTCGGAGGCCGAGGTCACCGCGCCGACGCCGAGCCTGTGGTTCACCCCGACCCTGGACAACTACACCGGCCTGTTCAGCGGGGCCAACAACCTGACCCCGTACCTGGTGCACAGCGTGCTCGCCGCCGGGCTGTCCGCGGTGCTGGCCACCGGGCTCGGCGCACTCGCCGGCTACGGCCTCGCGCACACCCGGATGCGCGGCCGCGCCCAGCTGTCCTTCTGGATCATCTCGACCCGGATGGCACCGATCGCGGCCGTGGTGCTGCCGCTGTTCCTGATCTTCCGGGGGCTCGGCCTGATCGACTCCGTCGCGGGGCTCGTGCTGGCGTACCTGACGTTCGACCTGCCCTTCGCGATCTGGCTGATGAGCGCCTTCTTCGCCGACCTGCCCCCGGCGCTGGAGGAGTCCGCGCTGGTCGCCGGGGCCAGTCGCTGGCAGGCCTACCGGTACGTGGTGCTGCCGCTGAGCCGGTCGGGCCTGGTCACGACGTTTGTGCTGTGCCTGGTGTTCGCGTGGAACGACTACGCGTTCGCGCTGGTGTTCAGCGGGCCCAGCTCGCAGACGCTGCCGATGGCCGCCAGCCAGCTGGTCACCCAGACCGGGATCGACTGGGGTCAGCTGTGCGCGATCGGCGTCTTCGTGGTGGTGCCGATGATGCTGGCCGGCCTCGCCGTGCGCCGCTGGCTCGTCACCGGCTTGACCCTCGGCGCCGTCACGGGCGAGTGAGGGCCCGCGAGCCGTCCGGGGACGGGCTGTGCGCGAGTTCGGCGCGTATTTCGCGTTCCGGACTGGGTGCGTCGCGAAGTGGCTGGTAGCCGGCCAGATTCCGCCTAGCGTCCCGGAGCACAGTCAGCGCCGAGCGGAGGAAGTTCCGATGACCGAGATCCTTGATCGCCCTCAGGGCACCCGCGCCGGTGCCGGTGTCGAGCCGGACCGGGAGGTGATCGCCCGCGCCACGGATCTGGTGCCGTTGATCCGCGAGCACGCCGCGAGGTCCTCCGAGGAGCGCCAGGTGGTGTCCGAGGTCATGGCGGCCCTCGAGGAGGCTCAGCTGCTCCGCCTGCTCGTACCCCGCCGGCTCGGAGGCCGCGAGACGAACCTGCGGACGATGATGGAGTGTGTGGCCGAGGTCGGCCGGGGCGACGGGTCGACGGCGTGGGCGGTCGCCCTGCTCAACGTGTGCACCTGGTTCTCCACCACGTTCTCCGACCGGGCGCAGCAGGACATGTTCTCCGCACCGGGCGCGCGGGCCTGCGGCATCTTCGCCCCGCCGCTGAAGTCCGAGCGCGTCGACGGCGGTTACCTGGTGAGCGGGCGGTGGGGCTACGCGTCGGGGTCCTTCGCCGCGGACTGGGCGACCTTGGGCGCGGGGCTGGAGGGCGACGGGGACCCCAGGGCGCTGGCCCTCATCCCGTCGAGTGCGTGGAGGATCGAGCCGACCTGGTACGTCGCCGGGATGAAGGGCTCGGGCAGCGACACGATCGTGGTCGAGGACCACTTCGTGCCGGACCACCGCATGCAGCGGTTCACCGACATGGTCGAGGGTCACTTCGCCACCTCGCACCGGGGTGACGAGCAGAACTCCACCATGGCCTTCATCCCGGTCGCCGCCCTGGTCCTGGTCGGCGCGCAGCTCGGCCTGGCCCGCCACGCGATGGAGCGGACGCTGGCCGGCCTGCCGAAGAAGAACGTCGCCTACACCTGCTACACGGCAGCCCGGAACTCGCCGACGCACCAGGTCGGCGTCGCCGAGGCGGCCACCCGGTTCGACCAGGCCGAGCTGCTCATGCAACGGGCCTGCGCGGACATCGATGGTGCGGCCACGCGGGGCGTGCAGCTCGACAAGCTGACCCGCGCGCGGGTGCGGATGGACACCGGCATCATCGGCGAGCTGGTCAAGGACGGCCTGGACAGGCTGATGACCGCGAACGGCGCCTCGTCCTTCGCGGACGCCAATGTGCTCAGCCGGATCTGGCGCGATGCGGAGATCGCGGGCCGGCACGCGCTGGTGATGCCGGAGCTCGGCAAGGAGGCCTACGGCAGGATGCTGCTCGGCGCGGACGGGCCGCTGACCCTGGACGTCTGACCACGCGGGACCGGGGTCGACGTGCCTCGCCGCACGTCAGCCCCGGCTGTCGCGCAGCGTCTCCGACGGTGCCTCGCCGAACCGCTCGCGGTAGGCGTCGGCGAACCGGCCCAGGTGGGTGAAGCCCCAGCGGAACCCCACGTCGGTGACCGAGCCGGCCCCGGCGACCAGGTCGTGGCGCGCCCGCTCGAGACGCACCACCCGCAGGTACACGCTCGGGGACAGGCCCATCTGCTCGCGGAAACCCTGCTGGAGCCGCCGGGCGCTGACGCCCGCGAGCTGGGCCATCGTGGACAGCGACCACGGTTGCTCCGGAGCCGAGTCGATCGCGTCCACGACCCGCTTCACGATCCTGGACCGCGCCGGCGGCCGCTCCTCGTACAGCGCGTCGTAGAAGTCGTGCGGCTGCGCCCGGAGCAGGGAGCTGATCACCAGGCGTTCGAGCTGTTCACGGTGTGCTGTCGACTCGCGCACCAGGCTGTGGTCGCTATCCAGCTCGGCCAGCAGCAGGCGCACGATCGACAGCCAGCTCCGGCCCGCGGGAGCGGTGAGGTCGAGGCCGAGGGAGAACCTGACCCACGAGGACACCGGCCGGCCGATCATGGCCTCCAGCTCGCTCTCCAGGGACCGTCGTTTGATCTTGATGCACAACTGGCCCGCGTCCGCCCCCCAGCGGGGCAGATACGTGTGCTCCCTCGGGGTGAACACAGCCGCCAGCCCGGGCCTGGCGACCACGCTCTGCTTCCCGCAGTGCGACTCGACGCTGCCCGTCAGCGCCACATTGACGTGGTACGCCCCCAACGCGCCGGGGTCGAGACACGTCTCGGTGCCGAAGCGGACGAAGCCCAGGGTGAGGTGGGTGAGCGTGGTGGCACTGAGCAGGGAGTGGTCAAGGGTGCCGTCATGCCCGGTCGGTTCGACCCGCGCAGGGTAGAACACGCCGTTCAAGCTGTCGCGGAAGGCGTCGAACCGGACGGCCCGGCAGAGCTCGTAGTTGCCGAGGACGTCGGGCGGCCCTGCCTGCTCGCGTGGGAACGGCTCGATCATCCCCGATCGCTCCATGCGGCACGCTCCTTCGCCGGATCGCACGCCCGAGGGTCGAGAGTATCGCCGCCCCGGCCACGGCGTCCGACCAATCTGATCGTGAGGCGGTTCAGCGTGGCCGGTCGGCCTCGATCGGGTTGGCCCTCGGGTCCCACTCGACGAGCAGGTGGTCCGGGCCGCGGAAGGAGGTGTTCGGCGAGTAGTCGAACGTCTGGTCCGGGACGAGCCGCATGTGGGGGAGGCGGCGGGACAGCTCCTCCAGGAAGATCTGCATCTCCAGCCGGGCCAGCGGTGCGCCGAGGCAGAGGTGCCGGCCGTTGCCGAAGGCGAAGTGCCGGTGGGCGTTGTCGCGGCTGATGTCGAACCGCTCCGGATCCGGGAAGACGGACTCGTCGTGGTTGGCCGACCCGGTGACCGCCAGCACCTTCGCACCGGCCGGGATCTCGGTGCCGCCGATCACGACATCGCTGACCACCTCGCGGCGCCAGGCGATGACCGACGAGCTGTAGCGCAGGACCTCCTCGACAGCACCGCGCGCCAGCCCCGGGTCCGCGCACAGCGCGTCCCACTGGTCCTGGTGCTGCAGCAGCGCGCGCAGGCCGTTGGCGGTGGCGTTCGTGGTCGTCTCGTGCCCGGCGAACAGGAAGTTCATCATGGTGGTGACGAGGTAGTTCTCGTCGAAGAGATCCTCGTTGCCGGGTGTTCGCCACGCCCGGACGAGATCGCCGATGTAGTCGTCCGGCGGGTTCTGGAGCCGGCGGCGGACGTGTTCCCGGGCGTAGCTCCAGTACTGGCCCATGCCGGCGGCGAGCTGGGTCTGCTCCTCGTCGCTCGGGTGTCCCCAGGTGAACAGGGCCAGCCGGTTGGCGAACTGCTTGGCCCGCCCCATGTCCTCCTCGGGCACCCCCATGATCACGAACGTGACCAGGGCCGGGATCTCCCAGGCGAACTCGGCGACGAGGTCGGCGTGTCCCCGGCGCACGAACCGGTCGATGTACTCGCCCGCGAGCTCGCGGATCCGAGGACGCACCGCGTCCATCCGCCGCGCGCTGACCAGCGCGTCGCGGACGTGCCGGCGACGCTGCGTGTGCACCGGCGGGTCCTCGTTGACCAGGCTCGGACCCAGCACCATCTCCGCCTTCACCAGCTCGTCTACCGCGGCCGGGCACAGTTCCTTGAGCGGGGTGATGGAGATGGCGGCGGAGAACGTGTCGGTGTCCCGGAAGATCCGCCGGACGTCGTCGTACCGGCTCACGATCCAGTAGTCGAGCGACGGGCTGTAGAAGACCGGCTCCCGCCCGCGGGCCTCGCTCCAGAAGCTGTACGGGTCCCGCAGGTAGGGATCCGTGAACGGGTCGAAGCTCTCGGCCAGGTGACTGACCGGGCACCCGACCTCGGCGGCCACGTCAGCGGGCTCATCTCTCAACGATGACGACATGTGTGACTCTCCCGAGCAAGCGGACGACGGTGGCCGGACGGGCATCGCGACGGTGGACGACGCCGCAATCTAAGGGCCGGGAACTCTCGGGAAGAGCCAGATCACGTCCGGAGTAGCCGATTCGCGAACTCCGTCGACCTGGGTCCGGAGGCGCGGACCCGGCGCGTAGGGGACGATCGAGGTCAGCGCGGTGCCGGACGAAGGAGTGCGGGCATGGAGTCGGGGTGGTCGGCGGCCGATCTGGTGTTCCGGGCCGAGGTGCGGGAGTTCCTGGACCGTGAGCTGACGCCGGAGCTGCGGCTCGCGGGACGGTTGATGACCAGCGTCTATGCCGACCACAACGCGAGCATGGCGTGGCAGGCGATCCTGCACCGGCGGGGGTGGGCGGCGCCGGAGTGGCCGGTCGAGCACGGCGGCCGCGACTGGACCCGCACGCAGCACTACATCTTCGGCCGCGAGTCGATCCTGGCCGGAGCGCCGGCGCTGTCCCCGATGGGCATCCGGATGGTGGCGCACGCGATCATCCGCTTCGGTACCCCCGAGCAGAAGCAGTACTTCCTGCCCGGGATCCTGACCGGCGAGGTGTTCTTCTGCCAGGGCTACTCGGAGCCCGAGGCCGGCTCGGACCTGGCCGCCCTGAGTATGGCCGCGGTGCGCGACGGTGACGACCTGGTGCTGAACGGCAGCAAGATCTGGACCACCCACGCCGGCGAGGCGAACTGGATGTTCGCCCTGGTACGCACCACCCGGTCGCAGCGGCGGCAGAGCGGCATCACGTTCGTGCTGCTGGAGATGTCCAGTCCGGGTGTCACGGTCCGCCCGCTGGTGATGACGTCCGGCGAGGAGATCCAGAACCAGGTGTTCTTCGACCGGGTTCGGGTGCCGGTGTCGAACGTGCTCGGCGAGATCGACGACGGGTGGACCGTGGCCAAGTACCTGCTGGAGTTCGAACGCGGCGGGTCGGTCGTCGCGCCGGGACTGCAGGTCAAGGCGGCGAACCTCGCCGAGCGAGCGGCCGTAGCGCCGGGCCCGGGTGGGCGCCCGGTGCTCGACGATCCGTCGTTCGCCGCGCGGCTGGCGGACGCCCGGGTACGGGTGGACGTGCTGGAGGTCCTGGAGCAGCGGGTGCTGGCGGTGCTGGCGGCGGGTGGCAACCCCGGTGCGGCGGCGTCGATGCTGAAGATCCTGGGGACCGAGCTCAGCCAGCGGATCAGCGAGCTCGCGCTGGAGGCCGCGGGGCCACACGGGCGGGTGTACCAGCCGCACGCGGCGGCCCCCGGCGGTCCGGTCGAGCAGTACACCCCGCCACCGGACGGATACCTCAGCGGGCAGGAGTGGCAGGCGGTGGCGCCGTTGTTCTACCTGAACAACCGGGCCGGCTCGATCTACGCCGGCAGCAACGAGATCCAGCGCAACATCCTGGCGAAGGCGGTGCTCGGGCTGTGACCGCCTTCGCGCTGACCGGTGAGCAGCAGATGCTGCGCGACGGGCTGACCAAGTTCCTGGCCAGCCGTTACGACCTGGACGCCAGCCGCGCGTGCGTCAAGACCGGTGCGGGCTGGCAGCCGGAGATCTGGCGCGCGCTGGCTCGGGACCTCGGAGTTGTCGGCGCGACCCTGCCCGAGTCCGCCGGTGGTACGGGCGGCGGGCCGGCCGAGCTGATGGTCATCGCCGAGGCGCTGGGTTACGCCCTGGTGGTGGAGCCCTTCGTGGACACGGCCGTGCTGGGCGCCGGCCTGCTGCACCGCCGCGGCGGCCCGCGCGCGGCGGAGGTGCTCGCGCGGATCGTGGACGGCGCGGCCATCACCGCCTTCGCCGCGACCGAGGCCGGGCCCGACCTGAACGCCGTGGCCACGACGGCCCGCCGGCACGGGGACGGCTGGGTGCTCGACGGCGCCAAGTCCGTGGTGACCAGCGCCCCGATCGCCACCCACCTGATCGTCACCGCCCGCACCGGCGGCCACCCGCAGGACCGGGACGGGATCTCCCTGTTCCTGGTCGATCCCGCCGCACCGGGAATCACCGCGCACCCGCTGCGCACCGTCGACGACCGGGTCGCGGCCGACCTGGTGTTCGAGGGAGTCCGGTTACCCGCCGATGCGCTGCTCGGGGTCGAAGGCGGCGCCTGGCCGCTGGTCGAGCACGTGGTGGACGAGGCGACCGCGGCGGTGTGCGCGGAGGCGGTGGGGTGCATGCGCAAGGTACTGGCCGACACCGTGGGGTACACCAAGCAGCGCACGCAGTTCGGCCAGCCGATCAGCCGTTTCCAGGTGCTGCAGCACCGGATGGTCGACATGTACCTGGAGGTCGAACAGGCCGCCGCCTCGGTGCACCTGGCGATATCCGCCCTGGAGGCGGCGGATCGCGCCGAGCGGGCCCGGGGGGTGTCGGTGGCGAAGGCGACGACCTCGCGCGCGGCCCGGTTCGTGGGCCAGAACGCGGTGCAGCTGCACGGCGGCATGGGCATGACCGAGGAGCTGGCGGTCGGGCACTACTTCAAGCGGCTGACCGCGTTCGAGTACGAGTTCGGCACCGAGTCGGCCCACCTCGCCCGGTACGCCGCGCTCGCCAAGGCCCCTGCTTGACCGAGGGGCGACGCGGCCGAGGGGTTTCCCGGCCGCGCCGCGAGCCGCGCCGGGTCAGGTGCAGCTGAGCTCGATCGTGCCGAGCCGGTCGATCGAGGCGACGACCACGTCACCGGGGCCGACCGGGACCGCCGCGGTCAGCCCGCCGGACAGCACCACCTCACCGGCGAGCAGTCCCTCGCCCTCGGCGGCCAGCGCGCGGACCAGCCAGGCCACCGCCGCGGCCGGGTGGCCGAGCGACGCCGAGCCGGACGCGGTGGCCACGACCTCGCCGTTGTGCTCGAGCACCACGCCGACCAGGCGCAGGTCGATCCCGGCCGCCGGCACCGGGGCGCCGACCAGGTACCGGCCGGCGGAGGTGTTGTCGGCGACGACGTCGGCCATGGTGAACCGGTAGTCCCGGTACCGGGAGTCCAGGATCTCCACGCCGACGGCCACCGAGGCGGTCGCGGTCAGCACGTCGGCGGCGGTGACGTGCGGCCCGGCCAGGTCGGCGGCCAGGGTGAACACGATCTCCGGCTCGACCCTCGGCTGGATCAGCTCGCCGGTGGCCAGCGGGGCGCCGAGGTCGAGGGCGTTGCCGGCGGCCAGGAAGCCGTAGATGGGGGAGCGCACCCCGACCTGGGTCTGCTTGGCCCGCGAGGTCACCCCCAGCTTCCAGCCGGCGAGTGGCCCGGCCTGCTCGCGCAGCGCCCGCTGCACGGCGTAGCCGGTGGCCAGGTCCAGCTCCGGCACGTCGTCGGAGAGCTGCTCGATCGCGGTGCGGTCGGCGACCGCTTTGCTCAGCCGGGCGGCCAGCTCGGTGACGTTCGCCATCTCAGGCCTCCCCACCCTCGCCCTGAACGACCCGCACGGTGACCGCGCCGAGCCGGTCGAACTCCGCACGGAACACGTCGCCGTCGGACATCGGCACCGCCGAGTGCAGCGCCCCGGTCATCACCAGGTGCCCCGGTTCCAGGGCCACGCCGTTCTCCCCGAGCACGTTCGCCAGCCAGGCCACCACGGCCACCGGGTCGCCGAGCGCCGCCGCGCCGGCACCGGTGTCGATCAGCTCGCCGTTGCGGGTGAGCGTCATGCCGATCAGCCGGGTGTCCAGGTCCTCGATCGGCACCACCCGGCCGGCGGTGGCCACCGCGCCGTTGGAGGCCAGGTCGGCCACGGTGTCCGCGAGCTTGATCCGCCAGTCCTCGATCCGCGAGTCCACGATCTCCATCGCGGCCGCCGCGCCGGCGATCGCCCGCCGGGCCTGCAGCGGGCTGACCCCGGGGCCGGCCAACCGCTCGCCGAGCACGAAGACGATCTCGGCCTCGAGCTTCGGCGCGATGAACCGGCTCAGCGGGATGGCGTCGCCGTCGCCGTACACGGTGGAGGCCAGCACCGGGCCGTAGTCCGGCGAGTCGACGCCGATCATCCGCTGCATCGGCTTCGACGTCAGCCCCACCTTGTAGCCGATGATCCGGTCGCCGTCGGCGAGCAGCAGCGGCACCAGCTCGCGCTGGATGGCGTAGCCGTCGGCCATCCCGAGCGAAGGGTCGGCGTCGGTGAACGGCGGGATCGGCACCCTGGTCCGGCGGGCTTCGTAGAGCGCGCGGGCCTTACCGGGCGCGTCCGTCACGGGCATCGGTCAGCTCTCCTTACGGTGGGCGTGTTCGGGGGCCCAACCCAGCCGGCGGGACACCGCTTCGGCCGCGTCGATGACAGTCTGGGCCAAGCGGCGCCTCGGCACCCCGCGAAACCGGCTGACCGGGGCGTTCAGGCTGAGCGCCGCCACCACGGCGCCGCTCAGGTCGCGGACCGGCGCGGCCAGCGAGGCCACCCCGACCTGCCGTTCGTTGATGGCCTCCGCCCAGCCCCGGCCGCGCACGGTGTGCAGCTCGTCGCGCAGCCGGGCCGGGTCGGTGATGGTGTGCCGGGTCAGCGGGGCGAGCCGGACCCTGGCCAGGTAGCCGGCGCGGTCCTGCTCGCCCCGGTAGGCCAGCAGCACCTTGCCGGAGCTGGTGCAGTACAGCGGCACGCGGCGACCCGGCTCGCCGAACAGCCGCAGCGAGTGCGCGCTGTCCAACCGCTCCAGGTAGACCACGTCGTCCCCGTTCGCCACGCCCAGCTGCACGCTCTCCCCGGTCTGCTCGCGCAGTGCCAGCAGCACCGCGGTGGCGGCGCCGTGCAGGTCCATGTGCTGGCGGACGGCTTCCCCGAGCTCGAACATGATGATGCCGAGGCGGTACCGCCCGCTGCGCCCGTCCTGCTCCACGAGCCCCTCGTGCAGCAGCGTAGTGAGCAACCGGTGCACACTGCTCTTGCCGAGTCCCAGCCTGCGGGACAGCTCCGCGACGCCGAGCTCCTCCTCCCTGGTCAGAAAGGCTTTCAGCAGGCGGGCGGCATTGCGCACGGTGGTCAGCGTCGCGTCAGGCATCCAGCCGCCCGTCGTGTTCTGATATCCGGAACGCCCGTCGTCCCACCGGGAAGCTAGGTCCCGGGGCGCGGGGCCGTCAAGCACCTGTCAAGCGCTCTCGGTGCGCGTCGGGCCGGCGTGCGGCAGAGTGGGCCCCAGTACCCGTCGAGCATTCGATGGGGTGGAGCGAACACCAGCGAACACAGGAGTGCCCCGGTGACCCTGCAGTCGGAAAAGGCCGGACCAGCCACACCCGTCGACTTCTCACTGGACCAGCGCTACCGCGCCGGCGCGGGTCCGGTGCTGCTGACCGGCGTGCAGGCGATCGGCCGGATGCTGGTCGAGCAGCACGCGGCGGACGCGCGGGCCGGGCTGCACACTGCCTCCTTCGTCTCCGGCTACCAGGGCAGCCCGCTCGGCGTGCTGGACAAGGCGCTGGCCGGCGCGCCGGAGCTGGTGGAGACGGCGGGGCTGAAGTTCGTCCCGGCGCTGAACGAGGAGCTCGCCGCGACGGCCATCTGGGGCAGCCAGGTGGAGGTACCGGGGCGGCGCCGCGAGTTCGACGGCGCGGTGGGCCTCTGGTACGGCAAGGCCCCGGGAGTGGACCGGGCGGGCGACCCGATGCGGCACGGCAACATCTGCGGCGCCGACCCACGCGGCGGGGTGCTGGTGCTCGCCGGCGACGACCCGGCCTGCAAGTCGTCCACGATCCCGTGCATGAGCGAGCGCACGCTGGCCGGCTTCGGCCTCCCGGTGCTGTTCCCCGGCAGCGCCGAGGAGATCGTCCGGCTGGGCCGCTACGGGGTGGCGCTGTCCCGCGCGTCCGGCCTGTGGGTCGGCATGAAGATCGTCGCCGACGTGGCCGACGGGGTGTGGACGGTGGACGGCTCGATCTCCGACGTGCCGGTCACCGTGCCCGAGCTGGAGTGGGAGGGCCGGCCCTGGCGCTACGAGCAGGTCCCGATGCTGCTGCCGCCCGCTTCGCTGCACGCCGAGGAGCAGCTCTACGGCCCCCGCTGGGCGATGCTGCACGCCTTCCTCGAGGCCAACCCGGTGAACACCGTCGAGGTCGACACCCCGGACGCCTGGCTGGGCATCGTGGCCGGCGGCAAGACGTTCCACGACGTCCGCCAGGCGTTGCACGACCTGGGGCTGGACGAGGACGCGCTGCGCCGCTCGGGCATCCGGCTGCTGCGCCTCGGCATGATCCACCCGCTCCAGCGTGACCTGGTGCGCGGCTTCGCCGAGGGCCTGGACACCGTGCTCGTGGTGGAGGAGAAGACGGCGTTCGTCGAGGCGGCGGTGCGCGACGCGCTGTACCGGCTGGCGAACGCGCCCGAGGTGATCGGCTCGGCGGACGCGGCGGGTGCTCCGCTGGTCCCGGTGGCCGGCGAGCTCACCTCCGGCGCGCTGGTCGGGCCGCTGCGCCGGGTGCTGCGCGCCCGCCCCGAGGTCGCCGACCGCCTCGCCCCGCCGGACCTGGCGTCGCGCCCCGTGCTCGAGCTGCTGCCGGTCAACCGCACTCCGTACTTCTGCTCCGGCTGCCCGCACAGCCGGTCCACGCTGCTGCCGGAGGGGTCGGTGGCCGGCGGCGGGATCGGCTGCCACGCCATGGTGGCGCTGGCCGGCCGGCCGGGCACCGAGGTGAGCTCGATGACGCAGATGGGCGGTGAGGGCGCCCAGTGGATCGGCCAGTCCGCGCTGCTGGAGGCCGGGCCGGCGCCCGCGCACATGTTCCAGAACATCGGCGACGGGACCTTCGCGCACTCCGGCCAGCTGGCCGTGCAGGCCTGCATCGCCGCCGGCGTGTCGATCACCTACAAGATCCTCTACAACCGCGCGGTCGCGATGACCGGCGGGCAGGACGCCGAGGGCGGCCTCGAGGTGCCGGCGCTGACCCGCAAGCTGGCCGCCGAGGGCGTCGTCCGGATCATCGTCTGCGCCGACGAGCCGGAGCGGTACAAGTCGCTGGACGCACTGGCCGACAACACCCGGCTGTGGCACCGGGACCGGCTGGACGAGGCGCAGCGGGAGCTCGCGGCGGTCAGCGGGGTCACCGCGCTGATCTACGACCAGCGGTGCGCCGCCGAGTCCCGCCGGCTGCGCAAGCGCGGCACGATCCCGATCCGGCCGACCCGCGTGGTGATCAACGAGGCGGTCTGTGAGGGCTGCGGCGACTGCGGGGTGCAGAGCAACTGCCTGTCCGTGCAGCCGGTGGAGACGGAGTACGGCCGCAAGACCCGGATCGACCAGACGTCGTGCAACACCGACTACACGTGCCTCAAGGGCGACTGCCCGTCCTTCGTCACCGTGCAGGTTCCGGACGGGGCCAAGACTGGCGGCACAGCCGGCGGTGCCCGCAAGGCGCCGAGGACCCGGCCGGAGCCGCCGGCGGTGCCCGACGTGCCGTGGCAGGTCCCGGCCGGCACGGTGGACCTGTTCCTGGCCGGCATCGGCGGCACCGGCATCGTCACGGTCAACCAGGTGCTGGGCAGCGCCGCGGTGCGCGACGGGCTCGCCGTGCACGGGGTGGACCAGACCGGCATGTCGCAGAAGGCCGGCCCGGTGACCTCGCACCTGCGGGTGGCGGCCGCCGCCGACGGGCTGGCCCCCGCCAACCGCGTCGGCTCCGCCCAGGCGCACTGCTACCTGGCGTTCGACCCGCTGGTCGGCGCGGACAGCAAGAACCTGTCCTACGCCAGCCCGGCGACCACGACCGCCGTCGTGTCCACCAGCGAGGTGCCCACCGGCGCGATGGTGCGGGACCCCTCAGTGGTCGCGCCCGGCGGTGCGACGCTGCTGGGCCGGATCTCCGGCAGCGTCCGTGAGCTGGTCGCGGTGGACGCCGCCGGCGCCGCGCTGGCCCTGTTCGGCGACGCGATGCCGGCGACGTTCCTGCTGGTCGGGGCCGCGTACCAGAGTGGGGCGCTGCCGTTGTCGGCGGCGGCGATCGAGTGGTCCATCGAGCTGAACGGGGTCGCGGTGGCCGCCAACACCGCCGCGTTCCGCTGGGGGCGGGTCGCCGTGGCTGATCCGGCGGCGTTCGCCGCCGCCACCTCGGGGGGCCCGGCCGACGCGGTCGCCACGCCGCCGGAGCTGCCCGCCGGGCTGGACCTGGGCGAGCTGGCCGGCGAGACGCGCCGGCTGGCCGGCCTCCGGGCCACCCAGCTGGTCGGCTTCCAGAACCTGGCCACCGCCCGGCGCTACCTCAAGGTGGTGCGGGCCGCCTGGTCGGCCGAGCGCGCGCTGGGGGAGCGCACCGACTACAGCGAGGCGGTGGCGCACGGCCTGCACAAGCTCACCGCGTACAAGGACGAGTACGAGGTGGCCCGGCTGCTCACCGACCCGGAGTTCGAGCGGCGGCTGGCCGCCGAGGTGCCGGGCGGGGTGAAGATGCGCTACCGGCTGCACCCGCCGGTGCTGCGTGCCATGGGCCGGGACCAGAAGATCGCGTTCGGCCCGTGGCTGCGCCCGGTGCTGCGCGGGCTGGCCAAGGGCAAGCGGCTGCGCGGCACTCCGCTCGACCCGTTCGGCCGCACCGAGGTCCGGCGGCTGGAGCGGGAGCTGCGCGACTCCTACACCGCGATGCTGGCCCGGCTCACCGGGTCGCTCGGCGCGGACAGCTACGACACCGCCGTGGCCGCCGCGCAGGCCGCTGACCTGGTGCGGGGCTACGAGGGTGTCAAGGAGGCCAACGTGGCGCGCTACCGGGCCCGGCTGGCCGAACTGGGCGTCGAGTAACCGTCCCCGAGTCTCTCTGAGCGAGACCACGCCGAGCTCAACCACAGCGGGCTTCGCCCGCGATCCGTGGCCGCTGTGGTTGAGCTCGGCGGCTCGGGCCGGAGTCCGATCGGCTCAGCGGGTGGTCCGGCGGAACGCCGGCACCAGGACGGCGGCGACCGCGAGGTGCAGCACGGTCAGCGCGATCCGGGTCGCGGTGCTGGCGCCCTCCAGGAAGATCGGCACGATGGACAGCAGGGCCACCGCGACGGCCACGCCGGTCCAGATCGCGACGGCCCGCCCGGTGAAGCGCTCCAGCAGGGCGAGCAGCCCCCAGCCGAGCAGCCCGAAGACCGCCGTGAAGATAACCGCGATGGGCAGCGAGATCACGGCATTGCCCATCGAGTCGGTCAGCAGGAAGTCCGTGCCGAGCAGGCTGGCGATGCCCCAGAGCACGGCGTTCAGCGCCATGGCGGCCACGATCGCGCCGCCTCGGTGGAGCCGGCGCTGGGCGACGGCGGAGCGGACGGGGCCGGTGTGCGAGGTGGCGGCGGTCATGGCTTCCTCCGGTGGGGTTGGTTCCGTTGCTGACGCGTCGAACGGGCGGGGCCGGGATCGACAGCGGGTGAGGAGGTTGTTGCTGAACTGTGTCTCAGGGACACTGTGTATGTTAGACACAGTTGTTTGGCACGGACAAGAGTGGGATGTGACGGCGGATGGTCAGGGCGGGCGCCGATGAACGCGACGCGGCACAGGGCACGGCCGCGCTGCTGTGGGGCCTGCGGGAGCCACCCAGCCGGGGGCCGCGCCCCGGGCTGACCGTCGCGGGGATCGCCGGGGCGGCCGTCGAGATCGCCGACGCCGACGGCCTCGACGCCCTGTCCATGCAGCGCGTCGCCGCCGCGCTGGGCGTGACCAAGATGGCGCTGTACCGCTATGTGGCCGGCAAGTCGGACCTGGAGGCCGTGATGATCGAGGCCGCCGTCGGGGACCCGCCCGATCTCGCGGGGGTACCGGGCGGCTGGCGCGCCCGGCTGGAGGAGTTCGTCCGGCTGCTGGCGCTGGCGTGGCACCGGCACCCCTGGCTGCCCTGGATCACCGTCGGCGACCGGGTGATGGGCCCGCGCGAGCTCGGCTGGGTGGAGAGCGCGCTGGCCGCGCTGGACGGCACGCCGCTGGACGGCACCGAGCGGCTGGACGCGGTGTTCGTGCTGTTCGGGCACATCCGCAACACGCAGTCGATGTCCACCGCCGGCACCCAGCCGTGGACCGGCGACAAGCGGCTCACCCCGGTGATGGACCAGCTGCTCGCGGCGAACGGCGAGCGCTACCCGGCGCTGCACCGGGTGTTCGCCGCCAGTGGCTCGCTGGCCGGGTCGGCGGACAACGGCCGGGAGTTCGGGCTGCGCCGACTGCTCGACGGACTCCAGCTGCTGATCGACCGGCGGGCCCAGGACCGCCCGCCGGTCGGTCGGCGGCTCACGGACTAGCCCGGGGTCAGCCCTGCTCGGGTCCGCCCGGCCCCGCCGGCTCGGTCGCCCGGCCCGGGGCCAGCCGGGAGTGCCGGCGGCTGTAGGTCAGGTAGACGACCCCGCCGATCAGGAACCAGACGACGAACCGCAGCCAGGTGAGCGGCTGCAGGAACGTGATCAGCCAGACCGAGAACGCGATGCCGATGATCGGCACCACCGGCATGCCCGGACAGCGGAAGCCGCGCGGCAGGTCCGGCTGCTTGTACCGCAGCACGATCACCGCGACGCAGACCACGATGAACGCGAGCAGGATGCCGATGTTGGTCAGCTCGGCGGCCTCGTTGATGTCCAGCAGGCCGGCGATCACGGCCGAGGCGATGCCCAGCACCCAGGTGATCCGGGTCGGTACCCGGCGCTCCTCGTGCGTCTTGCCGAACCAGGCGGGCAGCAGCCCGTCGCGGCTCATCGAGTAGCCGACCCGGGCCGCGCCCATCAGGAACGTGAACATCACCGTGAGGATGCCGACGATCGCGCCGACCGCGATGACCAGGCCCAACGCGTTGAGTCCGATCGAGGCGAACGCGGTGGAGAACGCCGACTTCGGGCTGATGTCCTTGTAGTTGACCATACCGGTGAGCACCAGGCAGGCGGCCACGTAGAGCACCATGGAGATGGCCAGCGAGTAGAGGATCGCCTTCGGCATGTGCTTGCGCGAGTCGGCGGACTCCTCGGCGGCGGTGCTCATCGCGTCGTAGCCGAACACCGCGAAGAACACCGTGGCCGCCCCGGTGAACGCGCCGGCCAGCCCGAACGGGGCGAACGGCGAGTAGTTGGCCGAGTCGATGTGGAACACCCCGACCACGACCACCAGCAGCACGATGGCGACCTTGAGGTAGACCAGGCTGGTCTCGAACCGGGCCGCGGTGCGCATGCCCCGGTTGAGCACGTAGGCGATCAGCAGGCAGAGCAGCGCGGCGAACAGGTCGACCTTGTAGGAGCCCGACGGCACCCCGGCCGGCTCGGTACCCGGTGCGCCGGACATCCACAGCGGCAGGTGCAGGTGCAGGATGCTGAGCAGGCTGTTGAAGTAGCCGGAGATGCCGATCGCCACCACGGACACGATCGCGGTGTACTCCAGCAGCAGGTCCCAGCCGATGAACCAGCCGATCGGCTCGCCGAGCACCGCGTAGCCGTAGGTGTAGGCCGACCCGGCCCGGGGGATCAGCCCGGCGAACTCGGCGTAGGAGAACGCCGCCGCCGCGCTGGCCACCCCGGCGATCAGGAAGGACAGCAGCACGGCCGGCCCGGCCGTCTCGTGGGCCACCGCGCCGGCCAGCGCGAAGATGCCGGCCCCGATGATGCCGCCGACGCCGATCGCGGTCAGCTGCCACAGCCCGAGGGTGCGCGTCAGGCCGCCCTCGGAGCTCTCGGTGCCGATGTAGTCGATGGGCAGTCGCCGGAAGAACCCGGTGTTTGCTGAGCTGGGGTTGCGCTGGGATGACGACGTTGTCATGAATGCTCCGTAAGCGGCATCAGTGGCGGCTGGTGACCGAGCGAAGGAAGAACATCACGTTGGCCGGGCGTTCCCCGAGCCTGCGCATGAAGTAGGGGAACCAGGCCGACCCGTACGGCAGGTACACCCGCACCTGGTGGCCGGCGGCGGCCAGCTCGCGCTGGGCCTCGGGGCGGACCCCGTACAGCATCTGGAACTCGAAGTCGCGGGCGTGCCGCCCGGCCCCGGTGGCCAGCTGCTGGGCGTACTCGACCAGCGCCGGGTCGTGGGTGGCCACCATCGGGTAGCCCTGGCCGGCCATCAGCACCCGCAGGCAGCGCCGGTAGGACTCGTCCACCTCGGCACGCTCGCGGAACGCCACCGAGGCCGGCTCGTCGTACGCGCCCTTGCACAGCCGGACCCGGGAGCCCGGCCCGGCCAGCGCGGCGCAGTCGGCCTCGGTGCGCCGCAGGTAGGCCTGCAGCACCGCGCCGGTGCTCGGCCAGTCGGCCCGCAGCGCGCGGACGGTCTCCAGCGTCGCGTCGGTGGTGGTGTGGTCCTCCATGTCGACGGTCACCGTGGTGCCCATCTCCGCCGCCTTCGCGCAGATCAGGGCGGCGTTGTCTCCCGCCAGCTCCGGGCCGCCGGCGGGCAGTGCCTGGCCGAGGGCGGACAGCTTGACCGACACCTCGACGCGGGCGGCGAGCCCCTCGGCGCCCAGCCGGTCCAGCAGCGCGAGGTAGGCCTCGGTGGTGGCCTGCGCCTGGGCGCGGTCCTCGGTGTTCTCGCCGAGGTGGTCCACGGACACCAGCCGGTCGGTGACCAGCTCCCTGGCCACCGCCAGCGCCCGGTCCAGGTCGGCGCCCGCGACGAACCGGTCCACCAGCGGGCGGGCCAGCGCGGAGTGCTCGGCGGCCGAGCGCAGTGCCGGCGAGCGGGCCGCCGTGAGCAGTGCTGAGCGCAGCATGTGGATCACCCCTGGTGCGGATAGCCGCTGGTCGTCGGTGGGTTCAAGTTCTCCTTGATCGAGCGCGGGCTGGTCCAGCGCAGCAGGTTGAAGATCGAGCCCGCCTTGTCGTTGGTGCCCGAACCGCGCGCGCCGCCGAACGGCTGCTGGCCGACCACGGCGCCGGTCGGCCGGTCGTTGACGTAGAAGTTGCCGGCGGTGAAGCGGAGTGCCTCGGCGGCCTTGGTGATCGCCGCCCGGTCGGTGCCGATCACCGCGCCGGTCAGCGCGTACGCGGAACCCCGGTCGACGGTGTCCAGCACCCGGTCGAAGTCCCCGTCCTCGTACACATGCACGGCGAGCACCGGGCCGAAGTACTCGGTGCGGAACACGTCGTGCTCCGGGTCGCTGCCCTCGATCAGCGTCGGTGCGACGAAGTAGCCGTCGCTGTCGTCGGCGGTGCCGCCGGCCAATACCTGCAGGCTCGGGTCACTGCCCGCGCGGTGCAGCACGCCGTCGAGGCGGTCGTAGGCGCGGCGGTCGATCACCGCGCCGGTGAAGTTGGACAGGTCCGCGACGTCACCGACCTTGAGCGAGGCGACCTCGTCGACCAGGTCGCCGCGCAGCCGCTGCCACACCGAGCGCGGCACGAACGCCCGCGACGCCGCCGAGCACTTCTGCCCGGAGTACTCATAGGCGCCCCGGACCAGCGCGGTGCGCAGCACGTCCACCTCGGCGGACGGGTGGGCCAGCACGAAGTCCTTGCCGCCCGTCTCGCCGACCAGCCTCGGGTAGCCCCGGTAGCGGCCGATGTTCGCGCCGACCTGGCCCCACAGGTGCTGGAAGGTGGCCGTGGAGCCGGTGAAGTGGATGCCGGCCAGGTGCTCGTCGGCCAGCAGCACCTCCGACAGCGCGCGCCCGTCGCCGGTAACCATGTTGATCACGCCCGGGGGCAGGCCGGCCGCCTCGAGCAGCCGCATGGTGAACCACGCGGACAGCGTCTGGGTCGGCGACGGCTTCCAGATCACCGTGTTGCCCATCAGCGCGGGGGCGGTGGGCAGGTTGCCGGCGATCGCGGTGAAGTTGAACGGGGTGATCGCGTAGACGAACCCCTCCAGCGGCCGGTGGTCCATCCGGTTCCACACGCCGGGGGAGGACTCCGGCTGTTCGGCCAGGATCCGCCGGGCGAATGCCACGTTGTAGCGCCAGAAGTCGGCCAGCTCGCAGGCGGAGTCGATCTCGGCCTGGAGCACCGTCTTGGACTGGCCGAGCATCGTCGCGGCGTTCAGGGTGTCCCGCCACGGCCCGGAGAGCAGGTCGGCGGCGCGCAGCAGCACCGACGCGCGGGCCTCGAACGGCAGCTCGCGCCACGGCGCGGCGGCCCGCAGCGCGGCCTCGGTGGCGGCCTTCGCGTCGTCGGCGGTGGCCGTGCCGAACGTGCCGAGCACGTGGCTGTGCCGGTGCGGCGCGACTACGTCGACGGCGGCACCGCCCCCGAGGCGCTGCTCGCCGTCGATGGTCTGGGTGAGTTCGAAGCGCTGTCCGGCCAGCTCGGCGAGCCGTGCAGTGACGCTGGCCCGCTCGGCCGAGCCGGGGGCGTAGTCGCGCACCGGCTCGTTCCGGGGCGCCGGGGTCGTGGCGATCGAGTCCACGTCGGTACACCTCCCGCTTGTCCTGAGTTCCCGCTGGTGGCGAGTTGTCGAATGCCGGAAACGGTAGCCGCGCGGGGCCGTCCCGACTTTGGCCAACTGGATATAGTCGTGATCACAGTGTTGTCCGATCGGACAATGTGGTGCTGAGATGACAGAGCTGACGTGACAGAAGGTGCGCCCGATGCGTGGGACCCCGCTGGACCAGCTGCTCGAGGGCATCGAGGGTGCCCTGGTCGAGCTGCCGGTGGGGCCGGCCGGCGGCCAGCCGCTGGTGCTCGGGGTGGCCATCCTGGACCCGGACGACGAGTTCGGCGACCACCACGGCGAGCTGGTGCTGGTGATCGGGGTGCGCGGCCGGGAGTCGCTGCCGTTCCTGCGCGCGGCGGCCCGCAGCGGGGCGGTCGCGGTGGCGGTCAAGCCGGGGCCGTCCGGCTCGGTCGGCGAGCTGGCCGAGGCGGCCGCCGACGCCGGCGTGGCACTGCTCGCGGTGCGCCCCCGGGTCCGCTGGGACCAGCTCGGCTCGCTGCTGCGCGAGCGGCTGGACGCGGCGGAGCTGGTCGGCGGCCTGCCGCACGGCACCTCGGGGGGCGCGGGCACCGAACGTGAGGACCTGTTCGCGCTGGCCGAGGCGACGGCGCTGGTCACCGGGGGCATCGTGGACATCGAGGACCCGGCGAACCGGGTGCTGGCCTACTCCCGGTCCGACGACGCGGTGGACGAGCTGCGCCGGCTGTCCATCCTGGGCTGGCAGGGCCCGGAGAGCTACATGCGGATGCTGCGCGAGTGGGGCGTGCTGGACCGGCTGCGCGAGGGCGAGCACGTGGTCCGGGTCGACGCCCGCCCTGACCTGGGCATCCGGGCCCGTCTCGCGGTCGGCGTGCAGGCCGGCTCGCGCTACCTGGGCACCATCTGGGTGCAGCAGCGGTTCTCGCCGACCGTGCAGCCCTTCGCCGAGCGGGCCGAGGAGGCGCTGGTCGGTGCCGCCCGGCTGGCCGCCGCCGAGATCCTGCGCCGGCGCACCGGGTCCGGCCCGGCGTCGCACGGCAGCCAGCTCACCGAGCTGCTCACCGGCCGGGCCAACACCGACCTGGTGGCCGGCCGGCTCGGCCTGGACCCGGCGGCCGCCGCGCTGGTGGTCGGGTTCAGCGGGCCGCCGGAGTCGGACGTGCCGGCCCGCGCGCTGCTGTCGGACCAGGTGCGCGGGGTGGTCTCGGTGTACGCCACCGCGTACCACCGGTCCGCGCTGGTCGGCGTGCTGGAGGACCGGGTGTACGCGGTGCTCTCCGGGGTGCCGCGCGGCCGGCTGGACCCGGCGCTGCGGTCCTGGGTGCGGGACGCGGTGGAGGTGGTGCGGACGCGCACCGGGCAGGCGTGGCTGGCCGGCATCGGCTCCCCAGTTACCGCGCTGGCCGGGCTGCCGGACGCCAGGGCGGAGGCCGACCGGGTGCTGGACGCGCTGGTCAGGGCGTCGAGGTCGCGCCCGCCGCGCGGTGCCGCGCCCGCCTCGGCCACCGCCGCGCCGGCCGTGGCCACCATCTCCGAGCTGCGCAGCGAGATGCTGCTCGGCGAGGTGCTCGACGTGCTGGGCGAGCGGCCCGACCTGCGCCACCCGGGGGTCGACGCGCTCGTGGCGCACGACGAGCAGCGCGGCGGGGAGCTGGTCGCCTCGCTGCTGGCCTACCTGGACGCGCTCGGCGACGTACGGGCGGCGGCGGCCACCCTGCACGTGCACCCCAACACGCTGCGGCACCGGCTGCGCCGCGCCCGCGCGGTGTCCAGGGTGGCCTGGGACGATCCGAGGGAGCGGCTGGCCGGCCACCTGCAGCTCGTGCTGGTCAGCCGTCGGGAGCCCGGTTCCGCTCGCTCGTAGCACGCCACGCCGACAGGTCCGCCCCGATTCGGCCGGTCCATCCACAGCCGGCCCTCGCGCCGTGAGTTGTCCACAGCCCGGCCGCGGCGTCCCCCGCTCCCGGCTCCACCGGCGCACGCTGGCTGCATGAGCTACGACGCCCGCCAACCCACCGACCACGAGGCCGCGCCCGGGCTGCGCGCCCCGGAGGACCTGGTCGCCGCCGTCCCCTACCTGCTCGGCTTCCACCCGGCCGACTCGTTGGTCCTGGTGAGTACCAGGACGGCGGGTCAGCCCGGGGTGGAGTTCACCCTGCGGGTCGACCTGCCGCCCCCCGAGCTGGTCACCGAGATGGCCAGGGAGCTGGCCGGCGTGGTGTTCGCCCAGCGGTGCGACGAGCTCCTGCTGGTGGTGGTCGGCGGGGCCGCGCCGTGGGCCGCCGCCGGAGCCGGCGGGGGATCGGGACGGGGTTCGAGTTCGGCGGCGAGGTCCGGGCGTGGCCGGGTGCCCGAGCAGCGCCGTCGCCCGTCGCCCGGCCCACCCCGCGCCGAGGTGGTGGCCGAGGTGAGCCGGGCCTGTGCCGAGGTGGGTGTGCTGGCCCGCGCGGCGATCTGGGTGGCCGGCTTCGTCGCCGGCACGCCGTGGCGTTGCTACGGCCCCTGCGGCTGCGTCGGCGCCCTGCCGGATCCGGCCTGCTCCCCGGTGGCCACCGCGTCGGTGCTGGCCGGCCAGGTCACCTACGCCAACCGGGCGGAGCTGGAGCGGGTCGTCGCGCCGGCCGCCGAGCCGGTCCTGCGCCGCCGCGCCGAGCTGCTCACCCAGCGGTTGGACGAGCTGTCCGGCGGCTGCGACCCGTCACCGCCGGCCACCGCGGAGCTGGTCGCGGCCCTGGAGCACTGGATCGACATCGCCTCGGCCGGGCCGCCTCGGCTGGCCGACGAGGACGTGGTGCGGCTGTGCCTGGCGCTGGGCGACCCGCTGGTCCGGGACGCGGCGTTCGGCTCCGCCTACGACGCCAGGGCCGAGGGCGCCGAGCGGCTGTGGACCGCCCTGGTCACCGGGTCCCCCGACCCGGAGGCCGCCGAGCCGGCAGTGCTGCTCGCGCACGGTGCCCTGATCCGGGGCGACGGCGCCCTCGCCGGCATCGCGCTGGCCCGCGCGCAGCAGGCCTGGCCGGGCCACCGGCTCAGCGCGATGATCAGGTCCGCGCTGGACGCCGGCCTCGGCCCGGACCAGCTGCGCGACTGGTTCGTGGACGGCAGCCAGCGGGCCACCGAGCTGCTGGACCGTCGGCTGGACCGGCGGTGACCCGCCCGGCCGGTGGCTCAGCCGGCGGAGCCGGGCAGGTAGCGCTGGGTGAACTCCCAAGCGTCGGTGACGATCCGCTCCAGCTCCGTGCGGCTGGGCCGCCAGCCCAGCTCCGCATGGGCCCGTTCGCTGGAGGCGACGAGCACCGCCGGGTCGCCCGGCCGGCGGGGGGCGGTCTGGGTGGGCAGCGGGTGGCCGGTCACCGCGCGGCAGGTGTCGATCACCTGGCGCACCGAGAAACCGGTCCCGCTGCCCAGGTTGTAGATCCTGTGCTGCTTCGGCACGGCGTGCTCGAGGGCCAGCAGGTGCGCCTCGGCCAGGTCGTCGACGTGGATGTAGTCGCGCACGCAGGTACCGTCCGGGGTCGGCCAGTCGTCGCCGTAGATCTGTACCGACTCGCGGCGACCCGTGGCCACCTGCAGCACGATCGGGATGAGGTGGGTCTCCACGGCGTGCCGCTCGCCGAACCGGCCGTGGGCGCCGGCCACGTTGAAGTAGCGCAGGCTGACGCCGGCCAGCCCGTAGGCGGCGGCGTAGGAGGTGATCGCGTGGTCGATCGCCAGCTTGGTGGCGCCGTAGGTGTTGGTCGGCCGGGTCGGGGCGTCCTCGGTGACCGGTACCTGGTCGGGCTCGCCGTACGTGGCTGCGGTGGAGGAGAACACCAGCCGGGGCGTCCGGTGCGCGCGCATCGCCTCGAGCAGCGAGAACGTGGTCAGCACGTTGCCCCGCCAGTACCGGTCCGGGTGCTCCATGGACTCGCCGACCAGCGACTTCGCGGCGAGGTGCAGCACGCCGTCGACGCCGTCGGCGAGGATTGCCGAGGCGGCCTCCGCCACGTCGCCCTCGACGAACCGGCAGCCGTCCGGCACGGCGTCGCGGTGCCCGGTGGACAGGTCGTCCAGCACCACCACGTCATGCCCGGCCTCAACCAGGTGCGCCGCGCACACACTGCCCAGGTAGCCGGCTCCGCCGGTCACCAGCACTCGCACGCCATTCCTCCCACTGCTCGGTCCCGCCCTGGGCACACCGTCTCACGCTCGTCGCGGTCAGCCCGACCGGACCACCGCGATGCCGCGCGGATCAGGCCGGACGTGCGCGCCGGCTCAGCGCGCGCGGACCAGTACCGCGTGGGCCAGCAGCGGCTGGACCTTCGCCCCTTCGCCTTCGGACTGCACCGGAACCGCGTCGCCGAACCTCGGGATTGCGCTGACCTCGACGTCCTGACCGGGCACGATGCCGGCCGACTTGAGCTCGGTCATCAGGTCGGAGTCGGCCTGCACGTGCTCGGCGATCCGGCGCACCTCCACGGTGCCACCGCCCCGCCGGGCGAACTCGTCCAGCCGCTGCAGACCCAGCTCCAGCGTCGGCACCGCCGCCGGGGCGCGTTCGCTCTCCGGGTTGGTGTCGCTGAGCTCGTCCAGCCCCGGGATCGGGTTGCCGTACGGCGAGACCGTCGGGTCACCGAGGAGCCGCACGAGCTTGCGCTCCACGGCGTCGCTCATCACGTGCTCCCAGCGGCACGCCTCGGCGTGCACGTGCTCCCACTCCAACCCGATCACGTCGGTGAGCAGCCGTTCGGCGAGGCGGTGCTTGCGCATCACCGACACCGCCCTGGCCCGGCCGGCGGGGGTGAGCTCGAGGTGGCGGTCCCCGGCGACGATGACCAGGCCGTCCCGCGACATCCGGGCCACCGTCTGGCTCACCGTGGGCCCGCTCTGGGCCAGCCGTTCGGCAATGCGCGCCCGCAGCGGGACGATGCCCTCCTCTTCCAACTCGTAGATGGTGCGGAGGTACATCTCGGTAGTGTCAATGAGATCGTTCACAGCTGCCGCCCCTTCTTCCAGTACCAATGGTATCCGTTCCGGGGCCGTCCAGATTCGGCCGACCCATCTGAGCTAATCGGTCGCCCGACCGGGGTAGGAGCAGGATGTACGGCGTGTCGCCCCTGATCTCGCCAACCGAGCTCGCGGAGCTGGTCACCGGGCCCGGTCCGGCGCGTCCCTCGGTGCTCGACGTGCGGTGGCGCCTCGGCGGTCCGCCCGGGCTCGACGACTACCGGTCCGGGCACCTGCCGGGTGCCGTGTTCGTCGACCTGAACACCGTGCTGGCCGCCCCGCCGGGCCCCGCCGGCCGGCACCCGCTGCCGGACCCGGCGCGGTTGGCGGAGGCGCTCGGCTCGCTCGGTGTGACCGAGGAGTCGACGGTGGTCTGCTACGACGACGCGGACGGGTCCGTGGCCGCGCGGGCCTGGTGGCTGCTGCGCTGGCTCGGGCTGCCGGCCGGGCAGGTGCGGGTGCTGGACGGCGGCTACGCGGCCTGGGTGGCCCAGGGACTGCCGCTGAGCACCGAGCCGGTCCTCCCCGAGCCCGCCGTGCTGCCCCCTCGGCCCGGCTCGATGCCGGTGCTGGACGCCGACGGTGCCGCCGAGACGGCCCGCGTCGGCCTGCTGCTGGACGCCCGCGCGCCGGCCCGGTACCGGGGCGAGACGGAGCCGGTCGACCCGCGCGCCGGCCACGTACCGGGTGCGCGCAACGCTCCGTTCAGCGCCCACCTCGGCGGCGACGGCCGGTGGCGCGGCCCCGAGGAGCTGGCCGAGTACTACCGCGGGCTCGGGGTCGGCGGGGCCGGGCCGGTCGGCGCCTACTGCGGGTCCGGGGTGACCGCGACGTCGGTGGTGCTCGCCCTGGAGTACGCCGGCCTCGGGGCGGCGGCGCTGTACACCGGCAGCTGGTCCAACTGGAGCGCCGACCCGGCCCGCCCGGTCGCGCTCGGTGCCGAGCCGGGCGGCGGTGCGGAGCCGGGCGGCGATGTCGAACCGGGCGGCGGTGCGGAGCCGGGTGGTCGTGTCGAGCCGGTCACCGGTGGGCAGCCGGATCCGTCGTGACCGCCTACGGTTCGAAGTCATGAGCACCTCGCCCGCCGTGGTCTGGACCCCGCGCTATCTCGGCTACCGGCTCAGCGACACCCACCCCCTCGACCCGATCCGGCTCGACCTGACGATGCGCCTGGCCGGCGGCCTCGGCGTGCTCGAGGGCATCGACATCCTGACGCCGGAGCCGGCTCCGGACTCCGAGATCGAGCGTGTGCACGAGGCGTCGTACCTGTCGGCGGTGAAGTCGGCGCCGGAGGCCCCGTTCGACGTCGGCCACGGCCTCGGCACGCCGGACAACCCGATCTTCTTCGGCATGCACGAGGCGAGTGCGCTGGTCTGCGGTGGTTCACTGTTGGCGGCCAAGCAGATCGCCGACGGCACGGTCGACCGGGCGGTGAACATCGCCGGCGGGCTGCACCACGCGATGGCGTCGGCGGCGTCGGGATTCTGCGTCTACAACGACTGCGCGATCGCCATCTCCTGGCTGCTGGACCACGGGTTCGACCGGATCGCCTACATCGACACCGACGTGCACCACGGCGACGGGGTGCAGGCGGCGTTCCGGGACGACCCCCGGGTGCTCACCATCTCCGTGCACCAGCACCCGATGACGCTCTGGCCGGGCACGGGCTGGCCCGGTGAGATCGGCCACGGCGACGCGGAGGGCACCTCGGTCAACCTCGCACTGCCGCCGGGCACGCGGGACGGCTCCTGGCTGCGGGCGTTCCGCGCGGTGGTGCCCTCACTGCTCGGCGAGTTCCGCCCCACGCTGCTGGTCACCCAGTGCGGCGTGGACACCCACCACGAGGATCCGCTGGCCGAGCTGAGCCTGACCGTGGACGGGCACCGGGCGATCTACCGGGAACTGCGCGAGCTGGCCGGCACGTACGCCGGCGGGAAGTGGCTGGCGCTGGGCGGTGGCGGCTACGGGCTGTTCCGGGTGGTGCCCCGGTCCTGGACGCACCTCCTGGCCACGGTGCTGGACCGCGACGTCGACGTCGACCGGGGCATCCCCGCCGACTGGATCGCGCACACCGCCGGCCTGACCAGGCGGCCGCTGCCTACCAGCATGGGCGAGGGCGCACCGGTCGACCACGAGCCGTGGGGCACCGGCGGTGACCGGGTCGACGACGCGATCAGGGAGACCAGGCGCGCGGTGTTCCCGCTGCACGGCCTCGACCCCGACGATCCCCGGGACTGACGGTGACCGACGCCGAAGCTCCACCGGCCGCCCCCGCGCCCGCCCCCGCCGAGCCGAGGGACGACGGCTATCCCTGGCAGTGGGAGGCCGACGTCGTCGCCTCGGACGGTGGCACGGTGCACCTGCGGCCGATCCGGCCCACCGACGCGGCCGCGCTCGTCGAGTTCCACGGCCGGCTCTCGCCGCGCACCCGCTACCTGCGCTACTTCGGGCCGTACCCGCAGATCCCGCCCAGGGACCTGGAGCGGTTCACCGTGGTCGACCACCACGACCACGTCGCGTTCGTCGGCATGTTGGGGCACGAGATCGTGGCCGTCGGGCGCTACGTACGGCTGGGCGAGAGCAGCCCGTCCGCCGAGGTGGCCTTCGTCGTGCGGGACGACCACCAGGGCCGGGGGCTCGGCTCGATCCTGCTCGAGCACCTGGCCGCGGCGGCGCGGGAGAACGGGCTGCGCCGCTTCGAGGCCGAGGTGCTCGCCGAGAACCACCAGATGGTCCGCGTCTTCCGGGAGGCCGGCTACCAGGTCAGCCGGGAGTTCGCCGAGGGCGCGCTGCACCTGGAGTTCGACGTCGCGGCCACCGAGCGGTCGCTGGCCGTGCGGGACGCCCGGGAGCAGGCCGCCGAGGCGCGCGGCGTGCACAACGCGCTGCACCCCCGCTCGATCGCGGTGATCGGGGCGTCCAACGACCCGGCCAAGATCGGCCACGCGGTGCTGGCGAACCTGCTGCGGGGCAACTTCAGCGGCCCGGTGTTCCCGGTCAACCCGACGGCCCGGTCGGTGCGCGGGGTGCGGGCGTACCGCACCGTCACCGAGATTCCCGACGAGGTGGACCTCGCGGTGGTCGCCATCCCGGCCGCCGGGGTGGACGACGTGATGGACTCCTGCCTGGCCAAGGGGGTCAAGTCGCTGGTCGTGCTGAGCTCCGGCTTCGCCGACGAGGGCCCGAGCGGGGTGGACGCGCAGCGCCGGCTGGTCGTCCAGGCCCGGGCGCACGGCATGCGGGTGATCGGCCCGAACGCGCTCGGCGTGATCAACACCGCCCCGGAGATATCGCTCAATGCCACGCTCGCCCCGGAGCTGCCCGGCCGAGGTCGGGTCGGGTTCTTCTGCCAGTCCGGCGCGCTGGGCATCGCCATCCTGGCCGGGCTGCGCAGCCGGGGGCTCGGGCTGTCGACCTTCGTCTCGGCCGGCAACCGGGCCGACCTGTCCGGCAACGACCTGCTGCAGTACTGGCAGACCGACCCGGCCACCGACGTCGTGCTGCTCTACCTGGAGACGTTCGGCAACCCGCGCAAGTTCGCCAGGCTGGCCCGCCGGGTGGCCAGCCGCAAGCCGGTCGTCGCGGTGAAGAGCGGCCGGTTCGCGGCGGCGCTGCCCTCCTTCGGCACGCACGCCGAGCCGGTGGACGACGCCAGCGTGCAGGCGCTGTTCGAGCAGGCCGGCGTGATCCGGGTGCAGACGCTGCCGCAGCTGTTCGACACCGCGCAGCTGCTGGCCTACCAACCACTGCCGGCCGGGCCCAGGGTGGCCGTGGTCGGCAACTCCAGCGCGCTCGGCGTCCTGGTCACCGACGCGCTGCTGGACGAGGGGCTGACCCCGGCCGGGCCGCCGGTCGACGTCGGTACGTCGGCCAGCCCCGAACAGTTCGCCGAGGCCGTCTCGGCCGCCGCGCACGCCGAGGACACCGACGCGCTGGTCGCCGTGTTCGTACCGCCGATCGCCACACCGGGGCTGGCCTACGCGCGCGCCCTGCGCACCGCGGCCGAGGGCGCCGGCAAGCCCGTGCTGAGCACGTTCCTCGCCGTCGAGGGTGTGCCGGCGGAGCTGGCCGTGCCGGGCGCCGACGGCCAGCCGGGCCGGGGCTCGGTGCCCAGCTACCCGAGCCCGGAACGCGCGGTGGCCGCGCTGGCCAGAGTGCTGCGCTACGCCCGCTGGCGCGATGCCCCGGTGGGGGAGTTCCTCCGCCCCGACGGGATCGACGCGGAGCGGGCGCGCGCCCTCGTGCAGGACCGGCTCGGCGCGGCGGGTACCCCGGTGCCGCTGCAGGATCCGGACGCCACCGAGCTGCTGGCCTGCTACGGCATCGAGGTCACCCCGTTCCGGCTCGTCGACTCACCGGATGCGGCCGTCGCCGCCGCCGAGCAGCTGGGCTACCCGGTGGCGCTGAAGGGGGTGGGAGACCGTTGGCAGGGCCCCGCGCTGATCGGGATCCGGCTCGACCTCGGCGGCCCGGACGCGGTGGCCGCCGCGTACCGCGACCTGGCCCAGATCACCGAGCGGGCCGAGCTGTACGTGCAGCGGATGGCACCCAAGGGGCTGTCCTGCGTGCTCGAGGTACTGGACGACCCCTCGTTCGGCTCGCTGATCTCCTTCGGGCTCTCCGGCATCGCCACCGAGCTGCTCGGCGACCTGGCCCACCGCGTCATCCCGCTGTCCACCGCGGACGCGTACCGGCTGATCAGGGCACCGAGGGCGGCCCCCCTGCTGTCCGGGTACGGCGGGGCCGAGCCGGTGGACGTGGCCGCGCTGGAGGAGCTGGCGCTGCGGGTGAGCTGCCTGACCGAGGACCTGCCCGAGCTCCGCTCACTGCGGCTCGGCCCGGTGCTGGCCGCCGCCGAGGCCGTGTCGGTCACCGCCGCCCGGATCGTGCTCGGCCCGCCGCCCAACTGGCAGGACAACGGCCCGCGCCGCCTCACCTGAGCCCGTCGGCCCGGCCGTGCGGCGCCGGCACCCAGGTCGCCGTACCGGCGCACCGCCGCGCCTGAGCCTGTCGGTCCAGTCGGCTCAGCCGAGGCGGCGCGCGTCGGATCAGCGGAAGCTGACCTGCAGGGTGGGTTGGCTGGTCGCGGCGAAGAAGTCGTTGCCCTTGTCGTCGACCACGACGAACGCCGGGAAGTCCTCCACCTCGATCTTCCAGACCGCCTCCATGCCGAGCTCGGCGTACTCCAACACGTCGACCTTGCGGATGCAGTCCTTCGCCAGCCGCGCCGCCTGGCCGCCGATCGAGCCCAGGTAGAAGCCGCCGTGGCGCTGGCAGGACTCGGTGACCTGGCGGGACCGGTTGCCCTTGGCCAGCATCACCATCGACCCGCCGGCCGCCTGGAACCGCTCGACGTACGAGTCCATCCGCCCGGCCGTGGTCGGCCCGAACGAACCGGACGCGTAGCCGGCCGGGGTCTTGGCCGGGCCGGCGTAGTAGACCGGGTGGTCGCGCAGGTAGTCGGGCATCGGCTCGCCGGCGTCCAGCCGTTCGGCGATCTTGGCGTGCGCGATGTCCCTGGCCACCACCATCGGGCCGGTCAGGGCGAGCCGGGTCTTCACCGGCAGCGTGGCCAGCTGCGCCCGGATCTCGGCCATCGGCCGGCGCAGGTCCACCGTGACGACCTCGGCGGCCGAGGACGACGTGGCCGGGGCCAGGTCGTCCTCCGCCACGTCGGGCAGGAACCGGGCCGGGTCGCGCTCCAACTGCTCCAGGAACACGCCGGCCGCGGTGATCTTGGCCTTGGCCTGCCGGTCCGCCGAGCAGGACACCGCGATGCCCACCGGCAGCGACGCACCGTGCCGGGGCAGCCGGATGGCACGCACGTCGTGGCAGAAGTACTTGCCACCGAACTGCGCGCCGATGCCGAACTGCCTGGTCAGCTCCAGGATCTGGGCCTCCAGGTCGCGGTCCCGGAACGCCTCGCCCTGGCCGGAGCCGCGCTCGGGCAGCGTGTCCAGGTAGCGCGCGGAGGCGAGCTTGGCGACCTTGAGCGTGTACTCGGCCGACAGGCCGCCGACCACAACCGCCAGGTGGTACGGCGGGCAGGCGGCGGTGCCGAGCGAACGAAGCTTCTCGTCCAGGAAGTGAGCCAGCCGCGTCGGGTTGAGCAGCGCCTTCGTCTCCTGGTAGAGGAACGTCTTGTTGGCCGACCCGCCGCCCTTGGCCAGCACCAGGAACTCGTACTTCGGCCGGTCGCCCGCTACGTGCGTCAGCTCGATCTGGGCAGGCAGGTTGGAGCCGGTGTTGCGCTCCTCCCAGAACGAGGTCGGCGCCATCTGCGAGTAGCGCAGGTTCAGCTCCTGGTAGGCCTCGAAGATGCCCCGGGAGATGGCCGCCTCGTCGGTGTCCCCGCCGGTGCCGCCGGTGAGCACACCCTCGGTGCGCTTGCCGACGACGATCGCGGTGCCGGTGTCCTGGCACATCGGCAGCACCCCGCCGGCCGACACGCAGGCGTTGCGCAGCAGGTCGGTGGCCACGAACCGGTCGTTCGCGCTGGCCTCGGGGTCGTCGATGATGGCGCGCAGCTGCGCCAGGTGGGACGGGCGGAGCAGGTGCTGGATGTCGGTCACCGCTGCCTTGACCAGGCCGGTGAGGGTGGCGGGCTCGATCCGGAGGAAGTCGCGGCCGTCCAGTCGCAGCGGCGTGATGCCGCCGAGGTCGAGCTGGCGGTACTCGGTGTCGTCCGGGCCGAGTGGGAGAACGTCAGTGTGGTGGAACTCGGGCACGGACGAAGACGCTACCCCGGTCGGGCCGTGCCCACGACAACGCCGGAAGGCGCGTGCCGGGCCCGGACAAGCCGACAGCCGCCTCCGAGGGGTAGAGGCGGCTGTCGGACGTTCTTCGGTGGCGCGGCCCGGCGGACCGGACGCGCGCCCCGAACTCAGCTGGCGTAGGCGCGGAGCCGGTTGGCCCGGTCGCCCACCCGCAGCTTGGCCATGACCTCACGCTCGATCTGGCGGACCCGCTCGCGGGACAGCCCGAAGCTGCGGCCGATCTGGTCCAGGGTGCGCGGCTGGCCGTCGTCGAGGCCGTAGCGCATCCGGATCACGTTCTGCTCGCGGTCGTCCAGCGTGGCGAGCACCCGGCGCAGGTCGTCGTGCAGCAGGTGCGAGATGACCGTCGTCTCGGCGTCGGTCGCCTCGGCGTCCTCGATGAAGTCACCCAGCGGGGCCTCTTCCTCGTTGCCGACCGGCATGTCCAGGCTCACCGGGTCACGCGAGTGGTCCAGCAGGTCGGCGATCTTCTCCTCCGCGATGCCGGACTCCGCCGCGATCTCCTCGTGCGTCGCGTCGCGGCCGAGCCGCTGGTGCAGGTCGCGCTTCACCCGGGCAATCTTGTTGACCTGCTCGACCAGGTGGACGGGCAGCCGGATGGTGCGGGCCTGGTCGGCCATGCCGCGCGTGATGGCCTGGCGGATCCACCACGTGGCGTACGTGGAGAACTTGAAGCCCTTGGCGTAGTCGAACTTCTCGACCGCGCGGATCAGCCCCAGGTTGCCCTCCTGGATCAGGTCCAGCAGCGGCATGCCCCGGCCGGTGTAGCGCTTGGCCAGCGACACGACCAGGCGCAGGTTGGCCTCGAGCAGGTGGTTACGGGCCCGCTCGCCGTCGCGCACCAGGGCGCGCAGGTCAGCGGCCTGCTGCTTGGACAGATTCGGGTCGCTGTCGAGCATGTGGTTGGCGAAGACGCCGGCTTCGATACGCTTGGCGAGGTCAACCTCTTGCTCGGCAGTCAAAAGTGCCCTTTTGCCGATACCATTGAGGTAGACCCGCACCAGGTCGGCGGCTGGGCTCTGCGCGTCCAGGTCCTCGGCCAGAGGCTCGAGCTCCGAGACCGTCAGCTCCGGAGCTTCTGTGGCGACCCGTCGTTCCATTGTCTGCGGCGCAGTCATTGTGCGGTCCCTCCCTACGCGTAACCGCTGGGGCAACCCCTAGGTGTCCACTGAGCGGCTTCACCATGTAATACGCATCAGGGCGGACAATCGTTCCCAAAACAGGGACGTGGCCTGGCGCACTTCTGAGTTTCCTGAGAGTCCGCGCCCGCCCTGTATGGGGTATACCGCCCGCGACCAGGGAGTCTGTCCGAGCGCTGGACGCGGAGGCCGCCGGCACCGAAACTGAGAGTCACCGGACCGGGTGTGACCGCCGTCAACCTCCACAGTGGAACCCACCGTGGCGCACCGGGGCGCGACCGGGTCCGGCGCACCTCTTTTGACGGGTGGCCGGTGCGTACCGGCTGGTAGCGGGGCAGGATGCCCGGGGAAGCGTAAGGAGGCGCGACACCGTGACCAGCTCCGAAGACCCGGTCGCCAGGGCCAGGCGGACCACCGCGCGGATCGTGTCCGAGATCGGCGAGCTGCTCGGCGCCGAGGACCTGCGGGTACGGCTCGACCCGGTGGGCATCGGGGCCGCGCTGGGCCGGGCCGCCACCTCGCTGGCCGGCCGGCCGTTCCCGGTCGCCAGGGCCACCCTGGACTACTCCGGCGCCCTCGGCCGGGCGACCGTGGCCTCGGCGCTGCGCGCGGTCGGGGTGGACGTCGAAGGGCCCGCGGAGCCGAACCCCCGCGACCGCCGGCACGCCGACCCGGCCTACACCTCCAACGCCTGGTTCTACCTGTGCCGCCAGCAGCACGAGCTGTTCGGCCGGTACCTGCGCGAGCTGGTCGAGCACACCGACGTCGACCGGCACACCCGGGCCAAGCTGGACTTCGCGGTCGACCAGCTCGTCGAGGCGACCGCGCCGGCCAACTTCGCGGTGACCAACCCCGTGGTGCTCAGGCGGGCGTTCGACACCGGCGGCCAGAGCCTGCTGCGCGGGCTGCGCAACCTGGTCCGCGACGTTTCCACCAACCAGGGCCTGCCGCGCCAGGTGACGCCGGGCGAGTTCACGGTGGGCCGTGACCTGGCGGTCACACCGGGCAAGGTGGTGTTCCGCAACCGGCTGATCGAGCTGATCCAGTACGAGGCACAGACCGAGACCGTGCACCAGGTGCCGATGCTCTTCAGCCCGCCGTGGATCAACAAGTACTACGTGATGGACCTGGCGCCGGGGAAGAGCCTGGTGGAGTGGGCGGTCCGCCACGGGCACACCTGCTTCATGATCAGTTACCGGAACCCGGACGAGAGCCTGCGCGATGTCGGCATGTCCGACTACCTGCGCGAGGGGCCGCTCGCCGCGCTCGAGGTGATCGAGGACATCACTGGCGAGCCGGCGGTGAACGTCGTCGCGCTGTGCCTCGGCGGCACGCTGGCCACCGCCACGGCCGCCTGGCTGGCCGCCCGGCGCCGGCCCGGGGTGCACACGCTGACGCTGATGAACACGCTGCTGGACTTCACCGAGCCCGGCCAGCTCGGGGTGTTCGCCGACCCGGAGGCGGTGGCGAACCTGACCCGGCTGATGCGCCGGGACGGCTACCTGCCGGCGAGCAGCATGAAGGCCACCTTCGACGCGCTGCGGCCCGCCGACCTGATCTGGAACTACGTGGAGCGCAACTGGCTGCTCGGGGACGAGCCGGCGCCGTTCGACCTGCTCACCTGGAACGCCGACTCGACCCGGATGCCGGCCACCATGCAGACCGAGTACCTGCGCACCTGCTACCTGGAGAACCAGCTGGCCCGGGGCAAGATGGAGCTGGCCGGCGAGCGGCTGGACCTGAGCGACGTGCAGCAGGACGCCTACGTGATCACCGCGGAGGCCGACCACATTGCGCCGTGGCGCTCGGTCTACGCCGGCGCGCGGCAGCTGGCCGGGCGGGTGCGCTTCGTGCTGTCCAACTCCGGCCACATCGCCGGGGTCGTCAACCCGCCCGGCCCCAAGTCCCGGCACTGGTGCGCCGACCCGGCCGACCCCGCCGAGCTCGGCGACCGCGCCGCCGAACCAACCGAGCCGACCGACCCGCCAACCGCGCCAACCGCGCCAACCGCGCCAACCGCGCCAACCGACCTCGCCGAGCTACCGGTGGACGTGGCGGACTGGCGGGCGGCGGCCCAGGAGCGGGCGGCGAGCTGGTGGACCGACTGGACACCGTGGATAGGGGCGCGGGCCGGGGCGCGCCGGTCGCCGCCGGAGCTGGGCAGCGCCACGTACCCACCGCTGGCGAACGCGCCGGGCAGCTACGTACACGCCTGACGGGGCCCGGCGGGGGAGTGCCGTCGCGCATAACTGTGGATCAACCGTTTGGTCCGGGGGACAATGGGGGACATGAGCGAGCAACGGCCCGACGAGGATGCCGGGCGGGCGGGCGGCGACCCCTGGTCGACGCAGATGGATGCGCTGGGCGGGTTCATCCGCGCGCAGCGCCACCTGGCGAACCTGTCGCTGCGCGAGATGGCCAGCCTGACCAGCGTGTCCAACGCCTACCTGAGCCAGATCGAGCGGGGCCTGCACCAGCCCTCGCTGAAGGTGCTCCGCTCGATCGCGGACGCGCTGAACCTGAGTACCGAGCAGATGCTCGCGCAGGGCGGCTGGATGCGCGGCGGCAACGGCCACCGGGCCGAGCCCGAGCAGCCGGCGCCGTCGGGCCCGGGTGCCGGCCCGAGCACCGAGGACGCGATCCGGCGCGACCCCCGGCTCTCGCCGGCCCAGCGCGAGGCCCTGCTCGGCGTCTACCGCAGCTTCGTGGAGGGCGGCGTGTAGTACCGCCCGGCCGGCGGCGGGCCCGGTGAGGCACGTCATGGCCGGGCGTGATTGAAATACTTAACGCTGGTGCGTAGTTTTATGGGCAGGCAGTTCGAGTAGCAGCGCTCGGAGAGGGCATCCCATGACCAGCACCCAGGAACAGTTCGCCGACTTCGCGCAGCGCGGCCAGGAGACCCTGATCAAGACCGTCCAGGACTGGGCGGACACCGCGCAGGCGTACACGCGCAGCTTCACCGGGGCCCAGTCGGAGCTGCCGGCCGCCAAGGACATCGTGAACAACGTCTTCGACTTCGCCGAGCAGCTGCTGCGCAGTCAGCGCGAGCTCGCCACCAGCCTGGTCGCCGCCGGCGCCGAGGTGGCCGAGGCGACCCGCGTGGCGACCGAGCAGGCCAGCCGCCAGGCCGCCACCGCCGCGCAGCGCGCCGTGGACGAGGCCAAAGCCGCCACCGCGCGCGTCACCAACCAGGGCTGAACCCACCGCGACACCCACCGCGACACCCACCGCGACACCCACCGCGACGGCCCGCGTAGCAACGCGGGCCCGCCGGGGTCAGCTCGAGAAGCCTCAGCTGGAGAAACCCATGCCGGCCGCGTCCATGGACCGCAGCCAGGCGTTGCGCCGGCCGCCCCTGGCGTCGGCGCGGGCCAGTGACCAGCAGGTCAGCCGCGCGCCGAGCCAGCGCAGCGGCTCCGGGGGGAACGGCAGCGGGGTGTCGCGGACCATCTCCAGCTCGGTCCGCTCGGTGCGCTGGCCGTCCAGCAGGTCGAGCATCACCTGGGCGCCGAAGCGGGTGGCCGCCACGCCCATCCCGGTGAAGCCGAGCGCGTAGCCGATCCGACCGCCGGCGCTGGTGCCGAAGAACGCGGTGTACCGGCTGCAGGTGTCGATCACGCCGCCCCAGCTGTGCGCGAAGCGCAGGCCGTCGAGCTGCGGGAACGTCTGGAAGAAGTGCTCGGCGAGCGTCTGGAAGGTGGCCGGGCGCTGGTCCAGCTCGGCGCCGACCCGGCCGCCGAAGTGGTAGATCATGTCGTAGCCGCCCCAGAGGATCCGGTTGTCGGCGGTCAGCCGGTAGTAGTGGAACAGGTTCGCCGCGTCGGCGACGCCCTGGCGGCCCCGCCAGCCGATCGAGTCCAGCTGCGCCGCGCTCAGCGGCTCGGTGACGAGCACGTGGTCGTAGATCGGCACGATGTAGCGGCGCAGCCTCGGCACCAGTGGTGTGAACGCGTTGGTGGCCAGGGCGACCCGGCGGGCGTGGACCCGGCCGTACGGGGTGCGCACCGCGGTCGCGCCGCCCCGCCGGTCCAGTCCGGTGGCCGGGCTGCGCTCGTAGATGCGCACGCCGAGGCGCAGGCAGGCGTCCTTGAGTCCCCAGGCCAGCTTGGCCGGGTGCACCATGGCGGTGCCGCGTGGGTTGAACAGGCCGGCCAGGTAGGTCGGCGAGTGGACCTCGGCGCGCACCGCCTCGCCGTCCAGGAACGTCACGTCCGTGCCGGTCGAGGGCGCCTCGACGGCCTCCCGTGCCAGCGCGGCGACCTCGTGCGGCCGGGTGGCCACCTCGAGCTGGCCGGTGCGCTCGAACTCGCAGTCGATGCCGTAGCGCCGCACGGTGGCCTCGAGCTCGTCGAGGTTCTCGGTGCCGAGGCGCTGCAGGGTGGCCAGCTCGCCGGGCCAGCGCTGCTGCCCGTTGGCGTAGCCGTGGGTGAGGCTGGCCTCGCAGAACCCGCCGTTGCGCCCGGACGCCGCCCAGCCGACCTCGTGCGACTCCAGTAGCACGACCTCACGCGCCGGGTCCCGCTCCTTGGCCAGCAGCGCCGTCCACAGCCCGCAGTAGCCGCCACCGATCACCACCAGGTCGCAGTGCAGCTCGCCGACCAGCGCGGGCCGGGCCGCCGGGCGTGCCGGGTCGGTCAGCCAGAACGGGGTCGGCTCGGCTTCCGCGAGGGAACGTGCGGCGCCCCAGTTGGGCACTGATCCGAGCGTGGACATGACCTAATGATACGTATTCAGTTGCGAACTCTGTCAAGTACGACGGAAATCGTTGTGAAACTTGGTGATATATCCGATCTCTCCTCGGTCTGTCGCGGCCGCGAGCGGGCCCGGCGCTGCTCTAATGGCCCGGTGACCCGGGACACCCTGCCGCTGGACGAGATCTCCAAGCGGATCATCGAGCAGCTACAGGAGGACGGCCGGCGCCCGTACGCCGCCATCGGCAAGGCGGTGGGGCTTTCCGAGGCCGCCGTGCGGCAGCGGGTGCAGCGGCTCTCCGAGCAGGGCGTGATCCAGATCGTCGCGGTCACCGACCCGCTGCGGATCGGCATGCTGCGCCAGGCGATGGTCGCGGTGAACGTGGAAGGGCCGATCGAGCCGGTCGCTGACGCGCTGGCCGCGCTGCCCGAGGTGCCGTACGTGGTGATCTGCGGCGGGCGGTTCGACATCCTGGCCGAGGTGGTCTGCGTCGACGACACGAGCCTGCTCAACCTGATCTCCGGCGTGATCCGGACCCTGCCGGGTGTGCGCAACGCCGAGGCCCTGCTCTACCTGCACCTGCGCAAGGACTCCTACCGGTGGGCCATCCCGTGACGGTGGCGCAGCCGGCTCTGCCGGGGCGCGTTCTCGAGTGCGGTCAGGAACAGCTCCAGGGCCAGCGGGAACGAGCTGCTGTCCAGGCGGGGGAGTAGCTCGTCGAAGGTGGCCGCGATGTTCGGGAACTGCTCGGGCGGCAGCGTCGAGTAGCCGGTCCGCCAGGCGCGCTCCGAGGGGCCGACGCCGGGGCCGGTCGCGGCCGCCGCGTCCAGCGCCGAGAAGGCCAGCACCAGGTCGATGAACGACAGGTAGTGCCGGACGGCCTCGACCTCGTCGAACCCGGCGCCCCGGAACAGCCCGAGCATCGTCTCGACGGTGCGGATCTCGTTCGGACGCCCGGTCACCCGGGAGGCCGAGAGTACCGCTGTGCGCGGGTAGGCCAGGTTGCCCCGGTAGACCAGCACGGCCAGCTGCCGCAGGTCGGTGAGCCACTGGCCGGTCGGCTGGAACTGGGCCAGTGACCGGCCGATCAGCTCGTCCGCGACGGCCAGCAGCAGCTCGTCCTTGCTCGGGAAGTACCGGTAGATCGCCGTCGCGTCGGACCCGAGTGCGACACCCAATCGGCGCATGGACAGCGACTCGCTGCCGTCCTGCTCGATCAGGCGCATGCTGGTGTGCACAATCAGTTCCGCCGAGAGCACCTGCCCACTGCGGGTGGGTCGCCTGCGTCGCCGCTCGGCGGGGACCCGGTCGCTGGCCATGTCCGCAGATCAACATGGCGCCGGTCTTATGTCAACACTATTGACCTAATAGTGGTGTGCCCCGTTCCATTGATTCACCTCCCAGGGTGAAGGGGCCGACTGTGTCAACTCCCGAGCCAACTCCCGAGCCAACTCCCGAGCACGGACCAACCGGGCCACCGCCGATCCGGCGGCTACGGCGCTCCATCGGGGTGCTGGACGGCTGGGCGGTGGCCGCGTCCAGCACGGCCGCGACCACCAGCATCGGGATCGGTATGGGCCTGCTGGCCGGTGTCGTCGGCGTGCAGCTGCCGATCCTGCTGATCCTGGCCTTCCTGCCGATGCTGGGCATCGCCGGCGCGTACGCCCGGCTGAACCGCGACGAGCCCAACTGCGGCAACGGCTACACCTGGGTCGGCGTCTCGCTCGGCCCGTGGCTCGGCTTCCTGACCGGCTGGCTGCTGCTGGTCGGCGTGATCCTCTTCCTGGCCTACACCTGCGCGATCGTCGGCTCGGTGCTGCTGCAGCTCGCCGCGAAGTTCGGGCTGCACTCGATCGGGGGGGTGCCGCTCGACCCGAACGCCACCCTGGTCTGCACCGTGATCGGGCTGGTCGTGCTGGCGCTCGTGGCCGTCACGGCGGCCACCGGGTTGGCCAAGGCGGCCCGGTTCCAGGTCGTGCTGCTCGGCTTCGAGTACGTGACGATCGTCGGGTTCTGCCTGGTCGGGATCGTGTTCGGCCACCAGCCGTTCGAATGGGCCTGGTTCAACCCGTTCGGCTTCGCCTCGGTGACCGCGCTGACCCAGGGCCTGGTGCTGGCGGTGTTCATCTACTGGGGCTGGGACGCGGCGTTCAGCGTCACCGAGGAGACCACCACCCCCGGCGCCTCGGCCCGGAGTGGCTACCTCACCCTGTGTACCGCGCTGGTGCTGTTCCTGACCGGCGCGATCGCCTTCCAGCGGGTGCTCAGCCCGGCCGAGCTGGTCGCCCACCCGGCGGACGCGCTCGCCTACTTCGCCGCCCGGCTGGCCGCCGAACCCTGGGCGACGCTGCCGCTGCTGGCCCTGCTCCTCTCGGCGGTCGCCTCCATGCTGGCCGCCCTGATCCCGACCGCCCGCCAGGCGCTGGCCATGGGCCGCGACGCCACCCTCGGCAGCGTCTGGACCCGGGTGCACCCGAAATACGGCACGCCCGCCGCGGCCACCGGGCTCGCCGCACTGGTCGCGGTGCTGATCGCCGTGCTCTCGGTGGTCATCCCGCAGGTCGGCGCCATGGTCCTGGCCTCGATCAACGCCATCGGCATCCTGGTCGCGCTGTACTACGGGCTGACCGCGCTGGCCTGCGCGGTGCGCTTCCGGGCGCTGCTGCGGGCCGGTCCGGGGCCGGCACTCAAGGTCGTCGTCGTGCCGGCGCTGAGCGGCCTGGTGATGTTCGGGATCGGCGGCGTCCTGGTGCACTCGTACCTGACCAAGAGCGACCACCTCGCGCTGGACCCGGACAACGGCTACTTCCAGCTGCTCTGCCCCGGCGTGGTGATCGCGCTCGGCCTCGCCGTCGCGGCGGTGGCCAAGTGGGGCCGCCGGTCGGACTACTTCCGGACCGGGCGCGGCACCGACGACCTCGCCATCGAACTGCGCGCCGAGGAGGCCGACCATGCCCGCTGACCTGATCTTCACCGGAGGGCCGGTCTACCTGGGTGCCGGCCGGGTCAGTGCTGGTGATGATGCCGGCGTCGCGGTGACCGGCGAGCGGATCACGGCGGTGGGTGCGGAGCGCGCGAAGGAGCAGGCCGGACCCCGCACCGAGGTGGTCGACCTGGCCGGGCGGCTGCTGCTGCCGGGTTTCACCGACGCGCACATCCACCCGGTCAGCGGCGGCATCGAGCTCGGCCAGTGCGACCTGTCCGGGGTGGAGACCGCGCCGGAGTACCTGCGCCTGGTCGCCGAGTTCGCGGCCGCGCACCCGGGCGAACCGTGGATCCGGGGCGGCGGCTGGGCGCTGGCGGCGTTCGACGGTGGCATCCCGACCCGCGACCTGCTGGACGCGTTGGTGCCCGACCGGCCCGCCTACCTGGTCAACCGCGACCACCACGGCGCCTGGGTGAACAGCCGGGCGCTCGAGCTGGCCGGGATCGACCGGCACACCCCGGACCCGTCGGACGGCCGGATCGAGCGCGACCCCGGCGGCGAGCCCAACGGCATGCTGCAGGAGGGCGCCGCGCACCTCGTCGGCCAGCTGCTGCCGGAGCTGACCGACGCCGACCGGCTGGCCGGCCTGCTGCGCGCGCAGGAGCTGCTGCACTCGCTGGGCATCACCGCCTGGCAGGACGCGCTGCTCGGCGACTTCAACGGCATGGGCGACCCCAGCCGGGCCTACCTGGACGCGGTCGCCGGGGGCCGGCTCACGGCCCGGGTCAGCGGTGCCCTGTGGTGGGACCGGGCGCTCGGTGCCGAGCAGGTCGAAGAGCTGCTGGCGCGGCGCGCGCGGCTGGCCGTGCCCGGCGTGCGGGCCCGCACCGTCAAGATCATGCAGGACGGCATCGCGGAGAACCACACGGCCGCGATGCTCACCCCCTACCTGACCCGCCGCGGCTGCCCGGGTTCGAACAGCGGCCACAGCTTCGTCGACCCCGAGGCGCTGACCGGGTACGTCACCGCCCTGGACGCCCTGGACTTCCAGGTGCACTTCCACGCACTCGGCGACCGCGCCGTGCGGGAGGCGCTGGACGCCGTGGCGGCGGCACTGGCGGCCAACGGCGACCGGGGCAACCGCCACCACCTGGCGCACCTGCAGGTGGTGCACCCCGACGACGTCCCCCGGTTCGGCCGCCTCGGCGCGCTGGCCAACATCCAGCCGTTGTGGGCCAGCCACGAGCCGCAGATGGACGAGCTGACCATCCCGTTCCTGGGACCGGAGCGCAGCGGGTGGCAGTACCCGTTCGCCGCGCTGCGCGACACCGGAGCGCGACTGGTCGGCGGCAGCGACTGGCCGGTGAGCAGCCCCGACCCGCTGCAGGGCATCCACACCGCCGTGAACCGGATCGCCCCGGGCGGCACGGGGCCGGCGTTCCTGCCCGAGCAGCGGATCGGGCTGGCCACCGCGCTGGACCTCTACACGGCCGGCTCGGCGTACGCCTGCCACGCCGACGACACGGGCCGGATCGCCGAGGGCCAGCTGGCCGACCTCGTCGTGCTGGACCGCGACGTGCTCCGCGAGCCGCCGGAGCGGATCGCGGACGCCTCGGTCGAGCTGACCTTCGTCGGTGGGGCGCGCGTGTACGCGGCCTAGGCGGGTCCGTCGGCGGCCGGCGAGGGTCCGTCGGCGGCGGGCGGGGGTGGGCCGCCTCCCGGCGTGGGCCTGGTCGGCGCCGGGTTGGCCTCGACGAGCACGGTGAACGGCCCGTCGTTGACCGACTCGACGGCCATCATCGCGCCGAACCGCCCGGTCTCCACGTGGGCACCGCGCTCGCGCAGCTCCGCCACCACCCGGTCCACCAGCGGCTCGGCCCGCTCCGGCGGCGCGGCGGCCGACCAGGACGGCCGGCGGCCCTTGCGGGTGTCCCCGTAGAGCGTGAACTGGCTGACCACCAGCAGCGGCGCGCCGGCACTCGCGCAGGACTGCTCGTCGCGCAGCAGCCGCAGCTCGTGCAGCTTGCGGGCCAGCACGGCGGCCTGCTCGGGGCCGTCCTCGCGGTGTACCCCGAGCAGCACCAGCAGCCCCGGCTCGTCGATCGCGCCGACCACCTCGCCGTCCACCCGCACCGCCGCGCGGGTCACCCGGGCCGCGACCGCCCTCACCCGCGCCCTCTCGCCATTCCGGCGCCGACCGCCCCCGCCGGGGCGCTGGTGGGGGCCCACTCGGTCGGCACCAGCACGCCGTGCCGGACCAGCTCGCGCACCGCCGGCAGGCTGGCCGCGACCAGCTCGTCGACGGGTCGGTCGTGTGAGTAGCCGAGCAGCGCCAGCAGCTCGATCAGCGGCAGTGCGCCCTGGCAGCCGGCCAGCAGCGACTCGGCCAGCTCGTCCACCTCGTGCCGCCAGCCAGGGCCGTCCAGCCGCCGCACCGTGGAGAGCACCTGCTGCCAGCCGTTCTCACCGGGCTGGGCGGCGCGCTCGAGCACCACCGAGGGGGCCAGGGTGAGCCGCGCGTCCAGCAGCGCGGCGTCGTCGGCGTGCGCGCGCAGCCAGGCCACCCGGTCCAGCCAGCCGGCGGCCTCCACGCCGAGCGGGTCGGCCAGGGCCTGGCGCAGGTCCTCGCAGAGCACGGTCGGCTCGGTCCGGCCGGCCGCCGAGCCGGTGTTGCGCAGCGTGATGAAGCCGAAGCCGACGCCCTCCACCTGGTGGCTGTCGAACCAGGACAGCCACTGCTCGGCGTCGTGCCGGGCGGCGGGGGAGGCCGGGTCGATCCCCGAGTCGCGCAGCCAGGTGCCCACGTACAGGGCCGGGTCGGCCACCTCACGCTGCACGAACCAGGCGTCCACCCCGCCGCCTCTCGGCAGCCAGGAGGCCACCCGCTCCGGCCAGTCCTGCCCGCGCACGTGCAGCCAGCAGGCCAGCAGCTGGGCCACCCCGCCGTCGGCGAGCAGCCCGGGCAGCGCGCCGACCAGCCGGGCCGCCACCTCGTCGCCGGCCAGCCCCGAGTCGCGGTACGTGTGCCGCACCCGGGGCGGGCCGGCCACGAACGGCGGGTTGCTGACGATCTGGTCGAACCGCTCGCCGGCCACCGGCTCCAGCCACGAGCCGCCGCGCAGCTCCACGTCCACCCCGCTCAGCGCGAAGGTGGCCTCGGCCAGGGCCAGTGCGCGCGGGTTCACGTCGGTGGCCACCAGCCGCTCGGCGTAGCGGGCCGCGTGCAGCGCCTGGATGCCGCAGCCGGTACCCAGGTCGAGCAGCCGCCCCACCGGCCGGCGCACGGTGGCCGAGGCCAGGGTCAGCGAGGCCTGCCCGACGCCGAGCACGTGGTCGGCGCGCAGCGCCCTCGGCTGGCCCCGGAACCGGCCGAGGTCCAGGTCGGAGACCACCCACCAGGACCCGTCCTCGTCGCCGTGAGGGCGCACGTCCAGCGCGGCGGCCAGCCCGCCGCCGGTGCCGCCGCCCGTTTCGCCGCCCGTGCCGCCGCCCGAGCCGCCGGCCGGGTCGTCGGGGTGGCCCGCGCCGGCCTGGGCGCCGGGGCGCAGCAGCCCGGCGGCCAGGGCCTGCTCGACGGTTACCGGGGACAGTGCCTCGGCCACCGCGTCGGCCGGTTCGGTGTCGCCGAGCAGGAACAGCCGCACGAGGGTGCCGAGCCGGCCGCCGGAGCGGCTGGCCACGCGGGCCGGCACCGGCTCGTCGCGGCCGAGCGCGGCGTGCGCCTCGTCGCCGAGCAGTTCCGGCACCCCGTCGACGTGGTAGCCCACCTGCTGGAACGTCTCGCGCAGCGCGGCGCACAGTTCGGGGCTCAACCGAGGAGTCATGAATCGATCCTGTCACCGAGCCCGTCGGACCCCGCACGGTAGCCTGGTCGTCCCTTTCACGACCGTGGGTGGCGGGTGGTGCCGTCCGGTGCCACCCGCTACCTACACCCCTTCTGGAGAGATCGTGAGCCTGAGCCTGAGCCTGCGTGACGACGCCGACGCGCTGCTGGACCGGGATCCGCTGGCGCTGCTCGTCGGCATGGTTCTGGACCAGCAGATTCCGCTGGAGCGGGCGTTCTCCAGCCCCTACGAGCTGACCCAGCGCCTGGGCCGCGACCTGGATGCCAGGGAGCTCGCCGAGTTCGACCCGGAGGAGCTGGCGGCCGTGTTCGGCCAGCCCCCGGCGCTGCACCGGTTCCCCAAGTCGATGGCCGGGCGGGTGCAGGAGGTCTGCCGGGCCCTGGTGGAGCGCTACGACGGCGACGTGACCGGCCTGTGGGCCGACGTGCCGGACGGCGTCACCCTGCTCAAGCGGCTCAAGGCGCTGCCCGGGTTCGGCGAGCAGAAGGCGAAGATCTTCCTGGCGCTGCTCGGCAAGCAGCGCGGGGTCACCCCGCCCGGCTGGCGGGAGGCCGCCGGTGTGTACGGCGAGGACGGCTCCTACCGGTCCGTCGCGGACATCGTGGACGAGCAGAGCCTCGGCAAGGTCCGCGCCTACAAGCAGCAGATGAAGGCCGCCGCGAAGGCCAAGGGCTGACGGGTGTCCCGTGCACCACGTGCCGGGGCCCGTCAGGGAGTAGGGTGCAGACGGCGGGAGGTGGTGTCGAGATGAGTCCGGATCCGGACGACACCCCAGTCCTGATCACCGATGCGGCCCGGTCCTACGAGGACGACTTCAAGACGCGCAAGCGGCGATACTCGATCATGATGTCGATGCGCGTGCCGTGCCTGGTGCTCGCCGCGGTCTTCTACCACACGCCATGGCTGGCGGTGAGCTTGATCGTCGTGTCGATCCCGCTGCCCTGGATGGCGGTGCTCATCGCGAACGACCGGCTGCCGATCAAGGCGTCCAAGTTCCGGCGTTTCCGGGACGAGCCCGACGCCGAGCAGCTGGAGGCGGCCGCCCGGAAGCTGGAGTTGAAGGAACACCCGATCATCGAGTCCTGACCGACTCGGCCGGGTTCGGCGGTCGAGCCCGGCCGGACCCGTCCGGTCAACCCGCCCGGACCTCCGCGTGCACCTCCGCGAGCGCGCCGGCCACCCGTGCGGCCAGCTCCGCGTTGCCCCGGATCAGGGCGATGTTGCAGACCAGGCTGGCCCCGCCGGTCGCGGTGTGGAAGTAGTCGAGCAGCATCGGGGTGACGTCCCGGCCCCGCACGCCGCGCTGCTCGGCCAGCGCGAGCGCCTCGCCGAGCACCCGGTCGTGCAGCTCAGCGTCGAGCTCGTCGGCCGCCGGCACCGGGTTCGCCGCCACCAGGCCGGACGTCGCCCCCAGCGCCCAGTGCGCGGCGGCGATCTCGGCCAGGGCCGTCACGTCGTCCACCCGCCACGGGGCCGGGCGGCCGGAGTCGCGCCGGTAGAAGCCGGGGAACGCGTCGGTACCGAAGCCCACCACCGGCACCGACAGGGTCTCCAGCTGCTCGAGCGTGGCCGGCACGTCCAGCAGCGACTTCACCCCCGAGCACACCACCAGCACCGGCGTGCTGGCCAGCGTGGCCAGGTCCGCCGAGACGTCCCAGCTGTCCCGGGCCCCCCGGTGCACCCCGCCCAGCCCGCCGGTGGCGAACACGGCGATGCCGGCCATCCGGGCCAGCAGGCAGGTGGAGGCGACCGTGGTGGCCCCGTCCAGGCCGAGCCCGAGCGCCACCCCGAGGTCCCGGCCGGACAGCTTGGCCAGCCCGCCGGCGCACACCCGGTCCAGCTCGGTGGGGGTCAGGCCGACCACGGCGGTGCCGTCCAGCACCGCGATCGTGGCCGGCACCGCGCCACCGCCCCGGACCAGCTCCTCCAGCTCGGCGGCCACCTCCCGGTTGTCCGGGGCGGGCAGGCCGTGCGCGAGCAGGGTGCTCTCCAGCGCGACGACCGGGCGGCCGTCGGCGACCGCGTCCGCCACCTCCGGGGCGACCCGTACCGCGTCGGGCATCTGACTCCTCCGTGGTGTCTGGTCGGTTCGAGCGATCGGTTGGAGCGGGCGGTTCGAGCAGTCGGTTCGAGCAGGCGGTTCGGGCGGGCGGGGAGCGGCCACGGTGCCGTCCGGCTCGCCGGACGCACGGTCCGGCGCCCGGTGCGGCATCATGGTCGGGTGAGCACTTCGACACAGACGCTGCCCGACGTCGACACCCGCCCGGAGGGCTCCGACTCTACGGGTGACGACGATCCGAAGATGTTCCACTACGTCCGCAAGGACAAGATCGTCGAGAGCGCGGTCCTCGGCAACATGGTGGTCGCGCTGTGCGGGGAGACCTTCCCGGTCACCCGCTCGCCGAAGCCCGGCTCGCCGGTCTGCCCGGACTGCAAGAAGATCTACGAGTCGATGCCGGGCGGCGGAGGCTCCTAGGTCGGGTCCCTCGGGTCGCCGCTCGTGCGGTGACCAGGGACATCACTCGATCGTGTGATCGACGACCGCCCCTCGGGGTGATCGCTTGCATTTGCAATCGCACACGATCCGGCCCGTTCGGCCCCGGGGTACCCGGCTGACCCTGTTCGCTGGGCTCCATGACGTGGGCTGGGCAGCGAGCCGGGTTCCGCCTCGGTGGCCAGCGGCGCGCCGAGCGGGGCGACCTGGCGCGCAGGGCGGCGGTGATCGGGGCGGTGCTCGGCGCCGCCGTGGTGTTCTTCGCGGTGCTCACCGCGGTGGCCGGCCCGTCGAGCGGGCACGGCCCCGGCGGGCTGTCGTCCTTCCTCGGCTCGGCGCCGGCGAAGAAGGACTCCAGCAGCAAGAAGGACAAGGGCGACAAGGGCGACAAGGGCAAGAAGGACTCCGACAGCTCGGACGACTCGGACTCCGACTCCGGTGACTCGGCCTCCGGTGACTCGGCCTCCGGTGACTCGGCCTCCGGCGATTCCGACTCCGGCGATTCCGACAAGGGGTCCGACTCCGGGGACTCGGGCGACTCGGACTCGGGAGACTCCGACAAGGGCTCGGACTCCGGCGATTCCGACAAGGGTGGCTCGGGTTCGGGTGGCTCGGGTTCGGGTGGCTCGGACAAGGGTTCCGGCTCGGGTGACTCGGACGGCGGCTCCTCGGGGTCGGGTGGTGACGGCTCCGGCGGGTCCGGTGGTGGTGGCTCGGGCGGCTCGGGTAGCGGCTGGAGCGGGGGCTCGGGTGCTGGCGCGGGCGGCAGCGTCGGGCCGACCGGGATGGCGAGCCCCGGCGCGGGGTCGGCGGCCGGCGCGGGCCCGACGGGTGGCGGTTCCGGTGGCGGTGGCCAGGGTGGGGCGGCGGCGAGCGGCTCCGGTGGCGGTGGTGGCGCGGCCGGGTTCGGTCAGTCGGGCGGCGGCGAGCGGGCCACGGTCGGCAGCGGGAACGGCATGACGCAGGTCAACTGCTCCACGGTGGTGACCAACCCGGCCGGCCTCCAGGCGGCCCTGGCCACCGCCAGCCCCAACGATGTGATCTGCGTGCGTAACGGCGCGAGCCCGAACGGCGGCGGAGCGGGGCCGGCGGCGGGCTCCGGCTCGAACGACTCCACCGGTGCTGTCGGATCGAACGGTGCTGTCGGATCGAACGGTGCTGTCGGTTCCAACGGTGCTGTCGGTTCCAACGGCTTCGGCGGGTCCGGTGGGTCCGGCGGTTCGGGTGGGTCCGGCAACACGAGCGGTGGGGCGGTCAGCGGCGGTGGCTGGGGCGGTTCCGGGGGCTCGGGTGGTGGCTCGGCGGGGGGTGGTGGCTCCGGCTGGTCGGGTGGCTCCGGCGGTTCGGGCGGCAGCTCAGGCGGTGGCTCGGGTGGAGGTGGCAACAACTGGTCCGGCGGCGGCGGCGGGGGGAGCGGTGGCTCGGCGTCCGCGTCGGCCTTCTCCCCGGGGGCGGCCAAGCAGCTGCACATCTGGCTGACCGGGTACTCCTGGCAGGACAACACACCGCCCGGGTCCTCGACCGTCAGCCACCCGGTGCTGCACCACGAGGCGGGCGGCACCGGCACCTACGACGACCCGATCACCGTCGCCGTGCCCGGCCAGGGCGGCGGGATCTGGAAGGCCGGCGCCCGGTTCTACCTGCCCTCGGTCAAGCGCTACGTGATCGTCGAGGACACCGGGGCGAGCTCACCGCCGTCCGGGCAGGACGGTCACCTGGACATGTGGATCGGCGGCCAGGGCGGTTCCAAGTCGGCCACCGACGCCTGCATGGACAAGATCACCGGTACCAATGTGGCCGCCGAGCTCAACCCGCCGCCCGGCCTGCCCGTGATCCAGGGCCCGGTCTACGGCAACGGCGGCTGCAACGTGCCCGGCGAGAACCGGTCCTGACCCGGGCTCAGCCGCGCGGCGGTTCCGAGCCGGAGGCCAACCGGTCCGGCTCGGACGAGCCGTCGGCCGACCGGTCCGCGCCGCCGGTCCGCTCCGCCTCCCGATCGCGGGCCCCGCGCTCGTGGGCCTCCCGCTCGTGAACCTCGCGCTCGTGCGCTTCCCGCTCGGCCTCGCGCTCGTGGGCCTCCCGCTCGTGCTCGGCCCGGGTGCGCCGCGAGCCGGGTTGCGCCCGGGGGCGGTGGGGCGCGGCGCGGGCGGCGCGGTAGCTGGGCGGGCTGGGCGCGGCCTCCCGCTCGATGCCCAGCGACTCGGCCAGCTGGCGCACGCCGAGCAGCCGCTGGATCCGCCGCCTGCGCTGGTACGGGTGCACAGGCCAGAGCTCCTGAATCGCGTTGTTCAGCTGCGCGCCGAGCACGACCGCGAACCCGATCAGGAAGGCGAACAGCAGGAACGCGATCGGGGTGGCCAGCGCGCCGTACGTGTACCCGGTGCTGCTGATCGCCGCGATGTAGATCCGCAACCCGATGGCCGACACGGTGAACACCAGCATCGCCAGCACCGCGCCGGGCAGCAGCCGGTGCCACGGCAGGCTGCGCGGCAGCGCGACCTTGTACAGCGTGGTCAGCCCCGCCACGATCACGACCACGACCGCCGGGTAGTAGAAGATGTTGATCAGACCCAGCACGGCCGGCGTCCACGAGTCCGGCAGCACGCGCCCCAGCAGCTCGGGGCTCAGCGTCAGCAAGGGCAGTGTGATGACCGCCACAATCAGCGCGACCAGGTAGACCAGCAGCGCGAAGATCCGCTGCCAGGCCGGGTGCCGGACGCTGTACTGCTCGTGCGCGAACGTGATCGAGTCGACCAGCGAGGAGATTGCCGAGGAGCCGGCGAACAGCGCGATCGGGAAGCCGATCGAGACGATGTCCGCGCGGCCGCGGTTCAGGATGTCGGCCACCGTCGGCTCGATGAACTGGCCGACGACCTCCTGGTTGAAGATCGTGCCGGCGAACCGGATGATGCCGTGCTGGACCGAGACCAGCGTCTCCGGCCCGATCCAGGCCGCCACGTACCCCATCGAACCCAGCAGCCCCAGCAGCAGCGGCGGCAGCGAGAGGGTCTCCCAGTAGGCCGCCTGGGCGGCCATCGCGAAGATGCCGTCGTCCCACGCCTTGGAGAGCGTGCGGCCGGCCAGCCTGCGCGCGGGCGAACCGGCGACCGGCGCCGGCGCGGCCGCGGCCTCGCCGTCCTCCGGTGAGTTCGATTGCGTTCTCATCGCCCCGCAAGTGTGCGGCACCGCGATGAATTCCGGGAATTCCCAGCCGGCGACTCGCCGGCCCGGGTGCCCGATCCGGTGGCCCGGCCGGCCTCTAAACTGCCAAGGCCCTCGCGGCCTCGCGGTGTGACTGTGCCGCCGCGTCCGTCTGCGGGTCCCGTCCACCGAGGTGGTGGGCGGGTGGCACGAGGAGGGCGATTTCGCAGTGTCCCTGACGCGGCACCGCCGCTGCGTCCTGACGCGGTTGTCGTCCCATGCGGGGCGTCGCCGCGGAGAGGAGTCGCGTGTCCGAGCTGGACTCTCGATCCCGGTTATCCGCAGCACGGTCAGCACCACAGTCGGCGGCTCAACCCAGGACTCAGCCCACGACTCGGCCCACGGCCGACCCCACCGCTGGGCTCACCCCTGAGCTCTCCCCAGCGCCGCCGACCGGACGGCCCGGACCGGGCCTGCGGGTGTGGCAGCGCCAGGCGCTGGCGCGCTACCTGGCGGCCGCGCCGAGGGACTTCCTGGCGGCGGCCACCCCGGGCGCCGGCAAGACCACGTTCGGCCTGCGGATCGCCGCCGAGCTGATCTCCGATCGGACGATCGCCTCGATCACCGTGGTGACGCCGACCGAGCACCTGAAGTACCAGTGGGCGGAGGCGGCCGCCCGGGTCGGCATCGCGCTGGACCCCGAGTTCCGCAACACCGGCGGGCCGACCTCGTCGGACTACCGGGGCGTGGTGGTCACCTACGCGCAGGTCGCCGCCCACCCGGTGCTGCACAGGGCGCGCACCGAGACCAGACGGACCCTGGTGATCCTGGACGAGGTGCACCACACCGGGGACGCGAAGTCGTGGGGCGACGCGATCCGCGAGGCGTTCGAGCCGGCCACCCGGCGGCTCGCGCTGACCGGGACCCCGTTCCGCAGCGACGACAGCCCGATCCCGTTCGTGACCTACGAGCCGGACGGCGAGGGCGTACTGCACAGCAAGGCCGACCACTCCTACGGCTACTCCGACGCCCTGCGCGACGGCGTGGTCCGGCCGGTCGTGTTCCTGGCCTACTCCGGCCAGGCCAGCTGGCGCAACAACGCGGGTGAGGAGTTCACCGCCCGCCTCGGTGAGCCGCTGACCGCCGAGCAGACCGCCAGGGCGTGGCGCACCGCGCTGGACCCGAACGGCGAGTGGATCGGCTCGGTGCTGGGCGCGGCGGACACCCGGCTCAGCCAGCTGCGCGCCGGCGGGGTGCCCGACGCCGGTGCCCTGCTGATCGCCAGCGACCAGACCACCGCGCGGGCCTACGCCGCCCTGATCACCCAGCTGACGGGTACCCCGCCGGTGCTGGTGCTCTCCGACGAGGCCGGTGCCTCGGCCCGGATCGCCGAGTTCGCCGCCTCGGACGCCCGCTGGCTGGTGGCGGTCCGGATGGTGAGTGAGGGCGTGGACGTGCCCCGGCTGGCCGTCGGGGTGTACGCCACCAGTGCCTCGACCCCGCTGTTCTTCGCGCAGGCCATCGGCCGGTTCGTCCGGGCCAGGAAGGCGGGGGAGACGGCCAGCGTGTTCCTGCCCAGCGTGCCGGCGCTCCTGGAGCTGGCCAGCGCGCTGGAGAAGCAGCGGGACCACGTGCTCGGCAAGCCGGACCGGCCCAAGGAGGGCTGGGACGACGAGCTGGTGGCCGACGCGCTGCGGCAGAAGGACGAGGAGGGCGAGGACGAGAAGGCGTTCACCTCGCTGGGTGCCGACGCCGAGCTGGACCAGGTGATCTTTGACGGGGCGTCGTTCGGCACCGCCGCGTTCGCCGGCACCGACGAGGAGCAGGACTATCTGGGGCTGCCCGGGCTGCTCGAGCCCGACCAGGTGCGGGCACTGCTCCAGAACCGCCAGCAGCGCCAGCTCGCCGACCGGTCCGCCGGTCCGGCACCCGAGGCTGCCTCGGCGACCAGCCAGACCGTCAGGGAACGGCCGGTCTCGGTGCACCAGCGGCTGTCCGAGCTGCGCCGCGAGCTGAACACGCTGGTCGCGCTGGCGCACCACCGCACCGGCAAGCCGCACGGGGTGATCCACGGCGACCTGCGCCGGTCCTGCGGCGGGCCACCCACCGCGATGGCCAGCGCCGACCAGCTCACCGAGCGGATCGCCGCGCTGCGTTCCTGGCGCACCTAGCCGGTGCGCCCGGCTGCTCACCGTGAGTGTCCGGTTGGTCGCGGTTACGGCCGCGACCAACCGGTCCGCCGGAGGCCCGTTGTGATGGTCATCACGGCGTTCGGAGGCCCAGAGGCCGCGGCGGCCGGGTCTCGACCGCGTACAGCCCGCTCCCAGCAAGTCCCGAAATACACGAAGGGGCGAGGACCTTGGTCAGGTCCCCGCCCCGTCGCGGGTGTCGGTGGAGTGCTGGTAGCTCAGGCGCCCGACTGGAGGTCGACGGACAGTTCGCGCAGCTTTGCCTCGTGGGCTCGCGCGTGGTGGCCACAGAAGAGAAGTTCGCCGCCGGATGGCAGCACTGCTCGTACCTTCGCGGCTGCCCCACAACGGTCGCAGCGATCGGCGGCGGTGAGCTCGGGCCGGACAAGTGTTCCTGGCATAGCTGCCTCCTCCGTCTCCGACACCGGAACTCCCGGTGCCCTCACGCGGGACTTCACCGCAATACCGCGGTCCCGCCACTCTTCCAGACGTTCGGGCCCCCCGCACGTGTTCCCGACCCAGACGCGATATCCGTCACGGTCATTTAGCGTGTCGGTTACACCACGGGGTGTTACTGAACTACATAGAGCATCATCCGTCTTCGCCTGCCGTTCAGGCAATCCGGCAACAGCGGTAACGAGGCGTACCGAGTTGCTTCCTCTGGGTGAGCACCCTGGAGCTACGAGAAGGGCGCGATGAGCTCGAAAATTTCTCAGGGTCTCGCGCGTGTTCCGGCCCCGGTGCTCTTCCTGGTCGGCGGTGGCTCGCAGTACGTCGGCGCGGCGCTCGCGGTGGCGCTGTTCCGCGACCTGGGGCCGGCGGCGGTGGCCTGGCTGCGGATGTTCGGCGCGGCACTCGTGCTCGTGGCCTGGCGGCGCCCCCCGGCAGCGGCCTGGCGCGGCCGGGCGGTGCTGCTGGCCGGCACGTTCGGGCTGGTCACCGGCCTGATGAACACGGCGTTCTACGAGGCCATCGACCGGCTCCCGCTGGGCACGGCGGTGGCCGTGGAGTTCTGCGGGCCGGTCGCGGTGGCGGCGCTGGCCTCCCGGGGCGCCCGGGACTGGGCGGCCCTGGCGCTGGCCGGGCTGGGCGTGGCGCTGATCGCCGACGTGCAGTGGGCGGGCAGCGCCGCCGGGGTGCTCTGGGCGCTCGGCGCGGCGGCGGCCTGGGCCGGCTACATCGTGCTCGCCAAGCGGGTCGCCCAGGGTGGCAACGGGCTGGACGGCCTGGCGGTGGGGTTCGCGGTGGGCGCGGTGCTGCTGGTGCCACTGGCGATCGGTGTGGGGCGGGCCTGGGGGAGCCCCCGGGTGCTGCTGCTCGGGGTCGGGGTCGGCGTGCTGAGCAGCGTGCTGCCCTACGTCCTGGACCAGCTCGTGCTGCGCCGGATCGGCCGGGCCCGGTTCGCGGTGCTGCTGGCGCTGCTGCCGGTCACCGCGGCCTTCGTGGGGCTCGTGGCGCTGCACCAGGTGCCGGGCTGGGCCGAGGCCGCCGGCATTCTCGCGGTGGTGGCCGCCGTGGCGCTGCGGTCCCGCGACGGCGACCCGGAGCCCTCCGACCGACCGGCGACGGGGGCCGGCGGCGCCGAGCATCCGTGACGGTGGCGCGCTGGGGGCTGTGGGCCCCGTGGGGCCCGGCGGGCGACGGAGGTGGACCACCGGTGGCCCCAGGGCCCCGGAATGGGCCCTGGGAGCGCGCTGGACGCCCGCGTCGCCCAGCGCGCTGTCCCGGACAGCGCGCTGTCCCGGCTAGGGCTAGCTGACTGACTGGAGCGCGACGGCGGCCTGGCGAAGGCTGTCCTCGTGGGCGCGGGCGTGGTGGCCGCAGAAGAGCAGCTCGCCACCGTTGGCCAGCACCGCGCGGACCTTGGCTCGGGCGCCGCAGCGGTCACACCGCTCGGCAACTTCGATGGGGCGGGTCCCGGCCAGGGACGCACTCTCGACGGCGGACATCGGCGTCTCCATTCTGTGGGGAGCGTGTGCCAGGAAGATCGGCATCGGGCTACCCCTCGTTACCTCGTTCACCCGATGGATACCCCGAGGGGGCGCATCGAACCGGCCGTTCCGCGCCGCCGCGCCCGGTGGACACACGAGAGGCACCGCGCTGCGCCTGCCCGGCGTCGCTCGGTGCCTCTCGGGTGTGCTCTGGGTGGGGCTGGTGCCGGCCTAGTCCAGGTAGTCGCGCAGCACCTGGGAGCGGGACGGGTGGCGCAGCTTCGACATGGTCTTGGACTCGATCTGCCGGATCCGCTCGCGGGTCACGCCGTAGACCTGGCCGATCTCGTCCAGGGTGCGCGGCTGGCCGTCGGTGAGCCCGAAGCGCAGCCGGACCACGCCGGCCTCCCGCTCGGACAGCGTGGCGAGCACGGACTGCAGCTGGTCCTGCAGCAGGGTGAACGACACGGCGTCGACCGCGACGACCGCCTCGGAGTCCTCGATGAAGTCACCGAGCTGGCTGTCGCCCTCGTCGCCGATCGTCTGGTCCAGCGAGATGGGCTCGCGGGCGTACTGCTGGATCTCCAGAACCTTCTCCGGAGTGATGTCCATTTCCTTGGCGAGCTCTTCGGGAGTGGGCTCGCGGCCGAGGTCCTGCAACAGCTCACGCTGTATGCGGCCCAGCTTGTTGATGACCTCGACCATGTGCACCGGAATACGGATGGTGCGGGCCTGGTCGGCCATGGCGCGGGTAATGGCCTGGCGAATCCACCACGTCGCGTAGGTGGAGAACTTGTAGCCCTTGGTGTAGTCGAACTTCTCGACCGCGCGGATCAGGCCGAGGTTGCCTTCCTGGATCAGGTCCAGGAACGCCATGCCGCGGCCGGTGTAGCGCTTGGCCAGCGAGACGACCAGTCGGAGGTTGGCCTCGAGCAGGTGGTTCTTGGCGCGCTCGCCGTCGCGGACGATCCAGTTCAGGTCGCGGCGCATCTGCGGGGAGGCGGTCTTGGCGCCGTCGGCGGGCACCGCACGCACCCGCTCCGCGGCGTAGAGGCCGGCCTCGATCCGCTTGGCGAGCTCGACCTCCTCCTCCGCGTTGAGCAGGGCGACCTTGCCGATCTGCTTGAGGTAGGCCCGGACGGAGTCCGCGGAGGCCGTCAGCTCGGCGTCCTTGCGGGCCTGCCGCAGCGCCTCCGACTCCTCCTCGTCCCAGACGAAGTCGCCCGACTTGCGGGCCGTCGGGGGCAGCCCTCTCGGCGCGCCGGCTCGGGGACCGGTCTCGACCTCGACCTCGGCGTCCGCGTCGTCGTCATCGTCGTCGGTCGCGGGGGCCGCGGCGACCGCGCCGGACGGGGTCTCCTCCTCGGCCACGTCCAGCGTCACGTCGACGTCGACCTCGACGTCGGTCAGATCCTCGACGTCGGGGCTGCCATCGAGTTCGAGGTCCTCGCCCTCGGCCGGGCCGGCCTCGTCGTCCGACCCGGCCTTGGGCTTGGCCGGACCGGTCTTGCTGGCGCCGCGGGTCCGGGTCGCCGTCTTGGTCGCGGCCCCGGCGCCGCGGCGCGTGCGTCGCGCGCCGGCCGCCGTGCCGTCGACGGTCATGTCCGGTTTGGTTGCGGGTTCTACGGCTGCCACAGGGGCCCTTTCGCGACGTGTACGGCTTGGCGAGTGACATTCCGGGACTGGCCGGTTGCCCTCAGCTCTGTGGGTGCCCGTCGAGCCGGGAAGGTCGATTGGCCGGTGCGTTCCGGCGCGGGCACTCGTCATTGTAACGAGCCGCTGGCCGGGTGTGCTGACCTCGGGCATCCGCGCGTTGGGCGAATGTTTTCCAGATGCCCGCTCAAGGGCTCAGGGAGGTCGCCGGTATGTGCTCGAATAGCGGTATGGATGGTGCGGTGGGGGAGCCCGATCCGGAGCAGCTGCGTGGTGTCGCGGTGCGCGTGGCGAAGGAAGCGGCGCAGGTCGCGGCGGGGTTGCGGGCCGGAGCCATCAGCCAGGTGCGGACCAAGTCGTCGGCCACCGACCCGGTCACCGAGGCGGACACCGCGACCGAGGAGCTGTTGCGCCGAAGGCTCGCCGAGCTGCGCCCGGCGGACGCCGTGCTCGGTGAGGAGGCCGGCCTGGACGCCGACGGGCCGGGTGTCGCACCGGGTCAGCTGTGCTGGCTGGTCGACCCGATCGACGGCACGGTCAACTACGTGTACGGGCTGCCCTGGTACGCCGTGTCGGTCGGGGTGGCCAGGGACGGTGTGGCGCTGGCCGGCGCGGTTGTCGAGCCGGCGTCGGGCCGGGTGTGGAGCGCGTCCGACGGCGGTGGCGCGAGCCTGGACGGCACGCCGCTGCGGGCGTCCTCGGCCAGCCGGCTGGCCCTGGCGCTGATCGGCACCGGGTTCAGCTACGCGCCCGCCCGCCGGGCCCGTCAGGGCGCGCTGGCCGGCACGCTGCTGGCCAGGGTGCGCGACATCCGGCGGGCCGGCGCGGCGTCGCTGGACCTGTGCGCGGTCGCCGCCGGCTGGCTGGACGGTTACTACGAGCACGCGATCAACCCGTGGGACTGGGCGGCCGGTGCCCTGATCGCCAGGGAGGCCGGCGCGATCGTGCACCCGCCCGACCCGGCGGCCCCGTACGGCGACGCCATCCTGGCTGCCGCCCCCGGCATCCAGGCCGAGCTGGCCGGTGCGTTGGCCGAGCTCGGCGGTGCCGGCATCTAGCCACCAGCGCGCTGGGCCGCCGGGCTAGCTGCCGGGCTAGCAGGGCACCTCGCGGGCCCGGACCAGCAGGTCGGGGTCGGCGGTCGGGGCTGCGGCGGCGTCGCCGGTGCCCGTCTGCCCGGACGGGCCGCCCAGCTGGTCCAGCGCGTCGCGGGCGGCCTTGGTCGGATTGACGTCGCCGAACGAGCTGCCGATCGCCACGTCCACCGAGTCGTCGGCGCGGTTGTCGCTGACCAGGGTCACGCAGGGCAGCACGAGGCTGACCGTGCGGGCGGCGGCGGCGCCGTTCGGGCCGAACCGCAGGTTGCCCCGGCAGGTCAGGTTGCCGTCCGGGTAGAAGGGGTCGTTCGTGGGGTCGGCCGCCTCGGTGAACCCCAGCTCGCCGAGCTGGCTGGCCACCAGCGTCGCCTGGCCGCGCTGGCCGCCGCCGTTGAGCACCCGGATCCGGACCGCGTTCGGCGGTGCCGGGGCCACGTCGTCCAGGGCGTTGGGCGGGCTGGTCTCGCCCATGCCGGGCTGCCCGGCCGGCGCGGCGGCCGGCCGCGGGCACACCGAGCCGGTCGGGCCGGTGGACGCCTTGCTCAGCACCACCGACCAGGTCACCGCCACGATCACGACCAGCACGCCGACCAGCACCGTCACCGGGCGGGCGGTGCGCCGCTGGTAGGCCCGGCCGGCGCGGCCCGGGGCGCCGGTCACGTGAGCCCCTCGCCGAGCAGGTGGCGGCCGAGCCGGACCAGTGGCGGCACCCCGTGCGCGATGCCCCTGGCCACCTCCACCGGCATGGCCCCCGCGGCGGTCCTGGCCAGGATCCCGGCGAGCACAACGGCGAGCTTGAACGCACCGAACGCGGCGTACCAGGGCAGCTGGTCGAGCTCGAGGCCGGTGGCGGCGGCGTAGCGCTCGGACAGCTCGCGCCGGTTGGGGAAGCCCGGGTGCTGGCTCGGGGTGGGCATCAGCTGCGCGCGTTTCCAGATGGGTGGGTCGTCCGGCCCGTTCCAATAGATCATCAGCAGCCCGAGGTCGGCCAGCGGGTCGCCCAGGGTGGACATCTCCCAGTCGAGCACCGCGCGCACCCGCCCGGGGTCGGCCCGGTCGTACATCAGGTTGTCCAGCCGGTAGTCGCCGTGCACGATCGTGTCCCGCTGCGCCGGCGGCAGGGTGGCGGCGAGCTCCTCGGCGAGCGTGGTCAGCTCGTCGGCCGTGCCGGGCTCGGTGTCGCTGCCGTCGCGCCAGGTGTCCCACTGGGTGCTCCAGCGGCGCACCTGCCGGGCCATGAAGCCGTCCGGGCGGCCGAAGTCGGCCAGCCCCACCTCGGCTGGGTCCACCTGGTGCAGCGCGACCAGCACGTCGATCAGGGCCTCGCCGGCCCGGCGCCGGTCCGTCCGGCCGGTCCAGCTCTCCGGCGGGTCGGTGACCGGCACGATCCCGTCGACCAGTTCCATCACGTAACAGGGCGCGTCCACCGGGTCGCCGGGGCCGCCGCCGATCGAGCTGGCCAGCACCGAGGGCACCGGTACGTCGGTGCCGGCGAGCGCGCTGAGCACCCGCTGCTCGCGGCCCATGTCGTGCGCGGTGGCGGCCACCGAGCCGAGCGGCGGCCGCCGCAGGACCACCTCACCGGCCGAACTGCTCACTCGATAGGTGAGGTTTGACCGGCCGTGTCCGATGCCGGTGACCACGCAGTCCCGCCATCCCGCGTCCCCCAGCTGCTCGGCCAGCCAGGGCCCCACCCGACCGGGCTCCGCACCCTTCGGGCTGGTGGTCGCGGGGGTCGCCTGGTCAGGGGGCGTCTGCGTCACAGCCAGCACCCTAATGCGGGTAGTGGTGAAGCTCGCGCGACGCGCGCCGATTCCGATGGTTCAACACGGCGTGAGCTGGGCTATCCTCTGCGCCGCCGACGGCGACGCACCCTGGGGGGACGGAGCTCGGACGGCAGCGGCGTGGCCCCTCTCAGGGTGAGACGGGAGTCACTCCATTGCTGGGCACAAATGCTGGAGCTGGGACGTTCTGCTGCAGCACGACACATGACTGAGTTGTTGAGGGTGGGAGCAATGGCGACCGACTACGACGCACCGCGCCGCAACGAGACCGATGACATGGCGGAGGACTCCCTCGAGGAGTTGAAGGCGCGTCGGAACGAGGCGCAGTCCGCGGTGGTGGATGTGGACGAGACGGACACGGCGGAGAGCTTCGAGCTGCCCGGCGCCGACTTGTCCGGTGAAGAGCTGACGGTGAAGGTGCTGCCCAAGCAGGCTGACGAGTTCACCTGCTCGAGCTGTTTCCTGGTTCACCACCGCAGCAGGTTGGCCGCGCACCACAGCGGTCAGCCGATCTGCCGGGACTGTGCCTGATCCGAGGATCGTGCCTGATCCGACCGCGTGCCCGGGCCGGCGGCCGCCACTGGCGCCCGGCCGGCACGCGGGCTCGGCATCGGGCCCTGATGCACGACAGCGCACGACAGTGACAGTTCGACCGCGCTGACCGGAGAGGTCCGGTCAGCCCGGGTGCGCGGTCCGGAGGCACTCGAGCAGCGCCTCCGGATGACGCACGCTGAAGATCCAGTACGGGGTCGGGTCCTCGGGGTCGTTCAGCCTGATCCGCACCGCCGGCCCGACCCACGGGCGGTGCAGCACAAAGGCGGTCGGGTCCAGTTCGGGACCCAGTAGGGACTGCTTGTCCGCCGCGGCGACCGCGACCGCGTCGGCGATGAACCGGGCCGGCAGGCTGGCCGTCCCGACGCGCAGCAACTGCTCGCCGTGCTCGTTCTCAGTGAGCGACACGCGCCGCCGGCCCAGCCGCACCAGTGCCAGCGCGGCCAGCGGCGTCAAGATCACCACCGGTACCCACTCCGGCACCTCCGGGTGCCCCAGGCGCACCGAGATCTCGATCAGGCCGATGACGATGACGGCCACTGGCCACCACCACCAGGGCACCGACAACCGTTCGTCGAACCGCACCGCGCCGGAGGGCGCAGGCGTTCTTGCGTGGCGGCGGACGATCACCTGGGTCAGGGTAATCTCGCCCGCCATGGGTGCCGGCAGGGGTGTTGAGGACGGCGTGCGGGTACGGCTGACGCGGCTGGACGCGGGCGTGCCGATCCCCGCCTACGCGCACCCCGGCGACGCCGGCGCCGACCTGGTCACGGCGGTCGACGTGGAGCTTGGCCCCGGGGAGCGCGCGCTGGTCGGCACCGGCATAGCGATCGCCCTGCCAGTGGGTTTTGCCGCGTTTGTGCACCCACGCTCCGGGCTGGCCGCGCGCTCCGGGCTGTCCATCGTGAACACGCCGGGCACCGTGGACGCCGGCTACCGGGGCGAGATCAAGGTCTGTCTGATCAACCACGACCCGCGCGAGACCATCCGACTGCGCCGGGGCGACCGGATCGCCCAGCTCATCGTGCAGCGGGTGGAACGGGCGGTGTTCGACGAGGTCAGCGAGCTGCCCGGGTCCGCGCGCGGCGACGGCGGCCACGGCTCGACCGGTGTCGGTTCGGCACTCGGCTCGGCGGTGGCGGTAGCCGGCTCGGCGTCGGCGTCGGCGCCGGTGGCCGTGGACGCCTCGGCCGGGGGGCCGAACGGCGGTGGTCGGTAGGTGTTCGGCCGCGGCAGCGAACACGTAGCGGACGTCGAGGAGATCGAGGACGTCGAGGAGATACCGTCCATCGAACCGAGTCGACCGGTCACCGCACGGCTGGTCAGCAACCGGTGGGGTGGGGAGGGTCCCTTCGACGTCGACGACCCCGACGGGTTCGACATCGAGGGTGGGCTGGACTTCGGCTCGCTGCGGGTGCCGATGCCGGCGAGGGCCCAGCTGCAGGTCGAGCTGGGTTCCGGTGAGCTGCTGCGCGCGGTGCACGTGCTGGTGCCCGCCGGCCGCGTCAGCCTGAGTGCGCTGGCCGCGCCCCGGTCCAGCCCGCTGTGGCGCAACCTGGCCGAGGAGATCTCCGACTCGCTGGCCAAGGACGGCGCCCGCGTGTGGGCGGAGTGGGGCAGCTGGGGCCGGGAGGTGCTGGCCGGCTCGAAGGGCGCGCTGTCCCGGTTCATCGGCGTGGACGGGCCGAGGTGGATGCTCTACGGCGTCGCCACCGGGCCGGCGGACAGTGCCGACGAGCTGGTCGACACGCTGCGCGAGATGATCAGGAGCACGGTCGTCACCCGGGGGCCGGATCCGCTGCCGGTCAAGACCGTGCTCCCGCTGCGGCTGCCCGAGCACCTCGAGGAGCGCGTCGAGCAGGCCAGGGAGCAGTCCGCGCAGCTGTCCGGTGGGGAGGCCGAAGGGGACGCCGTGGTGCCGGTGGGGCCGACCGGCTTCGCCGAGGACCCCGAACCGGCCGTCGAGCCGTTCGTGGAGCCGTTCCCGGTCGCGCCCCCCGCTGGCGCGCAGCCGGCGGCGGCGTTCCCGGCGCCGCTCGCCCCGGTGCGGCCCGTCGCGCCGCCACCCGCCCCGGAGTACGGCGCCGCCGCGCGGCGGCCGGTGGCGCCCGGGCGCCAGCCTCAGTACCCCGGGGCACCGACCGGTCCGGCTCGGATCGGCCACCCCGGTCAGCCGACCGGGCCGCGCCCGTCCCTGCCCGCCCTGCCGGCTCACCCGGCCGCCGCCCGCACCGGCCCCTACCCGCCGGCCGCCGCGCCGACCGGCCACCCGAGCAGCCCGCCTGGGTCTCTGACGCCGGCCGCTCCGCTCGGCTCGCCGCACCCGAGCAGCCCGCCGGGTTCGCTGCACCCGAGCAGCCCGCCCGGTTCGCTCCGGCGCTCCATCGGGACGCGGCCCTCGGGCCCTGGCGCCGCACCGGCCGGGGTACCCGGTCCGGCCGGCTACCCGGGGGTCGGCGGCCAGCCGCCGAGGACGGGTTCCCTGACGCCGCCGGCCGGCCCGTTCTCCGGTGCGCCGCCCGGTGCGGGGGGCCAGCCCCCGACCCATGCCGCCGCTCGGGGTATGACCTCTCGGCCCGGTGCGATGGGCGGGGACCGGCGGCGGGGCCTGCCGCCGGTGCCGACGACCTCGGAGCTGGACACGAACGGTTTCCAGCGGCCCGGCGTGGAGTCCACCTGGTCGCTGGCCAAGCCGGTGGTCAGCGCCGACCAGCTGGCGCAGCAGCCGGCCTGGGCACTGCTCAGCGACGCGCCGACGTTCTGGCCGCACCCGACGCCGCCGCGCGGCACCCGGATCCCCGAGCCACCCCGCCGGGGCGCTCTGGACGACGGCGGGGGACACCCGGGTCGGTCCGCCAACCCGGTGCCGCCGTACCCCGCCGGCCCGCCCGCGTACCCGAGCGGCCCCGCCGGCCCGTCGGCGCCGTACCCGGCCGCGCACCCGTCCGGGCCGCACCGCCGGCCGTCCGCCCCGGACCCGTCCGGCCAGCACCGATCGGGCGGCTACCCGTCCGGCCAGTACTCGCCCGGTCAGGACTCGGGCCAGTACTCGCCGGGCCAGTACTCGTCGGCTCAGTACTCGTCGGCTCAGTTCTCGTCGGCTCAGTTCTCGTCCGGCCAGCCGCCGGCCCGGCAGTACCCGGCGGGACAGCGGCCGGGACACCCGTACCCGGCCGAGCAGTACCCGGCCGAGCAGTACCCGCCCGACCAGTACCCGGCCGCGAGGCGTCCGGTCGCCCCGCCGCCGCACCAGCCCGGCCCGGCGGCCCACCCGGCCGCTCCGTCGCGGTACCAAGCGGCGCCGCCGCGTCCGGCCGGCCCGTCGGGACAAGCCGGCGCGCCGCGGCCGGACCGTTCGGCCGGGCTGCCGCCCACCGGCGCCGGGCACGCCCCGTGGCCGGCGCGCGGGTATCCCGATGGGCCCGGGGTCGGGGCGGACGAGCCCGCGCTGCTGGGCACGGCCGACTCGCTGCACCTCGCGCTCACCCAGGACGCCGCGGTGGCCAGGGACCGGGCGGCCCGACCCGACCGCAGGGGCCGGCACCGCCGCCCCGAGCAACCCGGCCCGCGCTGACCCGCAAGCCACGGCATCGCGGCGGCGGGGCTCTCAAGGCTTTCTCAGGGAGCGGGCGAGAATCCCCCGGTCAGGGGACGGGCTGAGTCACCGTGCTGATCCACCGTGCTGATCCACCGTGCTGGCCCGCAGCCAGGCCAGCGCGAGCGCCCGACCGAGGGTGCCCCGGTCCCGGCCGAGGGCGGCGAGCGAGCTGCTGACCAGCGCCGAGCGGGGGGCCAGCTCGGCCCACTCGCGGGCCACCGACAGGGGGTGCACGGGGTCGTCGCACAGTCCCACCACGGCGACCGGCACCCGCAGGCCGGCGAGCTCCGCCCCGGTGGGGCCGGGGGTGGCCGCCGCGGTGTCCAGCGAGTCGGCCAGCCCGTCCCCGTGCCGCCCCCAGGCCCTGGCCAGCTCGTCACCCAGCCAGTCGGGGGTCTGCGCCCGGGTGGTCGAGATCGTGGCGGCCAGGCCGTCCCGGCGGACGGCGTCGGCGGTGATCGCGGCGGCGACCGCGGCGGGGGCCGAGCCGGGCTGCCCGGTCCACGCAGGGAGCGCGAGCAGCAGCCCGGCGGCCGCGCCGTCGGTGCGCCGGGCCGCCCACCGTGCCGCCACCTGCGCCCCCAGTGAGATGCCCCCGACCAGCACCGGCCCGGCCAGCGCCGCCGATTCCAGGGCCGCCAGGTAGCCGCGCACCACCTCGGCGCCCGGCCGGACCGCCGGGGTGTGCACGGTGAGCCCGATGGCCCGCAGGGGAGCCGCCAGCGCGGCGCGCACGAACACCTCGTCGGACCCGCTGCCGGGCAGCAGCACGGCCGTCCGGACCCCCTCCGGAGAGTGGTGTGTCGAGCGCATGACGGGGATGGTGCCGCACCGTTACTGAATGGCGGTCGAGGAGGTTATTGTGGTACTGCGTCGGTCGGTTTCGACCGGCTTGCTGCAACAGCCGGGAGAGGGCATGGGAACCACCGACGGTGGCCTCCTGAAACGAATCATTCGCAGACTCACCACAGACGTCGAGGATCTCGACGCGGATGACCTTTCCCGGGACGCGGAGCTCTCCGGGGCACAGCGGGCCTGTGACTGCCAATGCGGCGACGAGGTCACCATGCTCGGTAGGCTGCGCTCCGTGGAACTCAGTCCGAAGGACGCGGCGGCGACGCTGGAGGCGGAGCTGTTCGACGGCACCGACGGCGTCACCCTGATCTGGGTCGGCCGCCGGCGCATCCCAGGCATCGAGCCGGGCCGCCTGATCAAGGTGCGCGGCCGGGTCGCGGTGCGCAACGGTCGCAAGGTGCTCTACAACCCCTACTACGAGCTGCGACAGGCCTCGTGACGGGACGGCACTCCCGCTCCAGCTCGAGCCCTGCCGGCCCCGGCCAGCCGCCGCCCAGCGCGGCCGGCACCGAGGACGACGCCACGGCGGTCATCCCCAAGGTGGTCGACGAGGAGCCGCCGAAGTCCATCCTGGAGCAGCTCGGCGGCATCCCGGGAATGATCTACTCGACGGTCCCGGTCGTGGTGTTCGTGGTGGTCAACTCGCTGACCACGCTCGGTACGGCGCTGGTGGCCTCGATCGGCGTCGCGGTGGCGATCGCCGTGCTGCGGCTGGTCCGCAAGGAGCCGCTGCAGCCGGCCGTCTCGGGCCTGTTCGGCGTGGCCATCGGCGCGTTCATCGCCCACCGCACCGGCGAAGCGCGGGACTTCTTCCTGGTCGGCATCTGGTACAGCGCGCTGCTCGGTGTGGTGTTCCTGGTGTCCGCCGCGGTTCGCTGGCCGTTGGCCGGGGTGATCTGGCACGGGCTCAACGGCGACGGGCAGGGCTGGCGGGACGACCCGGTGCTGCGCCGTGCATACACGCTGGCCACGCTGCTGTGGGCGGTGATGTTCGCGGTCAAGTTCGTCGCCCAGCAGTGGCTGTACTCGGCGAACGAGCCGGGCTGGCTGGCCGTGGCCCGGATCGCCGGCTATGCGCTGACCGCGCTGGCCCTGCTCGGCACGCTCTGGGCGGTCCGCCGGGCCAGGGAGCAGAGCGCCGGCCAGGCGGCCTGAACCCCGGGCCGCCGAAACCCCGGGCCGCCTGAACCACGCAGAGAACTCGAGACGGCCCGGTCCCCAGCTCAGCTGGGGACCGGGCCGTCTCAGTGTTTGCTCAGTCGGTCCCGAGCGCCGTCCGAATCTCCTCCTCGACGTCGGCGGAGGCGACCAGCAGCAGTTCGTCCAGGCCCTCCAGCGAGTCGTCCGGCTGCGGCACGATCACGCGGCCGCCGCGCAGGATCACCACCAGCGCCGAGTCGGTGGGCAGCCGCAGGTCGCGCACGGCCCGCCCGGCCAGCGGGGTGCCCTCCGGCAGGGTCACCTCGACCAGGTTGGCCTGCCCCTGGCGCAGCGTCATCAGCCGGACCAGGTCGCCGACGCTGACCGCCTCCTCGACCACGGCGGCCAGGATCCGGGGGGTGGACACCGCCACGTCGACGCCCCAGTTGTCGTTGAACAGCCACTCGTTGCGCGGGTCGTTCACCCTGGCCACGACGCGGCGCACCGCGAACTCCATCTTGGCCAGCAGCGACACCACCAGGTTGACCTTGTCGTCCCCGGTGGCGGCGATCACCACGTCACAGCCGTGCAGCCCGGCCTCTTCCAAGGAGGCGAGCTCGCAGGCGTCCGCGTTGACCCACTCGGCCCGTTCCACGCTCTCCGGCTCGATCGCGGCGAGGTCCCGCTCGATGAGCATGACCTCGTGCTCGTTGTCGATCAGCTCGCTGGCGATCGACCGGCCGACCGCCCCGGCGCCGGCAATGGCGACCCGCATCGTCGGATCAGCTCCCCTCGGGCTCGCGCGCGGCGGCGGTGGTCACGTCGGCGACGGTGCCGGACACCGCCGCCAGGTACACGGTGTCCTCGGCCTGGATCACCGTCTTCGCGTTGGGCAGCACACCCGCGCCGAAGCGCACGATGAACGCCACGCGCCCGCCGCTGGCCTGCTCCAGCTCGTGCACCGGATGGCCGGCCCAGCCCTCGTGCAGCGGCGGTGCCAGCACCGCGACCTGCCCGGACGGGTCCCGCCACGCGCTGCCCACGCTGTCCGGCAGCAGCATCCGCATCAGCCGGTCGGTGGTCCACGGCACGGTGGCCACTGTCGGGATGCCGAGGCGCTCGTAGACCTCGGCGCGCCGCGCGTCGTAGATCCGCGCCACGACCCGCTCGATGCCGAACGTCTCCCGCGCCACCCTGGCCGCGATGATGTTCGAGTTGTCGCCGCTGGAGACCGCCGCGAACGCCGTGGCCCGTTCCACCCCCGCCCGGCGCAACACGTCGGGGTGGAAGCCGATGCCACACACCTGCTCACCCCGGAAGTCGGTGTTGAGCCTGCGGAACGCCTTCGGGTCGCGGTCGATCACCGCCACCTCGTGCCCCTGTCGTTCGAGGCCGGCGGCCAACGCAGATCCCACCCGACCACAACCCATGATCACCACTCGCACGGATGCAGTCTCCCCTCGGGTCCGGTTCGGCGGAACCCTAATGTCTGAAAAGGTGCCCAGCACCAGTGAGATGCGCAACGTACGCATAGGCTGCGCGCGTGCCGAAGGTAACCACCGCGCTCAAGCGGATTCTGGTGGGTCGCCCGCAGCGCAGTGACAAGCTCGGCGACACGCTGTTGCCCAAGCGGCTGGCGCTGCCCGTGTTCGCCTCCGACGCCCTGTCCTCGGTCGCCTACGCGCCCGAGGAAATCTTTGTCACGCTGTCGATCGCGGGCATCTCGGCGTACTCGTTCTCGCCCTGGATCGGGCTGGCCGTCGTCGTGGTGCTGCTCACCGTGGTGACCAGCTACCGGCAGAACGTGCACGCCTACCCGTCCGGCGGCGGTGACTACGAGGTGGCCACGGTCAACCTCGGGCGCTACGCCGGGCTCACGGTGGCCAGCGCGCTGCTGGTGGACTACACGCTCACGGTGGCGGTGTCGATCTCGTCGGCGGCGGCCAACATCGGCGCGGTGCTGCCGTTCGTGTCGGACCACAAGGTGACCTTCTCGGTGGCGGCGATCGTGGTGCTGACCGCGATGAACCTGCGGGGGCTGCGGGAGTCGGGCACGGCGTTCGCGATCCCCACCTACGCGTTCATGTTCGGCATCGGGGTGATGGTGATCTGGGGGTTCACCCGGATCCTGATCTTCGGCGACCCGGTGCACGCGGCCAGCGCCAACCTGCAGCTGGTCGGCGAGGGCGACCACCTGACCGGGTTCGCGCTGGTCTTCCTCGTGCTGCGCTCGTTCACCCAGGGCTGCGCGGCGCTGACCGGTGTCGAGGCGATCAGCAACGGTGTGCCCGCGTTCAAGAAGCCCAAGTCGAAGAACGCGGCGACCACCCTGCTGCTGCTCGGCACGATCGCGGTCAGCCTGGTCATGGGAATGATCGCGCTGTCCATCATGACCGGCATCAAGGTCGCCGAGGACCCGGCCACCCAGCTGCACGGCGCCCCGCCGGGCTACGTGCAGCAGACCATGGTCGCCCAGCTGGCCGACGCGGTGTTCGGCAACTTCCGGACCGGTTTCTACTTCGTGGTCGTGTTCACCGCGCTGATCCTGGTGCTGGCCGCGAACACCGCGTTCAACGGCTTCCCGGTGCTCGGCTCGATCCTCGCCCAGGACCGCTACCTGCCCCGCCAGCTGCACACCCGGGGCGACCGGCTGGCGTTCTCCAACGGAATCGTGTTCCTGGCCGGCTGCGCCGTCGTACTGGTGGTGGGGTTCCAGGCCGAGGTGACCCGGCTGATCCCGCTGTACACCGTGGGCGTGTTCGTCTCCTTCACCCTGTCCCAGACCGGCATGCTGCGGCACTGGCACCGGCTGCTGTCCACCGAGACCGACCCGGCGGCCCGGCGCCGGATGCGCCGTTCGCAGGGCATCAACGGCTTCGGCCTGACCATGACCGGCGCGGTGCTGATCCTGGTGCTGGTCACCAAGTTCACCCAGGGCGCCTGGATCGCACTGGCCGCGATGGCCGGCGCGTTCGCGCTGATGCTGGCCATCCACAAGCACTACTCGACGGTGGCGGCGGAGATCCAGCTCGGCGAGGAGATGCCCGTGCTGCCGGCCCGCAACCACGCCATCGTGCTGGTCTCCGGCCTCAACCGGTCCACCATTCGGGCTCTCGGCTACGCCAGGGCCACCCGGCCGGACGTGCTCGAGGCGGTCACCGTCAACGTCGACGACAAGGACACCAGGGGGCTGACCAAGTCCTGGGAGGACCGGGAGGTGCCGGTGCCGCTGAAGGTCATCGAGTCGCCGTACCGGGAGATCACCCGGCCCGTGCTGGAGTACGTCAAGAGGATCCGCACCGACAACCCCCGGGACGTGGTCACCGTGTTCATCCCGGAGTACGTGGTCGGGCGCTGGTGGGAGCAGCTGCTGCACAACCAGAGCGCGCTGCGGCTGAAGGGCCGGCTGCTGTTCCAGCCCGGCGTGATGGTGACCAGCGTGCCGTGGCAGCTGGCCTCCTCCGAGCGGGCCAAGCAGCGCGCCATCTCCCGCAGCCGCAGGGAGAGCGCCCCGGGCGCCGTCCGCCGCGGTTACCCGGGCGTGCCCGTCGGCCCGGGCGGCCTGCAGGCTCCGGGCGGTGCGAAACCTCCGGGCGGCCCGGGCAGCTCGAACGGTCCGGGCAGCTCGAACGGCGGCTCCGCCCCCAGCGGTCCGACCGGGTCCACCGGCCCCACCGACCACGTCTCGACCCCGCCCCGATGAGCCGGACCGAGCACGTCCCCGAGCTGGCCGGGTCGCGCCCCGGAGCGGCACCGACCGGGTCGACGGAGCCGACCGGGTCGATCGAGCCGATCGGGCCCGCCGAGCCGGCCGTCACGGCTGAGCAGGCGGCGTTGGCCGAGCCACTGGAGCCGCTGGAGCAGCCGGTGAGCTGGCTGGACCGGGTACTG
>DATAZG010000088.1:0-28160 GCA_036272155.1 Pseudonocardia sp.
CTCGCGGCCCTCGTGCTCGGCAACCTCGTCGCGTTGCCAGCGCATCCCGGACTTCTCCATCACCCGGCGGCTGGCCGCGTGGTCGATCTTCGCCTCCGCGCACACCCGGCCGATGTCGGGCTGGCCGAGAAGGTGCTCGACCACCGCGCCGAGGGCCTCCGTGGCGTAGCCCTCGCCCCAGCAGGACGACGCGATGTCGTAGCCGACGGAGACCTCGACCGGGTCACCGGTGCGGGCGCAGCTGATCGTGCCGATGACCGCGTCGTCGGAGCGCCGCAGCAGCAACCACGGGCCGAGGTCCGGTGCGCCCTCGTCGGCCTCCTGGTCGATCGCCGGGTACAGCGCGACGAGCCGCAGCACCTGGGTGGCGAACGCCGAGGGGTACCCGTCCGCGTAGACCGGGCGGTCCAGGTCGGAGGCGGCGAGGGTGCGCTCGGCGTCGTGCGCGGTGAGCGTCCGCAGCCGCAGCCGAGGGCTCGAGATCACCGCTGTCCGGGGAGTCACGCTCTCAGTGGTCCGAGCGCGGCAGGTGGTACTCGAAGAGGAGCCCACCCACCATGAAGATCAGGATCGCACCGGAGATGACGAGCGCCCAGATCATCCAGTAGGCCACGCTGATCCCGACCAGGGCTGCGCCGGCCGCCAGGCCGATCGGCCAGTAGCTGCCCGGGCTGAAGAACCCGACCTCACCGGCACCGTCGGAGATCTCCGCGTCCGGATTGTCCTCCGGACGGGTCTCCAGCCGCCTCGACACGAAGCGGAAGTAGGTGCCGATGATCAGCGACAGGCCACCGGTCAGGGTGAGGCCGACGATGCCGACGGCCTCATGCGACAGCAACCCGTACACGATCGCGCACAGGAAGAAGAACGCCGTGCAGATCTCGAAGATCCGAGATTCAACCTTCATCGCGCCGCCACTCCCCTTCGCTCAGCTGCTCGACCGGACCGACGCCGAACGCTCGTTGCGCTCGGTGTGGAACGGGTAGGTGGTGGTTGCCTCCGGCGCGCACAACTCGCCGCAGTTGAGCGCGGCCAGCGCTTCGCCGGCCGTGTTCGGCACCCCGGTGATCGGGTTGTTCTGGGTGCGCAGCTGCAGGTAGCGGCCGTAGAGGTCCGGGTTCAGCGCGCGGACCTCGAAGTTCATCGCGGAGTGGTAGCTGCCGCACAGCTCGGCGCAGCGACCGACGAACGCACCTTCCCTATCGATCTTGTCGATGAGGAAGACGTTGTCCGTGTCGTTCTTCTCCGGGTCCGGGAAGACGTCCCGCTTGAACAGGAACTCCGGCACGAAGAACGAGTGGATGACGTCCTGGGAGTCGAGGGTGAACTCGATGCTGCGGTCGGTCGGCAGCACGAGCAGCGGGATCGTCTCGCTGGTACCCAGCGTGCTGATCGGCCGGCCCGTCGGGTTGTCCGGGTAGTCGAACTTCCAGTTCCACTGGAACGCGGTGACGTTGACCTTGACGTCGGGATTCGGGATGTGCTTGTCGACGTCGTTCTGCACCACCACGGTGTAGCTGAAGATGCCGGCCACGATGATCGTGGGGAGCACCACACTGACGATCTCCACCGGCAGGCTGTACTGTAACTGCCTCGGCAGCTCCTCGGCGCCCTTCTTGCGGTGGAAGATGATCGCCCAGATCGTCATGCCCCAGACGATGACGCCCACCACCAGCGAGGAGACCACCAGGATCGTCCACAGGTGGCGCATCTCCAGCGCTTGCGGGGTGACCCCTACTGGCCAGCCAAAACGCAGCACCTCGTTGACCGAGCAACCGCTCGCCGAGACCGCCACAACGGCGGCAAGGACGGCAACTTTGATCGCCCGCCCGAACCGAGTGCGCCTCACGTCGCCCACAGCTCGCTGCCTCCCACACTTGGTCGTCGTCGCACGGGTTTCCCCCAGGTGGTGGAACAGCGACGACCTACGCGGCAGCCTATAAGAAGTGGACCTCATCCTCGCGTCTGGGTACGGGGGCGGCGCGCGCATGTCGTCTCAGGGCGACCGGCATACTCTGCATTCCTGAATGCACTCCTGGACCGGTCCTTCAGGACCGGCGGCCACAGGTGGAAGGGGCGAACACGCCGCGTGTGTGGACTACTGGGACTGCTGACCGCCCGAGGTGACGCGCCGGACCGGGCGTCCGCGATCACCGGAGCGCTGCGCTGCTCGCGCCACCGGGGTCCGGACGAGACCGACGTCTGGCACACCCAGGACGTGGTGTTCGGCTTCAACCGGCTGGCCATCATCGACCTGGCCTCCTCGCACCAGCCTCTGCACTACGCCGGGGGCCGGTACGCGCTCGCCTTCAACGGCGAGGTCTACAACTACCTGGAGCTGCGCGAGCAGCTGATCGCCGAGCACGGTGCCGAGTTCGCCACCGAGGGCGACGGCGAGGTGGTCGTCGCGGCCTACCACTACTGGGGCCCGGACGCGGTGCGCCGGCTGCGCGGCATGTTCGCCTTCCTGATCTGGGACGCGGAGGAGCGGGTGCTGTTCGGCGCGCGCGACCCGTTCGGCATCAAGCCGCTGTACTACGCCACCGACTCCGCCGGCACGGCATTCGCCAGCGAGAAGAAGTGCCTGCAGGAGCTCGCCGAGCCCGGTTCGCTGAGCCTGGACCAGCCGGCGCTGCAGCACTACCTGCTGCTGCAGTACGTGCCGGAGCCGGCCACCATGCACCGCGAGATCCGGCGCATCGAGTCCGGCACCATGTTCACCGTGCGCCCCGGTGAGGAGCCGGTCACCGAGCGCTACTTCGACCCGGTGTTCACCCCGACGCCGCTGGTCGGCGCCGAGCGGCGGGGCGAGCTGCACCGGGAGATCGCCGACACGCTGCGCGACTCGGTGGCCAAGCACATGCGGGCGGACGTCACCGTCGGCGCCTTCCTGTCCGGCGGCATCGACTCCACGGCGATCGCCGCGCTGGCCAAGGAGCACAACCCGAACCTGATCACCTTCACCACCGGGTTCGAGCGGGAGGGCTACTCCGAGGTCGACGTGGCCGCCGAGTCGGCCGCCGCGATCGGGGTCCGGCACGTGATCCGCACGGTCAAGCCGGACGAGATGATGGACGCGCTGCCGCTGATCGTCTGGTACCTGGACGACCCGGTGGCCGACCCCGCGCTGGTGCCGCTGTGGTTCATCGCGCGGGAGGCCCGCCAGCACGTCAAGGTGGTGCTCTCCGGAGAGGGCGCGGACGAGCTGTTCGGCGGCTACACGATCTACCGCGAGCCGCTGTCGCTGGCGCCGTTCGAGCGGGTGCCCGGGGCGATGCGGCGGCTGGCCGGCCAGCTGTCCACCCGGATCCCGGAGGGCGTGCGCGGCAAGGACCTGCTGCGCCGGGGCGCGCTGCCACTGGAACAGCGGTACTACGGCAACGCCCGGATCTTCCGAGACGAGCAGCTCGCCAAGGTACTGCGCACCTTCGACCCGCGCCGCTCGCACACCGAGATCACCGCGCAGTGGTACCGGCAGTCCGCCGGCTGGGACCCGGTGGCCCGGATGCAGCACGTCGACCTGTTCACCTGGCTGCGCGGCGACATCCTGGTCAAGGCCGACAAGATGACCATGGCCAACTCGCTGGAGCTGCGGGTGCCGTTCCTGGACCCCGAGGTGTTCCGGGTCGCCGCGACCATCCCGCTGGACGAGAAGATCTCCGGCCGCACCGACGGCTCGGGCACCACCAAGTACGCGCTGCGCCGGGCCCTGGACGGCATCGTGCCCGCGCACGTGCTGAACCGGCGCAAGCTCGGCTTCCCGGTGCCCATCCGGCACTGGCTGCGCGACGAGCTCTACGAGTGGGCCGCCGGCATCATCCGGGACAGCCAGACCGACCACCTGCTCGACCTCGAGGCCGTGCGCAAGATGCTGGACGAGCACCGCACCGGGCCGTTCGACCACAGCCGGCGGATCTGGACACTGCTCGTCTTCATGCTCTGGCACGGCATCACCGTGGAGGGCCGGATCCGCCCGGAGATCCCGGAGCCGCAGTACCCGGTCGAGCTCTGAGAGTTTCTCGAACCCGGTCTCGGGGACGGGGCTGATGCGAGAGCTCAGCGCGGGGGCGGGTCGTCCAGCTCGCCCAGCTGGGCCAGCCGGTCGGCGAGGAACTCGCGCTCGGCGGCGTTCTCGGTGAGCAGGATGGCCTCGGCGTAGCTGGTCCGGGCCTCCTCGGCGCGGCCGAGCCGGCTGAGGAACTGGGCCCGCGCCGAGGGCAGGTACGGGTAGCTGGCCAGCTGCGGCTCGGTGGCCAGCGCGTCGACGGCGGCCAGGCCCCGCTCCGGGCCGTGGGCGAAACCGACCGCCACGGCCCGGTTGAGCGCCACCACCGGGGACGGCCAGAGCTGCACCAGCAGGTCGTAGAGCCCGAGGATCTCGAGCCAGTCGGTGTTCGCCCAGCTGGGCGACTGGTCGTGCACGGCGGCGATCGCGGCCATCAGGGCGAACCGCCCCGGCGGCCGGCGGCGCAGCGCCTCGCGCACCAGCGCGGCCCCCTCCCGGATCGCGCCGGCGTCCCAGCGGGAGCGGTCCTGCTCCTCGAGCAACAGCAGGCGGCCGCGCAGGTCGGTGCGGGACTCCCGGCGGGCGTCGGTGAGCAGGATCAGCGCGAGCAGCCCCGCGACGTGCGGGTCGTCGGGCAGCAGCGCGCGCAGCATCCGGGCCAGGTCGAGCGAGCGCTCGACGAGGTCCCGGCGCAGCAGCTCGTCGCCGGCGGGCGCGGTGTGCCCGGTGCTGAACAGCAGGTGGACGACGGTGAGCACCGCGTCGACCCGCTCCGGCAGCTCGGCCAGCGGCGGCACCCGGTACGGGATCCGGGCGGCGGCGATCTTCTTCTTGGCCCGGGTCAGGCGCGCGGCCATGGTCGCCTCGCCGACCAGGAACGCCCGCGCCACGTCGGCCGTGGAGAGCCCGCAGAGCAGCCGCAGGGTGAGCGCCACCTGAGCCTCCGGGGCCAGGCCGGGGTGGCAGCACGTGAAGATCAACCGCAGGCGGTCGTCGGCGATCTCGTCCGGATCGGTGGCGCCGTCGTCCCGGTCCACCGCCGAACCTGGCGGGTCCGGGTCGGCCACGAGCAGCGGCAGCTTGGCGCGCAGCGTGGTCTCCCGCCGGAGCAGGTCGAGCGCCCGCCGCCGGGCCACCTGCGTCAGCCAGGCCGCCGGCCGGGCGGGCACGCCACGGGCCGCCCAGTCGGTCAGCGCCCTGGCGTAGGCGTCCTGCACGCACTCCTCGGCCAGGTCCAGGTCGCGGGTGACCCGCACCGCCGCGGCGAGCACGAAGGCCCACTCGCGGCGGTGCGCGTCCGCGACCGCCGCCGCGACCTCGCTGGAGGTCACGTCGGTGACACCGCGCCGGACCCCGGGTCCGGGCGGCGGGCGTCGGTGGAGGGCACGGTCAGTCGAAGGTCCGCACCGGGCGCACCTCGACCCCGCCGAACGGGGCCGGCACCTGCTTGGCGACCGCGATCGCCTCGTCCAGGCTCGCCGCCTCGATCACGTAGTAGCCGCCCAGCGCCTCCTTGGTCTCCGCGAACGCCCCGTCGGTGATGACCGGCGCGCCGCCCGCGTCCCGGCGGATCGAGGTCGCCGTGTCGGTGCCGTGCAGGGCGTTGCCCCCTCGCAGGACCTGTGCGTTGCGCTCCCCGAAGGCGCGGTGCTCGTCGAGGATCCGCTTGGCCTCGTCATCCCCCACCCCTGCCCAGTCGACCTCGCGCTCATAGATCAAGACCAGGTACTCGGCCATAGCAGCCGCCTCTCCCATGTTCGTGCCGGCAACGGGCGCCGGCCCCTGTCCGACCGTGCCACGCGGGCACCGTGTCGGCTGACTCTCTACCGACGAACGGCCTCGGCGGAAATCGACAGCCCGGGCGGTGACCTATTGGCGAGCGGCGGCCGTCCCGGCCCGGCGGGCGCGGTGGCGGCGGACCGCGTCCCGGTTGGCGCACGACACCGAGCAGTAGCGCTGCCGGCCGCCCCGGGTGTCGTCGACGTACACGCCGGCGCACTCGGTGAGGGCGCAGCGGCCCATCCGGTGCATGCCGCGCTCGGTGAGGTGACGGGCGGTGGCGATGCTGGTGGCGACCCGCAGCACGGCGGCCATCGGCAGCCCGTCGTCGCGGAAGTGGATGTGCCAGCCCTCGCCGCCGTGGTCGGTGACCCTGGGGTGCGCGGTGCACTCGGCCAGCAGCTCGTTCAGCAGCTCGACGCGGCGCCGGTCGGTGTCCGCGTCGGCCAGCCGGGCCCAGCGCGGCAGGAACTCGCACACCTCGCGCAGGTCGACCTCGCGCACCGGGTGGTCGACGACCATGCCGGCCGCCACCCAGCGGCGCTCCAGCTCGGCCACCCCGGTGGGCGGCCGGTTTGTGAGCTCCGCCACATGCCCGAGGAACGCCCCCGAGTAATGGTTCTGCTGCATAAGGGGATTACAGCACGCTGCCGGTATGACCCGCTCACCCGTTCTCGCCACCCGGGCGCCGTCACGCTGGCTGCCCCTGGTGGCCAGCTGCCTCGGCACGTTCCTGCTGCTCGTCCACACCACGATCGTCACCGTGGCGGTCGGCCCGATCGGCGCCGAGCTGCACGCCGGCTTCAGCACCCGCCAGTGGATCGTCGACGTGTTCACCGTGGCGCTGGCCGGGCTGCTGCTCGGCATGGGCTCGCTCAGCGACAACCTCGGCCGCAAGCGCGTCTACCTGGCCGGGCTCACCGTGTTCGGTCTGGCCACCCTGGCCTGCGGGCTGGCCGGCTCGGCCGCCCAGCTGATCGCGGCGCGCGCGGTGCAGGGGGTGGCCGGCGCGGCCATGTTCGCCACCATCCTGCCGCTGGTCGGGCTTAGCTACCACGGGCGGGACCGGGCGCGGGCGTTCGCCGTGTGGGGCACCACGGCCGGGGTGGCCGGCGCGATCGGCACCCTGGCCGGCGGCGTGCTGGCCCAGCTGGTCGGCTGGCGGTGGATCTTCCTCGGCTCGCTGCCGATCTGCCTGGTCGCGCTCGTGCTGGCCGCGCGCTCGCTCGTCGAGACCGAGCGCACCGCCGACCGGGTCGACGTGCCCGGCATCGTCAGCTTCACGCTGGCGGCCAGCGCTGCCACGTTCACCGTGATCAACGGCGGGGACCGGGGGTTCACGGCGGTGTCGACGCTGCTCGGAGCCGCGGTCACGGTGCTGGCCGCGGTCGCGTTCGTGCTGGTCGAGCGGGCCAGCGCGCACCCCATGCTGCCGCCGGGGCTGTTCGGTACCCGGGCGTTCGTCGGGGTGCTGGTGGTCGCGTTCGGCTACTACTTCGCCACGTACGGCGCCGGGCCGGTGCTCTCGGCCTGGCTGCAGGGCGACACCGGGCTGTCCCCGCTCGCCACCTCGCTGGTGCTGACCGGCCAGGTCGTGGCGTTCTTCCTGGTCTCGGCGCTGCTCAGCGGCCGGTTGCACGCGCTGCCGCCCGGGCGGGTGCTCGGCGGCGCGACCGTGCTGATCGGGTTCGGCTGCCTGACCGCGCTCGCGGTGTACGCCGAGCCGAGCTGGCTGGCCCTGATGCCGGCGCTGCTGGTCAGCGGGGCCGCCGCCGGCATGGTGTCCCCGGTGTTCCCGGCCGTGGCGATCGCGGCGGTGCCCCCGGCGTACGGCGGCACCGCCGGGGCGGCGGCCAACTCCTCCCGCCAGCTCGGGCTCGCGCTCGGCATCGCGATCTGCGGCGCGCTGTTCACCCGGCGCGACGCGGGCGCGGTCGCGACGGGGGTCGGGTCAGCGGCCGGTGGCACCGCCGGGGTGGCCGACGCGATGCTCTGCTGTGGCGTGCTGGCCCTGGTCACCGGGGCGCTGGCCGGGTGGCTGCTGCGCTCGCCGCGCCGGGCGGGGTGAGCGGGCGTTCCCCGGCCCGGGCGGGACGAGCGGGTGCCGTGCCCGGGCCGGCTTGAGCGCGGGTCAGCTCGCCTCGGGCAGGTGCGTGGCGATCTCGTCGGCCGCGTCGGGGCCGTAGGCGTCGCGCAGCCGGGCCACCGAGCGGGACCGGTCCCAGGCCCACTCCTGCGGGCCGTCGGTCTCCAGCACGTACACCGCGACCAGGGAGCCCAGCTGAGCGGACCGCTCCAGCGACAGACCGTTCTCCACGCCGGCCAGGAAACCGGCCCGGAAGGCGTCGCCGACGCCGGTCGGGTCCACCTTGCCGGTCTCCGGCACCACACCGATCTTGAGCTCGAAGCCGTCCCGGCCGACCAGCTGCGCGCCGTGCTCGCCGAGGGTGGTGATCCGCACGTCGACCTGCTCGGCCACCTGCGCCTCGGTCCAGCCCGTCTTCTGCAGCAGCAGTTCCCACTCGTAATCGTTCGTCACCAGGTAGCGGGCGCCCTGGACGAGCTGGCGGATCTCCGGGCCCTCCATCCTGGCCAGCTGCTGGGAGGGGTCCGCGACGAACGGCACGCCCAGCTCGCGGCTCTCGCGGGTATGCCGCAGCATGGCGCCGGGGTCGTTCGCGCCGACCAGCACCAGGTCCGGCCCGCCGGCCTCGCCGACCAGCCCGGCCAGCGAGATCTCCGAGGCCCTGGCCATGGCGCCGGTGTAGAACGACGCGATCTGGCGCATGTCGGCGTCGGTGGTGCACATGAACCGGGCGGTGTGCACATCGTCACACACGTGCACCCGGGTGCAGTCCACCCCGACCAGCTCCAGCGCGGCCCGGTAGTCGGCGAAGTCGGGGCCGACCGCGCCGATCAGCACCGGCCGCTGCCCGAGCACACCGAGGGCGTAGGCGATGTTGCCGGCCACGCCGCCACGCTTGATCACAAGATCATCGACGAGGAAGCTCAGGGAGACCCGTTCCAGCTGGTCGGCCACGAGCTGGTCGGCGAACCGACCCGGGAACTGCATCAGATGGTCGGTCGCGATGGATCCAGTGACAGCAATGGGCACGATGGGTCACCTTACCGCCCGATGTCCGGATCGGCTCCGTTCCGCGACCAATACGACAACGACCGGCCCCGGGAGCACCTGGCTCCCGGGACCGGCCGTTGTGAGGTACGTCTAGTTGAACGAGTCGCCGCAGGCGCAGGAGCCGCCGGCGTTCGGGTTGTCGATCGTGAAGCCCTGCTTCTCGATCGTGTCCACGAAGTCGATGACCGCACCCTGCAGGTACGGCGCGCTCATCCGGTCCACCCCGACGCGCAGACCCTCGAAGTCGCGGTACAGGTCGCCGTCGAGCGAGCGATCGTCGAAGAACAGCTGGTACCTCAGGCCCGCGCAGCCGCCCGGCTGCACCGCGATGCGCAGGTGCATGTCATCGCGACCCTCCTGGTCCAGCAGCGCCTTCGCCTTGACCGCGGCCGCTTCAGTCAGCTCCACGCCATGCGTCTGCTCAGTGGTGGTGGTGCTGTTGTCGACCGACATCTGCTCTCCCTTGCCGTTCGCTCACGTAACGGGTCTTCACCCATTCAACGCTCTACACAACACGAGCGGTGTGCCGGATGTTCCGTCCCGCGCCGGTGCACTTCCATCGTGACACACCCAACGGTACTCGGGCAGCGTGAGCCGCTGCACCGATCGGTGTCAAGCGCGCGCCCGCCGTCCATGTCCGGCGTGGTCAGCGGTATCGAGTGGGTATCCGAATGGATGTTCAGCCGGTCCGCCACTGGCCGGCCAGGTGCTCGGCCAGCGCCGCCAGGGTGCCCGCCGGGTCGGCCATCGAGGCCTCCACCCCGCCGGCGTGCTCCGCCACCGAGTACGCCGCCTCCACCCCGGCCGCCGCCGCTTCCCGCCGCCCGACGCTGACCTGGCCGGCCAGCACCAGGCACGGCACACCACGGGCGGCGGCCGCGCCGGCCACGGCGGTGATCAGCTTGCCGCGCAGCGACTGCCAGTCGAAGCTGCCCTCGCCGGTGAGCGCCAGGTCGGCGGTGTCCAGCGCGGCGTCCAGCCCGGACAGCTCCCGGACGAGGCCTGCCCCGGAGACCCGCTCGCCACCGCAGGCCAGCAGTGCCGCGCCGAGCCCGCCGGCCGCCCCACCGCCCGGCGCGGCGACCAGCTCGGCCGCCGACTGGCCCACCGAGGCGGCCAGCAGCTCCGCGTACCGGCCCAGTGCCGCGTCCAGCTCGGTGACAGCGGCCGCGTCGGCACCCTTCTGCGGGCCGAACACCGCCGCCGCCCCGTGCTGGCCGAGCAGCGGGTTGTCCACGTCGGCGGCCAGCACCAGGTGCACCCGCTCCGGCAGCGCCGGCGGCCCGGCCAGCGCGGCGCAGCGGGCCAGCGGGGCACCGCCGTCGGGCAGTGGCTCGCCGGCGTCGTCGAGGGGCTGCGCACCGAGCACCGCGAGCGCCCCGGCACCACCGTCGGTACTGGCCGAGCCACCCAGCCCGACCACGATCCGGCGCACCTCCGGCACCGAGGCCGCCGCCGCGACCAGCTCACCGACGCCCCGGCTGCTGGCCGCCTTGGCCGCCGCCGGCATCCGGTGCTCCTTCGGTACCAGGTGCAGCCCGCACGCCTCGGCCACCTCGATATAGGCGGCCTCGCCGACCTGCAGCCAGTGCGCCGGCACCGGCTTGCCGTCCAGCGGCCCGGTGACCTGCAGCGGATGCAGCTCACCGCCGAGCACCGCGTGCAGCACGTCCAGGAACCCCGTACCGCCGTCGGCCAGCGGCAACTCCAGCGTCACGTCGTCCGGCGCGACCCGCCGCCACCCCTCGGCCATGGCGGCGGCCGCCTCGGTCGCCGACAGGGTGCCGCCGTAGGAGTCCGGGGCGATCACAATGCGCACCCGCTGGACGCTACCGGGCGTGTCGAGCCGTATGGTTGATGACGTGAAGTTTCTGCGCCGCCGCAACTCCGACGACGCGGTCGGCACGGCGACCTCCGGCACCGGCGACGGCTCTGCCGCCGACGGCGCGGACGCGTTCGGCCGGCAGCACACCCCCGGCAAGGGTCGGCCTACCCCGAAGCGCCGCGACGCGGAAGGCAGGCGCCGCGGCCCCGCCCCGCCCCCGCCGAAGACCCAGCGCGAGGCCCAGAAGCTGGCCAGGAAGAACCGGGCCTCCCGGGCCGAGCGCCGCCAGGACGCGACCAGTCGCCGGGCCCGGATGATGGCCGGCGACGAGCGCGCGCTGATGCCGAGGGACCGCGGGCCGGTCAAGGCCTTCGTGCGGGACTTCGTGGACGCCCGCCGGCACCTGATCGGGCTGTTCATGCCGCTCGCCGCGCTGGTCTTCGTCTCGCTGATCCTGCCGGTCCCCCGGCTGCAGAGCATGGTCAGCCTGTTCTGCATGGCCATGCTCGCGGCGATCCTGCTCGAGGGCGTGCTGCTCGGCCGCCGGGTGCTCAAGGCCGCCCGGGAGAGGTTCCCGAAGGAGCAGATCAGCGGCCCGTCCGTCGGCTGGTACGCGTTCAGCCGGGCCAGCCAGCTGCGCAAGCTCCGGGTGCCCAAGCCGAAGGTGAAGATCGGCGCCTCGGTCTGACCCGCGCGCTCCTGGGTCCGGTTCGGCGCGCCGAACCGGACCGACCGGGCGTAGGGTCCGCGATCGTGGAATTCCGTCGCCTCGGCCGCAGCGGCCTGACCGTCAGCGCAATCTCCTACGGAAACTGGATCACCCACGGCGGACAGGTCGCGGAGGACCAGGCCGTGGCCTGTGTGCGCGCCGCCCTCGATGCCGGCATCACCACCTTCGACACCGCCGACGTCTACTCCGGCACCCGGGCCGAGGCGGTGCTCGGCCGGGCACTCTCCGGACAGCGGCGCGAGAGCCTGGAGATCTTCACCAAGGTGTTCTTCCCGACCGGGCCCGGTCAGAACGACCAGGGGCTCGGGCGCAAGCACATCACCGAGTCGATCCACAACTCGCTGCGCCGCCTCGGCACCGACTACGTGGACCTCTACCAGGCCCACCGCTACGACCACAGCACCCCGCTCGAGGAGACGATGTCGGCCTTCGCCGACCTCGTGCACAGCGGCAAGGTGCTCTACCTCGGCGTCTCCGAGTGGAACCCGGAGCAGCTCGCGGCGGCCGCCGAACTGGCCCGTGAGCTGCGGGTACCGCTGGTGTCGAACCAGCCGCAGTACTCCATGCTCTGGCGGGTCATCGAGCCGGCCGTGGTGCCACTGTCCGAGCGGGAGGGCATCTCGCAGATCGTCTGGTCCCCGATCGCGCAGGGCGTGCTGACCGGCAAGTACCAGCCGGGCGCCGAGCCGCCGGCCGGCTCCCGCGCGACCGACCAGGTCGCCGGCGGCGCCGAGATGATCTCCCGCTGGCTGCGTGACGACGTGCTGACCAGGGTGCAGGAGCTGCGCCCGCTGGCCGCCGAGGCCGGCCTGAGCATGGCCGCGTTCGCGGTGGCCTGGGTGCTGCAGAACAAGAACGTGGCCTCGGCCATCATCGGCGCCACCCGCCCGGAGCAGATCGAGGACAACGTCACCGCCGCCGGCGTCACCCTGGACCCGGAGCTGCTGCACCAGGTCGACAAGGTGCTCGGCAACGTCGTGGAACGTGACCCGGAGAAGGTCACCGGCTGAACTTCGACCACCCGGCGGGCGGGCCGGCGCAAAACTGTCGGACCCGCCTGCCAGGCTGTCGCCATGCACCCCGCCCTCCCGCACAGCACCCCGCTGGTCACGCTGGCCGCCGCCCAGCCGTTCGACCTCGCCCTGTCGCTGCGCGCCATGTCCGGCTTCGCCCCGTGCGCCGGCGAGCAGCGGATCTTCGGTTCCCTGGTGCGCAAGGCGTTCTCGCTGGCTGACGGCCGCGCGGTGGTCGCCGAGGTCGCCCCGGCCGAGCGGGGGGTCTCGGTGGTGCTGCACAGCGCTGACGAGCTGTCCGGGGCGGAGCGCCACCAGGTGGAGGTCGCGGTCGGCCGGTGGCTGTCCCTGGCTGACGACACTGCCCCGTTCCTCGCGTCGGCCCGGGCCGATCCGGCGATGGCCCCGGTGCTCGCCGAGACGGAGGGGCTGCACCAGCTGCGGTTCGCCAGCGTGGCCGAAGGCGCGTGCTACTTCGTGCTCGCCCAGCGCACCTCGCAGGCACAGGCCGGCGGCCGCAAACGGCGGTTGGCCAGGGTGTACGGCTCGGCGCTCGACCTGGGCGGGATCACCTACCGGGCGTTCCCCACGCTCGAGCGGTTGGCCGAGCTGAGCGTCGGCGAACTCGCCCCGTTCACCGCGAACCTGCGCCAGTCGGAGTACCTGGCCGCCGTGCTGGGCCGGTTGGCCAGCTGGCCGCTCGGCTGGGGCTACCGGGCCGGCACGGCCGAGCTGATGGCCGAGCTGCGTGACATCCGGGGCGTCGGCGAGTTCACCGCCAGCGGGATCGCGCTGCGGGTGTTCGGCCGGCTCGACGTGGCCCCGGCGGAGCTACCCGCGTTCACCAAGGCCATCGAGGAGCTGTACGGCCCGGGCGTGTCCATGGCTGATCTGGCCGCCAGCTACGGCGACCAGATCGGGCTGTGGGGCTACCACGTGCGCACCGGGCTCGGCTGGCTCTCCGACGGCCCGGCCGCGAAGGCGGAGACCTGGTCGGTCGAGCCGGGGGTCAGGCCTGCTCGTGCAGGCTCATCGGCCCGTACACCCGCTCCGCACCGTCGAGCAGGGTGACGGCGTGTACGCCCTCGTCGAGCAGCTCCGGCCAGACCTCGGTGAACCACGACTCGGCCTCGGTCTGGTCGGTGAACGTCTCGTCCGGGCCGGTGGTCTCCGCGCCCGCCTCGTCCAGGTAACGCCATCGGAAGGTCACGGGGCCGGACGGTAGCGTGCCCCGGTGCCCGATGCCGCGCGACGCACCCTGGTTCTCGGAGGCACCCGGTCCGGCAAGTCGGCGCATGCCGAAGGCCTGCTGCCGGCCGACTCCCCCGTCCGCTACGTGGCCACCGGGCGCCTGCGGGCCGACGACCCGGAGTGGACGGCCCGGATCGATGCGCACCGGTCCCGCCGGCCGGCCGGTTGGCGGACCGTGGAGACCTCCGACCTGGCCGGTGAGCTGGGCCGGTCGGACGGGTCGCCGCTGCTGGTCGACGACCTGGCCACCTGGCTGACCGGGGTGCTCGACGACGCGGCCGCGTGGGACGGCGACACGGCGGCACTGGCGGTGGCCGGCGGCGAGGTGGACGCGCTGCTGCAGGCGGTGCCGAGCTGCCCGGCGCGGTTGGTGCTGGTGTCGGCGGAGGTCGGGCTCGGGGTGGTGCCGGCGACCCGGTCCGGGCGGCTGTTCCGCGACGAGTTGGGCGCGCTCAACGCCCGGCTGGCGCAGGTGTGCGACGAGGTGCTGCTGCTGGTCGCCGGCCTGCCGCTGCGGCTGCGCTGACTTTGTCGCTGACTTTGTCGCTGACTTTGTCGCTGACCTGTCGCGGGCCTGTCGCCGACTTGTCGCTGACCTGTCGCTGACCGCCCTCGCTTCGGTTCGCTCGCGGTCTGACCGGGTCCGGACCCGGCTCGGGGGGTCGGACCGGGGCGGGCCGGGGGTGGTCGGGCGGCCCCGGGTGCCGCGCCGATGGTCAAGTCGGCGATGCTGTCGTCCATGGTGGAGTTCCCGGCGATCGTGGCGCCCGATGAGCTGACCGGCCAGCAGGCGCGGCTCAGGCACAGTCAGCTGACCAAACCCGCCGGCTCGCTCGGCCGGTTGGAGCAGGTCGGCGTGTGGCTGGCGGCCTGCCAGGGGCACTGCCCGCCCCGGCCGCTGGCCCGCCCCAGGGTCGTGGTGTTCGCCGGTGACCACGGCGTGGCCCGGCACGGGGTGTCCGCGTACCCGCCAGAGGTCACCGGCCAGATGGTGTCGAACTTCCTGGCCGGCGGCGCGGCGGTGAACGTGCTCGCCGCGGTGGCCGGCGCCACCGTGCGCGTGGCCGACCTCGCGGTCGACTCCCCCGGCGCCGCGCCCGACGACGCCGCCGGGTCCGCGCTGCCGACCCAGGTGACCCGGTACAAGGTGCGCCGCTCCAGCGGGCGGATCGACCTCGAGGACGCGCTGACCCAGGACGAGGTCGAGGCGGCCATCGCGGCCGGCCGGGCGATCGCCGACGAGGAGGTCGACAGCGGTGCCGATCTGCTCATCGCCGGTGACATGGGCATCGGCAACACCACTCCGGCGGCGGTGCTGGTCGCGGCGCTGACCGGGGCCGAACCGGTCGCCGTGGTCGGCCGAGGCACCGGGGTCGACGACGCCGGTTGGATGCGCAAGGCGGCCGCGATCCGGGACGCGCTGCGCCGGGGCCGGCCGGTGCGCCGCGAGCCGGTCGCGCTGCTGCGCACCGTCGGCGGCGCCGACCTCGCGGCCATGGCCGGGTTCCTGGCGCAGGCCGCCGTGCGCCGCACCCCGGTGCTGCTGGACGGCATGGTGGTGGGCGCGGCGGCGCTGGTCGCCGAGGAGCTCGCGCCCGGTGCCCGGGCCTGGTGGCTGGCCGGGCACCGCTCCGTGGAACCGGCACACACTCTGCTGCTCGAGTACCTCGGGCTGGAGCCGCTGCTCGACCTCGGCATGCGGCTCGGCGAGGGCTCCGGCGCGCTCGCCGCCCTGCCCCTGGTGCTGATGGCCGGCCGGGTGCTGGCCGAGATGGCCACCTTCGCCGACGCCGGCGTGAGCGAGGCCCCCGTCGCGGAGGAGGCAGCCGCTGGGGAGGCAGCCGCCGCTGAGGGTGGCGCCGCCTCGACTGCCGGCGGTGAGGGTGGCGCCGGCGAGGACAGCGCCGGTGAGAGTGGCGCCGGTGAGGGTGCCGCGAGCGGAGCGCCGGATGCCGCCGAACCCGGCGCCGCGACCCCGGACCGCCCGGCCTCGGGCCCCGCCGAACAGGTCTCCGGCTGAGGCGGTGGACGGCCTGCGGCTGGCGTTGAGCTGGCTGACCGTGCTGCCGGTGCGCGGGCCGGCCGAGGTGGACCGGCGGGTGGCCGGGGCGGCGATCCGGTGGGCGCCGGTGCCGGGCCTGCTGCTCGGCGGGGCCTCGGCGGCGGTGCTGTACGGGCTGGTCCGGCTCGGGGTGCCGCCGCTGCTGGCCGCGCTGCTCGCGCTGGCCGGTACGGCGCTGGGCACCCGGGGCATGCATCTGGACGGGCTGGCCGACACCGCGGACGGCCTGGGCTGCTACGGCCCGCCGGAGCGCGCGCTGGCGGTGATGCGGGACGGCGGCGCGGGGCCGTTCGCCGTGGTGACGCTCGTGCTGGCGCTCGGGTTGCAGGCGGGCGCGCTGGCGCAGCTGGCGGTCGAGCCGGAGCGCTGGCCGGCGGTGCTGATCGCCGCGGTGGCCGGCCGTTGCGCGTTCGCCTGGTGCTGCCGGCGGGGCGTGCCGGCGGCGCGGCCGGAGGGCCTCGGCGCCCTGGTCGCCGGGACCCAGCCGTGGGCGGTGGGGGCGCTCGGCGCGCTCGCGCTGGCCGCCATCGCGGTCACCGCCGTGCCGACCCGCCCCTGGCAGGGACCGCTCGGCATGCTGCTGGCCGCCGCGCTGGTGGTTGCGCTGTCGCGGCACACCCGCCGCCGGTTCGGTGGTGTGACCGGGGACGTGCTCGGCGCCGCCACCGAGCTGGCCACCACCGCCGTCCTACTGGTGGCCGCCACGGCGTAGGCCACACCCGGGGAGAAACGCGTGTGCCGCGCCCACCCCCCGGGTGTCAGCCCAACAGGACGGTTACGCGCTGACGCGGGCCTGGGTGAGCGGCTGCATCCAGTGGTGCGGGTCCGGGCCGGTGCCGAGCTGGATGTCGGTGAGCAGCTGGCGCAGGCGGGTGGTGACCGGGCCGGGCGTCCCGTCACCGATCCGGACGGCCCCGCCGGTGTGCTTCACGCCGCTGATCGGGCTGACCACCACCGCGGTGCCGGAGCCGAACACCTCGGTGAGCGCGCCGGACTCGGCGCCCTCCAGCCACTCCTGGCCGGACACCTGGCGCTCGGTGACCTTGTAGCCCAGCTCCCTGGCCAGCACCAGGATCGAGTCCCGCGTGATGCCGGCCAGGATGCTGCCGGACAGCTCGGGGGTGACCAGCTCGGCGTCGTCGCCGGAGCCGTAGACGAAGAACAGGTTGTTGCTGCCCATCTCCTCGACCCAGCGGCGCTCGCCGGCGTCGAGGTAGGCGACCTGGGCGCAGCCGTTCTCGGCGGCGTGCTTCTGCGGCAGCAGCGACGCGGCGTAGTTGCCACCGGCCTTGGCGGCCCCGGTACCGCCCGGCGAGGCGCGGGTGTAGTCGGTGGCCAGCCACACGTCGACCGGCTTCAGCCCGCCGGCGAAGTACGGTCCGGCCGGCGAGGCGATCAGCAGGTACAGGTACTCGGCGGCCGGGCGGACCCCCAGGCCGACCTCCGTGGCGATCAGGAACGGCCGCAGGTACAGCGAGTCCTCCCCGCCGGCGGCCGGCACCCACGCCTCGTCGACGCGGACCAGCTCACGCAGCGACGCGAGGAACAGCTCCTCGGGCACCGGCGGCATGGCCAGCCGGGTGGCCGAGACCTGGAACCGGGCCGCGTTGGCGTCGGCCCGGAACGAGGCCACCGAGCCGTCCGGCTGCCGGTACGCCTTGAGCCCCTCGAAGATCTCCTGGCCGTAGTGGAACACCATGGCCGCCGGGTCCAGCGTGAGGGGCCCGTACGGAACTACCTTCGGGTCGTGCCAGCCCTGCTCCTGGGTCCACCGGGCGGTCACCATGTGATCGGTGAAGAACCGTCCGAACCCGGGGTCGGCCAGTACCTCCGCGCGACGTTCCGCCGTGGCGGGCGCGGGGTTCGGCGTGTGGGCGAAGGAGGGCAGCGGCCTGGAACTCATACGTGCACGGTAGTCGCCGAAGCAACTCCGATGGTTGGACCTCCCACTTCATGGACACTTTGGTGGTATTCGCTGGCCAATGTGACCAGTTCGGCCTTGGTAACACCTGCTACCAGCCAGTACGGCGGTCGGAGTAGCGATTTCCACAACTTGGACCTGTGCGAATAGCCCCTCCGTCACGGAGAATGCGAGTTGTCAAGGCAACTTTGGTTGGTGGAGGTCGGCGCTGTGCCGGAGAGCGGTTCCGTTCGGGGGTTCAGCATCGGCCTCGCCGCGCTGGTGGAGGACCTCGGCGTCGAGCAGTCGCCGAGGGGCTGGGCCGGGTCGTCCTCCGACCTGGCCAGGGCCGCCCGCCTGAAGCAGACGCTGGCCGTGCAGCAGGCCAGGGCCGGTGCCCTCGAGGAGGCCTGTGACAGCGTCGCCGGGGTGGTCCGGATCTACCGCAGGCTGGCCACCGACGAACCCGCCCGCTACCGCTCCGAGCTCGCCCTGGCCCTGACCGCCTGGGGACTGTGGTCGTCCCGGCTGGCCCGCCGCGAGCCGGCGGCCGCCGCGCTGTCCGACGCCGTCGAGCTGTACCGCGAGATGCTGGCCACACACGGGCGGCTGCGGGTGATGCAGCGGATCCGGCTGCGGGTGGGCATGGCGGTGGCGCTGAGCAACCTCGGGCTGGCCCGGTCGGACCTCGGCGAGCACGAGGCGGCGACGGCGGCGGCCGAGGAGTCGATCCTGACGCTGCGCCGGCTGCACGCCCACAACGCGCTGTACCGGATGCTGGCCCGGAGCAACCCGGTCGGCTTCGAGCACTGCCTGGCCGCCGCGCTGAACAACTTCGGGCTGGTGCTCGCCGCGAAGGGCAACCTCGAGCAGGCCTGCGAGCTGGCGGTACAGACGACGGAGAGCTACCGCCGCCTCGCCGGCCTCGCCCCGGTGGTGTTCGAGTCGGAGCTGGCCCGCGCGCTGCACAACCTCGGGCTGGCCGCCGCCGAGGTCGGCCGGCTGGACACGGCGCTGGCCGCCACCCAGGAGTCGGTCTACCTGCACCGGTTCCTCGCCCCTGCGGACCCGGTCGGCCACCGCCAGCACCTCGGCCAGGCACTCTGCGCGTTCGCCAGCGTGCGCGCCGCCTGCGACCGGGACCTGACCGAGGCGCTGGCCGCCGCCGAGGAGGCCGTCACGCTGCACGAGCAGCTCACGGCCGAGCAGCCGCACACCTTCAGCGGCGACCTGCACGCCGCCTACCGCACGGTCAGCCAGGTGCGGGCCTCACAGGACAGGACCGCCGGCGGCCCGGAGCGCCCCGACCCCGCCGACCCGGACCCCACGCGCTGAGCCAGGCCCGAGCTAGTCCCGCACGTGTGACGGCACGAACGGCGGCGGCGTCACGACGCAGTCCAGGGGCCGGCCGCGCACGTCCACGCTGACCGGCGCACCCTTGGCCAGGTCGGCCGAGGTGTCCAGCAGCGCGAGCGCGATGCCCACCCGCAGGGTCGGGGAGAACGTGCCCGACGTCGTCACGCCGACCGGGGTGCCGCCGGAGAGCACGGTCATGCCGGGGCGGGGCACACCTCGACCGGTGGCCACCAGCCCGGTGAGCCGGCGACCCGGCCCCTCCCGGCGCTGGGTGAGCAATGCCTCCCGCCCCCAGAACTCCGGCTTGTCCCAGCCGATCGCCCAGCCGCTACGGGCCTGCACCGGGCTGATCTCCGGGCTCAGGTCCTGGCCGTGCAGCGGGTAGCCCAGCTCGGTGCGCAGCGTGTCCCGGGCGCCGAGGCCGGCGGGCCGCCCGCCCTGGGCCCGGGCCGCCGAGATCAGCCGGTCCCACACCGAGGGCGCGGCGTCCGCGTCGAGCACCAGCTCGTAGCCGTGCTCGCCGGTGTACCCGGTCCGGCAGACGCGCACCGGGCCACCGCCGGCGAGCACCTGGGTGGCCAGCCCGGCGGACTCGCAGGACACGTCCTGGAACGCCATGTAGTCCAGTTCGGTGGGCAGCCCGACCGCCGCGAGCACCGCCGCCGAGCGCGGGCCCTGCACGGCGAGCACCGCGAGCTCGGAGTGCCGGTCGGTGACCTGGATGCCTTCCGGTGCGGCGGCGGCCAGCCGGCCGAGCACCTCGGCGGCGTTCGCCGCGTTCGGCATCAGCAGCAGCTCGTCGTCGCGCACCCGGTAGGCGATCAGGTCGTCGAGCACGCCGCCGTCCTCGGCACAGCACAGCGTGTACTGGGCCTGACCGGCACCGATCCGGCCGAGGTCGTTGGTCAGGCAGCGGTTGACGAAGTCCACGGCGCCGGGGCCGGTGACCGTGGCGGTGCCCAGGTGGCTGACGTCGAAGACGCCGACCGCCTCGCGCACCGCGGTGTGCTCGGCGAGCACACCACCGTCGGGATACGAGATCGGCATCGTCCAGCCGCCGAACGGGCCGAGTACCGCGCCCAGCTCGACGTGCCTTTCGTGCAGCGGGCTGTGTCGCAGATCCGTCTCGGAGGAGGTCACCGAGGGCACGCTACCCGCCATTGCCCCCGTCCGGCGCGAACCCGGCGACACCGCCTTCCGCGCCGGGGCCACCGTCGCCGGCCGGACCCACTCCCCCGTCCCCACCGGCCAGCGCCAGGCCGGCATCCCCGGGGAGCGCGCCGCCCGTGGACCCGGAGGTTTCGGCACCGACCGGTGTGCCGAGCCCCAGCCCGCCGAACACCACGCCACCGGAGACCACCCCGCCGGAGACGCCACCGGCGAGCCCGCCACCGACCCCGCCGCCGAGGCCACCCACGGTGCCGTCGGCGATGCCGTGCGCGAGCCCGGCGTCGGTGCGGGAGTCGGACGCCGCGGGGGCGGGCGGCTCGGGCGAGGGGGCACGCCGGGACACGAACGTGCTGGCCAGGCAGCCGACCAGGAGCACGGCGGCGGTGAACAGTACCTCGGTGCGGGGCAGCAGCACAGCCAGCCCGAGGCAGAGCACCACGCCGACCCCGGCGCGCCAGGCCGGCCAGCGCCGCCGGCGGCCGGCCAGCCGCAGCGCGGCCAGGTTGACCACCGCGTAGCACACGAGCACGGCGCAGGCCGCGAGCGCCACCGCGGCGGCCGGACCGACCAGGGTGGCGATCAGCGCCGCGACGACGACAGCGGCCAGGTCGGCGAACAGTGGCCGGCCACGCGCGCCGACCGGACCGAGCCAGCGGGGCAGGTCGCGGTGGCCGGCCATCGTGACAGTGGTCCGGCCGACGGCGGCGAGCACGCCGAACAGCGAGCACGCGGTGGCGGCCGCCGCCCCCACCCGGACCAGCGCGCCGACACCCGCCGCGTCGACACCCCCGACCGCCGCCGCCAGCGGCGCCATCTCCAGGCCGAGCCGGGCAACGCCCAGGGAGTGCAGCAGCGCCCCGGCCACCACGAGGTAGAGCAGCAGCGCGATGACCAGCAGCGCCAGGATCGCCAGCCGCCGCCGGGGCTGGACGCCGGCCCGGTCCTCCGCCGCCGGGCCGGCCGGGCGGGCAGCCGTCCCACCGCTCAGCCAGCTCGGCCACCAGCTCGGCAGCCAGGCCGGCAGGGTGGCCGGCACGGTGGCCCGCCGCCCGGACCGGCCACGGCCCCTGGCCGCCGGCCGGTTGGCCGGCATCGCGGCGGCGAACCCGGCGAAGGCGAAGAAGACCAGCCCGGCGGCGCCCAGCACGCCGAGCGGGCCGACCGGGTAGCTCGCCCCGGCCGCGTCCTCGGCGGGCATCGGCAGCCCACCGGGGCCGAGCGCACCGGAAGCCAGGCCGGCGGGCGCCAGTCCGCTCGGGGGCGCCTCACCGCCCATCGCGTTCTCGGCCATCCCGGTCACCGACCAGTCGGCCGGCACGTGCCGGGTCAGCCCGACGAACACCACAACGGCGAGCACGGCCAGCACCCCGGGCACCAGGAACCAGGCGCCGCGCACCGTCCAGCGCAGCCCCGCCGCGTTCAGCCCGCCGACCACCACGATCACCGGCAGCGCCACGCAGACCGGGTTCGCGGGCAGCACGTAGGTGCCGAACACCAGGCCGGCGGCGGCAGCGGCGGCCGTCTTGGCCAGCAGCGCCGCGACCCCGGCGACCCGGCCCAGCCCCGGTGTGAGCCGCTCACGCCCGTACCGGTAGCCCGCGCCGGCACCCGGGTGCGCGTCGGAGAGGTCGGCCTCGGCGAGCGCGCTCACGGCCGCCACCGCCCCGGCCAGCACGACCGCCAGCGGTAACCAGCTCCCCGCCAGGGCGGCCGCCGGGGCGAACACGATGAACACCCCGGTGCCCAGCAGGGCCGCGAGCCCGAGCACAACGGCATCGACCGATGCACGTCGGGACAACGGGTCTGGGGGCATCACAACAGCCTCGCATCGGACATCGCCCGTTCGGACGCACGCCGGTGTCATTAGCATTTCAAACAGGAGTCGATCCGCGTCAGGTCCGCACCGGATCCGCACCGCCGCGCCGGATCGCCGCCCGATCCGTCCCGACGGACGGGCGGAGCACCAGCTCGAGCCGTGTCCAGTTCAGTCACATTCGCACCCAGAGGAGTCACGTGAGCGCCCCCGAATTCAGCTTGGTCACCGGATCCGCCGCGACCGCCGAGGCCGATGCGCTGGTCGTCGGGCTGCGCACCGGCGAGGACGGCCCGGTACTGGCCGGCGACGCCGAGGACGTGGCCGCCGCCTTCGGCGAGGACGGCTCGCTGGTCGAGCTGCTCGCGCTGGCCGGAGCGTCCGGCAAGGCCGACGAGGTCGTGAAGCTGCCCAGCCGGGGCACGGTCGCCGCCCCGCTGCTGGTCGGCGTCGGCCTCGGCCCGGCTAAGCAGGACGCCACCGAGGCAGCCGTCGCCGAGCAGATCCGGCGCGCCTCCGGGTCGGCCGCGCGGGCACTGGCCGGCACCGGGCGGGTGGTCAGCACCCTGTCCCGGCTGGACCTGGCGGCCGCCGCCGAGGGCAGCCTGCTCGGCGCGTACTCGTTCACCCAGTACAAGAGCAACGGCGCCGGCAAGGCCCCGGTGGCCGAGTTCGGGCTGCTCAGCGACAAGGCCGACGACGCGGACACGGCGACGCTGGCCCGCGCGGTGGCCATCGCGGGCGCCGTCACGACCGCCCGGAACCTGATCAACACGCCGCCGAACGACCTGTTCCCCGGCAGCTTCGCCGACCGGGCCGCCGACATCGGCGCGGGCGCCGGGCTGGAGGTCGAGGTGCTCGACGAGCGCCAGCTGGCCGACGGCGGCTACGGCGGTGTGCTGGGGGTCGGCGTGGGCTCGTCCCGGCCGCCGAGGCTGGTCCGGCTGCGCTGGTCCGGTGGGGACTCGCCGCGCGCCTCGGTGGCGCTGGTCGGCAAGGGCATCACCTTCGACACCGGCGGTATCTCGATCAAGCCGGCCGCCAACATGGACCACATGACCTCGGACATGTCCGGCGCCGCCGCGGTGATCGCCACGGTCGCGCTGGCCGCCGAGCTGAAGCTGCCGGTCACCGTGACCGCGACGGTGCCGATGGCGGAGAACATGCCGTCCGGTACCTCGTACCGCCCCGGTGACGTGCTGACCATGTACGGCGGCAAGACCGTCGAGGTGCTCAACACCGACGCCGAGGGGCGGCTGATCCTGGCCGACGCGATCGTCCGGGCCGCCGAGGACTCCCCCGACTACCTGATCGAGACCTCCACCCTGACCGGCGCCCAGGTGGTCGCGCTCGGCAACCGCACCGCCGGTGTGATGGGCAGCGACGAGTTCCGCGACCGGGTGGCCGGGCACGCGCAGGCCACCGGCGAGGGCGGCTGGGCGATGCCGCTGCCCGAGGAGCTGCGCGGCGACCTGGACTCCCGGCTGGCCGACCTGGCCAACGTCACCGGTCACCGGTGGGGCGGCATGCTCTCGGCCGGGCTGTTCCTGCGCGAGTTCGTCGCCGAGGGGCTGCCCTGGGTGCACATCGACATCGCCGGCCCGTCCTTCAACACCGGCGGCCCCTGGGGATACACCGCCAAGGGCGGCACCGGGGTACCGGTGCGCACCCTGGCCGCCGTGCTGACCGACATCGCGGAAAACGGCTGAGCGGAAAACGGCTGAGCGGAAAACCGCTGAAACTCGGGTGAGCGCGTGGGGCGGCGCCGCGTAGCGTCCGCCCCATGGCGCGCACCCATCACTACTCCGTCGAGCTGACCTGGACCGGCAACACCGGCACCGGCACCTCCGGCTACCGCGACTTCAGCCGCGACCACGAGCTCGCGGCGCCCGGCAAGCCGACGCTGCCCGGTTCCTCGGACCCGGCGTTCCGGGGTGACCCGAGCCGGTACAACCCGGAGGAGCTGCTGGTCGGGGCACTGGCGCAGTGCCACATGCTGTGGTTCCTGCACCTGGCGGCCAGCGCCGGCGTGGTGGTGACCGGCTACACCGACCGCCCCGAGGGCACCATGGCCGAGGGGGCCGACGGCGGCGGCGAGTTCACCGGCGTGGTGCTGCGCCCGGCCGTGACGGTCGCCGAACCGGCCATGGTCGACGCGGCGGCGGGCCTGCACGAGCGGGCCAACGAGCTGTGCTTCATCGCCCGGTCGGTGAACTTCCCGGTGCGCCACGAGCCGAGCACACACGCCGTCGGCTCGACCGTCTAGCGCTCGACCGTCCGGCGACGGACACCGGCGCTGCTCAGCCCGCGCCCAGCTCGCGCCGCCGCTCCCCGTCCCGCAGGATCCGCTGCCGGGCGTCGTAGTCGCGCATCCGCCTCGGGTAACCGAGCAGCTGCACGTCGTAGATCGGGATACCCAGCGAGCGGGCGAGCTTGCGCGCGGCGCTGGGCCCGCCCACCCGACGCCGGGTCCACTCGCCGTCGTTGGCCACCAGGAGCACGGTTGTCTCGGTCACCATCGTTCGCGGTTCCACGAACGCCTCGACCCCGACCCGGGCCCGGGCCCAGGCCCTGAGGTGGTCGCTGTCCTGCGCCCTGGCGGTCCGCCGAACTCCCCCGCCAGCCGCACCTGCCCGCATCCGATCCCACAGGCTCATCCGCGCACCATCCGCGATCTTGTCCGATAGAGCTGATGTTGGTGCAACGTTCCGGACGCGCCGTTTTCTCCCGGCGCCGCATTGGTGACAAGATGACTGGGAACCTGCCCGCGATTCAGGGAGTACGACGTGGCCGACAGCACCGCCGACCTGGTGATCCTCGGAGGCGGATCGGGGGGGTACGCCTGCGCGCTGCGCGCGGCCGAGCTCGGCCTCTCCGTGGTCCTGGTCGAGAAGGACAAGCTCGGCGGCACCTGCCTGCACCGGGGCTGCATCCCCACCAAGGCGCTGCTGCACGCGGCCGAGGTCGCCGACGCGGCCCGCGAGGGTGACCAGATCGGCGTGAAGAGCTCGCTGGCCGGCATCGACATGGCCGGGGTGAACAGCTACAAGGACGGTGTGATCAGCCGGCTCTACAAGGGCCTGCAGGGGCTGGTCAGCTCGCGCGGCATCACCTACGTCGAGGGCAGCGGCACGTTTGTCGGCCCGAACGTCGTCGAGGTGGACGGCCAGCGCTACACCGGCCGGCACGTGGTGCTGGCCACCGGCAGCTACGCGAAGAGCCTGCCCGGGCTGGAGATCGGCGGCCGGATCATCACCAGCGACCAGGCGCTCACCCTGGACCAGGTGCCGGACAAGGTCGTGGTGCTCGGCGGCGGGGTGATCGGCGTCGAGTTCGCCAGTGTGTGGCGCAGCTTCGGTGCCCAGGTCACCGTGGTCGAGGCGCTGCCCCGGCTGGTGCCGAACGAGGACGAGTTCGCCTCCAAGCAGCTGGAGCGCGCCTTCCGCCGCCGCAAGATCACCGCGAAGACCGGGGTCAAGTTCACCGGCGCCAAGCAGACCGACGACTCGGTGACCGTGACCCTGGAGTCCGGTGAGTCGCTGGAGGCCGACCTGCTGCTGGTCGCGGTCGGCCGGGGCCCCAACACGGCGGGCCACGGCTACGAGGAGGCCGGGGTGACCATGGACCGAGGGTTCGTGATCACCGACGACCGGTGGCGCACCAACCTGCCCGGGGTGTACGCGGTCGGCGACATCGTGCCCGGCCTGCAGCTCGCCCACCGGGGCTTCCAGCAGGGCATCTTCGTCGCCGAGGACATCGCGGGGCTGAACCCGGCGGTGTTCGAGGACGCCGGTATCCCGAGGGTCACCTACTGCGAGCCGGAGGTCGCCTCGGTCGGGCTCACCGAGGCCCAGGCCAAGGAGCGCTTCGGCGAGGTGCAGACCCTCACCTACGACCTGGCCGGCAACGGCAAGAGCCAGATCCTGCGCACCTCCGGCGCCGTCAAGCTGGTCAAGGCGGGCGCCCAGGGCACCCCCGGCCCGGTGGTCGGGGTGCACATGGTCGGCGCCCGCGTCGGCGAGCTGATCGGCGAGGCCCAGCTGATCTACAACTGGGACGCCCACGCCGAGGACGTCGCACCCCTGATCCACGCACACCCGACCCAGACCGAGGCTCTCGGCGAAGCGCACCTCGCGCTCGCCGGCAAGCCGCTCCACACCCACGGCTAAGCGGTCAGCCGGCATACCGCCAACCCCGGCAACCGTGCACACAGCGGCACAGACCAACGAGGAGTCAGAAGCAACCATGGCCTTCTCCGTCCAGATGCCCGCGCTCGGCGAGAGCGTGACCGAGGGCACCGTGACCCGCTGGCTCAAGCAGGAGGGTGACCACGTCGACGTCGACGAGCCGTTGCTCGAGGTCTCCACCGACAAGGTCGACACCGAGATCCCCTCCCCGGCCGCCGGCACACTCGAGCGCATCGTGGTGGCCGAGGACGAGACCGTCGAGGTCGGCGCGGAACTCGCGGTGATCGGCGACGGGGCCAGCGGCGACGGCTCCAGCGGTGGTTCCGGCGGCGAGCAGGCCGCCCCGGCCGAGGAACCCGCCGAGGCCAGCGCCCCGGCCGAGGAGCCCGAACCCGCCGCCGAGCCCGAACCCGAGCCGGCCGCCGCCCAGGCGACCCCGGCCGACTCCGGCTCGAGCTCCGGTGGCTCCGGCGAGGGCACGGCGGTGACCATGCCCGCGCTGGGCGAGAGCGTCACCGAGGGCACCGTGACCCGGTGGCTCAAGCAGGTCGGCGACCATGTGGACGTCGACGAGCCGCTGCTCGAGGTCTCCACCGACAAGGTCGACACCGAGATCCCCTCGCCGGTGGCCGGCACCCTGCTGGAGATCTCCGCTGGCGAGGACGAGACCGTCGAGGTCGGCGGCCAGCTGGCCCTGATCGGCGCAGCCGGTGGGGCGACCAGCTCGGCCCCCGCCGAGCCCAAGCCGGAACCGAAGGCCGAGCCGGCCGCGGAACCGAAGGCCGAGGCGTCCGGCGGTGACTCGGGCGGCGGTTCACCGTGGCGCGAGCCCGAGCAGCGTGCCCCGGCCGCGAGCGCGCCGGCCGCCGCCGTGTCCGAGGCCGAGCCGGCCGCCGACACCAACGGCTCCGCGCCGGACGGCGACGCCAACGGCATCCCGTACGTCACGCCGCTGGTGCGCAAGCTGGCCGCCGAGCACGGGGTCGACCTGACCTCGGTGCACGGCACCGGCGTCGGCGGCCGGATCCGCAAGCAGGACGTGCTGGCGGCGGCCAAGCCCGCCGAGCCGGCGGCCCCGGCCGCCCAGCCTGCCGCCGCGGCCGCGGCATCCGCTGGAGTCGCCGTGGCGAGCGCCGCGCCCGCCGCGGGCGAGCCGTCCGCCGAGGCGGCCGCCCAGCTGCGCGGCACCACCCAGAAGCTCACCAGGCTGCGCGGCGTCATCGCGGAACGCATGGTCGAGTCGCTGCAGGTGTCCGCCCAGCTCACCGCGGTGGTCGAGGTCGACGTCACGCGGGTGGCCCAGCTGCGCCAGCGGGCCAAGGCCGCGTTCCAGGCGCGCGAGGGCGCGAAGCTGACCTTCCTGCCCTTCTTCGTCAAGGCGACGGTCGACGTGCTGAAGCTGTTCCCGCAGCTCAACGCGTCCGTCGACGTCGAGGCCAAGCAGGTCAAGTACCACGACGCCGAGCACATCGGCATCGCGGTGGACACCGAGAAGGGCCTGATCGTCCCGGTGCTGCACAACGCCGGCGACCTCAACCTGGCCGGTCTGGCCAGGGGCATCGCCGACCTCGCACAGCGCACCCGGACCAACAAGATCAAGCCCGACGAGCTGTCCGGTGGCACCTTCACCATCAGCAACATCGGCTCGTTCGGCTCGCTGATCGACACGCCGATCATCAACCAGCCGCAGGTGGGCATCCTCGGCACCGGAGCGGTCGTCAAGCGGCCGGTGGTGATCACCGACGAGCTCGGCCAGGACACCATCGCCATCCGCTCGATCGCCTCGCTGGTGCTGACCTACGACCACCGGCTGGTCGACGGCGCGGACGCCGGCCGCTTCCTGACCGCGGTCAAGCGGCGGATCGAGACCGGCGCCTTCGAGACCGAGGTCGGCCTGTAGTCCAGCTCTCCCGTGAGTGGCGAGTGGTCCTC
>DATAZG010000089.1:0-128339 GCA_036272155.1 Pseudonocardia sp.
AGGTCACCACGGCCAGGATCAGCGCGGCCGCCGTGAACTCCTGCCCGATCTTCTGCACGTAGTTGAGGCGGGTGATGGTGCCCGCCACGAGGTGGGCGGCGACGGACCGCTCCACGAACACCTGCGACTGCCCGATCGCGATGAACGAGACGATCGGCAGGAACGCGCCCAACCGCAGGTCGGCCGACAGCCGAGGACGCCTCGGCAGTCCGATGTGTCGGCGGAACGCCGGCAGCTGGACCAGCAGCATCAGTGCCGCTCCGACGGTGGCGCCCAGCACCGCGGCCAACACCCCCCACCGGCGGTGGGCCAGCAGCACCAGCCCGATGATCCCCACGTTCATGGCGATGTTGATCAGCGCCGGAGGGCCGTAGACGAGCTGTGCGCGCAATGCGGCGGCGAAGTAGCCGGCGATGCCGATGAACACCAGGCTGGCCGCGATCGTGCGCATCGCGCTGACCGCGAGCGGGGGATCGGCCAGCCCCGGGAACAACCCGGCCACCAGCCAGGGTGCGCCGACCACCACCAGCAGGGACAGCGCCACCAGGATCCCGACCAGCCACGGCAGCGTCGCGGCGACGAGTTGCCCGACCGGGTCCCGCGGATCACCGGGGCCGGTGCCCGCCGCGGCACGCTCGCGCAGCACTCGGGTGAAGACCGGGACCAGCAGCAGGGCCATGGCGTTGTCGATCAACAGCGGGACGGCGTTCTCCGGCAGTGTCCAGGCGACCAGGAACGCGTCGGTAGACCCGTTGACCCCGAAGAACGCCGCGAGCAGCAGGTCCCGGACGAGCCCGAGCACGGTGCTCACCCCGAACGCCACACCTGTGATCACCGCGCCGTGCAGCAGGACATTTCGCCGGCGATCCGGACGCATGGTCCCCGACCCGGCCGCCGCTCCGTCGCCTACCGGCCGAAGCTGTGCCCCCACCTACCGGCCCTTCGTGAGCAGGACCTCACGGAAGGTCCGCAGGATGATCTTTGCGTCCATCCACAGCGACCAGTTGTCGATGTAGTAGTTGTCGTGGCGGGCCCGGTCGGTGATCGGGGTGTCCCCGCGCAGGCCGCTGACCTGGGCGAGCCCGGTGAGGCCACCGCGCATGCGGTGGCGGTACTCGTAGTGCGGGATCTCCGAGGAGAAGCGGCCCACGAAGTGCGGCCGCTCCGGCCGGGGACCGACCAGCGTCATGTCGCCGCGCAGCACGTTCCACAGCTGGGGCAGCTCGTCAAGACTGGAGCGCCGCAGGATCTTGCCTACCGGGCCCACCCGGGGGTCGTTGGCGATCGACCAGCGGGTCGCCGACTCGCCGGCGTTGTCCGGGCGCATGGAGCGGAACTTCAGGCAGTCGAAGGTCTGCCCGTCGGTGCCCACCCGTCGCTGCCGGAACAGCACCGGCGTGCCGCCCTCGCAGTACACCGCGATGGCGCACAGCGCGAGCACCGGCGCCAGCACGACCAGAGCGGCCGCACTCACGACGATGTCGAATCCCCGCTTCGCCGCCCACGCCACGGTACGCAGCGCGGGGTTGTTCACCCGCATCACCGGAATCGCGCCGATGTGGTCGGGAAGCTGTTCGGGACTGTGGAACTGGTACAGCCGGGGAACGACCAGGACGTCGCAGTCGTGCAGGCCGCGTCGCCAGATGAGGTCGGTCAGCTTGCGGTCCGCATCCCCCGGCTCGGCCATCAGCACGGTGTCGATCGCGTGCGCATCGATGACGTCGCCGATACCCGCGATCGGGCCCAGCCAGGCCGTACCCGGCACCGCGTTGTGGTCCGGCGCGTCCTCGACGAAGCCCACCACCTGCAGGCCGTACCGGGGAGAGCGCCCGATGATCGTGGCCAGCTCCAGGGCCAGGTTGCCACCGCCCACCAGCAGGGTGCGGTGGGTGACGAGCCGGTGCGCCCGCGCCCACAGCACCAGGTGCGTGGTCAGCACCCGGCCCAGCAGGAACAGCGCGATCGACGCGAGCACGGTGATCAGGAAGGAGGTCACCGCCTCCTGCTCGTGGCGCAGGGCGGTGACGGTGGCGACCACCGCCGCGGCGGTCCACAGCCGGACGAGCAGGTTGGGTAGGGGATCGAGCACGCTCAGGTGCAACGGGGCGCGGTACGGGTGGCCACTGCTCGTCGCCATGCAGACCAGTGCGGTCATCGCGATCAGGGCCCGGACGTGCTGCGGGGCCCAGACCGCCGGCAACATCAAGGTGACCACGTCGACCGGGGTCACGATCATCCAGGAGCATGGTCGGGCCCACCGCCCGGTTCGCTTCCCCCGCTCCCACCCCTGCCCCTGCCGCCGGCCGGCGGCCACGGGGCCGGCCAGCCGCGTGCTCGCGCCACGCTGTTCGGTGTCGGTCACAGCCATCCGCCCGAAATTGTTCCGCTCGCCATCTGTTTCCGAATCCCCTCATAAGGAGGGTGGCGACGTCGCCCCCTTGTAGACAGAGCCGCATATGTCCTGTCGGCGGGATTGAGTATTCTCGCCGACGCGCTATGCGGATTGCACGAACCCAGTGGTGTGCGGAATCGGACGGATTGTGTCGAGTCGCGCCTAAGGTAACGGCCGCCACACGAACGCCACGGCTCCGCGGGTTCTCACAGTATTGGGACGGGACCGGATTATCGCAACCGTCAAACATGAGTAGTCTGAAATTAGGTTGGGCCCGGGTCGGATACCCACAAATTAATGAGTTGATATAGGCGATGTCCGGACTCGCCCGTGGTTGCTAACTTTCTCCAACTGTTCGCGGCACCGGGGGGAAACGACGTGACCTGTGCGACCGGCGTGTCGGCGTTCGGGGCGCGGGTGTGTTTCCGGACGGCGTCCCGGCGGGTGCGGCCGCGCGGCCCGGGTAGTGCGCGGTGAGCCGGCCCGGCGTCCGCCGCGTCCGCCTCCTCGACTCCTCGCCGGACGAGGTCGTGCCCGGCCCGGTGTGGTCGGCCGGCTGCATCCGTGACGCCGCGGCGTTCGCCGCCCTGCGGCCGGAGTGGGACGCATTGCACGACCACTGCCTCGGCGCCACGCCGTTCAGTGGCCACGTGTGGCTGTCGGCCTGGTGGGCGCACTACGGGGACGCCGGGCAGCGCCTGCGGGTCGTGTGGGTGCGCCGGGACGGTGAGCTGGTCGCGGCCGCGCCGTTGCTGCTGCGGCGGCGGTGGGGACTGCGTGTCCTCGCCGCGATCGGCGAGGGTCAGTCCGACTACGGCGACGTCCTGCTGCACGAGCGATGGTCCGGCCCGGCGGCCGAGCAGCTGGCGGCCGCGGTGCGCGATACCCCCGGCTGGCAGGTCCTCCAGCTCTCCGAGGTCCGGCCCACGGCCGCCGCGTGGCGACTGGTCGCGACCTGGCCAGGTGCCCGGTGGGAACTGCCCGCCTCGGTGTGCCTGCAGATTCCCGGGCCCGCCATGGAGCAGCTGCTGGCCGGGTTGACCTCCGGCGGCCGGCACAGGATTCGGTGGAAACTGCGCCGCATCGATGAGCTGGGGTTGCGGGAGCGCGAGGTGCCAGCGGAGGAAGTTCCGGCGGCGGTGGGGGCGATGCTGGAGCTGCACTGTCGGCAATGGGCGGGCCGGGGGATGAATCCCGAGCACGGCACCGCGCGGTTCCGGGCGTTTCTGACCGAGGCGGTCGCCGAGCTGGCACGGCGCGGGTGGGCACACGTCCACGAGTACCGGCAGGGCGAGACCCTGGTGGCCAGCGATGTGCTGTTGACCTGCCCGGAGTTCGTCGGCGACTACCTCAACGCGGCGGCCCCGGAACTGCGTGCGCGGATCGACACCGCCAGCTTGTGCCTACGGCGCAACCTCGCGCTCACCGCCCGGCTGGGTGTCCCGCTGAACCTCCTGCGCGGTCAGGAGGACTACAAGCTGCGGTGGCGGCCCGAGGCATCGGCCAACCGGCACGTCGTGCTCGCCCGGTCGTGGCCGCATTGGGCCGGCTACGTCGCCGCCCTGCGCGGGCGGCGGGCGGTCGGGAATGCCGTGCGAACGCGCCGGGCCGCCTCGAAGGCCGGTGTGCGCACCGCCGTACGCACCGATCCGGAAAGGCGTCCGCGATGATCGGGCGGTCGATGCGCGGCACTGCTCCCGAGCGGGGCCGGACCTGCCGGTGGGGTCACACTCGAGCGGAAGGTGGAGCCGACGACGACATCACAGCAGGGGGAGACGTCCCGGGCCTTCGTCGATGTCCTCGTGGCCCAGGCGCTCGACGACCTGCAGCAGACTCGATATGCAGTGAGCGTCGCGATGCGCCGGGTCGCGCAGCTGGCCTGGGAGGAGGGGCGGCGGCAGGGCATCCGGGAATGCGACGCACCCGAGCCGGACGACACCGGGGGGCGCGCTCGGGCAGCGGATTGACCGCGTCGCCGCAATGGTCCCCGCGGGAGACGCGGAGTTCTCGACACTCGGCGGCAATGCCGCGATCAACGGTGTGCACATCTGTAGTGGAGGTCACGTGCACGTAGTCATGCTCACGAACTCGGTCGCGCCGGACAAGCTCGGCGGACTGGAACGTTACGTGAGGGAATTGTCCGCGGAATTGGTGCGCAAGGGTGCTGAGGTGACGATCCTGGCAAAAGGAGTCTCAGCTCAGAGCCCGCCGATCGAGATCGGGGACGACGGCGTGGAGGTGTCGCGGTACTCGGTGCCGAGTAAGAAGGACGCGCTGTTCGCCGCCAAGTATCCCTTCGCGGTCGCCCAGGCGGCGAGCAAAGCGGTGGCGAACAGACCGAACTCCATCCTGCACGCCCACTTCGCGGTGCCGGCGCTGCCGCTGGCGATGAGGAAGCTTCCCTTCATGTACACGTTCCACGCGCCGGTGTACAAGGAGTTGCTTTCGGAGCGGCAGGACAGCTACGTGTTGCCCCACTTCGCCCAATCGTTCGCGGTGGCCGGGCTCCGGCAAGCGGAGCGACTGATCCTGCGGAGGTCGGTCGATGTCGTGACCCTGAGCCAGTTCGTGCAACGAGAGGTCGCCGAACTCGACCAGACCGTGTCGAGCAGGGTCGTCCAGATACCGGGGGGGATCGACACGGAGAAGTTCCGCCCGGCGAGGAGCGGTGACGATCACGATGCCGGCTTGTCGCGGGATGATCTGACCTGGTCCGCCGGAGCGTCCCCGCTGCTCATGGTCGCCCGGCGTCTTGTCCCGAGGACCGGCGTACTGCAGCTGGTGAAGGCGATGCCGGCGGTGCTGAAGAACTACCCGGGCGCACGTCTCGTGGTGACCGGAGACGGACTCAGCCGTCCGGCCATCGAAGCGGAGATAGACACCCTGCGGCTGCGGAACGTGGTGCGCCTGGTCGGCACTGTCGACGACCGTGCGCTGGTGAGCTGGTACCGGCGTGCCGATCTGGCCGTCACGCCGACGCAGGAACTGGAGGGCTTCGGCCTGGCCACCGCCGAGGCCATGGCGTGCGGGACGCCGGCGCTGGTGACACCGATCGGCGCGAACGCGGAGGTTGCCGAGATGCTCTCGACATCTCTTGTGGCCGGTGGCCGCTCGGCCAACGACATCGCGGCGGCCATCAACACGGTGCTCGCTGATCGTGACGCTCTTCGGTGCCTTGCCGAACTCGCCCGGGAGAAGGTCATGCACCTCAGCTGGCACAACGTCGCGGAACGTTACCTGCGGATCTACGCCAGTCGACGGCAGTGGGCAGACTCGACACAGACTGCCCGGCGCCGAACCTTCGCCGGATGGCTCGGTCGGTGGTCCACCTAGGTTTTCAGGTCGGCCGATCCCCCGCTGTGCATCATTCAGACTCTGAGGTGTTGTGCCATGACGGGAAGTAACGGACCGGTTGTCGTCGAACGGGCGGTGGTCACCAGCCCGGTTTTCCCGCTTCTCGACGGCCTCCGGGGGATCGCCGCGCTCGGAGTTTTCTGCTATCACTTCGACCACCTTCGACCGCTACCCGGTCCGCTGCACCAGTTGGCGGCTCACGGCAACGCCGGGGTCCCCTTGTTCTTCCTGCTGAGTGGCTTCCTGCTGTACCGCCCGCTCGTGGTGAAGCGCGTCCTCGGGCAACCGATCTCGCTCCGAGATTTCTACCTGCGGCGCGCGGCGCGGATCCTGCCCGCTTACTGGGTAGCGCTGACGCTCCTGGCCATCTGGCCTGGGGTCGAGCGGTTCTCCGATCGGTGGTGGCAGCTGTACCTGTTGGGTCAGGATTTCGATCCCAGCACGACGTTCGCGGGTATCGGGCCCGCCTGGAGCCTGGCGATCGAGGCCACGTTCTATCTTCTGCTGCCTCTTTATGCGCTCGTTCTCGGACGTAGGCTCGGCCTCGTCGGCGAACTCGTACTGCTCGGGATGTTGGCTGTCCTGGCGATCGGATTCCACATGTGGATCGGATCGACCGAATTGTCGCTGCTCGCTTACACGCTGCCGGGTACGTTCTACTTGTTCGCCGTCGGCATGGTGATCGCGGTCCTCGACGTGCGGGCCGATGCCCTGCGAGTCGCTCGCCGGTGGATGCGCTATCCGGTGGCGCTCTGGGGCGCGGGAGCCCTGCTGTACGTCGTCCTGTCGATGAAGGTGCCGTCCGCCGCCCTGGGATCCGTGCATCCGGTGTACGCGATCGTTGCCCTGCTCGTCTTCCTGCCGTCGGTGCTGGGCAGTCGCGTGGCTGATGCCGTGCTCGGCTGGCGGCCGATAGCGGGGCTAGGCCTGGTGTCCTACGCGTTCTACCTTTGGCATCAGGTCGTCATCGAGCAATGGGTGCGGATTACTTCGCTACCGACGTGGCTGCTCTTTGTGGTCTCGATGGCCACGGTCCTGACTATTTCTGTGATCAGCTACCGTGTGGTGGAGTTGCCCGTACTACGCACGATGCGCCGCCAGGCGCGGGCCTGAGTTCTCGACTACCCCCCGTAGAGCTTCCTCAGAGCTTCTACCGCGATCTTGGGGGCCGCGGCAACATTCTGCCCATCCGTGTGCCAGATGCCGAAAGAAGATTCAAACGAGCTACTGACAGAAGCGTCGGTTATATCGCGATCTGTGTAGACCATGGCGACCGGAACGTACGGGTAATGCGCCCGCAATTCCTCTACAGTGCCGACGATCTTCTGCGCCTGTCCCTGTTCGGTGTAACAGCCCCCCGGCGTCCGTGGACCAGTGCAGGTGGAAGCGCCGAACTCCGTGAGCCAGATCGGCTTCTGACCGTATCCATGCTGGAGCATAATTCTATGCATTGTACTCAGGGCGCTCCTGGTGGGAGTCTCCCAATTGATATCCTGGTAGTCGTGCGCGTCGAGCGCTTCAATGCATTGCCCGATGCCGTTATCGAACAACTCTGTGAGCCACGAATCCCAGTGCGGGTGGTTGATGTACATCTGTGCCGAACCGGCGATGAGTGTGATGTTCGGATCGACCGCCTGGATGGCCCGGTGAGTGGCGCAGGTCAGTTGGACGTACGTCGCGGCGGGCACGGACCCGTTCGCCTCATTGAGTACCTCGAAGGCCGGACTCGCCCCGCCCGGGCCCTTTCCTCGGAACCGTCGAGCCGTATCGGCCATCTGTGCGGCGAATCGACCTGTGTCGACGGGTGTCCGCCCATGTAGTTGATCTTCCGGCAGGGTTCCGGTGAACAGTAGGTTGATCCCGTGGGCCGTCGCGGCCTGTGTCACGAGATCAGCCTTGCGTTGGTCGTCCCAGTACGCTCCCACCCTGGCCCATTTCGCACCGACCGCCTGAAGATTCCGAAACGTTTCGTCGTAACGCGATTGCGGCATCGACATGCGCACGGTGAACCCCAACTGGGGCAGTCCGGCCGCGGGGACCGGGTGGGAGTTGTTCGCCGCGGCGAAGATGGCAAGGCCCACGCCGACCAACACCGCCGTCGCGAGAAAATACGCGGCAACCTTTCGCCGTAGGCGCGGACCGGCGGCACGCTGGGATTTTCCCAGGCGGGTCACGGGCTCATGGCAGGCGCTGGCCGCGCCGGGGACCGGCTCGCCGAGAATCGCTTCGCGATCCGTCGGCCGAGGTGCTGGAGCGGCCGCTCGTAGAATCTGTGCAGTACTTCGCACACGAGAACCGCGGCCGTACCTCCGACTGCCAAGGTCAGCATACCCAATAGCACGCTGTTTCCCGGCGGAAGAAACTTGTCGACCAGCTTGAACACCAGGACGTGGAAAAGATACAAGGCGTAGGAGAGAACCCCGATGCGACGCAGCGGTGCCCATGACAGGAATGATGGGATAATCCCCCGGTCCTCGAGTACGACGCCGAGCAGGGTAACGATCACCAGGAGCTGCTTCGCCGCCTCGCCCAGGGGTGGGAGTCGAAAGAAGATCAGGACGACCAAAGTGAGCGCCGCAGGGTAGAGGATGCAGGGCTTCGTGACATGACGGATGACGGCGTAGCCTGCCCGATCATGGAGGAAGAGCGCGGCGGCGCATCCGAGGAAAATCGGTGCGTAGTAGATGACCCAGACGGAGATCGACCGATCCGCAAACTGCCAGAACAGCCACAGGGAGATCGTAAGAGTCAGGGCGAGCATACCTCGACCCCGACGCCGGGCCAGGAGCACGAACGCGAGTATCGGCCAAACTACGTAGAATTTCTCCTCGATCCCCAACGACCAGACTCCGTCGAACGGGGCCGGCCCGATTGCCCCCATGCCTTGCGCGGGGGCCGTGAAGATGGGCCATTCTCCCATGTAGAGAAGATAGAACGGAATTGCCTTCGCGTACTCGGAGACCCGCGGGTCGAGATGGAGTACAAATATCAGGACGGCGTACACCGCCACGCCGAGCCACAGTAGCGGAGCGATCCGAAAGAACCTACGGATCGTGAACGGTATGAACCTGAATGCTCCGCTCGTCATCTCCTCGCGAACAGCAAGGGTGGTGATGAGAAATCCGGACAGCACGAAGAAAACTGTGACGCCGAAGTTGCCGTTCGCTGCCGACAGCACGCCATTTCTCGCGTGCCACCCCATGACCATCAGGACGGCCAGCGCCCGCACTCCATCCAGGGGTGCAAAGTGCTTCAGTCGAAGAAAATCGTCATACGGGCGCGCTCGGGTTTCTATTGATCGCGCGATGGTGAACGGCACGCTGGTCCTCGCTGGGTCGGTCGGCTTGGCGGGCTTATTGCGTGTCTTATCAGAGTAGCTTGTTCATGACACAGGTCGAATCTATCGTTTTGATTAGGAGTTTCGTCGACAGTTATGCGCGCCAGAACTACGCGTGCTGATGAAGCCCGAGCCCCCGGTACGCCCAGCCTGCCTTCTCCCAGAGTTCCCGGGGCAAGGAGTTCCGTCCGTCCAGCACTCGCTTCTGTCGAACAAGCGAGCCCAGCACCTCCGGATCCAGGTCCAGGTAAGCTTGCCATTCCGTGAGCAACAGAACGACGTCCGCGTCGGCCACTGCCTCGTCGACGCTGGCGACGTAGTCCAGGTTGGGCCACGCTATACGGCACTTCTCGAGAGCCACGGGATCGGTCACCCGAACGAGCGCGCCTTGCAGCTCGAGTTGTGCGGCGATATTCAGTGCCGGGGAGTCTCGGATATCGTCGCTATTCGGCTTGAAAGCGGCCCCGAGAATTGCGACCTTCTTGCCCAGGAGGCTGCCGTTGCAGACTTCACGAGTGAGCTCTACCATCCGACTCCGACGACGCATGTTGATGCTGTCGACCTCGCGCAGGAAGGTGAGGGCCTGGTCCGCGCCGAGTTCGCCGGCCCTGGCCATGAACGCCCGGATGTCTTTCGGGAGGCAACCTCCGCCGAAGCCGACGCCCGCGTTCAGAAATTTCCGGCCAATTCTTTCGTCGTACCCGATGGCATCGGCCAGCAACCTGACATCCGCACCTGTGGCTTCACAGAGTTCCGCCATCGCATTGATGAACGAGATCTTCGTTGCCAGGAACGAGTTCGCCGCCGTTTTCACCATCTCAGCGGTGGCGAGGTCCATGACGATTCGGGGCACCCCTGCCTCGAGAAGTGCGCTGTACAGCTGGTCGAGTGTCTGGCGGGCCACGTCGCCGTGGGGGTCGTCGGTCACTCCGTACACAAGACGGTCCGGCTTCAAGGTGTCCTGGACCGCATGGCCCTCCCGAAGAAATTCGGGATTCCAGGCCACTTGCGCGCCGGGCGCGGCTCCCGCCACGACACCCATGAGGCGGGAAGCCGTGCCGACCGGCACGGTCGACTTCCCGACCACCAGGTCACCGTCCGAGAGCACGGGGAGCAACGATGTGACGGCGGTGTCGACGAAGCGCAGGTCGGCACCGTATTCACCACGCTTCTGCGGCGTTCCCACGCAGAGGAAGTGGACGGTGGCCGACGAAGCCTGGGTGATGTCATCGCTGAAACTGAGCAGCTCCGATTCCAGGGCGGATTTCAGTAAGCTGTCGAATTCCGGCTCGTAGAACGGTGGCCTTCCCTCGCGGAGCGAAGCGATCTTGTTCTTGTCGGTATCAATGCCCACCACCTGATGCCCGAGCGTGGTCATTGCTGCCGCGTGGACCGCGCCGAGGTAGCCGCAGCCGATGACTGACAACTTCACGAGTTACCGCCTTTTCGTCATGTCGAGTATGTTGGGGGCGGCCCGCCGGTTCTTTCGTCGGAGACCTCCGGCCGTGCCACGTGCCCGCCGGCGTGCTGAGGGCTCATTTCGTCCGATTCGGCGCGCTCGGTACTCATTCGGCGGTGAGTTCTCTTGAGGGTCCTGTTGATGACCAGCATGAGCACGATGCACTTAAGGCCGTATGAGATCGTCATGGCCGCCGCGGCTCCCCAGATCCCGAACAGAATACAGAGAGTGGCCGTCCCGCACAGTGAAATCGCCGCGAAGACGACGCCGTTCACCGCCACGATCCGCTCTTTCCCCTGGCTCTGCAGAACGGAGCCCAGGGGCGATGCCAGGCCGAAAAAGGGAATCCCGACGAGTGTCCACGCGAACGCGGGAGCGGCCGCGGTGAAGGCATGGCCCAGCAGGAGAACAACCAGGCGGTCGGAGAAGAGGGCGAGAGGCGCGAAGAACAGTAGCTCACTGACTACCGCAAAGATGAACATCTTCCGAGCCAGAGCAGCGGCCATGTGCTTCCGTTGCCGTACAGCATGCGGCATGATGAGCGCCGTCAGCACGGTAGGAATGAGCATGAAAGGGCTCGTCACCTTAGTGGCTCCGGCGTAGAGTCCGGCGGCGATCGCGCTCGAGGTCAATGCGACCACGGGGAGGTCCAGCAAGCGACTCTGGGCGGAGATGTTACTGATGAAGTACGGGAACGCCTTCCGCATGATCTCGAGCCCGAGCTTTCCAGGGCTCCACAGTGGCGGGGCTTCCGCGACGGTGTGGCGTAGATGGATCTGACCCGCGACCGAACCAACGACGTATGAAAGACCGTAGGCCCATTCCCCGGTGACTCCGAGAGGGAGCATGCACACGAATGCAAGAAGGGTGACACTTCTCCTGAGCAGTACAGATAGCGGCGCGATGAACTTGTTACCGTTCGCCATGGGAACGCTCAGTAGGCACTCCGCATTTTTTTCGAGGCTCACGCCGACCGCGAGGGCGATCAAGGGTCCGGCAAGGCTGTCGAACTTGGTGTACCACGCCACGGCGACAAGCAGTGCGATGATACAGATGAAGGTCGTCGACACCGAGAACTTGATGCAGGCGTCAGCAGTCTCGAAGTCGCGCTTTGCCTGAGCCTTCGCCAGTAATGTTGATGTACCGAAGTCGGCCGCGCTGACCGCTAGCAGGCCGGCTGCGAGGGCGCTGTTCAGAACGCCGAAGGAGTTCACGTCCACTACTCGGGCGAGAATCAGCAGGACAACTGCCTGCGCGGCGCTCGCGAACACGCGTGCGCTGAGTAGGTATATGAACTGTGTGCGCAACACTCTACCTTCCGCTTGCCGTTGCGGTATGCGCTCGGCGGATGACCGGCGCCGTCGCTGACGGCAAGCATGGTGACCGCTCCGGGAGTGTCATCATCCGCGGAGTCTTTCCATGAGGAGTGCCGCGCCGCGAGTATTCCAGGTATCCTCCTGTGGGCTAATGGCGGCGGCCTGATAGTGACAACGGCGGCACTTCGGCATACGGTTTCGTCCGATGCCGAATTCTCGCGGGGCTCGGGTGTCATCGCAACCCTAAAATTGGGCAATCGTGTCGTGTGGACGTTCACAGGGCCGCCGCGGGTGTTCGTGATCTGCGTCGCTCGGTAACCTGCTGGTTACCGGGACGCTCACTGGCGGATGCCCGATTCGCGGCATCTGGGCATTACTCTCGAGCCTGAACGGGACCATCGCGCCGACGAGGTGGTCGCCGGCGGTCGTCTCCGGATCGCCCCGAGCCGCGCGGCGGCCGCGGTCGCCACAGGAAGGCTGCGCGGCGCGTCCGGGGGAGTCGGGTTCGCCCTTGTCCATGGAGAAGTTCGCAGATGTATCGAACCGGAGCAGGAGTGGAGCTATGAGTCGATCCAGCGCGGCTTCCGAGGCGGACTTGCTCATGGCCGCCAAGAGCACGTGGATTCCCGCTATTCGGAGGGAGCACGCGTTGGCCACGGGTGTGGTGGCGATGGGGCGCCGGGTGACGTTCGTGGAACGCCCGAGTGATATTCGCGCGATTCGGCCGGGCAATCTGCGTGATTTCGCTGTGGGGCTGTGTGCTCAGCGGAAGTCGACCGACATGGGGCCGAACCTATCGGTGCAGGCGCGAAATGTGTTGCTGCCCGCACATCGTGGCAAGGTGGCGGAGTATCTCGACGGCCAAGGCCTGGCTCGTGCCCTGCGAGCCGAGTCTCCGGACGCCGCCCTCGTCGTCACCACGCCGTGGCAATGGGCCGCCGGACGTGTCGCCGGGCAGCGTCGCCGGGTAGCGGACTTCGGAGACGACTGGTCCACCCTCATCCCTCGTGCCGCGGCCAGTGTCCGACGATGGCACGAGATGATCGCGGCGGAGGCCGATGAGGTGATCGTGGCGTCGCCGGGACTCATGGACTCGTTCCCGGGCAGGAGTCCTCGCCTCATCAGGAACGCGACGGACGATGCCCTGATCGAAAGCCCGACCACGGCGCCACCTCGGCAGAACAGAATGGTGTACGTCGGCACCCTGTCGGAGAGATTCGACGCGCCGCTGCTCGCCCGTGTGCTCGATGAACTTCCTGAGTGGCAGCTCGACCTGTGGGGACCGTGTCAGTACGCCGGCCACGGTGATCAACCCGGCCCGGAGTTGCGGGATCTGCTCGCCCGCGGGCCCGATCGGGTGAGGTGGCACGGGCCGGCGCCCAGGAAGGATCTGGCCCGCATACTCGATACGGGCGATGTTCTCGTCCTGCCCAATCGCCCGTCCGCCACTGTCGGTCAGGACTCGATGAAGGCCTACGACTATTCGGCGCGAGGCCGGCCGTTGGTGTCCACCGAACTTCCCGAACTCGCCGTGCGGCCGCCCTTGTTGGCGGAGCGCTCGGACGTCGGCGGCTGGGTGGACGCGTTGGTGGCGGCCTCGGGCGAACTGGACGACGAGGCGGTGACGGCTGAGCGGTCGACGGTCCGCCGGGACTGGGCGTCGCGGAACACCTGGTCGACTCGGGTGCCCGAATGGTGGGCGGCGGTGAACGGAACCGCGGCGCCCTCGTGACCCCGGGCAGCTCACCACGAGCCACAGGGGTGCCCGGTTGGCGGGTCTCGGGCCGGGGGCATCACGCAGACCTCTTCTCGGCGGTCGGGCCCGGGGGAGGCGTGATCACGTGCGCAAATCCCCCTGGCGAGGGCTGACGGCCGGAGCTCGGCCGGTACTGTGGCGGCCAGGTACGGAATCGATCGAGGAGGCACTGGGTGGTCCGGGTAGGCGTGAACGGCTTCGGCCGCATCGGACGGAACTTCTGGCGTGCGGTGGCGGCACAGGCGGCCGCCGGCTCGACCGACATCGAGATCGTCGCGGTCAACGACATCACGGACAACGCGACGCTGGCGCACCTGCTCAAGTACGACTCTATCCTGGGCAAGCTGCCCTTCTCGGTGACCAGCACCGACGACGAGATCGTGGTCGACGGCAAGGGCTTCAAGGGCCTAGCCGTGCGCGACCCCGCCGAGCTGCCCTGGAAGGACCTCGGCGTCGACGTCGTCGTCGAGTCCACCGGCCTGTTCACCAAGCGGGAGGCCGCCGCGAAGCACCTCGACGCCGGGGCCAAGAAGGTCGTCATCTCGGCGCCGGCCACCGGTGAGGACCTCACCGTGGTCAAGGGTGTGAACGACCACGAGTACGACGGCAGCCAGTCGATCGTGTCCAACGCGTCCTGCACCACGAACTGCCTGGCCCCGATGGCCAAGGTGCTGGATGACCTGGTGGGCATCGAAAAGGGTCTGATGACCACGATCCACGCCTACACCCAGGACCAGAACCTGCAGGACGGCCCGCACAAGGACCTGCGCAGGGCCCGCGCGGCCGCGATCAACATCGTGCCCACCTCGACCGGTGCCGCCAAGGCGATCGGCCTGGTTCTGCCCCACCTGAAGGGCAAGCTGGACGGCTTTGCGCTGCGGGTGCCGATCCCCACCGGCTCGGCCACCGACCTCACCGCCGTCGTCGGCCGCGAGACCACCGCCGAAGAGGTCAACGCGGCGATGAAGGCCGCCGCCGAAGGCCCGCTGGCCGGCGTTCTCTACTACACCGAGGACCCGATCGTGTCCTCGGACATCGTCACCGACCCGCACTCCTGCATCTTCGACGCGGGCCTGACCAAGGTGATCGGCAACCAGGTCAAGATCGTCGGTTGGTACGACAACGAGTGGGGCTACTCCAACCGGCTCGTGGACATCACGTCGCTGGTGGCGTCCAAGCTGTGAGGACGCTGGACGACCTGCTCGCCGATGGGGTCGCGGGGCGTACCGTGCTGGTGCGCTCCGACCTCAACGTCCCGCTCGACGGCTCCAGAATTACCGATGACGGCCGCATCCGCGCCTCGGTGCCGACCATCTCGGAGCTGTCCGCCGAAGGTGCACAGGTGATCGTCACCGCGCACCTCGGCCGGCCGAAGAACGGCCCGGAGGACAAGTTCTCGCTGGCCCCGGTCGCGGCGCGGCTGGGGGAGCTGCTCGGCGCCCCGGTCCGGCTGATCCAGCTGGCCGACGGCCGGCCGAGCCTGGCCGCCGGTGACGTCGTGCTGCTGGAGAACATCCGCTTCGACGCGCGCGAGACCAGCAAGGACGACGCCGAGCGCGGCGCGCTGGCCGACGAGCTGGTCGGACTGACGGGCGCCGACGGCGCGTTCGTCTCCGACGGCTTCGGCGTGGTGCACCGCAAGCAGGCCTCGGTGTACGACGTGGCCCGCCGGCTGCCGGCGTACCTGGGCGGGCTGGTGCGCACTGAGGTCGACGTGCTGCGCCGCCTCACCGAGGACCCGGCCCGGCCGTACGTCGTGGTGCTGGGCGGCTCCAAGGTGTCCGACAAGCTGGCCGTGATCGAGGCGCTGCTGCCCAAGGTCGAGGCGCTGCTGGTCGGCGGCGGCATGTGCTTCACGTTCCTGGCCGCCCAGGGCCACCCCGTCGGCGGCTCGCTGCTGGAGGCCGACCAGGTCGACACCTGCCGGGGGCTGCTCGGCTCCGGCAAGATCGTGCTGCCTTCCGACGTCGTGGTGGCCGACGACTTCTCCGCCGACGCCAACACCCGCACCGTGCCCGCCTCGGCGATCCCGGACGGCTGGAAGGGCCTGGACATCGGCCCCGAGTCGGTGGCCGTGTTCGCCGCCGTGCTGGCCCGTGCGAAGACCATCTTCTGGAACGGGCCGATGGGCGTGTTCGAGCTCGCCCCGTTCGCCGAGGGCACCCGTGGGGTGGCCCAGGCGGTCGTCGACGCGACCGACAAGGGCGGCAACGCCGCGTTCAGCGTGGTCGGCGGCGGTGACTCGGCGGCCGCGGTGCGTGCGCTGGGGCTGCCCGAGGACGGTTTCTCACACATCTCCACCGGCGGCGGAGCGTCGCTGGAGTACCTGGAAGGCAAGCAGCTACCCGGGCTTGCCGTACTCGACGAGTGAAGGACAACCCCGCGTGACAGCCCGCAAGCCGTTGATCGCCGGCAACTGGAAGATGAACCTCAACCACCTCGAGGCCATCGCACTGGTGCAGAAGCTGGCGTTCGCGCTGCCGGAGAAGTACTACAAGAAGGTGGACGTGGCGGTGCTGCCACCGTTCACCCACATCCGCAGCATCCAGACCATGATCGACGGGGATGAGCTGCTGATGGTGCACGGCGCCCAGGACCTCTCGCCGAAGGACTCCGGTGCCTACACCGGGGATGTCTCCGGGCCGATGCTGGCCAAGCTCGGCTGCACGTACGTGGTCGTCGGGCACTCCGAGCGGCGCGAGTACCACCACGAGGACGACGCGCTGGTCAACCTCAAGGTGCGCGCCGCGCTGCGCAACGGGCTCACGCCGATCCTGTGCGTCGGCGAGGGCCTGCCGGTGCGCGAGGAGTCGGGCCACGTGGCGCACTGCTCCTCGCAGCTGGACGGCGCGCTGGCCAAGGTGACCGCCGAGCAGGTGGCCGGCCTGGTCGTCGCCTACGAGCCGGTCTGGGCCATCGGCACCGGCCGCGTGGCCACGCCGGCGGACGCCCAGGAGGTCTGCGGCTCGCTGCGGGCCCGGATCGCCGAGCGCTATGACCAGGCCACCGCGGACTCGGTGCGCGTGCTCTACGGCGGCTCGGTGAAGTCCGGCAACATCGGTGAGCTGATCGCCGAGGCCGATGTGGACGGCGCACTGGTCGGTGGCGCGAGCCTGGACGCCGACGAGTTCGCCAAGTTGTGTGCAATCGCCGCGGGTGGCCCGCTGCCCTAATCGGCGGACCGGTACTCTGATACTTCGCGCTCCGGGGCCCGGATTACGGCCGGGCGCGCGCAAGTACCCGTCGGATGAGGATGGCATGAAGCTCGCCCTGGATATCGTCTTGATCGTCACCAGTGTGTTGCTGGTGCTGCTCATCCTCCTGCACAGGGGTCGCGGTGGCGGTCTTTCCTCCCTGTTCGGCGGGGGTATGCAGTCCAGTCTCTCCGGGTCCGCGCGAGCGGAGAAGAATCTGGATCGAATGACTCTTTTCGTCGGTGCGATCTGGGTGGTCGCGATCGTCGGTACGGGTCTGTTGGTGAAGCTCGGCAGCTGAGGCTCCGCGCGGGGCTCGGCTCAACGACTGAGGCAGAGGGTTGGCATGGCCGGTGGAAACGCGATCCGGGGAACCCGGGTTGGTGCGGGGCCGATGGGGGAGTCCGAGCGGGGTGAGACCGCGCCCAGGGTGCGGGTTTCCTACTGGTGCGCGAACGGCCACCAGACGACGCCGTCCTTCGCTTCCGAAGCGGAGTTGCCGGAGAACTGGGACTGCCCGCGCTGCGGGCTGCCGGGCGGGACGGACCACGATCACCCGCCGGCACCGCCTCGCAACGAGCCCTACAAGACGCACCTCGCCTACGTGAAGGAACGGCGCAGCGATTCCGACGGCGCTGCCATTCTGGACGAGGCGTTGACCCGGCTGCGCAAGCACCGCGAGGAAGTCTGACGTAGTGACACGGTGGAGCCCGGGCGTGCGTGCCCGGGCTCTGCTGTTCGGTACTCCAGTGGCACTGCTCGGCCCCGCCGGCGCCCCTGTTCGGTCCTTCCGGCGGCTGGCGTGATCCTCTAGCGTGCGCGGGATGAGCCGCTGGACGCTGCCTCCGGACCAGATCCCGACCGCCTGGTTCAACGTCGCCCCGCACCTGCCGACGCCGCTGCAGCCGCCGCTGCACCCGGGCACCCGCGAGCCCATCGGGCCCGACGACCTGGCCCCGCTGTTCCCCATGGCGCTGATCGGCCAGGAGGTCAGCACCGAGCCGTGGATCGACGTGCCCGGCGAGGTGCTGGACATCCTGCGGCTGTGGCGGCCGACGCCGCTGGTCCGCGCGGTGCGGCTGGAGAAGGCGCTGGGCACGCCGGCCCGGATCTACTTCAAGGACGAGTCGGTGTCGCCGGCCGGCAGCCACAAGCCCAACACCGCCGTGCCGCAGGCGTTCTACAACAAGGCGGAGGGCATCAGCCGGCTGGCCACCGAGACCGGCGCCGGCCAGTGGGGCACCGCGTTGTCCTTCGCGTGCGCGCAGTTCGACCTGGAGTGCCAGGTCTACATGGTGCGGGCCTCCTACCAGCAGAAGCCGTACCGCAAGGTGATCATGGAAACGTGGGGCGGTTCGGTGGTGCCGTCCCCGGTGGACGACCCGGAGCACCCCGGCTCGCTGGGTGCGGCCATCTCCGACGCGGTGCGCGACGCCGTCGGCCGGGCGGACACGCACTACGCGCTCGGCTCGGTGCTCAACCACGTGCTGCTGCACCAGACGGTGATCGGGCTGGAGGCGAAGGAGCAGCTGGCGCTGGCCGGCGAGCGGCTGCCGGACGTGGTGATCGCGCCCTGCGGCGGTGGCTCCAACCTGGGCGGGCTGGCGTTCCCCTTCGTGCCGGACGCCGGGGTGCGGCTGGTCGCCGTGGAGCCGCTGTCCTGCCCGACGCTCACGCGGGGCCGGTTCGAGTACGACTTCGGCGACACCGCCGGGCTGACCCCGCTGCTGCCCATGTACACGCTCGGCCACGACTTCGTGCCGCCGTCCATCCACGCCGGCGGGCTGCGCTACCACGGCGACTCGCCGATCATCTCCGTGCTGGTCCGCGACGGCCGGATGGAGGCGGTGGCCTACCCGCAGGGCAAGGTGTTCGAGGCGGCGGTGCAGTTCGCCCGCGCCGAGGGCAAGGTCGCCGCCCCCGAGGCCGCGCACGCGATCCGCGCGGTGATCGACGAGGCACTGGCCGCCAAGGAGACCGGTACCGAGCAGGTCATCCTGTTCAACTACTGCGGCCACGGCTTCCTCGACCTGTCCGCCTACGAGGACTACCTGGCCGGCCGCCTCCCCGAAGAACAGGGCAGCTAGCTCAGGTACGGGGTCAGCGGGCGGTGCCGTGGCGGCCGGCGCCGGCGGTGAAGGCGGCCGCGCCGGAGAGCGCGTCGGCCGTGAGTGAGACCTGGCCGTGGGCGAACTCGGTGATCAGGGCGTCCCGCTCGGTCCGGCCGTGCTGCTCGAGCGCGGACAGCCGGTCGTGGCGCAGACACGTCTGCGGCAGCGCGGCGAGCTCGGCGGCCAGCTGCTCGGCGGCGGCCCGCGCCTCGCCGGCCGGGACCACCCGGTTGGCGAGCCCGATCCGCTCGGCCTCCTCGGCGCGCACCTCGCGGCCGGTCAGGATGAGGTCCATCGCCCGGCTGGTGCCGATCAGCCGGGGCAGCCGCACGGTGCCCCCGTCGATCAGCGGCACGCCCCAGCGCCGGCAGAACACCCCGAACACGGCCGTCTCGTCGGCCACCCGCAGGTCGCACCACAGGGCCAGCTCGAGCCCGCCGGCCACCGCGTACCCGCTCACCGCGGCGATCACCGGCTTGGACAGCAGCATGCGGGTCGGCCCCATCGGGCCGTCGGCGTCCGGGTCGGCGCTGACCTGGTTGCCCCGCTCGGTGCCGATCGCCTTCAGGTCCGCGCCGGCGCAGAACGTGCCGCCGTCGCCGTAGAGCACCGCCACCGAGGCGTCCGGGTCGGCCTCGAACTCCAGGAACGCGTCGACCAGCGCCGCCGCGGTGGGGCCGTCCACGGCGTTGCGGGCGGCGGGTCGGGACAGGATGACGGTGGACACCGGCCCGGTGCGCTCCACCGACACGGCGGCTTGGCTGCTCATACCGGCACGCTATCGGGCGCACCGGCACCATGCCGTACACCCGCTTCGGTTGCCGCACACCCACCGCGGGGGGTGGGCGGCAACCAAAGCGGGTGTACGGCCACGACAAGCGGGGGCTGCCACGTGCGGCGACGGGCGCCCGGTCAGATCAGGGGCGGGACGAGGTCGCGGGGGAGTTTGCCGGCGGCGGTGCGGTCGAGCAGCCAGAGGGTGCGGCGCTCGCCCCGGGCGCCGGCGGCGGGCAGCTGGACCTCACCGGCACCGCCCAGCGCCATGGCCACCACGGCGGCCTTGGCCTCGCCGGTGGTGAGCAGCCACACCTCGGTGGAGCGGCGGATCGCCGGCAGGGTGAGCGTGATCCGGGTCGGCGGCGGCTTGGGGCTGTTGTGCACGGCGACCACGGAGCGCTCGGTCTCGTACACGGCGGGCGAGGCCGGGAAGATCGACCCCGTGTGCCCCTCCTCGCCGACGCCGAGCAGGCACACGTCGAACCGGGGGACCGGGCCGTGGTCCTCCGGGCTCGCCAGCTTGGCCAGCGTCTGGGCGTACGCCTCGGCGGCGCCCTCCGGATCGTTCCGCCACTGGTCGTCGGCGGCCGGCATGGCGTGCACCCTGGCCGGGTCGATCGCCACGTGGTCGAGCAGTGCCGCGTAGGCCTGCGTGTCGTTGCGCTCCGGGTCGCCCGGCGGCTCGAAGCGCTCGTCGCCCCAGAAGATCTCCACGCGGGACCAGTCCACCGCGTCCCTGACCGGCGACTGGCGCAGCTGCTCGAGCACCGCGATGCCCGTGCGGCCGCCGGTGAGGACGACCGAGGCGACGCGGCGGGTGCTCTGGATGTCCACCAGCCGCACCATCAGCCGGGCGGCCGCGGTGGCGGCGACCAGCTCGGGGGTGGCGTGTACGACGACCTGGCTGGTACTCATCGGCGGGCTCCTGCCGGTGCGCGTCCTCGGGTGATGTCGTGCAGTGCGAGCAGCGCCTGCTCGTAGGTCTCGTCCATGTCGAGGCGGCGCAGCTCCTCGGCGAGGCAGTCGCGCACCGGGCGGCGGCCCAGGGTGACCAGGCGTTTCGGCTGGCCGGGCTGGGTGAGGGTGCCGACCTTGCCGTCCGGCCGGATCAGCTCGATCGGCCCGGAGGCGCGGTTCAGCCGCACCGAGTGCAAACCGCCGACCGCGCCGACCTTGGTCCGCTTCACCGGCACCGAGAGCCGGCTGCGCAGCCAACCGGCCAGCAGGTCGGTGGACGGGGAGTCCGGCTCGCCGTCCACCACGGCCGAGGTGATCTCGTCGTAGGGCGGCTGGTCCAGCGCGGAGGCGAGCAGCGCCCGCCACAGGGTGAGCCGGGTCCAGGCCAGGTCGGTGTCGCCGGGCGAGTAGCTGGTCGCCCGCTGCTCCAGGGCGCGCACCGGGTTCTTCTCGACCGCGGCGTCGGTGATCCGCCGGTTGGCCAGCCGGCCGACCGGGTCCTCCGCCGGCACCGGTGGCGCCTGCCCCGGCCACCAGACGACCACCGGGGCGTCGGGCAGCAGCATCGGGATGGTCATCCCGGCGCAGGCCTCGGCGGACGCGAGCGCGCCGTAGCCGCGCAGTACGATCACCTCGCTGGCGCCGGCGTCACCACCGACCCGGATCTGGGCGTCCAGCCGGGCCGCCGCCTTCTTCGCGCCCCGGACCAGCACGATCACCCGGCAGGGGTGCTGCCGGCTGGCCTCGATCGCGGACTCGATGGCGTCCTCGGTGTTGGTGCTGTCGTCGGTCACCACGACGAAGGTGAGGATCCGGCCCTGGGCCAGCACCCCGCTCTGTTCCCGCAGCTCGACCAGCTTCCGGTTGAGCTGTTGGGTCGACGTGGCGGGCATGTCAACGATCATCTGTCGTCTCCAGCTCGAAAGCTCAAAGGCTCGGTGTGGTCGGTCGGAGCCCGGTCACGGCCGGCGCCAGATGCGACCGGTGCGGGCCATGATCGCGTCGGCCTCGGCGGGGCCCCAGCTGCCGGCCGGGTAGACCTGCGGCGCACCCTGCTCGGCCCAGCGCTCCAGCACCGGGTCCAGGATCTGCCAGGACCGCTCCACCTCGGCGTTCACCGGGAACAGCGACGGCTCGCCGAGCAGCACGTCCAGGATGAGCCGCTCGTAGGCCTCCGGGGAGTCCTCGGTGAAGGCCAGCCCGTAGCCGAAGTCCATGTTCACGTCGCGGACCTCCATGGTGCTGCCGGGCACCTTGGAGCCGAACCGCATGGTCACGCCCTCGTCCGGCTGGACCCGGATGACCAGCGCGTTCTGCCCGAGCTCCTCGGTCATGGTGGCGTCGAAGGGCAGGTGCGGGGCGCGCTTGAACACCACCGCGATCTCGGTCACCCGCCGGCCGAGCCGCTTGCCGGTGCGCAGGTAGAACGGCACGCCGGCCCAGCGCCGGGTGTCCACGTCGACGGTGATCGCGGCGTAGGTCTCGGTGGTCGAGTTCGGGTTGTAGCCCTCCTCGTCCGTCAGCCCCACGACCCGCTCGCCGCCCTGCCAGCCGGCCGCGTACTGGCCGCGCGCGGTGGTCTCGTCCAGTGGGTGGACCAGCTTGGTCGCGGACAGCACCTTGATCTTCTCGGTGCGCAGCTCCTGAGGGGAGAACGCGACCGGCTCCTCCATCGCGGTGAACGCGAGCAGCTGCAGCAGGTGGTTCTGGATCACGTCGCGCGCCGCGCCGATGCCGTCGTAGTAGCCGGCGCGGCCACCGAGGCCGATGTCCTCGGCCATGGTGATCTGCACGTGGTCCACGTAGTTGGCGTTCCAGATCGGCTCGAACAGCTGGTTCGCGAAGCGCAGCGCCAGGATGTTCTGCACCGTCTCCTTGCCGAGGTAGTGGTCGATGCGGAACACCGACTCCTCGGGGAACACGTCGTTCACGATCGCGTTCAGCTCGCGGGCCGACCGCAGGTCGTGCCCGAACGGCTTCTCGATCACCACCCGGCGCCACTGGTCGGGGTTGTCCTGCCCGGCCAGCCCGGAGCGGGCCAGCTGCTTGCAGACCACCGGGAAGGCGCCCGGCGGGATCGACAGGTAGAAGGCGTGGTTGCCGCCGGTGCCCCGGACCTCGTCCAGCTCGCGCACCGTGTCGCTGAGCCGGTCGAACGCGTCGTCGTCGTCGAAGGTGCCCTGCACGAACCGGATGCCCTCGGCCAACCGGTCCCAGACGGCCTGGCGGAACGGCGTGCGGGCGTGCTCGCGGACGGCGTCGTAGACGACCTTGCCGAAGTCCTCGTGCTCCCAGTCGCGCCGGGCGAAGCCGGTCAGCGCGAACCCCGGCGGCAGCAGGCCGCGGTTGGCCAGGTCGTACACGGCCGGCATCAGCTTCTTGCGGGCCAGGTCACCGGTGACACCGAAGATGACCAGGCCGGATGGTCCGGCGATCCGGGGCAGCCGCTTGTCCCTCGGGTCGCGCAGCGGGTTCGACCAGCCCTCCGGCCTACTCGGCCCGGACGGTTCACTCATCGCGCATTGCCTTCCTGGTTCCGACTCTGTGCGTGGTCGCGGTCGTAGTCGAGATCGCGGTCGTGGTCAAAGTGGTGGTCAAGGTCAAGGTCAAGGTCGTGGTCGACGGCTGTGCGCGGCGCGTGACGTGGTCACCCGAGCAGCGCGGCGGCGAGCTGGACGAAGCCGACCTCCCGGTCGGTCAGGTGTAGCCGCAACACCGGCCGACCTCGCTCGACGAGGACCTCGGAGTCGCCGCGAGCCTGGGCGCGCTGCAGGGCCGCCAGGGTGTACGGCCGGCCCGGCACCGCGACGTCCGCGGCGACCGACCCGGTGATGTGAAGGTACACCCCGTCCGCCCCCCCAACCTGCTGGTCCGGGCCGGTGGGGCGGGGGTACCGAGGGCCCCAGCCGAAGGTGGTCGGCAGGCCTGAGCGCCGCGCCAGCTCCGGGCGCAGCACCGCCGCCGAGGCGTCCTCGATCCGGTCCAGGTAGGCCTCGATCGACAGGTGGCCGTACTCCGGGGCGGCGACCAGCAGGGCGCGCACCGCGGCGGCCGCGGTCCGCTCCGTCCCGGTCGGCAGCCAGTTGCCGGCGAACACTTCGATGGCGCCGTCGGCGAAGCGCGGCGCGGGCCCGCTACCAGGCCCTTCGTCGAGCAGCACCCGGGTGGCGGCCTCCGCGATGGCGACGTCCAGTTCGTCGAAAGGGTTGACCCCGAGCAGTCGAGCCGCCACCGCGACGGCGTACTGCCAGAGCTGGAACAGCCCGCCGAGCGGCCCCGCGGTGCTCAGCTGGGCGCCGGCCGGGTCGGCATCGAGCGCGCCGCCGAGCGCCACCGCGGTGGCGTCCGTATCGCGGAAGCCCGGTGCCGTCGGACCCTCCACCACCACCGGCTGAAGGCCGGTCGCCGCCGCGACCAGCTGCCCGGCCCAGTCGCCGAAGCCCGCCATGGCCGAGCCGTCGAGGTTGGAGCCGGTGTCGGCCAGCACGACGTAGGTCGGACCCGCGGCGAGCGCGGCACCCAGCAGCAGGGCGGGGTTGTCCACCTTGTCCTGGCCGAGCAGCTCCTCGGCGGCCGCCGCATCGTCGAGCAGGGCGTCGAGGTCGGCACCGGCCAAACCTGCCGGGACCAGGGCGAACGCGGTCAGCGCCGAGTACGCGTCGCCCACCTGTGGGTCGGCCTCGACCACTGGGAGGCCGGCGTCCTCGGCCTGGTGGTGCAGTGGCGAACCCGGGTCGGTGACCACCACGATGTGCTCGGCCGGCGCCAGCCCGGCGGCCTCGAACTGCTCGGTGAAGATCCGATGAACACTGTCCGCCACCACCGCCGTGCCGGACCTCGACGCCACCACCAGCACCGTCGAGGCCAGGTCACCGGCCAGGGCGTCACCGACCTGGCCGGCGTCCGCGGTGTCCAGCACGGTCAGTGGCACGCCCTCGGCGCGGCAGATCGCCGCCGCGGCCAGGTTCGCGCCGCCCGTGCCGGCCAGCAGCACCCGGTGCACCCCGAGCGAGGCCAGCTCGGCGCGCAGCTCGGCGATCCTGGCCAGCAACGGGCCGGAGGTGGCCGCCAGGTCCACCCAGTTCAGTCGGACGGCGGCCGAGGACTCGGCGTCCGGGCCCCACAGCGTGACGTCCTTGGCGGCGATACTGGAGGCAACCTTGTCCTCCGCCAGCCCGGTGGCGATCCGACTGGCCTCGGCCAGCATCTCGTGGACCGCCACCCGCGGCTGGGCGGAAGTCACTTGGCGGCGTCCAGCTGGTCGCGCACCGTGGTGGTCAGCTCGCTCCAGCTGGCGGTGAACTTCTCCACGCCCTCGCGCTCCAGCACCTCGAACACGTCCGCCACGTCGATGCCGACCTCGGTCAGCGAGTCGAACACCTGGCGGGCGTCGTCGGCCAGGTCGGTGACCCGGTCGCCGTTGACGTCGCCGTGGTCGGCGAACGCCTTGATGGTCGCCTCCGGCATGGTGTTCACGGTGTCCGCGACGACCAGCTCGGTGACGTACAGGGTGTCCGGGTAGGCCTTGTTCTTCACGCCGGTGGAGGCCCACAGCGGCCGCTGCGGGTTGGCGCCCTTCGCGGCGAGCGGGGCCCACCGGTCGGACGAGAAGACCTTGCGGAACGCCTCGTGCGCCAGCCGCGCGTTGGCCACGGCCGCCTTGCCGCGCAGCGCGAGTGCCGCGTCGGTGCCGATCTTCTCCAGGCGGGGGTCGACCTCGGTGTCGACCCGGGACACGAAGAACGACGCGACCGAGTTGATCGTGGACAGGTCGTGGCCGTTCGCGGCGGCCTGCTCCAGACCGGTCAGGTAGGCGTCCATCACCAGCAGGTAGCGCTCGATGGAGAAGATCAGCGTCACGTTCACGCTGACCCCCTCGCCGATGGCGCTGGTGATCGCCGGCAGGCCCTCCACGGTGGCCGGGATCTTGACCAGCAGGTTGGGCCGGTCGACGGCCTTCCACAGGTCGAGGGCCTGCGCGGAGGTCGCGGCGGTGTCGTGCGCCAGGTCGGGGTCGACCTCGAGGGAGACCCGGCCGTCGGTGCCGCCCGAGTTCTCCCAGGTGCTGCGGAACACGTCACAGGCGCGCCGCACGTCGGACACCGTGGCCTCGCGCACCGCGTCCGCGACCGAGGCGCCCCGGGCGGCCAGCTCGCGCATCTGTGCGTTGTAGGCGTCGCCGTGGCTCAGCGCGTTGGCGAAGATCGTCGGGTTCGTGGTCACGCCGACCACGTGGTAGTCCCGGATCAGCTCGACCAGGTTGTTCGAGTCGAGTCGTTCCCGGGAGAGGTCGTCCAGCCAGATGGATACGCCGGCCGCGCTCAGGGCCGCGAGTCGAGTCTGCTCGGTCATCCGAATTGCTCCTCAGCTGCTCGTCTTCTGCAGGGATGCGCGCGCGGCCTTGACCACGGCGTCCGTGGTGATGCCGAACTCCTTGTACAGCGTCTTGTAGTCCGCGCTGGCGCCGAAGTGGTCGATGCCGATGATCTCGCCGGCGTCGCCGACCCAGCGGTACCAGGTCAGCGGGTGCGCGGCCTCGACCGCGACCCTGGCCGTGACCTCGGGCGGCAGCACCGTCCGGCGGTAGGCCTCGTCCTGCTGCTCGAACCATTCCAGGCAGGGCACCGAGACGACCCGGACCGAGACGCCGTCGGCGGCCAGCCGCTCCCTGGCCTCGACCGCGAGCTGCACCTCGGAGCCGCTGCCCATGATGATCACCTTCTGGGCGGCGGTCGGGTCGTCGAAGTCGGCCAGCACGTAGGCGCCCTTGGACACCCCGTTGAGGCTGGTGCCCTCCAGCACCGGCAGGTTCTGCCGGGACAGCGCGATGCCGGCAGGCGCGGTCGGGTCCTCCAGGATGTGGCGCACCGCGTAGGCGGTCTCGTTGGCGTCGCCAGGGCGCACGACGTTCAGGCCCGGGATGACCCGCAGCGCCGGCAGCGTCTCGACCGGCTGGTGCGTCGGGCCGTCCTCGCCGAGGCCGATGGAGTCGTGCGTCCACACGTAGATCACCGGCAGCTGCATGAGCGCGGCCAGCCGCACCGAGCCGCGCATGTAGTCGCTGAACACGAGGAACGTGCCGCCGTAGACCCGGGTGCCGCCGTGCAGCACGATGCCGTTCATCGCCGCGCCCATGGCGTGCTCGCGGATGCCGAAGTGCAGCGTGCGGCCGTACGGGCTGGAAGGGCCCCAGTCCTTGGTGACGATCGAGGGCGGGCCGAACGAGTCCGCCCCCGCGATCGTGGTGTTGTTGCTCTCCGCCAGGTCGGCGGAGCCGCCCCACAGCTCGGGCAGCGCGTCGGCGACGCCGTTGAGCACCGCGCCGAAGGCCTTGCGGGTGGCCACGCCGCCGGCGTTCTTCTCGTCGGCCGGATCCCAGCTCGGCAGCCCGTCGTGCCAGCCGGCGGGCAGCTCGCGGCGGCTCATCCGGTCGAACAGCTCGGCCCGCCCCGGGTTCGCCTTCGCCCAGCCGTCGAACGCGGTCTGCCACTCGGCGTGCGCCCGCTTGCCGCGCTCCAGCACCGCGCGGGTGTGCTCGAGCACCTTGTCCTCGACGACGAAGCTCTGGTCGGGGTCGAAGTCCAGCGCCCGCTTGACGCCGGCCACCTCGTCGGCGCCGAGCGCCGCGCCGTGGGCCTTGCCGGAGTTCATCTTGGTCGGCGCCGGGAAGCCGATGATCGTGCGCACCTGGATGAAGCTGGGCCGGTCGGTGACCGCGTTGGCCGCCTCGATGGCCTCCAGCACCGCGGTCACGTTCTCCGCGCCGTGCACGCGCTGCACGTGCCAGCCGTACGCCTCGTAGCGGGCGCCGACGTCCTCGGCCAGTGCGACCGCGGTGTCGTCCTCGATCGAGATGTGGTTGTCGTCGTAGATCACCGTCAGGTTGCCGAGCTGCAGCGTGCCGGCGAGCGAGGACGCCTCCGAGGTGATGCCCTCCTCGATGTCACCGTCCGAGGCCAGCACGTAGATGTGGTGGTCGAACGGGCTCTCGCCGAGCGAGGCGTCCGGGTCGAAGAGGCCGCGCTCGCGCCGGCTGGCCATCGCCATGCCGACGGCGGAGGCCAGGCCCTGGCCCAGCGGCCCGGTGGTCATCTCGACGCCGGGGGTGTGGCCGTGCTCCGGGTGGCCCGGGGTCTGTGAGCCCCAGGTGCGCAGCGACTCGAGGTCCTGCAGCGTCATGCCGTACCCGGACAGGAACAGCTGGATGTAGAGCGTCAGGCTGGAGTGGCCGCAGGAGAGCACGAAGCGGTCCCGGCCGGGCCAGCTCGGGTCGGTGGGATCGTGCCGCATGACCCGCTGGAAGAGGCTGTAGGCCACCGGCGCGAGGCTCATCGCGGTGCCGGGGTGGCCGTTGCCCGTCTTCTGGACCGCGTCCGCGGCCAGCACTCGGATCGTGTCAACGGCCCGGGTGTCCAACTCGGTCCAGTCCTCGGGAACCGAGCGGTGGGTGAGCTCGGCAATGGTGGTGTCTGACACGGGAGGATTGCTCCTGACCTTGTGGCGTCGCTTGTCTGTCAGTGAGGTTGTTGTGGCACGTCGTGTGGCTCGTCGGTCTTGCTCGGTCGATCCGGTGCGTATCCGGCCCGCCCCCGTCGCGACAACAGGCCGGAGTAGCGTCCGTCGGCTCGGTACCAATCTAGACCTGCTCCGCAACTTAGTGTGATCACTACTACGGGCGGATCGGTAGGACTACCCGGGGGGCCTTGCGCAAACACACGAGAGCTAACATCAGCCCGACTCATCCACCACATGAGGATGCGCCCGTCGGCCTGTGCCTGGGCCGGCTCCCGAACTGACCAGCATGTGAGGTGCTCGCGGTGTGCCGAACTGGGCGGACGAACGCCCCGTGCTGAGCCCGTCGGCGTCCCGCGCCCGGTTGACGCCCAGAATTGCGCGCGGCCGCTCGGTGCTGCGGGCTTACGTTTCGCTGACGAAGACGCGAATTATCGAGCAGTTGCTCGTGGTGACCGTGCCGGCGATGTTCCTGGCCGGGCGGCGCAGCGGTGACGGGCACCTGCCGTCGGTCTGGCTGGTGGCGGCCACGCTGCTCGGCGGCGCCGTCGCGGCGGCCAGCGCGCACGCCCTGAACTGTGTTGTCGACGCCGACATCGACGCCAAGATGAAGCGCACCCAGTCCCGGCCGCTGGCCCAGGCCCAGGTGCCGAAGTCGCATGCGCTGGTGTTCGGCCTGGTGCTCGGGGCGATCAGCGCGGTGTGGCTGGGCTTCACCACCAACTGGCTGGCCGCGGTGCTCGCGGTCGCCGCCATCGCGTTCTACGTGCTGGTTTACACGCTGCTGCTCAAGCGGCGGACGTCACAGAACATCGTCTGGGGCGGCGCGGCCGGCTGTATGCCCGTCGTGATCGGCTGGGCGGCGGTCACCGGGCGGGTCGACTGGCCGGCGTTCGTGATGTTCGGCGTGATCTTCTTCTGGACGCCGCCGCACTTCTGGGCACTGGCCATGCGCTACCGCGACGACTACGCGGCCGCCGGTGTGCCGATGCTGCCGGTGGTGGCCACGCCGGCGCAGGTGTCCATCCGGATCGTCTTCTACTCGTGGCTGATGGCGGCCTGGTCACTGCTGCTGGTGCCGGTCACGTCGTGGGTGTACGCCGTGGTGGCGGTGCTGGCCGGCGGCTGGTTCGTGGTCATGGCGCACCGACTGCACGCCGCTGTGCGCGCCGGTGAGCCGGCCAAGCCGATGCGGCTGTTCCACATGTCGAACACGTACCTGTGCGGGCTGTTCGTCATGGTGGCGGTGGACGCCGCGCTCGGCCTGCCGGTGCTCGGCTGGCCCTTCTGACGCCGGTCAGACTCTGGGCCGAGGCCGGTCTCACGCCCCGGCGCTGAGGGAATCTCAGCCCAGGCCGAGCAGTCCCGTCCGTTCGTGGCAGCCGAGGTACTCGAAGTACTGCTCGTCCGGGCCGACCACCGACACCTCGTGGTACAGCCGCAGCTTCGCCGACGGTCCCATCTTCATCAGGTACTTCATCGCCTCGCCGAAGATCGCCACGTGCGTCGGGTGCGACTCCGACCAACGCTCCAGGGCGTCCAGGCTGCGCCACCAGCTCATCCCGAACGAGCGGTCCGAGGGGCGGCCGTCGGCCAGCACGCGCAGGTACCGGTTCGCGTAGCAGCCGACCGCCCGGCCCTCGTCACGCAGGAAGTCCATGCCGGCGCGCAGCACGGGCTCGACGTCGCGCAGGTACAGCTCCCGGTCCTCGCCGGCGGTGTCCGCCCAGTCCTGGCCCGATCGGATCAGGCAGAGCCCCTGGCGGGGGTACACACGCACCCGCGCGCCGTCCCGCTCGACCACGGGTGCGCCGCCGCCGGCCATCGCGTCGGTCTGGGACAGCGGGATCCGGTCCCGCATGCCGCCCCAGTAGGCGTGCTCCTGGATCTCGTCACTCCAGCCGTCCGCGACCGCGGCGATGCCCTCCGGGCGGTCCGGCACGTTGAAGATTGTCTCGAACTCGTCGACCGTGGGACGGATCACCTCGATCCAGCGGCCGAACCCGTCGGCCAGCCGGTCGTCGCCCAGCCAGCCTTCGCGGTGGGCCTTGAACCAGCGGTCGAACGCGTCCGGCCGGTCCCAGTAGGCGATGGTCACGATGTCGGTGTGGCCGGCCGGGTCGGTCTGGCTGGCCCGGTCGTGGTGCCCCGGCCCGTCCGGCGCGGCGAGCGCGGCGTCGAGGTCGGCGAGTGCCGTGGTGGGCACGTCCCCCTGGAACTGCAGGCCGACGTACGCCATCACGACCTGGCGGACCTCGGTCCCGCTGCGGGACACGAACGCCGGGTAGGCCGGCACGTAGTCGTCGGGCACGCGGCGGTGGCGGGTGCGCTCGACGGTGAGGTGGCCCGGAATCGCTGACTCCATCGGCCCACTCTGGCGTGACCGCCGCCACCCCGCTAGTTCAGGACTGCCGACCTACTTGACTCAACGAAGCAAACCACCTGGGTGGGCGGGTCAGGGTACGAGGAGGAGCTTGCCCGTGGTGCGCCGCGCCTGCAGGTCCTCGTGGGCCTGGCGGGCCTCGCCGAGCGGGTAGCGGTGGCCGATCCGGATGTCCAGCGTGCCGTCCGCGACCGCCGCGTACACCTCGCCGGAGTGGTACTCCAGCTCCTTGCGGCTGGCGATGTAGTGGAACAGCGTCGGCCGGGTCAGGTACAGGGAACCGCCGGCGTTGAGCCGCTGCGGGTCGACCGGCGGCACGGGCCCGCTGGCCGCCCCGAACAGCACCAGCATGCCGCGCGGGCGCAGGCTGGCCAGGCTCGCGTCGAACGTCGTGCGGCCGACCCCGTCGTACACCACGGAGACGCCCTGGCCGTCGGTCAGCGCTCGCACCTCGGCGGCCAGGTCGGCGACCTCGGTGTAGCGGAGCACCTCGGCGGCACCGGCGTCCTTGGCCAGCGCCTCCTTCTCCGCCGTGGACACGGTGCCGATCACCTGGGCGCCCCGCTCGGTGGCCAGCTGGGTGAGCAGCAGCCCGACGCCGCCCGCCGCCGCGTGCACCAGCACAGCGTCGCCCCGGGCCACCGGGTACGTGCTGGTGACCAGGAAGTGGGCCGTCATGCCCTGCAGCAGCGCGCCGACCGCCTGCTCGTCGGACACCTCGTCCGGCACGTGCACCGCGCGCCCGGCCGGTACGGCGACGAGTTCGGCGTAGCTGCCCTGCGCCTCGCTCCAGGCGACCCGGTCACCCACGGCGAACCCGGTGGCGCCCGGGCCGAGCGCACGGACCGTACCGGCGCCCTCGAGGCCGAGCCCGAACGGCGTCGGCCTGGGGTACAGCCCGGACCGCTGGTACGTGTCGATGTAGTTGACCCCGGCGGCCGCGACCTCGACCAGCAGCTCGCCCTCGCCGGGCACCGGGTCGTCGACCTCGACGACCCGCAGCACCTCGGGCCCACCGGTCTGCTCCACCTGTACCGCGCGCATCGTGCTCCCTCCACTCCCGGCCGCTGATTCTGCCCGGCCGGGCGGCTCGGTGGCGCACCCGGTCGGGGGTGTCCGAGCGCGCTGGTTACGCCACTCCGCGGCCGGGGTCTCGGTCAGTTGGCGCGCAGCCCCGCGGGCGTCGACTCCGGCGCCTCGCCGGTGGCCGGCCTGGCTGCTGCCGGCGTGGCGGGCGTCTCGGTGGCGGTCGGGGTGGCGGGCTCGGGTGAGGCGTCCGGGATGGCCGGTACCGGGGGTCGGTCGGTGCTGGCCGCCCAGAGCGCCGCCGCGGCCGCGGTGACCAGGCAGGCGCCCAGCACGTGCAGCGACACGAGCACCTCCGGCACCCGCAGCGCGTACTGCACGGCGCCGAGCACTCCCTGGGCGAGCACAGCCGCGACCAGGACCCAGTGCCGCCGGACCAGGGGGGCCGGGGCCGCGACCGCCCGCAGCAGGAAGCCGAGCCCGACGAGCAGGCCGAGGTAACCGATCACCAGGTCGCCGTGCAGCTGTGCCATCTGGGGCACACCGAGGCCGAGCCGAGGGGTCTTGGCGTCGCCGGCGTGCGGCCCGGCGGCGGTGACGAAGGTGCCGGCCACGAGCAGCACCGCGAGTGTCGCGCTGTTCAGCGCGACGAGGGCGCGGCCGGCGGCGGGCAGCGCGGGCACCGGGGGACCGTCCAGCTGGCCTGTGGCGCGCACCAGCAGCACCGCCAGCCACACCAGCCCCATGGACACGAGGAAATGCACGGACACGGTCCACCAGGCCAGCCCGGCCAGCACGGTGATGCCGCCGATCACGGCCTGCACCGCGACACCCGCCGGCATGGACAGCGCGAGCAGCGTGAGCCGGCGCCGCCTCGGCCGCGTACCGAGCGCACCGAGCAGGCAGGCCACCACGACGATGGAGAGCACGCCGGTGAGCAGCCGGTTGCTGAACTCGACCCACTGGTGCAGCAGGGCGACGTCGTAGCGCGGGTCCGGGGTGAGGCTGCCGGGGAAGCAGGTCGGCCAGTCGGGGCAGCCGAGGCCGGAGCCGGTCACCCGCACGACCGAGCCGGTCAACGCGATGCCGGCCTGCGCCACGACGGCCGCGATGGCGAGCGCTCGCATCAGTCCGGGCGGGGTGGCGGGCAGCCTGGTCAACAGGGTGGAACGGGGCACCGAGCCATCGTAGGCGGCGGGTCTGGCGGCCGTTTCGACGGTCACCGCACGTCCGACTTGTCGCGGGAATTAGACCCGACAAGTGCCACTTGTCGGGTCAAATAGACGCGACAAGTCGGACTGACTGTGCGGCCTGAGGACTGTGCGGCCTGAGGACTGTGCGGCCCGGCGACTGCGCGGCGGCCTGACGTCAGCGGAGGCGGACCGTGCGGGCGGCCAGGCCGGCGGAGACGGCGGCCCAGGCGAGCAGTACGAGGATCGGGGCGATGCCGGGGAAGGCGCCGGTGACCAGCGCGGTCCGCAGCCCCTCGGCGAGCGCCCCGGACGGCAGCAGCCGGGCGATGGTGGCGAGCGCGCCGGGCAGCTGGGCGGCGGGCAGCACGATGCCGCCGCCGAGCAGCAGTACGAACCAGATGATGTTCGCCGCCGCCAGCACGATCTCGGCGCGCAGCGTGCCACCGAGCAGGATGCCGAGACCGCCGAACGCCGCGCAGCCGAGCAGGACGAGCAGCAGCGCCCAGCCGATGCCGGCGCCGGCCGGACGCCAGCCGAGCGCGAAGGCCACCGCGCCGAGCACCACCAGCTGCACCGCGACCACCGCGAGCACCGCGACCAGCCGGCCGGCCACCAGCAGCCAGCGGGGCAGCGCGGTGGCCGCCAGCCGCCGGATCACCCCGTAGCGCCGGTCGAAGCCGAGCGAGATCGCCTGCCCGGTGAACGCCGTGGACAGCACCGCCAGCGCGAGCACGCCGGGCGCCACCATGGCCACCCGGGGCGCGGGCAGCGGCACCACGTCGAGCAGCGTCAACCCGACCAGCAGCGCCAGCGGGATGAGCAGCGTGAGCATCACCTGCTCGCCGTTGCGGAACGCCAGCCGCGCCTCGACGCCGGCCTGCGTGACGAGCATCCGACCCAGCCGGCCGCGCCCGGGGGCGGGCAGGAAGGTGCCGGCCGGGAACCGGGGCTCCACCGACGACGTCATGAGCGCAGCTCCCGCCCGGTCAGGTCCAGGAATACGTCCTCGAGGCTGCGCCGGGCCACCCGCACCTCGTCGGCGAGCACGCCCTGGTCGGCGCACCAGGTGGTCACCGTGGACAGCACGTTCGGGTTCATCTGGCCGCACACCAGGTAGCTGCCGGCGATCGGCTCCTCGGTGCGGTAGCCGGACGGCAGCGCCTCGGCCAGCGCGGTGAGGTTCATGCCGGGGCGGGCCCGGAACCGCAGCTGCTGCTCGCCGCTGCGCGCGGTCAGCGAGGTGGGGGTGCCCTGGGCGACGACCTTGCCGTTGTCGATGATCACGACCTGGTCGGCGAGCGCCTCGGCCTCGTCCATCAGGTGGGTGGTGAGCAGCACCGAGACCCCGTCCCGGCGCAGCGCCCCGATCAGCTCCCAGACCAGGTGCCGGCTCTGCGGGTCCATCCCGGCGGTCGGCTCGTCCAGGAAGACCAGCTCGGGCCGCCCGACGACCGCGCAGGCCAGCGCGAGCCGCTGCTGTTGGCCGCCGGAGAGTCGCTTGAACGGGGTGCGCGCGGAGGAGGTGAGGCCGAGCACGTCGAGCAGCCAGTCGACCGGCAGCGGGTGGGCCGAGCAGGCCGCGATGACCCGGAGCATCTCGCCGGCCCGCACACCGGGGTAGGCGCCGCCGCCCTGGGGCATCACGCCGATCCGGGCCCGCAGCCGGTCACCGTCGCGGACCGGGTCGAGCCCGAGCACCCGGACCTCGCCGCCGTCCGGGCGGCGGAAGCCCTCGCAGATCTCCACCGTCGTCGTCTTGCCGGCGCCGTTGGGGCCGAGCAGCGTGAGTACCGAGGCCGCCGGCAGCACCAGGTCGATCCCGTCCACCGCCGCGACCCCGCCGTAGCGCTTGACGAGACCCCGCACCGAGAGCGCGGTGTCCAGCGAAGGCGTGGTGGGGGAGGGTCTCACAGGTCTGATTCTACGTGTCGTCGAACAGCGCTCCGGCCGGCCCTGAGCGGGAGCCTGGACACACCCGCGTTACGGGCTATCGCGGGATCCGGTGCCGCACGAGCCACAGCGGCACGAAGAGGATCACCGCGCCGGCGACGATGGCCATCGGCAGCTGGTAGGGCCGGAAGGAGAAGTCGGCCCCGGTGGGTGGCACGAGCAGCGCCACGATCGCCGACCCGGCCACCGAGAGCCTGCGGTACCGGATCCGGGCGGTGGACGCGGCGAGCGGGATCGCGGCCCAGAGCAGGTACCAGGGGTGCACGGTCGGGCTGAGCAGCACAACGGCGCCGAGCCCGCAGCCCAGCCCGGTGACCGGGTCGATCCGGCCCCGCAGCGTGCCGAACAGCAGCCAGACGCAGATCGCGGCGGAGACCAGCCCACCGAGCGCGCGGGTCAGCGTGAGCACCTGGGTGGTGTGGTCGCCGAGCCCGGCCAGCACGCCGAGCTGACCGCCGACCACGCCGAGGTCGGTGCTCACCGACACCCAGCTGCGGATCAGGGTGGGGATGTCCAGGGTGTTGATCCAGCCGAAACCGAGGCCGGTACCCCAGGCGACCGCCCCCATCACCGCCCCGAACACGACCGCCATCGCGGCCCCGACCTTGACCACCTCGAGCGGCCGCCCACCGCGCTGCCGGGCCACCCACATACCGAGGAAGCCCAGCGCCAGCGCGGCCGGGATCTTGATGTCCGCGCCGAGCGTGATGATCACCGTGCCGAGCAGCCAGGATCTGGCCAGCCCCACCTCCAGCCCGGCCAGCATCAGCCCGAGCATCAGCGCCTCGTTGTGCACGCCGCTGAACAGGTGGAACAGCACCAGCGGGTTGCCGACGCCGAGCCACAGCGCGGAGCGCGGGTCCAGGTCGAGCCGCTTGGCCAGCCGGGGCAGCGCCCAGACGATCAGCCCCAGCCCGCCGAGCGCCAGCAGCCGGTGCGCGAAGATGCCGAGCACCACGTCGTTGCCGGTCAGCGCGGTGATCCACTTGCCGAGCCAGAGGAAGAGCGGGCCGTAGGGCGCCGGGGTGGGCCGCCAGACGGTGGGGATGCTGCGGGTCAGCGGGTCGTCGATGCCGAGCGCGTCGGCGGGGCCGAGCACGTACGGGTCCATCCCCCGGGCCGCGATCGCGCTCTGCGCCAGGTAGCTGTAGACGTCCTTGCTGAACAGCGGCGGCGCGACGAACAGCGGCAGTGCCCAGAGCGTCATCGTGCGGGTGATGAAGCCCTTGGCCAGCGGGATGCCGCCGTTCTGGTCCCGCTTGAGCATCCGGCCCAGCCACAGCCAGCCCAGCACGACCATGGCCATGCCGGCGTAGGTGATCGCGATGGACACCGTGGCGTTGCGCGAGGGCAGCCCCAGCAGGCGGGTGCCGAACAGCGGGTTGGGCACCGGCAGCGCGCCGGCCCCGAGCGCGCCGATGGCCATCAGCAGCGCGCCGGTCATGCCGAACCGGCGGACCGTGCTCGCGCTGGGGTGGTTGCGCGGCGTGCCGGTCGGCCCGGTCCCGTCCGACCCGGTCTCCGACACCGAGCCGGCGGGCCCGTCGGCCGCCTGGTCGGGCGCCGGTCCGGAGGTGGGGGAGGTGTTGGATGTGGTGGAGGCGGTGCCGCCGGTGGCAGTCTCGACCGAGGTGTCCGGGGTCGGGTCGGGCTGCGCGCCGCCGGCCGACTCGGCCGATCGGGTGGCCGGGCCGGCGGGGCCCGTGCCGCCAGCAGGGGACGGCCCAGCGTCCTGGGGAGTGCTCAGGTCGGGCGCCGCCATGGCAAGAAAGCGTATGGCAGGGCCCGGTGCGCACCCTGATCGGGTCGGGCCGGCCGGGCGAGGCGGGTCACCGGGTACCCGTCGGTACGCAGGGTGATAGGTGGTCAGCTCCGGGTGAGGGTTCGGGGTGAGCCGGGTCACCTCGGTGTGGCCGGTTTGGACGTCCGACCTTAAATAGGCAACACTGGTGTTGTGAAAACAACCGGGACCACCCCGGTGACGGTCGAAGGGCCGGCGCCGGTCGAGGCCGGGCGCGCCACGAAGGCCGAAGTCGGCCCGCGCGCCACGGTCTCCGACGGTGGTACCCGGGTCGCGGTGGCCCGCCTGCTGATGGAGCACGGCCCGGTCTCGGCGGCCGTGGTGGCCGCCGCGCTGGAGCTGAGCGGCCCGGCCGTGCGACGCCACCTCGACGCACTGCTCGCGGACGGCGAGGCGACCACCCGGGAGGCGCCCCGCCGGGGCCGCCGGGCCCGGGGCCGGCCGGCGCGGCTGTACCTGCTGACCGAGGCGGGCCGGGTCCGGTTCGGGCACGGTTACGACGACCTGGCGGTCGCCGCGCTGCGCTACCTGGCCGAGACCGGTGGGCCGGACGCGGTGCGCACGTTCGCGGAGCGCCGCGCCACCGAGCTGGTCGAGCGGCACCGGGCCGGCATCGCCGAGGGCGAGACGGTGGCCGACCGGGCCAGCGCGCTGGCCGAGGCGCTGACCGTGCAGGGCTACGCGGCGGCGGCGCGCCGGACCGGTAACGGTGAGCAGCTCTGCCAACATCACTGCCCGGTGGCCCACGTCGCGGCGCAGTTCCCCGAGCTGTGCGAGGCGGAGACGCACGTGTTCGCCGAGCTGCTCGGCACGCACGTACAGCGGTTGGCCACCATTGCGCGAGGCGACGCCGCGTGCACCACACATGTTCCTCTCGGCATTCCCGATCGCGGCGACCAACCGCGTGCCGAGCGGGTCGCACCACCCAGCAACGCAACCACCACAACCATCCCGAAAGGGAGGCAGCGCGTATGACTACCGCTCCTGAGCGGACCGCGGAGACCCAACAGGCTCCTCTGACCCAGTCGGAGACGATCGCCTCGCTGGGCAACTATGCCTTCGGCTGGGCCGACTCCGACGCCGCCGGCACCAATGCCCGACGGGGTCTCTCCGCCGACGTGGTCGCGAACATCTCGGCCTTGAAGAGCGAGCCGGAGTGGATGCTGGCGAGCCGGCTGAAGGGCCTGTCGCTGTTCGAGCGCAAGCCCATGCCGCGCTGGGGTGCCGACCTGTCGGGCATCGACTTCGACAACATCAAGTACTTCGTGCGGTCCACCGAGAAGCAGGCCGCCACCTGGGACGACCTGCCGGCGGACATCAAGAACACCTACGACAAGCTGGGCATCCCGGAGGCGGAGAAGGCCCGGCTGGTCTCCGGTGTCGCGGCGCAGTACGAGTCCGAGGTCGTCTACCACGCGATCCGTGAGGACCTGGAGGCGCAGGGCGTCCTCTTCCTGGACACCGACACCGCGCTGCGCGAGCAGCCGGAGCTGTTCCGGGAGTACTACGGCTCGGTCATCCCGCACGGCGACAACAAGTTCTCCGCGCTGAACGGCGCGGTCTGGTCCGGCGGGTCCTTCATCTACGTGCCGCCGGGCGTGCACGTGGACATCCCGCTGCAGGCCTACTTCCGGATCAACACCGAGAACATGGGCCAGTTCGAGCGCACGCTGATCATCGTCGACGAGGGTGCCTACGTGCACTACGTCGAGGGCTGTACGGCGCCGATCTACTCGTCGGACTCGCTGCACAGCGCGGTCGTGGAGATCATCGTGAAGAAGGGCGGCCGGTGCCGCTACACGACGATCCAGAACTGGTCGAACAACGTCTACAACCTGGTCACCAAGCGGGCGAAGTGTGAGGCCGGCGCCACCATGGAGTGGGTCGACGGCAACATCGGCTCCAAGGTGACCATGAAGTACCCGGCCGTCATGCTGATGGGCGAGTACGCCAAGGGCGAGGTGCTCTCCATCGCCTTCGCGGGCGAGGGCCAGCACCAGGACGCCGGCGCCAAGATGACCCACCTGGCGCCGAACACCAGCTCCACGATCATTTCCAAGTCCGTGGCCAGGGGCGGCGGACGTACGTCGTACCGGGGTCTGGTGCGGATCAATCCCAGAGCACACAACAGCCGCAGCACCGTCAAATGCGACGCGCTGCTGGTCGACACGATCAGTCGCAGTGACACCTACCCGTATGTGGACATCCGCACCGACGACGTCACGATGGGCCACGAGGCCACCGTGTCCAAGGTCAGCGAGGACCAGCTCTTCTACCTGATGAGCCGGGGCCTGACCGAGGACGAGGCGATGGCCATGGTGGTCCGGGGCTTCGTCGAGCCGATCGCCCGCGAGCTGCCGATGGAGTACGCGCTGGAGCTGAACCGGCTGATCGAACTGCAGATGGAGGGTTCTGTCGGATGACCACAGAAGTCAGTGGTCTGGCTCCTGAGCTGGCCGGGGCCAAGAAGGGCTCCGGAGTGGTACCCGCCGCGTCGGCGGGGGAGCGGTTCACCTCGTACGACGTGGCGGCGTTCGAGGTGCCGAGCGGCCGCGAGGAGAACTGGCGGTTCACGCCGATGCGCCGGCTGCGCGGGCTCGCCGGCCCGATCGACGAGGTCTCGGCGAGCATCGACGGCGAGGCGCGGATCGACGTGTCGGCTCCGCCGGGCGGGGTGACCGTGGAGACGGTCGCCGCCGCCGACCCGGCGGCCGACCCGAGGATCGGCGAGGCGGGCGCCCCGGCCGACCGGGTGGCCGCGCTGGCCTGGTCCCGGTCCCCGTCGGCGACCGTGGTCACGCTGGACGGGCAGGTCGAGCCGGTCACCGTGACGGTCACCGGCCCCGGGGTCGGGCGCACCGCGCTGGCCCACCTGCAGCTGCGCGCCAACACCCATGCCGAGGCCGTGGTGGTCCTCGACTACACGGGTTCCGGCACGCTGGCCGACAACGTCGAGGTGGTACTCGGCGACGGCGCCCAGCTGACCCTCATCGTGATCGACGACTGGACGGCCGACGGCGTGCACGTCGGCGCCCAGCACATCCTGGTCGGCCGGGACGCCACGCTGCGGGCCACCACGGTGACCCTGGGCGGTGACCTGGTTCGGATCAGCCCGGTGGTGCGCTACGCCGGCCCCGGTGGCGACGCCGAGCTGGCCGGGCTGAGCTTCGCCGACGCCGGTCAGCACCTGGAGCACCGGCTGCTGGTCGACCACGCGATGCCGCACTGCAAGTCCAACGTGGTCTACAAGTCCGCGCTGCAGGGCGCCGACGCGCACACGGTGTGGATCGGCGACGTGCTGATCCGCGCCGCCGCCGAGGGCACCGAGACCTTCGAGCTGAACCGCAACCTGTTGCTCACGCAGGGGGCCCGGGCCGACTCGGTGCCGAACCTGGAGATCGAGACCGGCGAGATCGCGGGCGCCGGGCACGCCAGCGCGACCGGTCGGTTCGACGACGAGCAGCTGTTCTACCTGCGGTCCCGGGGCATTCCGGAGTCGATCGCCCGCCGGCTGGTGGTGCGCGGCTTCTTCAACGAGATCATCAACAAGATCTCCGTACCGGCTGTCCGCGAGCGGCTGGAGGCGGCCGTCGAGCACGAGCTCGCCCTCATCGAGCACTAGCCCGCGACTGTTCGGCCTTCCCACCACACGATCTGGAGCACGAGCACACATGTCCACCCTGGAGATCAAGGACCTGCACGTCGATGTGCGAGCGGGGACCGACTCGGAGTCGAAGGAGATCCTGCGCGGCGTCGACCTGACCGTCCGGTCCGGCGAGACGCACGCGATCATGGGTCCGAACGGGTCCGGCAAGTCGACCCTCGCGTACGCGATCGCGGGTCACCCCAAGTACGAGGTCACCTCCGGCGAGGTGCTGCTGGACGGCGTCGACCTGCTAGCACTGAGCGTCGACGAGCGCGCCAGGGCCGGGCTGTTCCTGGCCATGCAGTACCCGGTCGAGGTGCCCGGCGTCTCGATGTCGAACTTCCTGCGCAGCGCGGCCACCGCGGTGCGCGGCGAGGCCCCCAAGCTGCGCCACTGGGTCAAAGAGGTCAAGGCCGCGATGACCGACCTCGAGATCGACTCGGCGTTCGCGGAGCGCAGCGTCAACGAGGGCTTCTCCGGCGGCGAGAAGAAGCGCCACGAGGTGCTGCAGCTGTCGCTGCTCAAGCCCAAGTTCGCGGTGCTCGACGAGACCGACTCCGGCCTCGACGTGGACGCGCTGCGCGTGGTGTCCGAGGGCGTCAACCGGTACAAGGCCGACGGCGACGTCGGGGTGCTGCTGATCACGCACTACACGCGGATCCTGAAGCACATCACCCCGGACGTGGTGCACGTGTTCGCCGGCGGCAAGGTGGTCGCCTCCGGTGGTGCCGAGCTGGCCGACGAGCTGGAGGCCCACGGCTACGTGCGCTTCACCAGCGGGTCTGCCACCGCCGCTCAGTAGGGGGGCAACGCACGTGACCGAGCTTGATGTCGGCAAGCTGCGGGCCGACTTCCCGATCCTGTCCCGCACCGTGCGCGAGGACCGGCCGCTGGTGTACCTGGACTCCGGGGCCACCTCGCAGCGTCCCCGCCAGGTGATGGACGCCGAACGGGCGTTCCTGGAGCAGCACAACGCCGCGGTGCACCGGGGTGCCCACCAGCTGGCCGAGGAGGCGACCGACGCCTACGAGTCCGCCAGGGCCCGGATCGCCGGCTTCGTCGGCGCCGAGCCCGGCGAGGTGGTGTTCGTCAAGAACGCCACCGAGGGCGTCAACCTGGTCGCCTACGCGATGAGCAACGCCAGCATCGGCTACGGCCCCGGCACGCCGGAGGCCCGGTTCGCGCTCGGTCCCGGTGACGAGATCGTGGTCACCGAGATGGAGCACCACGCGAACCTGGTGCCCTGGCAGGAGCTGTGCCGCCGCACCGGGGCCACGCTGCGCTGGTTCTCCGTCGCCGCCGAGGGTGACACCGCCGGCCGGCTGGACCTGGACTCCGACCCCATCAACGAGCGCACCAAGCTGGTCGCCTTCGCGCACCAGTCCAACGTGCTGGGCACGGTGAACCCGGTGGCCGAGCTGGTCGCCAGGGCCCGCGCGGTGGGTGCCCTGGTCGTGCTGGACAGCTGCCAGTCGGTGCCGCACGGGCCGGTGAACCTCACCGAGCTCGGCGTGGACTTCGCGGTGTTCTCCGGGCACAAGATGCTCGGGCCGTCCGGGGTCGGCGTGCTCTACGGCCGGGAGGAGCTGCTGGCCGCGATGCCGCCGTTCCTGACCGGTGGCTCGATGATCGAGCTGGTCCGGATGGAGGGCTCGAGCTATGCGCCGCCGCCGCAGCGGTTCGAGGCCGGGGTGCCGATGACCTCGCAGGCCGTCGGGCTGGCCGCCGCGGTCGACTACCTCAGCGCGATCGGCATGGACGTCGTCGCGGAGCACGAGCGGGAGCTCATCGCCGCCGCGCTGGCCGGGCTCGCCGAGGTCGACGGGGTGCGCATCGTCGGCCCCACCGACCTGCGGGACCGGGGCGGCGCGGTGTCCTTCGTGGTCGACGGGGTGCACGCGCACGACGTCGGCCAGGTGCTGGACGACCAGGGTGTCGCCATCCGGGTCGGCCACCACTGCGCATGGCCGCTGCACCGCCGCTTCGGGGTGGCCGCCACGGCACGGGCCAGCTTCGCGGTGTACAACACGGTGGAGGAGGTCGACGCCCTGGTCCAGGGTGTGCGAGCCGCCCAGAAGTTCTTTGGGGTTGCCTGACATGCAGCTCAACCAGATGTACCAGGAGATCATCCTGGACCACTACCGCAACCCGCACGGCGCGGGGCTGCGCGAGCCGTTCGACGCCGAGTCGTTCCAGATCAACCCCACCTGTGGGGACGAGGTCCGGCTGCGGGTGGCGCTGAAGAAGGACTCCACCGGTGCCGACGTGGTGGCCGACGTGTCCTACGACGCGCTGGGCTGCTCGATCAGCCAGGCCGCCGCCTCGGTGCTGACCGACCTGGTGGTCGGGCGCAGCGTCGAGGAATCCCTGCGCACCCTGGACGCGTTCCAGCAGATGGTGCAGGGTCGGGGGACGGTCGAGCCGGACGAGGACGTGCTCGGTGACGGGGTGGCCTTCGCCGGCGTCGCCAAGTACCCGGCCAGGGTCAAGTGCGCGCTGCTCGGCTGGATGGCGTTCAAGGACGCGGTGGTCCGGGGCACCGATGGATCCGGTACCGCACCGGGAGTGAACGGAGCGAAGCAGTGACAGAGCCACAGACCGACACAACCACCGCCACCGAGGACACCGAGGTCGTGCGGGGGGCCGCCGGCATGCCCGAGCCGCCCGCCGCATCGAGCGCCGCGACGCCGAGCCTGGACGACCTCGAGGAGGCCATGCGCGACGTCGTCGACCCCGAGCTGGGCATCAACGTGGTCGACCTCGGCCTGGTCTACGACATCCGGGTGGACGACAACCGGGTCGCCCTGGTCGACATGACGCTGACCTCGGCGGCCTGCCCGCTGACCGACGTCATCGAGGACCAGACGCGCTCGGCGCTGGTCGGCTCAGCCGGTACCGGCCTGGTCGACGACGTCAAGATCAACTGGGTCTGGATGCCGCCGTGGGGCCCCGACAAGATTACCGAGGACGGCCGGGAGCAGCTCCGGGCGCTCGGTTTCACCGTCTGACCGACAGCTGATCACGGTCTGGCCCAGGGTCGGTCTCGAGACCGACTCCTCGGCCGATCGCGCCCTAAATCTGAGCTCGATCTGGATGCGGTCACGAGCCTGTAGCAATTAACGCTAGGGCGTGGCGTCCTACGCTGGTAGCGTTCGCAGTCGTTCGGGGTACTACTTATGTAGCATCCTCTGTTGCGCCGTCCGTGCGCCGCCTGCGGCCGATCTGGGTTTCCGCAGGTCACCTGTCCCTCTCGTTCTTGAGGTTGGCGTGTTATCCACCTTAAGGAGGAGATGGATCGGTCCGTCAGAGGGACGCCTCCGCAGCCGCCACCCGGCAGGCTGAATCACTGAGCGACAGTGTCGCTCAGTGATAGAGGGGGTAACACCAATGTTCGTCGCGAAGATTCCGCTTGACGGCGGGACCATCAGTGCGGGCAGCTCGCAGTACACCCTGGCTCCGGATCTTGGTGGGCTGCTCGCGGCCACACCGGGCGCCGAGGTAGGGCTGCCTTGTCGTACCGAAGAGGCGGACCTCTGGTTCGCCGAACACCCCGAACAGCTGGGCCGGGCTCAGGCGTTGTGCCACGAGTGTCCGATCCGCCGGCAGTGCCTTGCCGGAGCCCTGAACCGGCGTGAGCCGTGGGGCGTCTGGGGTGGCGAGATCTTCGAGCGGGGGCGGGTGATCCCGTTCAAGCGGGGTCGAGGCCGGCCGGCGAAGATCAAGCAGCAGTACCAGGAACCGACGGTCGCCTAGGCGTCGTCAGGTTCGGAGTCCGCACGGGTCAGTTCCCACTGTTGGAGGTGTCGGTAGCCCCGTACCGCCAGAGGCCGGCGCGTCCGCAGCTGGAAGCGGGAGTCGTGCTCGAGTGCCGCGGCCAGGTTGCGATCCACCAGGATCCGACCTGGCCGCGCGTGTGTGGTCAGCCGGGCGGCGATGTTGACGGCCTCGCCGAAGACATCGCCGAACCGGGCCACCACCTCGCCGACCGCCAGCCCGATGTGCAGCTGGGGCAGGGCCGGCGTCTCGGCCAGCTGGTCGGCCAGCTGTAGAGCGATCTCGACGCCGTCCTCCGGGGTGTCGGCGACGAAGAGCACCTCGTCCCCGACCGTCTTGACCACCCGGCCCCGGCAGGCCGCCACGACCTGCGCGGCGATGCCCTGGAAGTCCCCGATCAGCGTGGTCAGCTCCGCCGGGCTGAGCCGCCGGGTGGCCCTGGTGAAGCCGACCAGATCGGCGAAGCCCACAGTCAGCGTGCGGGTCTTCGACTCACCGGGCATCACGGCCAGCAGCCGGCCGGCCGCCGCGGCCAGGTGCCGCCGCCACACGTAGCCCTGCATCTGTTCGAACAGCGGGATGACCCGCTCGGCGAGGTCCAGCATCTCGCCCTCGTCCACGCCGCGGTGGCCGTAGTCGACCAGCTGGTACAGCATCTCGATCTGCCAGTCGGCGAGGCCGGCCATCGCCTGCCCGACCGAGCGGGCCACCGCGTTCTCGACCTCGGCCGGGATCAGACCCGCCACGCGCAGGGTCTCCAGCTGGCGCAGCGCCGCCCGGTCGCCCTCGGTGAAGACGACCTCGTCGTCCGGCACCTCGGCGAAGCCGAGCGAGCGCCACAGCTGCACCATCATCTCGGGATCCATGCCGCTCTCCTCGAGCAGCTGGTTCCTGGTGTACCGCCGAGGCCCGCCCATGATGAGCTCCTCGACGCGGCGGTACTGGACGTCCTCGCCGCCCTCCTGCTCGGCGGTGGCGCCGAGGTCGAAGAGCCGGGCGAACCTGCCCAGCCAGACCCGCTCCCGCGCGGGAGCGGGGTCGGTCACGCCGTATGCACGATGAGCACATCTACGCCGGAGCGACGGGCCACGCTCTGCGGGACCGACCCCAGGATTCGACCACTCAGCGTGTTCAGTCCGAGGCTGCCGACGACCAGCAGGTCAGCGTTGCGGTCCTCCACCGCCTGGCCGAGCGCTTCGACCGGGCTGCCCTGCACGGCGAGCGTCTCGACCTTGCTGGCCCCACCGGAGCGGGCCCGGTCGGCGGCGTCGCGCAGCACGCTCTCGGCGGGCGCGGAGCCCACGACCTGGTAGGCGTCTTCCTTGAGGGCGTCCGAGGCGGCCCGGACCTCGTCGCGGCCGGCCGGCTCGTAGGCACAGACGATGATCAGCTCGGCGCTGCTGTCGCCGGCGATCGCGCCGGCGCGGTCGACCGCGAGCAACGAGGTGGTGGAGCCATCGGTGCCCACGATGATTTTCTGGTAGGAGCCCATCGGTGGAGCCTCCTTCTAGTGCCGACTATTGGGCCCAGAAACTACTCTACGTTGCTCCATGTGGTGGACTCGGGACCAGCGCTGACCAGCAATGAAGACCCAATCAGGCGAAGCCGGACCGGCCAGCCGGTTGTGCCGAACATACCGGCCATGGCCGCCGCGGTCCCCTTCAAATCGGCCCGCCCGCTGAGATAGGCCCGCCGACTCGGCTCGGGAAGCCGGAAGAAACCCTCGAAGAACTCCGGCAGCCGGGCGGGCGGCAGCCGGAGCAGGCTCTCCAGGCCGCGCCGCCGGACCAGGTGCACGGCCCGCGCCGACGCCGGCCACAGCACCGCCCCGGTCGCGGTGAGCGCTGCGCCGGGCCCGCCACCGAGCGCGCCCGCCGCCGCGGCGGCCACCTCCGGCGCCAGCCGCAACGCCTCGGCCAGCTGGTACCCGGTGGCGGGGTGGGTGAGCGGGGCGGCCGCGCCGAAGCCGAGCGCCCCGCCGCCCCGGTGCCGGGGCAGGTCCAGCGGGAAGCGCACCACCTCGCGGGGGGCGTCGGCCGGCGGCCGGATCCGGTGCGCGGCGAGCCTGGCCCGCAGCCGGGCGGCCAGGGTGTCGAGGTCCAGCCCCGGGCGGCGGGCCAGCGAGGTTTCCTCCAGCAGCACGCGGTCACCGGCGAGTGGGATCGCGTACAGGAACGTCGGCCAGTTGCCGGGGCCACCGGTCTGCCGCCAGTCCATGAACAGCGCCTCGCCAGGGGACAGCAGGGGCGCGGCCAGCTCCGCCGGCACGATCACCCCGACGGCGGTCTGCTCGGCCGCCACCCGGATCCGACGCCGCCCGGTCGGGGGCTGCCTGGTCGGGGACTGCTCGGCCGGGGGCCTGGCAGCCAGGGTCCGGCTCGACAAGGGCTGGGCTGCGCCGCCCGCGTCGATCACCAGCCCGGCCGGGGGGAGCGCGCCCGGCTCGGCCCGGCCCCGCTCGACGGTCACGCCGGCGTCGGCCAGCCGCTGGTCGAGGTGCGCGCGCAGGGCGGGTACGTCGAACACGGCGTAGTCGCGGTCCAGGGTGTGCTCGGTGACCGCGATCGCCCGGCCGCGCACCGTGGCGGCGAGCACCGAGCCGGGCAGGCCGGCGGGCAGCTCGTCGCGCCAGGCGCCGTAGCTGGCCCGCCACGGCCGCCCTGGCGCCGGGTCCAGCAGGCGGGTGCGCAGGCCGCGCTCACCGCAGGCGGCGGCCACCGCCCGCCCGCCCGGCCCGGCGCCGACCACCAGCACGTCCAGCACGGTCGCGGTGGTGGCTCAGCCCAGGCTGCCGGTGGACAGGATGCCGCCGTCCACCCGGACCGTCTCACCGGTGATCCAGGAGGCCGCGTCGGAGACCAGGAAGCCGACCAGCTGCGCGACGTCCTCCGGGTTGCCGAGGCGCTTCATCGGGTAGGCGTTGGCCACCTGCTCCTCACGGCCGGTGTAGAGCGCGGTGGCGAACTTCGTCTTGACCACCGCCGGCGCCACCGCGTTGACCCGGATCGACGGCCCGAGCTGCCAGGCCAGCTCCTCGGTCAGCCGGATCAGCGCCGCCTTGGCCGCCCCGTAGGCCGCGATCACCCCGGTCGAGCGGTAGCCGGCCGTCGAGGCGAGGTTCACCACCGCGCCGCCGTGCTCGCCCATCCACGCCCGGTAGGCCTCCTGCAGGTAACCGAGGCCGGCCACCACGTTGATGTCGAAGACCTTGCGCACGCCGTCGAGGTCGGCGTCCATCAGGAAGCCGTACACCGGGTTCACCCCGGCGTTGTTGATCAGGATGTCCAGCGAGCCGAACCGCTCCACGGTGGTCGCCACCGTCTCGGCCCGGGAGGCCGCGTCGCCGGCGTTGCCGGGCAGCGCGAGCACCCGCTTCGCGCCGTCCGGCACGTCGGCCGCGAGCTTCTCGGCGGCGGCCGCGAGCTCATCCGGCTTGCGGGCGGTGATCGTCACCGAGGCGCCCCGGGAGAGCAGCTCGGCGGCGATGGCGTAGCCGATGCCCCGGCTACCGCCGGTGACGACGGCGGTACGGCCGGACAGGTCGGACAGGTCTGGGGTGACAGCGGTCATGGACGTCGACCCTAATCGGAGCAACCGCTTCCTTTACACTGGATGTGTGGTCCGGACGAGCTAAGCCGCCTGGATGCCCACCAGCCACGGCTGGCGGGCCAGACAGCCCTGTCCGTCGCCCGTTTGGAGTTCTTCCCGTGTTCCTGTCCCGCCCAGTCGCCCCGCTGAGCCCTGTGGGCCTGTCGTGATCACCGCGACGGATCTCGAGCTGCGCGCCGGCGCGCGCACCCTGGTGGCCGGCGCGAACCTGCGGGTCGCCCCCGGCGACCGGATCGGCCTCGTCGGCCGCAACGGCGCCGGCAAGACCACGAGCATGCGTGTGCTGGCCGGGTCGGCCCAGCCCTACGGCGGTGCCGTCACGGCCACCAGCCAGGTCGGCTACCTGCCGCAGGACCCCCGTGAGGGTGACCTGTCGGTGACCGCCAAGGACCGGGTGCTCTCCGCGCGCGGCCTCGACGTGCTGCTGCGCGAGATGGAGAAGGCGCAGTCGGCGATGGCCGAGCTGGTGGACGACGCCGCGCGGGAGCGCGCGGTGCGCGAGTACGGCCGGATCGAGGAGCGGTTCTCCGCGCTCGGCGGCTACGCGGCGGAGAGCGAGGCGGCCCGGATCTGCGCGCACCTCGGCCTGCCGGACCGGGTGCTCGAGCAGACCCTGGACACGCTCTCCGGCGGCCAGCGCCGCCGGGTCGAGCTGGCCCGCATCCTGTACGCGGCGAGTGACGCCGGCGCCGGCGGCCGCTCGGCCACCACGCTGCTGCTCGACGAGCCGACCAACCACCTGGACGCCGACTCGATCACCTGGCTGCGCTCGTTCCTGCAGCGCCACGAGGGCGGCCTGGTCGTGATCAGCCACGACACCGAGCTGCTCGGCGACGTGGTCAACAAGGTCTGGTACCTGGACGCCATCCGCGGCGAGATCGACAGCTACAACCTGTCCTGGGCGCGGTACCTCGAGGCGCGCGCCACCGACGAGAAGCGCCGCCGCCGGGAGCGCGCCAACGCGGAGAAGAAGGCCGCCGCGCTGCACCTGCAGGCCGCCAAGATGGGCGCCAAGGCGACCAAGGCGGTGGCCGCCAAGAACATGGCCCGCCGGGCCGACACCCTGCTCGCCGGGCTCGACGAGGTGCGGCAGAACGACAAGGTCGCCAAGATCAGGTTCCCGGAGCCGGCGCCGTGCGGGCGTACCCCACTGACCGCCGAGGGGCTCGCCAAGTCGTACGGCTCGCTGGAGATCTTCGCCGGGGTCGACCTGGCGATCGACCGCGGCAGCCGAGTCGTCGTGCTCGGGCTCAACGGTGCCGGTAAGACGACGCTGCTCAAGCTGCTGGCCGGGCAGGAGGAGCCGGACACCGGCGAGGTGATCCCCGGGCACGGCCTGCGGCTGGGCTACTACGCGCAGGAGCACGACACGCTGGACCTGGACGCCACGGTGTGGGACTGCATCCGGCACGCCGCCCCCGACGCCCCGGAGCAGCGGCTGCGCACCCTGCTCGGCGCGTTCCTGTTCTCGGGCGACCAGCTGCAGCAGATCGCCGGCACGCTCTCCGGTGGGGAGAAGACCAGGTTGGCGCTGGCCGGGCTGGTCAGCTCGGCGGCCAACGTGCTGCTGCTGGACGAGCCGACCAACAACCTGGACCCGATCAGCCGCGAGCAGGTGCTGGACGCGCTGCGCCGCTACGAGGGCGCCGTGGTGCTCGTGACCCACGACCCCGGGGCGGCCAACGCGCTGCACCCCGAGCGAGTGATCGTGCTGCCCGATGGGACCGAGGACCACTGGTCCGCCGACTACCTGGAACTAGTCTCTCTGGCCTGATCACCCGAACGCGTATCAATGATCACCCAGACGCGAAAGCCATTTGGCCGAACCGTTCGCCGATCTCTATGTCGATCTACTTCCGTTGATCGGGTCCGGTGGATCATCATGTCGCCACCAAGGGATCTGGCGGAGAGATCCCGAACCGGCGAAGGAGGGCCGACCGAGTGGCCGACCTGAAAAAGGGTGCTCGTATCACTGGCACCCAGCGGGACAAGTTAGCGAGCGATCTGAAGAAGAAGTACGAGAAGGGCGCCAGCATCCGGGCGCTCGCGGAACAGACGGGTCGCTCGTACGGCTTCGTGCACCGGGTCCTCTCGGAAACCGGGGTGACGCTGCGTGGTCGTGGCGGCGCAACCCGGACGAAGAAGAAGTAGGACAACGCTCTGATCCCAACAGCGCTGTCCGAGTTGCTGGACCGGGCTGGGTTGACCCTCACGGTGGACCCACCCCGAGCAACGGTCACGCTCAACCGCCCCGAGTCGCTGAACGCACAGACGCCGTACACCTGGCAGGCGTTGGCCGCGGTCGGTGACTACCTGGGCACCCCGGAGAACGACCAGGTGCGCGTGGTGGTCGTGCGGGGTGCGGGGCGGGCGTTCTCGGCCGGGCTGGATCGACGGATGTTCGATCCAGCCGGGCTGGACGGCGTGCCGGGGCCGGCCGACATGGCAGCCATGCCGGAGTCGGCCGCCGAGGCACACATCGCCGGCTACCAGGCCGGCTTCGGCTGGCTGCGCGACCCGAGGTGGGTCACCGTGGCGGCCGTGCAGGGGCACGCGATCGGCGCCGGCTTCCAGCTGGCGCTGGCTTGTGACCTGCGGCTGGTCGCCGACGACGCGCGGCTCTGCATGGCCGAGGTGACCCTGGGCCTGGTGCCCGATCTCGGCGGTACGTACCCGCTGGTGCACGCGGTGGGCTACGCGCGCGCGGTGGAGATCTGCCTCAGCGCGCGGCGGGTCGGCGCCGACGAGGCCGTCTCCATCGGGCTGGCGCTGCGCAGCGTGCCGGCCGCCGAGCTGGACACCGCTGTCGACGAGCTGGTCGGCAGCCTCACCGCCGCCCCGGCCGGCGCCACGGCGGAGACCCTGGCCCTGCTGTCCGCCGTCGCGGACGGCGCCGACCCGGCCGACGCACTGGCCGCCGAACGCGCCGCCCAGGTCCGCCGCCTCCGCTCCCTGGTGGCCGGCACCGGTTAGTCCCGCTCTGTCCCGGCCACGCTCCGCCTGGCGTCCTCCACCACATCGACGAGAAGATCGGTGACGTGGGACGGGGCGGTCACGAGCGGGATGTGATCGACCACGTGGCTCCGGACCGTGGCGCCCATTCGTTCGGCCATGAACCGCTGGGTCTCCGCCGGAATCATGCGATCCTCCTCGGCGATCAGGAACCAGCTGGGCCGGTCCTTCCAGAGCGGGCGCCCGACCGGGGTGGTGATGCAGCTCGGTGAGATCGGCTGCTGCGTCGCCTCGAGCACGGCGAGCTCCTCGGCGGACGCCCGCTGCGCGAAAGCCGAGGGAAAGGCCCCGCCGGGAAGCCAGATGAGACCGTGGGCGTCGGGCGCCAGGGCCGGTGCTGACGCGTGCGGCGTCGCGCGGTAGAACACGTCGGCCACGGTCTCGCCTTCATCCGGGGCCAGCGCCGCCACGTAGACCAGCGCCCGCACATTGGCCGCGCGGGTGGACCCGATGACGCCGCCGGCATAGGCGTGCGCCACGAGCACGACGGGACCGCCGACACGTTCGAGCGTGCGATCCAGCGCGGCCACGTCGTCGTGCAGGGTGGTGAGAGGCAGTTGCGCCGCGACGGCCCGCACTCCGGCCGACCACAGTCCGCTGATCACCTTGTGCCAGCTGGAGCCGTCCGCCCACGCTCCATGGGTCAGTACCACCGTGACGTCGGCGGCACCCATGGTCAGCTGGCTCCGAGATCGAGCTTCGCCAGGAAGGCCCGGATCGCGACGGCGATCTCCTCGGCGTGGGTCTCCAGCGCGAAGTGCCCGGTGTCGAAGAACTGGACCTCGGCGTTGGGGTTGTCGCGCGTGAAGGCCTCGGCACCCGGTGGCAGGAAGAACGGGTCGCTGCGGCCCCAGACCGCCAGGAACGGCGGGGTGTGCGTGCGGAAGTACTCCTGGAAGGTCGGGTAGAGCTCGACGTTCGTGTGGTAGTTCCCCATCAGGTCGAGCTGGACCTCGTCCGCTCCCGGCCGGGCCAGGTAGAAGTTGTCCAGGCTGTAGCCGTCGGGTGAGACGGCGGTGGGGTCGGCCGTGCCGTACGTGTACTGCCACACGGTGGTCTCCGGGGCCAGGAAGCTGCGCAGCGCCTCCCGGTTGGCCGGGGAGCGGTCCTCCCAGTAGGCGCGGATGGGCGTCCAGCCGTCACTGAGCCCTTCGGTGTAGGCGTTGCCGTTCTGCGAGATGATCGCCGTGATCCGCTCGGGGTGGCGGGTCGCCAGGCGGAACCCGGTGGGTGCGCCGTAGTCGAAGACGTAGACCGCGTACCGGTCCAGCCCGATGACCTCGGTGAACCGGTCGATCACCTGCGCGATGTTCTCGAAGGTGTAGTCGAAGGCGTCGCGACCGGGCATGTCCGACTGGCCGAATCCGGGCAGGTCGGGGGCGATGATCCGGTACTCGTCCGCCAGCTGGGGGATGAGGTCCCGGAACATGTGACCCGCGCTGGGGAAGCCGTGCAGGAGCAACAGCACGGGCCCGTCGGCCGGTCCGGCCGAGCGGTAGAACACCTTCAGTCCGTCGACCTCGGCCGACTGGTAGCTCACTGCGGTCATCTGCATCTAACTCCTCATTCGGCGTGTGATGGTTACAAGTTGCCGCATGTTGACTAATGTGTCAAGTCGGCTTGTAAGAGTTAGGCAGTTCGTAAGGACTCGAATATATGTTCGAGTCGGGTTAGGGTCGGAGCGTGAGCGGTGAGCTGGGATGGCAGCCGTCGCTGTTCGGCGGCGGGGACGGTGTGCCGGAGATCGACGACGGGTTCGCCGGGTGTCGCCGGCACGAGTTGGCCGACGGCGCGTGGGTCGACCTGGTGCCCGGCTGGCTGAGCGGCGCGGACGTGCTGTTCGAGCGGTTGCTCGCCGGCACCCCGTGGCGGGGCCGGGAGGTGCGGATGTACGAGCGCGTGCTGCCGGAGCCCAGGCTGACGCACCGCTGGGTGCTCGGCGAACGGCCGGCCGACCTGCCGGTGGCGTCGCCCGACGAGCCGGTGCTGGCGCGGATGGCGGAGGTGCTGTCGGGCCGGTACGGGGAGGAGTTCACGCAGGTCGGGGTCAACCTATACCGCGACGGGTCGGACAGCGTCGCCTGGCACGGCGACCGGGTGGCGCGAGATCTGCCGACCGCGATCGTGGCGCTGGTGTCGCTGGGCGCGGTGCGGCCGTTCCGGCTGCGCCCGACGGGTGGCGGCCACTCCCTCGGTCTGCTGCCCGGCCCGGGGGACCTGCTGGTGCTCGGCGGGTCGTGCCAGCGCACCTGGCAGCACTCGGTGCCCAAGGTGCGCCGGTCCGGGCCTCGGATCAGCGTGCAGTTCCGGCACGCCTACGCCCGACCTTGACCTTTACAATGGTTGAGGTTGCACACTCAGTGCGGGTGTTCGGGAAGTAGGGCGGCGCTCGCCGCGTTCCACCGGGCCGTACGGGTGACGAGAGAGCGGGTGCGCCAGATGGACGGCGTTGGCGAGTGGTCGATGATGCGGGCGGCGTCGCGGCGGGCGGAGGTCGGACAGCGGTCGATCGCGCCGGGCACGCTGTCCCGGATCTGGCGGTTCGCCAGCCGGTACCGCCGCCTGGTGCTGGTGTTCCTGGTGTTCACCGTGGTCTCGGCGGTCATCGGGGTGGCCACGCCGCTGCTCGCCGGCGCGGTGGTGAACACGATCGTTGCCGCGGCCAAGCTGCCGGACGCGCTGGCCACGGTGCTCGTGCTGGCCGCCGCGATCGCCGGGCTCGCCGTGCTGGACGCCGGTATCGGGGTGGTCACCCGGTGGCTGTCCGCGCGGATCGGCGAGGGGCTGATCCTGGACCTGCGCCGCGCGGTGTTCTCGCACGTGCAGCGGATGCCGGTCGCGTTCTTCACCCGCACGCGGACCGGGGCGCTGGTCAGCCGCCTGGACAACGACGTGATCGGTGCCCAGGCCGCGCTCACCGACACGCTGGCCAGCCTGGTCTCCAACGTGATCCAGCTGGTGCTCGTGCTGGCGGTGATGATCGGCCTGGCCTGGCAGGTCACGGTGCTCGCCCTGGTGCTGGTGCCGCTGTTCCTGCTGCCGGCGCGGCGGATCGGCGGCACGATCGCCGGTCTGCGGCGCGAGTCGGCGAACCTGAACGCCGGCATGACCAGCCAGATGACCGAGCGGTTCTCCGCCCCGGGCGCCACGCTGGTGAAGCTCTTCGGCCGGCCGGACCGGGAGGCCGACGAGTTCGGCGCGAAGGCCGCCAGGGTGCGCGACATCGGCGTGCGCACCGCGATGGTGTCCCGGGTCTTCACCACCTCGCTCAGCCTGCTGTCGGCGCTGGCCCAGGCCCTCGTCTACGGGCTCGGCGGCTACCTGGCGGTGACCGGCAAGATCGCGCCGGGCACGGTCGTCAGCTTGGCGCTGCTGCTGTCCCGGCTGTACGGGCCGCTCGCGGAGCTGTCCAACGCCAGGGTCAACGTGATGAGCGCGGTGGTGTCCTTCGAGCGGGTCTTCGAGGTGCTCGACCTGCGGCCGATGATCACCGAGAAGCCGGCCGCCCGCGCGCTGCCGGACGGGCCGGTCTCGGTGCGGCTGCGCGACGTGCGGTTCGCCTACCCGTCGGCCGCCGAGGTGTCGCTGGCCTCGCTGGAGGAGGTGGTCACGCTGGACGAGCGCGGCGGTGAGCGGGTGCTGCACGGGATCGACCTGGAGGTGCCGGCCGGTTCGCTGGTCGCGCTGGTCGGCTCCTCGGGCGCCGGCAAGTCCACCCTGGCCAGCCTGCTGCCCCGGCTCTACGACGTCGACTCGGGCGCCGTCGAGCTGTCCGGGGTGGACGTGCGCGACCTCAGCTTCGACGCGATCCGGGGCGCCGTCGGGGTGGTGACCCAGGACGGGCACCTGTTCCACGACACGATCCGGGCCAACCTGCGGTACGCCCGCCCGGAGGCCGCCGACGCCGAGCTGGTCGAGGCGATGAGCCGGGCCCGGCTCGGTGAGCTGCTCGACTCGATGCCGGACGGCCTGGACACCCTGGTCGGGGAGCGCGGCTACCGGCTCTCCGGCGGTGAGCGGCAGCGGCTGACCATCGCCCGGCTGCTGCTCGCCCGCCCGGCCGTGGTGGTGCTCGACGAGGCCACCGCGCACCTGGACTCGGAGTCCGAGGCGGCCGTGCAGGAGGCGCTCGCCGAGGCGCTGCAGGGGCGGACCGCGTTGGTCATCGCGCACCGGCTGTCCACCGTCCGGGACGCCGACCTGATCGCGGTGGTCGAGCACGGGCGGATCGTGGAGCGCGGCACGCACGACGAGCTGTTGGCCGCCGGGGGCCGCTACGCCGACCTCTACCGCCGTCAGTTCGGCGGCCGGCTGATCGACACCACCACCGTCGAGTCCGCCGCCACCTGCCCCGCCGCCACCTGCCCAGAGGCCCGCGCCGATGCCGTCGGGTCCGCCGCCTGACTGACAAATTCCCCGACTCGCCCTGACAAAATCCCCGACTCGCGGGAGGGCGCTGGCGACTCGGGCCGCGGGAGCTAGCGACTCGGGGGGGTGGGTGGGGTGGGGACGCGGACGCTGCTCTCCACGACGTCCAGGACGGCGCGCAGGTCGTCGGCGGGCAGTCCCATGGCCAGGTGGGAGACGAGTCCCTCGAACGCGAGCTCGAGGTAGCGGGTGAGCACCGGGATGGGCACGTCGGGGCGGACCACGCCGGCCTCGCGCTGGCGGGCCAGCCGGCCCTCGATGGCCTTGGTCAGCTCGTGCGCGTGCTGCTCCCAGTCGGCCCGGAAGAGCGGGTCGGTGCGCAGCCGCCGGGACACCTCCAGCCGGGTGCCGAGCCAGCTGATCCCGGTGCCCCCGGTCGCGGAGTCGGTGAGTATGTCGCGCATCACCTGCACCAGACCCTGTTCGGCGACCACCTCAGCCATCCGCCGGGCGTCCTGGTGGGCCAGTTCCAGGAACAGCGAGTCCTTGTCGCGGAAGTGGTGGAAGATCGCTCCCCGGGACAGCCCGGTGGCCTCCTCCAGGCGTCGCACGGTGGCGCCCTCGTACCCGTACCTGCTGAAACAGGCCCTGGCGCCGTCCAGGATCTGCTCGCGGCGAGCGGCCAAGTGGCCAGCGCTGACGCGAGGCATGTACCCAGCGTAGCCGTAAGCAGGCCGTATGTACGGCTTACCGGCCGCTTACACGCCCTGCTTTTGTCAGGGGCGTTGTGTAGCGTCGATTTCCGGTGTCCGACTCTTCGGGGGTGGTTCGTGGTGTCTCCCAAGGCGGTCGCCCGGGTGTGTGAAGAAGGCCGGGAGACCCTGAACGAGCGGGCTGTGCAGGTGCTGCGCAGCCCTGAGGAGGCCGAAGCGTATGTGGCCTCGGTGTGCTTCAAGCACGGTCCGCCGCGCCTGATCGGCGTGGAGCTGGAGTGGTTGCTGGCCCGCCGGGCGGAGCCCCCCAGTCCGCTCGACGCCGCGGTGCTCGCCGCCGCCCTCGGCCCACACACCCCGCACTCGCTCGATCCGTTCTCCCCGGCGCTCCCGCTGCCCCTCGGTTCAGACGTCACTGTCGAGCCCGGTGGCCAGGTAGAGCTCGCCAGCCAGCCGTTCGCCGACCTCGGCGCGCTGGTCACGGCCGTCCAGTCGGACGCGGCAGAGTTGCACCGCCGGCTCGCCGGCCAGGCACTGCGGCCCCACCCCTTCGCCGCCGATCCCGTACTGCCGCCGCACCGGGTGCTCACCGTTCCCCGGTACGCGGCGATGGAGGCGGCGTTCGACCGGTTGGGCACCGAGGGGCGCAGCATGATGTGCTCCACGGCCGCCGTACAGCCCAGCCTGGACATCGGCGAGCGGGCCGACCTGCCGGCGCGCTGGCGGGCGCTGCACCTGCTCGGCCCGGTGCTGGTGGCGGCGTTCGCCAACTCGCCGGTGCTGCACGGGCGGCGCACCGGCTGGAAGTCGTCCCGGATGGCGGTCTGGCTGGCGCTCGACCCACCGCGCACCGCCCCGCCGGATCTCTCGCTCGCCGATCCGGCGGCCGGCTACGCGCGGCGGGCCATGGAGGCCGGGCTGATCTGCGTGCGCCGGTCGGACCAGAACTGGGCGGCCCCGCCCGGGGTCAGCTTCGCCGACTGGCTGGCCGGTGCACCATCCGCCCCGCCGACTCGGCCCACCACGGAGGACCTGGACCTGCACCTGTCGACGCTGTTTCCGCCGGTCCGGCCGCACGGCCACGTCGAGGTGCGCTACATCGACGCGCAGGCCGGTGACAACTGGGTGGTGCCGGTCGCCGTGCTCGCCGCGCTGATGGCCAGCCCGGCCACCACCGACGCGGCCGCCGAGGCGTGCCTGCCGGTCGCCGGGCGCTGGGCCGACGCGGCCCGACTCGGGCTCGCCGACAAGGCCATCGCCAAGGCGGCGACAACCGTGTTCGGCCTGGCCGCCGACGCGCTGCCCGGCCTGGTCGGGCCCGGCCAGGTCCGCGAACTGGTCGAGCAGTTCAGCCAGCAATGGGTACTCCGAGGGCGATGTCCCGCCGACGACGAGGTCCCGGCCGACCCAGCCTCGAAGGGAGACTTGCAGTGACCGTCGAACAGGACCGTGTCGACCACCGCGCCGACCAGTTGGCCGACCACCGTGCCGACCCGCTGGCCGACCAGCCCGCCAGCCCGCTCGCCGAGCTGACTCCCGAGCAGCTCCGCGCACACGTCGTGGCCCAGCTGACCAGGAGCCGCGCCCGCAGCACCGGGCTCACCGACGCCGTGGACGAGGCCGACCTGGTCCGCCAGCACTCGCCGCTGATGTCGCCGCTGGTCTGGGACCTCGCCCACATCGGCAGCCAGGAGGAGCTCTGGCTGGTCCGGGACGTGGGTGGCCGTGAGCCCCTGCGCCCGGAGATCGACGGGCTGTACGACGCCTTCCAACACTCCAGGGCCAGCCGGGTCGAGCTGCCGCTGCTCACCCCGCCGGAGACCAGGGCGTACGTCGCCGAGGTACGCGAGAAGGCGTTCGACGCGCTGGAGCGCAGCCCGCTGCGCGGCCGCCGGCTGGAGGAGCACGCCTTCGCCTTCGGCATGATCGTGCAGCACGAGCAGCAGCACGACGAGACGATGCTGGCCACGCACCAGCTGCGCGCCGGCGCCCCGGTGCTGCACGCCGAGCCGCCGCCGCGCTCGGCGGGTGCGCCGGTGCCGGCCGAGGTGCTGGTGCCGGCCGGCGGGTTCACCATGGGCACCTCGACGGAGCCGTGGTCGCTGGACAACGAGCGGCCGGCACATGTGGTCGAGGTGCCCGGCTACGTGATCGACGCCGCACCGGTCACCAACGGCCGGTACGCCGAGTTCGTCGAGGCCGGCGGTTACACCGAGTCACGATGGTGGTCCGCCGAGGGCTGGCGGCACCGGGTGGAGGCCGAACTGGTCGCGCCGCGGTTCTGGCAGCGGGACGCCGACGCGCGGTGGTGGCGGCGCCGGTTCGGGGTGCTCGAGCCGATCCGCGAGGACGAGCCGGTGGTGCACGTCAGCTACCACGAGGCGGCCGCCTTCGCCGCCTGGGCCGGCAAGCGGCTGCCGACCGAGGCGGAGTGGGAGAAGGCCGCCCGGTGGGACCCGGCCTCCGGCCGCTCGCGCCGCTACCCGTGGGGCGACGAGGACCCGACGCCGGAGCACGCCAACCTCGGCCAGCGGCACCTGTCGCCGGCGCCGGTCGGTGCGTACCCGAAGGGCGCCTCGGCGCTGGGCGTGCACCAGCTGGTCGGCGACGTGTGGGAGTGGACGTCGTCCGGCTGGTACCCGTACCCGGGGTTCCAGATGTTCCCGTACCCGGAGTACTCCGAGGTGTTCTTCGGCGGCGACTACCGGGTGCTGCGCGGCGGTTCGTTCGGCACCGACCCGGCCGCCGTGCGGGCCACGTTCCGCAACTGGGACCACCCGATCCGCCGGCAGATCTTCACCGGCTTCCGCTGCGCACGCGACGCCACGCCGGCCGAGCTGCGCAACGGGCGGGTGGGGTAGCGGGGTGTGCCGTCACCTGGCCTACCTCGGCCCGGCCCGCCCGCTCGCCGCGCTCGTGCTCGAGCCGGAGTTCGGGCTGCTGCGGCAGTCCTACGCGCCCCGGGACATGCGCGGCGGCGGCACGGTCAACGCCGACGGGTTCGGCGTCGGCTGGTACCCGAGACCGGGGAGTACGGCGCGCTACCGGGGCGACCGCCCGCTGTGGGCCGACCAGTCGTTCGCCGAGGTCGCGGCCGTCACCGAGTCGGGCGCGCTGCTGGCCGCGGTGCGCTCGGCGACCGTCGGCATGCCGGTGGTGTCCACCGCCAGCGCGCCCTTCACCGACGGGCACTGGCTGTTCAGCCACAACGGCGTCGTCACCGGTTGGCCCGCCTCGGTGGTGGGGCTGGCCGCCGAGCTGCCGGTGACCGACCTGCTCACGCTGGACGCGCCGACCGACTCGGCGCTGCTCTGGGCGCTCGTCCGGCACCGGCTGCGCTCCGGTGAGCCGCCGGCCGAGGTGCTGGCCGGCGTGGTCGCCTCGGTCGCGGCGGCCGCGCCGGGGTCCAAGCTCAACCTGCTGCTCACCGACGGCGCCGAGGTGTACGCCACCGCGTGGCGGCACTCCCTGGTGGTGCGCACCGAGCCCGACTCGGTGACCGTCGGCTCCGAGCCGCACGACGAGGAGCCGGGCTGGACGCCCGTACCGGAGGGGCACCTGCTGGTCGGCCGCCCCGGCCACGTCCACACCGCCCCGATCGAGACCGCCCCGATCGAGACCGCCCCGATCACCGTGCCGACCACCGAGCCGACCACCGAGCCGACCGAACCGGCCGAGCCCGCTGCGTCGGGCGCCCCGGCCGAGCACCGCAACGGCCGGGCCGGCCGAGTACGCCCGAGCCGCCGTGACCACCTGACCGATAGTGCCGAGCCGCGCGGGGTAGTCGAACGCGCGGTCGCCGAACCCGGTGCCCGTCACCGGGGCCCAAGAGGAGTCTGATGACCGCCGCTGTACTGGACGTCTATCTCACCGAAGCCGACGCGGAGTCCGAGCTGCGCTCCGATGCCCGGACCGGGCTGACCGCCGTGCCCAAGGTGCTGCCGCCGAAGTGGTTCTACGACGCGGCCGGCAGTGAGATCTACGAACGGATCACCGCGCTGCCGGAGTACTACCCGTTCAAGGCCGAGCGCGAGATCCTGCGGGCCAGGGCCGGGGACATCGCCGCCGCGTCCGGTGCCGAGGCACTGGTCGAGCTGGGTTCGGGCTCCTCGGAGAAGACCCGGTGGCTGCTGGACGCGCTCAGCGCGAAGGGCACGCTGGACTCTTACCTGCCCCTGGACGTGTCCGAGGCGGCGCTCAAGGAGGCGACCTCGTCCCTCGTGCTGGACTACCCGAGGCTGATGGTGCACGGCATCGTCGGCGACTTCACCCAGCACCTGTCCCGCATCCCGGCCCGGGGCAAGCGGCTGATCGCCTTTCTCGGGGGCACCATCGGCAACCTGTTGCCGCCGGACCGGGCGGTGTTCCTGCGGTCGGCGCGGGCGGTCCTGCGGCCGGGGGAGCAGCTGCTGGTCGGCGTCGGGCTGGTGATCGACCCGGCGGTGATGGTGCCGGCCTACGACGACTCCCAGGGCGTGACCGCGGAGTTCAACAAGAACGTGCTGCGGGTGCTGAACCGCGAGCTGCGCGCCGACTTCGATGTCGACGCGTTCGACCACGTCGCGGTGTGGAACGCCGAGCGGGAGTGGATCGAGATGCGGCTGCGGGCCCAGCGTCGGATGACGGTGCACGTCGCGGAGCTGGGCCTGGACGTACCGTTCGCGCAGGGCGAGGAGCTGCGCACCGAGACGTCGGCGAAGTTCCGCGCCGCCGGGGTGCGCGCCGAGCTCACCTCGGCCGGCTTCGAGCTCACCGAGTGGTGGACCGACTCCACCAACCGCTTCGCCGTGGCCCTGGCCACCGCGCGGTAGCCCGGCTGTGGTTCAAGAAACCGGCCGACGGTACGAGTGCACCGCGCACCTACCGAGGTTCCCGCGCACCTCACAACCTGCGCGAGAACCCCACAAGATGCGCGACGGCGCCGCACGGGTACGAACCAGACGCAGTCGGTTCGGCGCCGGTCCGGTCGGGCGGTTTCTGTCGGTGCGGGCGGCTAGACATCCGGTATGGACATTGATGCATTGACCAGCGCCGAGGCTCTGGTTGGCGACCTGAACGAGAAGCTGACCGCTCCGGGGGAGCGGGAGTGCCTGCCCTGCTACCTGGGCCGCATGGTCACCGAGTTCGGCTGTGACCACCGGCTGCGCTGGAGCGAGCACTGGCGCGACCACAACGCCCCCAGGTCCACCGCCTTGGCCGACCGTCTGATGGACCGGGGCGGATTCTGCGACTGCGAGGTGCTGTTCAACGTGTACCCCGAGTACCTGCCCGAGGATGCCGGCGACCTGGTGTCCTGCTCCGGGGTGTCCCGGAAGGGCTCGACCAAGCCGTGCCGGCCGGTCAGCCCTGGCGGCGACCGGTCGGCGTGGGAATGAGACGGCCGGACCGGGTGGGCTGACCCACCCGGTCCGGCCTGTGAACTCCGGCCTGTGAAACTCCGGCCGGCGCCGCTCAGGCGGCGAGCATCCGGCGCAGCACGTACTGCAGGATGCCGCCGTTGCGGTAGTAGTCCGCCTCGCCGGGGGTGTCGATCCGGACCACGGCGTCGAACTCGACCTTCGTGCCGTCCTCCTTGGTCGCGGTGACGTGCACGGTACGCGGCGTCGAGCCGTTGTTCAGCTCGGTGATGCCGGCGATGTCGAAGGTCTCCGTGCCGTCCAGGTGCAGCGACTTGGCCGACTCGCCCTCCGGGAACTGCAGCGGGATCACGCCCATGCCGATCAGGTTGGACCGGTGGATCCGCTCGAAGGACTCCACGATGACCGCGCGTACCCCGAGCAGCGAGGTGCCCTTGGCCGCCCAGTCACGCGACGAGCCGGAGCCGTACTCCTTGCCGCCGAGCACGACCAGCGGGATGTCGGACTGCGCGTAGTTCCGGGCGGCGTCGTAGATGAACGCCTGCGGGCCGCCGTCCTGGGTGAAGTCGCGGGTGTAGCCGCCCTGCACACCGCCGTCCACGATCGCGTCCAGCAGCTGGTTGCGCAGCCGGATGTTGGCGAACGTGCCCCGGATCATCACCTCGTGGTTGCCCCGGCGGGACCCGTAGGAGTTGAAGTCCTTCTTGTCCACGCCGTGCTCGGTGAGGTACTGCCCGGCCGGGGTGTCGGCCTTGATCGAGCCGGCCGGCGAGATGTGGTCGGTGGTCACCGAGTCGCCGAGCAGGGCGAGCACCCGGGCGTCGGCGATGTCCTCCACCGCGCTGGGCTCCGCCGCCATGCCCTCGAAGTACGGGGGCTTGCGCACGTAGGTGGAGTCGGGGTCCCACTCGAAGGTCTTGCCCTCCGGGGTGGACAGCGCGCGCCACCGCTCGTCGCCCTTGAAGACGTCGGCGTAGTCCTTGGTGAACATCTCCTGGCTGATCGAGGAGTCGATGGTCTGCTGGACGTCCGCCGGGGTGGGCCAGATGTCGCGCAGGAATACCTCGGTGCCGTCGGGTGAGGTGCCCAGCGGCTGGTTCTCGAAGTCGAAGTCCATCGTGCCGGCCAGCGCGTAGGCGATCACCAGCGGCGGCGAGGCCAGGTAGTTCATCTTGACGTCGGGGTTGATCCGGCCCTCGAAGTTCCGGTTGCCCGACAGCACCGACACGACGGTCAGGTCGGCCTCGTTGACGGCCGCCGAGATCTCCTCGGGCAGCGGACCGGAGTTGCCGATGCACGTGGTGCAGCCGTAGCCGACCAGGTGGTAACCGAGCTTCTCCAGGTACGGCCACATGCCGGCCTTGTCGTAGTAGTCGGTGACCACCTGCGAGCCGGGTGCCATGGACGTCTTCACCCACGGCTTGACAGTCAGCCCGCGCTCCACCGCGTTCTTGGCCAGCAGCGCGGCGCCGAGCATCACCGACGGGTTGGACGTGTTGGTGCAGGAGGTGATCGAGGCGATCACGACGGCTCCGTGGTCGAGCACGAAGTCGCCCCGGGTCTCCGAGCGCACCCGGGTGGGCTTGGACGGGCGGCCCTCGCCCCCGGAGGCGGCGGAGTGCACGACCGGGGCGGCTTCCTCGTCGGCGAAGCTGAGCGCCGGGGCGTCGCTGGCCGGGAAGGACTCGACGCCGGCCTCGTCGACGCCGTTGAGCGGGGTCTGGCCGACCGCGTCGTCGGTGTAGTCGTGCACCGTCTTGCGGAACGACGACTTGGCGTCGGTCAGCTCGATGCGGTCCTGCGGGCGCTTCGGGCCGGCGATGGAGGGCACCACGGTCGACAGGTCGAGCTCGAGGGTCTCGGAGAACACCGGCTCGCGCTCCGCGTCGTGCCAGAGGCCCTGCTCCTTGGCGTACGCCTCGACCAGCGCGATCTGCTCCTTCGAGCGGCCGGTGAGCGTGAGGTAGCGGATGGTCTCGTCGTCGATCGGGAAGATCGCCGCGGTGGAGCCGAACTCCGGGCTCATGTTGCCGATCGTGGCGCGGTTGGCCAGCGGCACCGCCGCGACGCCCTCACCGTAGAACTCCACGAACTTGCTGACCACGCCGTGCTTGCGCAGCATCTGGGTGATCGTCAGCACCACGTCGGTGGCGGTGGCGCCGGACGGGATCTCCCCGGTGAGCTTGAAGCCGACGACCCGGGGGATCAGCATCGAGACGGGCTGGCCGAGCATGGCCGCCTCGGCCTCGATGCCGCCGACGCCCCAGCCCAGCACGCCCAGGCCGTTGACCATGGTGGTGTGGCTGTCGGTACCGACCAGCGTGTCCGGGTAGGCCTGGCCGCCCCGGGACATCACGGTGCGGGCCAGGTGCTCGATGTTGACCTGGTGCACGATGCCGGTGCCCGGCGGCACGACCTTGAACTCGTCGAACGCGCCCTGGCCCCAGCGCAGGAACTGGTAGCGCTCCTTGTTGCGGCCGTACTCGAACTCCACGTTGCGTTCGAAGGCGTCGGGGGTGCCGAAGACATCGATGATCACCGAGTGGTCGATCACCAGCTCGGCGGGGGCCAGCGGGTTGACCTTGGTAGGGTCGCCGCCCATCTCGGTGACGGCCTCGCGCATGGTGGCCAGGTCGACCACGCACGGCACCCCGGTGAAGTCCTGCATGATCACCCGGGCGGGGGTGAACTGGATCTCGGTGTCCGGGTTTGCGTTCGGGTCCCAGTCGGCCAGCGCGCGGATGTGGTCGGCGGTCACGTTGGCGCCGTCCTCGGTGCGCAGCAGGTTCTCCAGCAGCACCTTGAGGCTGTACGGCAGCCGGTCCGCGCCCTCGACGGCGGACAACCGGAAGATCTCGTGGTCGACGCCGCCGACACTCAAGGTGCCGCGCGCGCCAAAGCTGTCCGGTCCTGCCGCGCGTCGGGTGTCAGCCGAGTCTGTGGAACTCACGTCGCGTCCTCTCCTGGAGTGCCGGTCCGCCAGAGCCAGGTCGGGTCGAGCGGGACCGCGGTGGTGGTGTGGGCGTCACGGGCAGTCTGTCGCACGTCGTGAAACGGGCCTCCGGTAGGCACCCTCACGGTTAACAGTACGCGCGTACTGCTTGGCTGTCGAGCTGGGGCGCGTCCGTGTCGTTCCGTGTTCCCCGGTCGCCACCGGGTGGTCGCTCGCCCGGTGACAGTTGAGGCCGGAGGTGGTGTCGGTACCACGATTTCGGTGCGCAGGGTGAGAAAGTCCGACCGACGGGTCAACACGGACGTGCTAGTTCGGAGGGGTTCGGTCGTGCTACTGCTGCGCGTGCATGCCCGGCGGGCGGCCGTGGTGGTGGCGCTGATCATCGGCACGTTGCTCGCCGGCGCCGGGCCCGCCATGGCCGCGCCCTCACCGCCGCCGACCCCGCCGCCCAACCCGTCGGACCAGCAGCTGGACCAGAGCAAGAACAACGTCTCCTCCGCCGCCGCCCAGGTCGGCAAGCTGACCAGCCAGCTGGCCGCCGTGCAGGCCGAGGCCGACCAGCTGGGCTTCAAGCTGGAGGCCCGCCAGGAGAACGCGAACAAGGCGCTGGTCGACCTGCAGAACGCCAAGGACGCCGCCCAGCAGGCCGCCCAGGAGGCGCAGGCCACGCAGGTGGAGGCCACGGCCGCGGCCGGTGCGATCGAGCAGGCGCACCAGCAGCTGGACGAGTTCATCGCGGTGGCCTACGAGCAGGGCGTGCAGAGCGGCGCGTTCGGCCTGCTCATGGAGGCCGGTGACCCGAGCGACCTGGTGCAGCGCGCCGAGCTCACCCAGGCGGTGGCCGACCAGCAGCAGGCCGCGCTGGACGGCATGCAGCGGGCGCGGATCGCCAAGGTGAACGCCGACTCGCTCGCCAGAGCCGCCCAGCTGCGCGCGGCGGCCAAGCAGGATGCCGCCGCCGGCGCCAAGCGGACCGCCGACGGCGCGGTGGCCAGCGCGCAGTCCGCCCTCTCCGCCGGGTTGGCCCAGCTGCACCAGGTGGACCTCAAGCGGGCCGACATCGACCACCAGCTCGATGTGCTGACCGCCACGGACGCCGGCCTGCGCGCCCAGCGCCAGCAGTACCTCGACTACCAGGCCCAGGTCGCCGCGGCCGCGAAGGCCGCCGCGGCTGCCGCCGCCGGACGCGTGGCCGGGGCCGGCGCCGGGGTGGCGACCGGCGGGGTGCGGGGCGTGATCGACCGGGCGCTGTCCCAGGTCGGGGTGACCTACGCGTGGGGCGGCGGCAACGCGAGGGGGCCGACCAAGGGCATCCGCGACGGCGGCGTGGCCGACGAGTTCGGCGACTACCGCAAGACGGGGTTCGACTGCTCGGGGCTGATGCTCTACGCGTTCGGCGCGCTGGGCATCGGGCTGCCGCACTACAGCGGCTACCAGTACAACGCCGGCAAGAAGGTGCCGATCTCGCAGGTCCAGCCAGGCGACATGCTGTTCTGGGCGGACGGCGGCAACATCCACCACGTCGCGCTGTTCATCGGCAACGGCAAGATGGTCGAGGCGCCGTACTCCGGCGGTCAGGTGCGCATCGTGCCGGTCCGCTACGGCGACGGCCTGATGCCGTACGCGACCCGGCTGGTCAGCTAGCCGCTTCTCCTCGTCGGCTGAGGGCGCTCTCAGCGCCGGCGGGGGCGGCGGGTCGGGGTGGCGGCCATCGGGTCCTCCGGCCAGTCGTGCTTCGGGTAGCGCCCGCGCAGCTCGCCGCGCACCTGGGGATAGCCGCCGACCCAGAACGACGCCAGGTCGGCGGTCACCGCGGCGGGGCGCCCGGCGGGGGACAGCAGGTGCAGCACCACCGGCAGGCGGCCGCCGGCGACGGTCGGCGTGGCGGTCCAGCCGAACACCTCCTGCACCTTGACCGCGAGCACCGGCTGGTCGGCCGAGTAGTCGAGCGCGATCCGGGAACCGGTCGGCACGGTGATCCGCTCGGGCGCGAGCTCGTCGAGGGCGGCCGCCTGGCGCCAGTCCAGGGTCGCGCGCAGCACCGAGGTGGCGTCGATGCGGCCGAGGTCGGCCCTGCTCCTGGCGGTGCCGAACGGACCGGTCCACCAGCGGTCGGGGTCGGCCAGCAGCGCTCCGTCGGACACGTCCGGCCACGGCGGGCCGAGCACCCGGTGCAGGGTGGCCAGCCGGTCGCGCAGCCGGTGGGCGCCGTCGGTCCAGCGCAGCAGGCCGGTGCCCTCGGTGCGCAGGCCGTCCAGCAGCGCGGCGCGTACGGCGGCCCGGTCCGGAGTGGGCAGCCGGCGTTCCTCGAGCACGATCGCGCCCAGCCGGCGGACGTGCCGGGCGACCACGTCCCGGGCGCTCGGCTGCCAGCGCACCTCGTCGCCGTCGGCGAGCAGGGCCGGGGCCGCCAGCTCGGCCAGCTCCCGGTCGGCGGCGGCCGCGAGCCGGGCCCTGGCGTTCTCCGCGCCGGGGGTCCGGTCGGCCACCGCGACCGCGAGCCACTCCGCGGCGCCGAGCGGGCTGCCCGCCGGCAGCTCCACCCCGGTGCCGCCGGCCATCAGGTACAGCGGTGAGCCGGCGGCCCGGCGCCTCGCCAGCCGTTCCGGGTGGGCCAGCGCCACGACGAGCGCCCCGGCACTGCCGCTCACGCGCTGGGCCGGGGGTCGGGCTCCGCCGGCGCGCAGCACCGCGGCCAGCCGGGACACCTCGCCCCGCCACCGCCCGGACCCCGGCGCCGCGCCCGACCTCAGCCGCGCCAGCTCCACGTCGACCTCGATCCCGGCGGCCAGGGTGTCGTCGTCCAGCAGCGCGACCACCTCCGCGGCGGCCCGGGCGCCGACCAGCTCCGACCCGTCCAGCAGCGCCCTGGCCAGCCGGGGGTGCAGCCCGAGCCTGGCGATCCGCAGGCCGCGCTCGGTGATGCGGCCGCCCGGGTCGTCGGGGGTGCTTGGCTCGACGGCGCCGAGCGCGCGCAGGACCTGCTGGCCGGCGCGCAGCGGACCCTCCGGCGGCGCGTCCCACCAGCGCAGCCCGGTGCCGTCCGGGGTGCCCCAGACGGCCAGGTCCAGCGCGAGCCGGGTGAGGTCGGCGGTGCGGATCTCGGGTTCGGGGTAGCGGGGCAGCAGCTCACTCGCCGGCCAGCAGCGGTACACGCGCCCCGGCGCCTCCCGCCCGGCCCGGCCGGCCCGCTGCTCGGCCACCGCGGCCGACACCCGCACCGTGACCAGCCCGGCGAGCCCCCGGCGGTGGTCCACCCTCGGCGTCCTGGCCAGCCCGGCGTCCACCACGGCCCGCACCCCGGGCACGGTCAGGCTGGACTCCGCCACCGCCGTGGCCAGCACCACCCGCCGCCGTGGCCCCGGTCGCAGCGCGGCGTCCTGCTCGGCGGCGGGCAGCCGCCCGTGCAGGGGCTGGACGTCGGCGTCCACCCCGGACAACGCGGCGGCCGTCCGCCGGATCTCGGCCACGCCGGGCAGGAACGCCAGCACGTCCCCGGTGCCCTCGGCGAGCGCGGTGCGCACGGCGCGGGCCACACACGCCTCGATCTTCTCGCCCCTGGCCGGCGGTTGGTGCGCCACGGTCACCGGGTACATCCGGGCGGCCACCTCCAGCACCGGCGCCCGTCCCGCCTCGCCGCTGGCCTCGGGGTCGGCTGCCGCGGGGTCGTTGGAGTCTTCGGGAGGGGCTTTCGCGTGGTCCGGGGAGTCCCCGGCGGGGTCGCCGAGCAGGACGGCCAGCCGGTCGGTGGCGACGGTGGCCGACGTGGCGAGTAGCCGCAGGTCGGGGCGCAGGCCGGCGCGGGCGTCGAGCAGCAGGGCGAGTAGCAGGTCGGCGTCGAGGTGGCGCTCGTGGCACTCGTCGAGCAGTACGGCGGACACTCCGGTCAGCTCGGGGTCGGCGGCCAGCCGGCGCAGCAGCAGGCCGGACGTGACGACCTCGATCCTGGTGTCGGCCGACGTCTTCGAGTCGCCGCGCACGGCGTAGCCGACGGTCCGCCCGACCGGCTCGCCCAGCAGCGCGGACATCCGGGCGGCGGCGGCGCGCGCGGCCAGCCGGCGCGGCTCGGCGACGAGGATCCGGCCGGGGTAGTGGGCGCCGAGCGCGAGCGGCACGAGCGTGGTCTTGCCGGTGCCGGGCGGCGCGACCAGCACCGCGGCGCCGTGCGCATCGAGCGCGCCGGTGACCGCGTCCAGGACTCCTCGGACGGGTAGGTCGGGCAGCTCCGGCGGCAGGCGCATCACGCCCAGTCTGCCCCGGGCACCGCGCGGCGGCCCCGGGACCCGCAACCTCGCCGACCTCAACCACAGCGGCCTCCGGCCGCGCCGTGCGCCCGGGCGCCGGATCTCGCCGAGCTCAACCGCGGCGGGCTTCGACCTCGCTGTGCAGGCCGGTGTGGTTGAACTCGGCGAGGGAGGCCGCTCGGGGCGGCGGTCGGGCCGGCCGGAGGGTCAGGCCGACCGGAGCGGGACCAGGCCGGCCGCGCCGAGGGCCACTGCCCGGTCGCCGAGCTGGGTCAACCGCACCTGGACCGGGCCGCAGGACAGCGGCGGGTGCTGCTGCAGCGAGTCCAGCAGCGGCCGTTCGAGCAGCGTCCAGGCGCGCAGCAGGCCGCCGCCGAGGATCACCAGGTCGATGCCGAGCAGCCCGCAGGTGTGCCCGATCGCCTCACCGAGGCAGGCGCCGGCCTGCTCGAACAGGGCGGTCGCCACCGGGTCGCCGGACCGTGCCGCCTCGGCCACCCGGGCCGTCGTCCAGTGTCGCCCGGTGGCGGCAGTGTACCGGCGGGCCAGCGCCCACCCCCCGGCGTAGGCCTCCACGTGGCCGCGCCGGCCGCAGGAGCACAGCTCGTCGCCGTAGTCGCCGATGTGCCCGATCTCGCCGGCCCCCGCCCCGCCGCCGAGCAACAGCTGGCCGTCCACCAGCAGCGCGCCGCCGACTCCGGTGCCCACCGCGACGGCGAGCGCCTGGCCGGGGCGGTCCGGGCCCAGCTCCGCCAGCTCGGCCAGCAGGAACGCCTTCACGTCGTTCGCGCTGTGCACCCGCACCCCGCCCAGCCGGCTCGACAGACCGAGGTCGATGTCGGTGCCGACCCAGCCGGTGAACGAGCCGCCGGCGGCGGTGACCACCCCGGCGCCGGAGATCACCCCGGCCGCGCCGACGCCCACGCCGGCCAGGTCGCCCGGCTCGGCATCCGCGCTGGCCAACAGGTCGCGGACCAGACCGGCGGCGGTGTCCAGGATCGCCTCACCGCCGCGCCGGGCCGGCGTCGGCGCCATCGCCTCGCCGAGCACCGCGTCCCGCTCGTCGCGCAGCACGGTCAACGTCTTGGTGGCCCCGATGTCCACGCCGGCCCGCAGCCCGGCCGCGCTGCCCCTCGGTCCGGCCACGCCGGCCCGCGACCCCGCCGCGCCCGACCCGGCTACGCCGGCCCGCGACCCGGTCATCTCGCGCTCACGGCTCGCCCCGCCGATGTCGCACCTCCCGCTCATCTCGCTCGTGCCGCCGAGGTCGGCGAGCTGGACGTCTCGGACCCACCGGTCTCGGACCCACCGGCTCCGCTGTCTCCACCGGCTCCGCCATCGCCCTCGGCCAGCCGATGCTGCCGCCGCTCGCGCTGCCGGGCCGGATCGGGCACCGGGGAGGACAGCAGCAGCCGCCGGGTGTACGGATGCGAGGGCTCGCGCAGCACCTCGGCCCTCGGCCCCTGCTCCACGAGGCGCCCGGCCCGCAGCACCGCGACCCGGTCGCACAGATGATCCACCACGGCCAGATCGTGACTGATGAACAGGCAGCTGAATGCCAGTTCACGGTGCAGCCGGGCCAGCAGGTCCAGCACCGAGGCCTGCACCGAGACGTCCAGCGCGCTGGTCGGCTCGTCGGCGATCAGCAGCTCCGGATCCAGCACCAGCGCGCGGGCCAGGCTGACCCGCTGGCGCTGCCCGCCGGACAGCTCGTGCGAGTACCTGTCCAGCAGGCTCGCCGGTAGCTCCACCGCGTCCAGCAGCTCGCGCACCCTGGCCAGCCGGTGCCGGCGGTCGGTCCGGGAGTGCACGGCGAGCGGCTCGGCGACGGTCTGCGCCACCGTCATCCTCGGGTCCAGCGAGGACGCCGGGTCCTGGAACACCGCGCCGATCCGGCGGCGCACCGCGCGGGCCCGCCGGCCGCTGCCCCGGGGCAGCGCCCCGCCGAACACCCGCACCTGGCCGGAGCGCGGCTCGGCCAGTCCGAGCGCGCAGTTGCCCACCGTGGTCTTGCCCGAGCCCGACTCGCCGACCAGGCCGAGGATCTCCCCGGGCCGCACCGCCAGGGTCAGCGAGTCCACCGCCCGCCGGCCGCCGAACTCGACGACCACGTCGGTCAGCGAGAGCAGCGGTTCGGGACCCTCGGCACCCGGCGTCGCCGCGTTCCGGACGGCCGGGCCCGTGGCCCGAGGGTTCGCCGTGACCGGGACGCCCGGCGAGTTCGGGACAGCGGCCGCCCCGGCCGGCGGGGTGCCACGCTCGCCGAGCCGGGGTACGGCGGCCAGCAGCTGCCGGGTGTACCCGGCGCCGGGTGCGCCGAACAGCTGGCCGGTCGGGGCCTGTTCCACGAGCCGGCCGGCGCGCAGCACGAGCACGCGGTCCGCGAGGTCGGCCACCACGCCCATGTTGTGGGTGATCAGCAGGGTGCCGGTGCGGTCGGTCTCGGTGATGTCGCGCAGCAGGTCGAGGATCTGTTGCCCGGCGGTGACGTCGAGTGCGGTGGTCGGCTCGTCGGCGACGATCAGCTTCGGCCGGGCGGCAATTGCGATGGCGATCATCACCCGCTGCCGCTGGCCGCCGGAGAGCTGGTGCGGGTACTGGCGCAGGCGGGCCGCCGGGTCGGGCAGGCCGACCCGGTCCAGCAGCGCGGCGCAGGCCGGCCGGTAGCTGGCCAGCCGCTCGGGTGCCGGGTCGTGGTTGCGGATCGCCTCGGCCAGCTGGACGCCGATCCGGACCAGCGGGTTCAGCGCGGTCATCGGTTCCTGGAACACCATGCCGGCGTCGCGGCCCCGGACCTGGCGCAGCCGTTCGCCGCGCAGCCCGGCGATGTCCCGGCCGGCCAGCGTGACGGTCCCGGTCAGCCGGGCGGCGGCCGGCAGCAGGCCGAGGACGGCGAGCGCCGCGGTGCTCTTGCCGGAGCCGGACTCGCCGACCAGCGCGACGACCTCGCCGGGCGCCACCGTGGCGCTGAACCCGTCCAGGGCGGTGACCCGCCCCGACCCCGCGCCGTAGGTCACCCCGAGGTCCCGGATGTCCAGCACCGGCTCCGTCCCGCCGGCGGCGGGCTCCCCGCCGGCCCGCGGCTCCCCGCCGGCTACGGACTCCGGACCGGGGCCGACACCGGGGGCCGTCACCGCCGGCCCCGCGCGGCGAACGCGGACCGCAGCCCGTCGCCGACGAAGTTGACCGCGCACACCACAACGACGATCGCGAGGCCGGGCGGCAGGATCAGCCACCAGGCCCCGTCGTAGGTATAGGTCAGGCCCTTGCTCAGCATCGCGCCCCAGTCGGTGGTCGGCGCCGGCACACCGAGACCGAGGAAGCTGACGTAGCTGACCAGCAGGATCGCGTCGGCGATCTGGAAGGTGACGTTGACCAGGAGCGTGCCGACCGCGTTCGGCAGGATGTGGCGGCACACCACCCGCACCGGGCCGGCGCCGATCGCCGAGATCGCCCGCACGTAGTCGCGTTCGCGCAGGGTGACCGTCTCCGCGCGCATCAGCCGCGCCGGCACCAGCCAGGACACGCAGCCGATCAGCACGGCGAGCACACCGACGCTCGGCGTGACCAGCGTGGCGGCCACCAGCAGCAGGAACAGCGCCGGCACGGCCACGCCGGTGTCCACGACCCGCATCAGCACGGTGTCCACCCAGCCGCCCGCATAGCCGGCCAGCGCCCCCCACGCCGCGCCGATCGCGGTACCGAGCAGGCCGGCCAGCACACCGATCAGCAGCGACGTCCGCCCGGCGGCGAGCAGCCGGCCGAGCACGTCGTAGCCGAGGTCGTCGGTGCCGAGCGGGTGGCCGGCGCCGGGTGGCAGCCGGGCCGAGTAGAGCGCGGTGTGTACCTGGTCGGTGTGGTAGAGCAGCGGGCCGAGCCAGCAGCCGAGCGCGGCGAGCAGCAGCACCAGCGTGCCGGCCAGTGCCAACCGGTCGGCGCCGAACCGGGCCAGCACGGTGCTCGCCGGCGGCGCCTCGGCCGGCTCCGGGTCGGCCGTGAGCAGCGGCCCGCTGATGGTCACGCCCGCCCCCGGGACACGGTCATACCGTCGCCCCCGCCCTGGCCTGGCGCGCCGGCACGCGCACCCGGGGGTCGATGGCCAGCTGCGCGAGGTCGGCGAGCAGCGTGCCGGCCACCGTGGCCACGCCGATCACCAGCACCACACCGAGCAGCACGGGGAAGTCCGCGTTGCGCGCCGAGGACCAGAACAGCAGCCCGATGCCCGGGTAGTTGAACATCGACTCCACCACCAGCGCGCCGCCGAAGATCACCGGCACGTAGTAGCCGAGCATCGCGACGACCGAGGTCAGCGAGTTCGGCCAGACGTGCCGCCAGAGGATCTCCCGCTCGCGGGTGCCTCTGGCGCGCGCGGTGCGCACGTAGTCCTCGGTCAGGTTGTCCAGGGTGGCCGCGCGCATGTAGCGGCTGAACGCGGCGAGCGTGGCGGCCCCGCCGGCCAGCAGCGGCAGCACCAGGGAGCCGGGTTGTGCGAGCAGCTCACCGAGCGTGTCGCCCTGTGCGGCCTGCGCCGGGAACACCGGCAGCGCCTGCGCGAACACGATGATCAGGATCAGCGACAGGAAGAACACCGGCGTGGCGTAGAGCAGGAACGCGCACGCGGTGGCCAGGTGGTCGAGCGCGCTGCCCCGGTGCACCGCCTGCCAGACGCCGAGGGGCAGCGCGACCAGTACGGCCAGCAGCGTGGAGCCGGCGGTGAGCAGCAGCGTGCGGGGCAGCCGCTCCGCGAGCAGGGTGCTGACCGGCGAGTTCAGGGTGTACGAGCGGCCGAGGTCACCGGTCAGCAGCCGGCTCAGGTAGCGCCAGTACTGCACGGGCAGCGGCCGGTCCAGGCCCTGCGCGGCGTTGAAGGCGGTGATCTGCTCGGGCGTGGCCTTGACCCCGAGCGCGCCCCGCGCCGGCCCGCCGGGCAGCAGGTGCAGCAGCACGAAGGTCACCACGGTGACCAGCAGCACGACCACCGCGGCGAGCAGCACGCGGCGCGCGATGTAGCGGGTCATCGGCTCACCTCGTCCAGTACCAACGCTGTGGCTGCGGGTCGCCGAGTGGGTCCTGGACCACGCCGCGCAGCGCGGAGTCGATCGCGGAGACCTGGTACGGCGGGTTGGGCAGCCAGATCACCGGCAGCTGTTCCGCCAGCAGTGTGCTGTAGTCCCGCATCGCGTCCGCGCTCCGGCCCGTCGTGCTGGCGGTGATCAGCGCGTCCACCCGGGCGGAGCTGTAGCCGCCGAAGTTGGCGCCGGCGCCGGTGGCGAACAGGTCCTCGCCGCTGGGGTTGGCGTCGAAGTACCAGCTGCCCTGGGTGCCGAAGTAGGACAGCTGCCAGCCGCAGGCCGTGCCATCTCCGGGGCCGTCCGAGAGGCCGCGCCGCGTGCAGCCGGAGCTGTTGGCCAGCACGGTGTTCAGCGGTTGGCTGTCGATCGTCAGCTCGATGCCGACCCTGGACAGCTCCGACTTCAGCTCGGCCATGGTGGCGTCGGTCTCGTCGGACCCCGACTCGGCGAGCACGGTGATGGCCAGCCGGGTGCCGGCCGCGACGCCCTCGCCGCAGTCGGCCGGCCCGGTGCCGGGGGCCGCGCAGGCCCGGATCCCGTCCGGCGCCGGCCGCCAGCCGTGCCCGTCGAGCAGCGCGGCGGCGGCGGTCAGGTCGAACGGGTACGGGTTGGCGCGCTGGCGGGAGGAGAGGTACCGGTCGTCATCGACCTGCGGCACCGGCCCGTAGCCGGGGGCGGCGGTGCCGCGCCAGATCACGTCGGCGATCGCCCGCTGGTCCACGGTGTGCTGGATGGCCTGGCGTACGGGCAGCTGGCGGAACACCGCGCCCAGTGCCGGATTGCCGAAGTTGTACGGCAGGTAGGTGATCGCCCAGCCCTGCCACGGCTCGATCCGGTAACCGAGCCCGCGCAGCTTGTCCCGCTGGCCGAGGTTGGCGGACGGCAGGTAGCCGTAGTCCACCCCGCCGGCCAGCAGCACGTTGTACTCGGCGGTCCCGCTGGTGAAGGGCAGGAAGGTGACGGTGTCCAGGTGCGCCGGGTCCGGCCCGGTGTAGCGCGGGTTGTGGGCCAGCACGACCCGGCCGGAGGGGTTGAACGAGCGGAGCGTGAACGGCCCGTCGACCACCTGCCAGAGCGGGTTCGTCGAGTAGCTACCCAGGTCCTTGGCCTGATCGACCAGGTAGTCGAAGACCTGTTTGGCGCCCTCGTCGGTGCGGTCCGCGTCGCCGACCGGGGCGTCCGGTCCAGTCCGGTCCCAGGACCGCTGGGGCATCGGCACGATCCGGGCGAGCTGGTTCGCGGTGAACCAGTCGGGGTTGTAGGCCCGGTCCAGCTCGAGCGTGAACGTGTGGTCGTCCACCGTGCGGAAGGCGGCGATGTTGTCCGGGATCAGGCCGGTGCTGTACCGGGACCACCGGTCCTTGTTCGCGCGCAGCAGGTTGACCCAGAGCTCGACGTCCCGGCTGGTCAGGGGATCCCCGGTGGACCAGGTCAGGTGCTTCAGCGTGATGGTGACCGAGCGGCCGTCGGGTGCGTACACCGGCGGGTCGGCCGCACTGCCCGCACCGTCGAGCGCGAGGGCGCCGGAGGAGTTGTTGTACAGGTACAGCGGCACGAACAGCTGGTTGCGCAGACCGGAGTTGAAGCCGGCGGTGAACCCGGGCAGTGAGATCGGCAGCAGCCAGTTCGGCGCGGTGGCCGGCGGCAGCGCGAAGCTGGCCGAGCCGCCCGCCACGGCCCGGCCCTGACCGCCGCCGTGCGGCTGCCGCGCCCCGGCGCAGCCGGCGAGCGCCAGACACCCCGCGAACAGCAGACAGACGCCGGCCACGAGTGCCCACCGGCCCCCTCGTCCGCCGCTCATGGCCCCACTTCCGTCAAAGTTGATGAAAGGCTCTAGCGCAGGTCGGTTGCTGTCATGACAGGGTTGTACCAGCCGAAGTTCCCACTTATGGTGGAGAAGATTGAAACACTCTCAGCTAAAAGCGGTGAGAGTCACAATCGTAACAATCGCTTTCCGCTCGACTTATCTCAAGACTGTCAGAAGTTGGGGTGACATGCCGGACTCGGAGAGCGTCAGCACCATGCGACTGCTCTGGCTGATCGCCGGCGGCCGAGCGGTGACCCGGATGGAGCTGGCCACTCTGCTGCGCCAGCCCCAGTCCAGCGTGTCGGTGCGGGTACAGGCGCTGCTCGCCGCCGGGGTGCTGACCGAGCACGGCGAAGGCCCCTCGCGGGGCGGCCGCCGGCCCCGGTTGCTCGCGGTCAACGCCGGCTACGGGCACGTCTGGGCGGTCGACATCGGCGGCCGGCACATGCGGCTCGGCGCGATGGACCTGGCCGGCAACCTGCTGGGTGCCTGGGAGCGACCGCTGAGCATCGCGGCCGGCCCCGAGGTCGTGCTGGCCGAGCTGGCCGACGCGGTGCACGAGCTGGCCGGCCACGCGGAGCTGCCGGGGCGCTGGCTCGCGGTCGGCGTCGGGCTGCCCGGCCCGGTGGACGTGGCGGCCGGCACGGTCACCCTGCCCTCCCGGATGCCCGGCTGGCGGGGCTACCCGGTGCGGGACGCACTGCGCCGGCGGTTCGAGCAGCCGGTCGAGGTGGACAACGATGCCAACGCGCTGGCGCTCGGCCAGGCCAGGGGCGGCCCGCCGGGGGAGACCCTGGTCGTGGTCAAGGCCGGCACCGGGATCGGCGCCGCGCTGGTGGTGGACGGGCGGCTGCACCGGGGGCGGGCCGGGGTGGCCGGCGACATCAGCCACGTGCGGATCGCGGCCGGCGCCGACCACCCGTGCAGCTGCGGCAACCTGGGCTGCCTGGAGACCGTCGGCAGCGGCGCCGCCCTGGTCACCGCGCTGCGGGCGCAGGGAGTGCGGGTGAACAGCACCGCCGACGTGATGGCCGCCGCCGAGGACGCCCACCCGACGGTCACCACCGCGGTGCGCGGCGCCGGCCTGCTGCTCGGCGAGGTGCTGTCCACGGTGGTCAACTTCGCCAACCCGGACGCGGTGTTGCTCGGCGGCGCGCTGGCCGGCTCCGAGGTGTACATGGCCGCGGTGCGCGGCGCCCTCTACGAGCGCTGCCTGCCGCTGGCCACCCGGCAGCTGCGCATCGAGCGGGTGGCCGACGGCGCCGACGCCGGCCTGCTGGGCGCCGGTACGTGGGCGCTGGAGCAGGTCTTCGACCCGGTGGCGCCGGCCGCCGCGCCCCCCGCTGCCCAGGGCCGGGTCGTCGGCATGATCGGTAGGGCGGCGCGGTGACCAGCGAGGAGTCTCGACCTCACCGGCCGGGCGAGCTCGGCCGGTTGAACGGCGCCGCGCCCAGCAACGGCAACGGGTCCCGCAACGGCGCTGGGCCCCGCAACGGCGCGGCGCCTCGGAACGGCGCCGCGCCCAGCAACGGCAACGGGTCCCGCAACGGCAACGGTGTCCGCAACGGCGCTGCGCCTCGGAACGGCGCTGCGCCTCGGAACGGCGCTGCGTCTTGGAACGGCGCTGCGTCTTGGAACGGCGCTGCGCCTCGCAACGGCGAGGGGGCCCGCAACGGCAACGGTGTCCGCAACGGCAACGGGATCCCGAGCGGTCCTGGAATCCGGAACGGCCACGGACCGGGCAGTCCTACTGACAGCGACGACCCCGAGGACGATCTGGGCAACCGATTGCCCAGGATCGGCATCGCCGGCATCGCGATCGAGTCGAGCACGTTCTCGCCGCACCGCAGCACGGTCGCCGACTTCCGGCAGAGCCGCGGCGCGGAGCTGATCGCCCGGTACCCGTTCCTCGAGGCGGGCGAACCGCTGGTCGACCGGGCCGACTGGGTGCCGCTGCTGCACGCGGTCGCGCTGCCCGGCGGCGCGGTGACCGACGGCAGCTACCTGCGGCTGGCCAAGGAGATCTGCCAGCTGGTCCGCGCCGCCGGCCCGCTGGACGGGCTGCTGCTGGACCTGCACGGCGCGATGAGCGTGGTCGGGCGCACCGACGTCGAGGCGGAGCTGGTCGAGCAGATCCGGGCGATCGTCGGCCCTGACGTGCTGCTGTCCGCCTCGATGGACCTGCACGGCAACGTGTCCCGGCGGCTGGCCGCCGCGCTCGACCTGGTCACCTGCTACCGCACCGCGCCACACGTCGACACCTGGGAGACCAGGGAGCGGGCCGCGGTCAACCTGGTGGCCCGGCTGCGCGACGGCGGGCGCCCGCTGAAGGCGTGGGTGCCGGTGCCGGTGCTGCTGCCCGGCGAGAAGACGAGCACCCGGCTGGAGCCGGCGCGCGGCATCTACGAGCTCGTGGCCAGGGCGGAGGCGGCCGAGGGAGTGCTGGACGCGGCGCTCTGGGTCGGCTACGCCTGGGCCGACGAGCCCCGCTGCCAGGCCGCGGTCGTGGTGGCCGGTGACGACGTCGAGGCGATCACGTGGTGGGCCGGCCGGCTGGCCAAGCAGTACTGGCGGGCCCGCAGGGACTTCGGCTTCGTCGCGCCGACCGGTTCGCTGACCGAGTGCGTGCGCACCGCGCTGACCAGCACCGCGCGGCCGTTCTTCATCAGCGACTCCGGCGACAACCCCACGGCGGGCGGCGCCGGGGACACCTCGTGGAGCCTGGACCAGCTGCTGCGCCTGCCGGAGCTCACCGGGCCGGACGTCTCCACGATCTACGCGTCGATCGTGGACCCGGAGGCCACCGAGGCCGCCGTGGTGGCCGGCGTCGGCGCCCAGGTGCGGGTCTCGCTCGGCGGCAAGATCGACTCGGGTCCGTGCGGCCCGGTCGAGCTGACCGGCCAGGTGCTCGCGGTGGACGAGGGCGACCCGGTCGCCGGTACCGCGGTTGTGCTCGGCGTCGGTGGGCTGCGGGTGATCGTCACCGCGCGGCGCAAGCCGTACCACCTGGAGTCCGATTTCACCGCGCTCGGGCTGTGTCCCCGCGAGGCCGACCTGGTGATCGTGAAGATCGGCTACCTCGAGCCGGAGCTGTACCAGATGGCGGCGGACTGGCGGCTGGCGCTGACCCCGGGCGGCGTGGACCAGGACCTGCTGCGGCTGGGCCACCGGGGCATCGAGCGGCCGATGTTCCCGTTCGACCCCGACATGGCCGACCCCGCTCTCGTGCCCGAGCTGCTGTGAGCCCGGCCAGGGTCGAGCTCAGCGTGGACACGGTGGCCGGCGCGGTGGCGGCCGACGCGCTCGGCGCGCGGCGGATCGAGCTGTGCTCCGCCGGCGCGCTGGGCGGCCTGACCCCGGGGCCGGGGCTGCTCGCCGCCGCGCTGGCCGGGTGCGCGCGCACCGAGGTGCACGTGCTGGTGCGGCCGAGGGAGGGCGGCTTCGGCTACACCGGTGCCGAGGTGGACGCCATGGCGGCGGACGTGGCGCACGCGGTGGCCGCCGGTGCCGCCGGGGTGGTCGTCGGTGCGCTGACCAGGGACGGCGACCCGGACCGCGCGGCCGTCACCGAGCTGATCGCCGCCGCCGACGGCCGACCGGTCTGCTTCCACCGCGCGCTGGACGTCTGCCGCGACCCGAGGGCCGCCGTCGACCAGCTCGCCGACTGGGGGGTGCACCGGGTGCTCAGCTCGGGGCAGGCCGTGCACGCCGAGGACGGCGCCGCCGCGCTGGCCGAGATGGTCCGGGTGGCCGGCGGCCGGCTGGCGGTCACCGTGTGCGGCGGGGTCCGGGCGGACAACGCGGCGGCCGTGCTGCGGGCCACCGGCGCCGCCGACGTGCACGCGGCACCCCGCCGGCGGGTCCGCGCGGTGCCGGGGCCGTTCGGTGTCGACTTCGGCGGCCATGCCGAGCTGGACGTGGCCGCGGCCGCCGCCCTGATCGCCGCCGTCGGTGGCACTGCCGACGAGGTCAGCGCCGCGGGCTGTGCCACCGGTTGAGCCACCGGTTGAGTCACCGGTTGAGCCACCGGTAGAGCCACCGGTTGAGCCACCGGCTGAGCTCGGGCTCAGCGTGCTTCACGGTGGTCATACGGGGGGACCGGTTGGCTTCCGGTGCAGACTCGGAGGCGGGTACCGCCTCCGGCGGAGGGAGACGCGACGGTGACCAACCCGGAGCAGGCGGGCGCTGACGGCGGTGCGCGGCCGGCCGACCAGGCGGCCGAGCAGGCAGGCGGCCGACCGGCCGAGCAGAGTGGCGCGCCCGGCCCGGCGCAGGGCACCCCGGCGCCCGGCCCGGCGAAGAGCGCCGCGCCCAGCACCTCGGCGCCCGGCACCTCGGCGCCCAGTACCTCGCCGTCCAGTACCTCGGCGCCCGGCCCTTCGGCGAAGAGCGGCATACCCAGCCCGGCGCGTGAGGGCGAGCTGCTCGAGCGCACGGTCTTCGAGGTCAAGCGCGTGATCGTCGGTCAGGACCGGCTGGTCGAGCGGATGCTGGTCGGCCTGCTCTCCAAGGGGCACCTGCTGCTCGAGGGCGTGCCCGGCGTGGCCAAGACGCTCGCGGTGGAGACCGTGGCGAAGGTGGTCGGCGGGTCGTTCTCCCGGCTGCAGTTCACCCCCGACCTGGTGCCCGCGGACATCCTCGGTACCCGGATCTACCGGCAGGGCCGCGAGGAGTTCGACGTCGAGCTCGGGCCGGTGGTGGCCAACTTCGTACTCGCCGACGAGATCAACCGGGCGCCGGCCAAGGTGCAGTCCGCGATGCTCGAGGTGATGGCCGAGCGGCACCTGTCGATCGGTGGCAAGACCTTCCCGATGCCCGACCCGTTCCTGGTGCTGGCCACCCAGAACCCGATCGAGAACGAGGGCGTCTACCCACTGCCCGAGGCTCAGCGCGACCGGTTCCTGTTCAAGCTGATCATCGAGTACCCGAACCTCGAGGAGGAGCGGGAGATCATCTACCGGATGGGCGTCGAGCCGCCGGTGGCGGAGCAGGTGATCACGCCGGCCGAGCTGGTCCGGCTGCAGGGCGTGGCGTCCCGGGTGTTCATGCACCACGCGCTGGTCGACTACGTGGTCCGCCTCGTGGTGGCCACCCGCTCGCCGGCCGAGCACGGCCTCGACGACGTCGCCGGCTGGGTCTCCTACGGTGCCTCGCCCCGCGCCAGCCTCGGCATCGTGGCGGCTGCCAGGTCCTTGGCGCTGGTCAGGGGACGGGACTACGTGCTGCCGCAGGACGTGATGGACGTGGCGCCGGACGTGCTGCGGCACCGCCTGGTGCTGTCCTACGACGCCGTCGCGGACGCCGTGCCGATGGACCACATCCTCTCGCGAGTGCTGCAGACCGTGCCGCTGCCGCAGGTCAGCTCCCGGCCGCAGTACGCAACCACGTAGGAAGGCCCAGGTGGACAAGCCCTACCCGGCTGCCCCCAACCTGCGCGACGGCCAGCTCGAGGCGGCGCTGCGGGTGCTCGAGCTGACCGTCCGGCGCCGGCTGGACGGCCTGCTGCAGGGCAACCACATCGGCCTGGTGCCCGGCCCGGGCAGCGAGCCGGGCGACGCGCGGCCGTACCAGCCCGGCGACGACGTGCGCCGGATGGACTGGGCCGTCACCGCCCGCACCACCGAGCCGCACATCCGGATGACCGAGGCCGACCGCGAGCTGGAGACCTGGGTGGTGGTGGACCTGTCCGCCAGCCTCGACTTCGGCACCGCCGCCTGCGAGAAGCGTGACCTCGCGGTGGCCGCCACCGCCGCCGTGGCCCACCTGACCCGGGGCGGCGGCAACCGGATCGGCGCACTGGTGGCCACCGGTGAGCGGACCATCCGGATCCCGGCCAGAGGTGGGTTGGCGCACGCCAGGGGCCTCATCCGGCGCGTGGCCGAGACCCCGCGCGCCCCCGAGGGCACCCGAGGCGACCTGGCCGAGGCGATCGAACAGCTGCGCCGGCCGCCGCGCCGACGCGGGCTGGCCGTGGTGATCTCCGACTTCCTCGGTGACCAGACCTGGGAGCGCCCGCTGCGCGCGCTGTCCGCCCGGCACGACCTGCTGGCCGTCGAGGTGCTGGACCCGCGCGACCTGGAGCTGCCCGAGGTCGGCACCGTCGTGCTGGCCGACCCCGAGACCGGCCGGCAGCGCGAGGTGGACACCACGCCGCTGCTCTGCCGGGAGTTCGCGGCGGCGGCCGCCGAGCACCGCGAGAAGGTGGCCACCACGCTGCGCCGGTGCGGGGCGGCGCACATGGTGCTGCGCACCGACCGGGACTGGATCGCCGACGTGGTCCGCTTCGCGGTGGCCCGCAAGCGGCAGTGGTCCGACGCACCCGGCGCGCTGCCGATCAGCGGCGGCCGCCCGGCGGCGCTGCGATGAGCTTTGCGCAGCCGTGGTGGCTGTTGTTGCTGTTCGTGGTGGCGGGGCTCGCGGTGGGGTACTGGCTGCTGCAGCGGCGCCGGCGCCGGGACGTGCTGCGGTTCAGCAACCTCGAGCTGCTGGAGAAGGTCGCGAACAACCGGCGGGCCTGGATCCGGCACGTGCCGACGGTGGCGATGCTGGTCGCGCTCGCGGTGCTGACCGTCGCGCTGGCCGGGCCGACCGCCGAGGCCAGGGTGCCGCGCAACCGGGCCACGGTCATGCTGGTGATCGACGTGTCGCTGTCCATGCAGGCCACCGACGTGTCGCCGACCCGGCTGCAGGCTGCGCAGGTCGCCGCCAAGAGCTTCGCCGACCGGCTCACCCCGGGCATCAACCTCGGGCTGATCTCGTTCGCCGGCACGGCGGCCGTGCTGGTCTCGCCCACCGCCGACCGAGAGCCGGTGAAGCACGCGATCGACGGCCTCAAGCTGTCCGAGTCCACCGCGACCGGTGAGGCGATCTTCGCGGCACTGCAGTCCATCCAGAGCTTCTCCGAGGGGCTGGCCGGCGCCGCCGACGGACCGCCGCCGGCCCGGATCGTGCTGATGAGCGACGGCAAGCAGACGCTGCCGGGCCCGGAGGGGGAGAACGAGCCGCGCGGGTCGTTCACCGCCGCGCACAAGGCCTCCGAGGCCAAGATCCCGATCTCCACGATCTCCTTCGGCACCCTGCTCGGCCGGATCGACCTGAGCGGCCGCAGCACCGCGGTGCCGGTCGACGACGCCTCCCTGCACGAGATCGCGCAGATCTCCGGCGGCCAGTTCTTCACTGCCGCCAGCCAGCAGGAGCTGCAGCAGGTCTACCAGACCCTGGGCGAACAGATCGGCTACGAGACGCGCCGGGTGGACATCAGCCACGGCTGGCTGATCGTCGGCACGCTGGTGGCCATGCTCGGCCTCGGCACCGCCATAGCCCTCGGCCGCCGCCTCCCCTGAGGGCCCCGCGCGTGCGGGACTCGGGCATTCGGTCTACCGAGTTCTGACGAGATCCGCGACACGCCCTGACGGAATCCCCGACTCGCGGGAACCTGGGCGCGCCAAGTGGGACTGGGCTCGTTAGCCTCCTGGCGTGGGACGCAGCGTGCTTGTCACCGGAGGCAATCGAGGTATCGGCCTGGCGATCGCCCAGGCATTCGCGGAGCAGGGGGACCAGGTCGCGGTGACGCACCGCGGTTCCGGCGCTCCCGACGGGCTGCTGGGGGTCCGCTGCGACGTCACGGACGCGGCCAGCGTGGACGCCGCGTTCACCGAGATCGAGACGGCGCACGGGGCCGTGCAGGTGCTCATCTCCAACGCCGGCATCACCGACGACACCCTGCTCATGCGGATGGGCGAGGACCAGTTCACCCGCGTGCTGGACGCCAACCTGTCCGGCGCCTACCGGGTCGCCAAGCGGGCCGCTCGGGGCATGCTGCGCGCCAGGGCCGGCCGGATGATCTTCATCTCGTCGGTGGTCGGGCTGAGCGGGTCGGCGGGGCAGGTCAACTACGCGGCCTCCAAGGCGGGCCTGGTCGGGCTGGCCAGGTCGATCGCCCGGGAGCTGGGCAGCCGGTCGATCACCGCGAACGTGATCGCGCCCGGTTTCGTCGAGACGGACATGACGGCCGAGCTGGGCGAGAAGCGCCAGGCGGAGATCCTCGGTCAGATCCCGCTGGGCCGGATCGCCGCGCCCGGCGAGATCGCCGCCACCGCGACCTGGCTGGCCTCGGACGCGGCCGGCTACATCACCGGCGCGGTGATCCCGGTGGACGGCGGCCTCGGCATGGGCCACTGAGCGCCTCCGCACCGAGCGACGATCCGCACCGACCGCGACCGTACCGACCGACGAACCCCAGCCCGTGCGGTGACCGGGCGACACACCACAGACCACGGACAGGAGAAGGACACGTGAGCGGGCTACTCGAGGGCAAACGCATCCTGGTGACCGGAATCATCACCGACGCGTCACTGGCTTTCCACGTCGCCAAGGCGGCCCAGGAACAGGGCGCCACCGTGGTGCTCACCGGCTTCGGCCGGATGCGGCTGGTGGAACGGATCGCGCAGCGGTTGCCGGCGCCGGCGCCGGTGCTCGAGCTGGACGTCACCGACCAGTCGCAGCTGGACAGCCTGGCCGGCCGGATCTCCGAGCACGTCGACGGGCTCGACGGCGTCCTGCACTCGATCGGCAACGCACCGGCCTCCTGCCTCGGTGAGGGGGCCTTCCTCAAGGCGCCGTGGGAGGACGTGGCCAGCGCGCTGCAGGTCAGTGCGTACTCGTTCAAGTCGCTGAGCACGGCGTGCCTGCCCCTGATGTCGCCCGGCGGCTCGATCGTCGGGATGGACTTCGACAACCGGCAGGCATGGCCCGCCTACGACTGGATGGGCGTGGCGAAGTCGGCACTGGAGTCGATCTGCCGCTACCTGGCCAGGGACCTCGGCCCGAAGGGCATTCGGGTCAACCTGGTCGCGGCCGGGCCGGTGCGCACCATGGCGGCCCGGTCCATCCCCGGCTTCGCCGCGTTCGAGGACGCCTGGGACGGCCGCGCGCCGCTCGGCTGGGACGTGAACAACCCGGAGCCGGTCGCCCGGACCTGCTGCGCGCTGCTCTCCGACTGGCTGCCGGCGACCACGGGCTCGATGGTGTGGGCGGACGGCGGGTTCCACGCCGTCGGAGTCTGATGGACCCGGCCACACCTGTCGTTGCCGCGCCTGACCGGGCAAGGTCTGACCGGGCCGTGCCTGACCGGGCCGTGTCTGACCGGGCCGCGTCCGGGCCGGTCGACGCGCTGCTGGTGCTGTCGTTCGGCGGGCCGGAGGGACCGGAGGACGTGCTGCCGTTCCTGGAGCGGGTCACGGCCGGGCGCGGGGTGCCCAGGGAACGGCTGCTCGAGGTGGCCAAGCACTACGAGCACTTCGGCGGGGTGTCGCCGATCAACACGCGCAACCGGGAGCTGATCGAGCGGATCCGGGCCGCGCTGGTGGAGGCGGGCCTCGAGCTGCCGGTGTACTTCGGCAACCGCAACTGGTACCCGCTGGTCGAGGACACGGTCGCCGAGATGGCCGCCGCCGGGGTGCGCCGCGCGCTGGTCTTCGCCACGAGTGCCTACGGGGGCTACTCGGCGTGCGGGCAGTACCACGAGGACATCGCCAGGGCGCGGGCGGCGGTCGGCGAGGGCGCCCCCGAACTGGTCAAGCTGCGGCACTTCTTCGACCACCCGGACTTCGTCGGGGCGGCCGCCGACGCGGTGCTCGAGGCCACTGCTCGCCTGCCGGAGGAGCGGCGGGAGCAGGCGCGGCTGGTGTTCACGGCGCACTCGATCCCGGCCGCCGCCGACGTCGCCGCGGGCGTACCCGCCGAGGGCGGCCACCGGTACTCCGGGCAGGTGGCGGAGGCAGCGAGGCTGGTGGCGGAGTCGGTGCGGGCGCACGACTACGACGTCGTCTGGCAGTCCCGGTCCGGCCCGCCGAGCGTGCCCTGGCTCGAGCCCGACGTGCTCGACCACCTGGACGCGCTGCACGCCAAGGCGGTGCCGGCCGTGCTGGTCTGCCCGATCGGGTTCGTCAGCGACCACGTCGAGGTCGTCTGGGACCTGGACAACGAGGCCAGCGAGCGCGCCGCCGAGCACGGCATGGCGTTCGCGCGGGCGGCGACCGCCGGGGCGGCGACACGGTTCGCCCGGATGGTCGTGGAGCTGGTCCGCGAGCAGCTGGAGGGTGTGCCGCCGCGCGGGCTGGCCGCTGCCGGCGTGCCCTCGGCTGGCTTCGGCATCAACGGCACCCGGTGCGCGGCCGACTGCTGCCTACCTACCGCCCGTCCACCCCGCCGCTCGTAGCACCTGGCCGACGCGCCTGGGGCCCGCACACGGCTGCTCGCCCTGGCACATGGTGTCTGGACGTGGCACCCGAGTTGGAACGCGTGTGTGGCGTCTGCGGGTGGTGTGCCAGCCCCGGGCGGTGTGTGCGGGCGCCCGGAGGGCGCGCGGCGCGCCAGGGAACGGCGTCGCCCCGGCTCCTGGCAGCGCGCACACAGCCCGTCGCCCTGGCACACGGTGTCCAGACGCCACACACGAGTTCGAACGCGTGTGCCACGTCCAGACACCGTGTGCCGGCCCCACAGCCTGTGTGTCGGCCCGAAAGGGGCGCTACGGCCAGCCAGCCAGCGCGCTTCAGGTGCGGTCGGCGCTGCCGGCCAGTACGTGGACGGCCTCGGTGACGGCCGCGCGCCGGGCGACGCGGATGGCGGTCGCCAGCGGGCGGAGCGCGTCGGTGCGGGCCTGCGCGGCGGTGGCCGTGAGCGCGGCGCCGTCGTCGACCGAGGCGGCGGCGAGGATGGCCTCCACCTCGTCGGCGTGCTGCAGCACCCGCAGGCTGTGCCCGGGCATGCCGTCCGGCCAGAGCCGCCGGGGCCGCGAGCGCAGCGTGGCCTCGATCTCCTGCCGGACCCCGGGGCGGTGCCGGGCCACCCCGAGCGCGGTGAGCGTGGACGCGGACTGGCGCACCTGGTCGCGCAGCGCGAACTCCGCCTCGCCGAGCGCCACGTGCTCCTCCGGCGGCACTGCCTCGAGCACCGAGTGCACGGTCCAGCGCAGCAGCCCGCCACCCATCGGCGTCGGCACCAGCCCGTAGCCGATGTCGGCGAACAGCAGCCCCTCGTCCGCCTCGATGACCGCCCGCGAGAACAGGCCCGGCCCGGGCAGCCCGCGCACGTCGCCGGGAGCGGTGAGGACCAGCCGCGCCGGCCCCTGGGTGGTCGCGCCCCGGACCTTGCGCAGCGCCGCGAGCAGGAACGTGACCGAGGTGGGCCGGTCGGTCGGCCCGGGCAGCCCGATGCCGCGCGCGGTGGCGTTGTCGGCGGCCAACACGTCGTGTGCCTCGTCCCAGGGCTCGAGCGCGTCGAGCACGTCGTCGGGCGCGGCGGCACCCACCAGCCAGGCGGATACCCACACGGTCATCGTCGCGGAAACGCAGGACACCCGACCCAGGCTAGAGGGCATTGCTCGGCGTGGCACTCCCGCCGTGCGGGTGACACGCGGATACGTTCCGAGACCATGGAAGGAACCGCCAGAACCGGACGGCCGCACGCCCAGCACTACCGTGATCCACTCGCACCCGGGGCGCGCCGCCGCAAGGAGATCCCCACCGTCGTCGGCGAGCCCGGCCTGGTCATCGAGGACCCGGCCAGCGGTTTCTGCGGCGCGCTGGTGGGCATCGGCAAGGACGGCGCCGTGCTGGAGGACGCCAAGGGCCGGCGCCGGGTCTTCCCCCTGCGGCCGGCGGCGTTCCTGATAGACGGTCAGCCCGTGACCGTGGTGCGTCCTCCGGCGGCACCGGCGAAACCGGTCAGGTCGGCGTCCGGCTCGGTGCACGTGGCCGGGCTGCGGGCCCGCACCGCGCGGGGCGGGCGGATCTGGGTGGAGGGCATCCACGACGCCGCGCTGGTGGAGCAGGTGTGGGGGCACGACCTGCGCGTCGAGGGCGTCGTGGTGGAGCCGCTGCACGGCATCGACGACCTGGCCGGCGCGGTGGCCGAGTTCGGCCCGACGGCCGACCGCCGGCTCGGCGTGCTCGTCGACCACCTCGTCGCGGGTAGCAAGGAGACCCGCACCGCGGCGGGCGTGGCCGGCCCGCACGTACTCGTCACGGGCCACCCCTACGTGGACGTCTGGCAGGCCGTGCGGCCCTCCGTGGTGCGCATCCGGCAGTGGCCGGAGATCCCGCGCGGCACGGACTGGAAGACCGGCGTGTGCGAGGCGCTGCGCTGGGGCGAGCCGGCCGACGGGGCGCGCCGGGTGCTCGGCGCCGTGCGCGACTTCCGCGATCTCGAGACCCCCTTGATAACGGCCGTGGAGAAGCTCATCGATTTCGTCACCGGGGCACCCTGAGCTCTGGCACTATCGAGCTATGACCGAGGCGGTCGTCTGGCTGATCGCGGGTCTCGTGCTGCTCGGTGTCGAGGTGCTCACCGGTACGTTCGTGCTGGTCATGCTCGGCGGTGGGGCGCTCGCGGCGGCGGCCGCCGCCGGCCTGCTGGACACCCCGGTCACGGTCAACGTCGCGATCTTCGCGGTGGTCTCGGTCGCGCTGCTGGTGGGTGTCCGGCCCATGCTGCGCCGGCGGTTGCACGTGGAGCTCGACTCGACCGGGCACACCCCGGTCGGGGTGACCGGGCTGGTGGTCGCACGGGTGGACCGGGACGGCGGTCAGATCAAGATCGACGGCGAGCTCTGGTCGGCGCGGTCGCTGGAGCACGAGCGGGTGTTCGAGCCGGGTGAGCGGGTCACCGTGATGCAGCTGTCCGGGGTCACCGCCGTGGTGTCGGGCGAGCTGTGACGGGCCCATGAGAGAGCTTGGGGAGAGACGATGCTCGAGCTGAATTCGATCGCGCTGCTGGTGGTCGGGCTGATCGCGTTGCTGGTGATCATCACGGTCGTCAAGTCGGTGCAGATCATCCCGCAGGCCTCGGTGGCGATCGTGGAGCGACTCGGCCGGTACAAGAGCACCAAGGAGGCCGGCCTCGCGTTCCTGGTGCCGTTCGTGGACAAGGTCCGCCAGCGGGTGGACCTGCGCGAGCAGGTGGTCACCTTCCCGCCCCAGTCGGTGATCACCCAGGACAACCTGACCGTGCACGTGGACACCGTCGTCTACTACAAGGTGATCGACCCGAAGTCCGCGCTGTACGGGGTGGAGAGCTACATCCTCGGCGTGCAGAACGTCACCACGACCACGCTGCGCAACGTGGTCGGCGGCATGAGCCTGGAGGGCACGCTCACCTCCCGAGGCCAGATCAACAGCGTGCTGCGCGGCGAGCTGGACGAGGCCACCGGCCGCTGGGGCATCCGGATCAACCGCGTGGAGATCAAGTCGATCGACCCGCCGGCGTCCATCCAGGACTCGATGGAGCGGCAGATGAAGGCCGACCGGGAGAAGCGCGCGATGATCCTCACCGCCGAGGGCCAGCGGGAGGCGGCGATCAAGGCGGCGGAGGGCCAGAAGCAGGCGCAGATCCTCTACGCCGAGGGCGCCAAGCAGGCCGCCATCCTGGGCGCCGAGGCCGAGCGGCAGTCGCAGATCCTGCGCGCCCAGGGCGACCGGGCGGCCCAGTACCTGCAGGCGCAGGGCCAGGCGAAGGCGATCGAGAAGGTGTTCGCCGCGATCAAGGCGGGCAAGCCGACGCCGGAGCTGCTGGCCTACCAGTACCTGCAGACGCTGCCGCAGATGGCGCAGGGCGAGGCCAACAAGGTCTGGCTGGTGCCCAGCGACTTCGGCAAGGCGCTGGAGGGCTTCACCCGGATGCTCGGCGCACCGGGCGAGGACGGTGTGTTCCGGTACCAGCCCAGCCCGGACGACACGCCGGCCCGGCCGCGCGACACCGACGACACCGAGGACGTGTCCAGCTGGCTGGAGACGGTGCGCGACCCCGAGATCGCCAGGGCGGTCGCCGAGGCCGAGGCCGAGGCGCGCCGGGACATCCCGCCGATCCCGACGCCGCACCTGCCGCTCGTGCCGCCGCCCCCGCCCCAGGACGGCTACCCGGCCCAGGGTGGTTACCCCGCGTCGGACGGGCCGCACGGTCCGGTCGGCGGCAACGGCGCCCCCGGCCTACCCGGGCCGAGGACGCAGCGGGAACCGCCCTGGAACTGACCCGCCGCCCAGCGACCCGGGGCTCGCGCGACAACCGGGTTGCGCACATCGCCGCCGCGGTGGGCCGTCGGGTAGCAGACTGTGCCCGGCGCCCGCGCGAGTGGGCCGCCGCTGCCGGTTCGACCGAGAGGATGGCCATGAGCGCGCTCAGCGAGGAGACGCTTGCCTCGATCAGCAAGACCGTGGTGGTGCCGGGCTACGCCCGCTCACCGGAGCAGACGGCCATCGTGCACTTCGGCGTCGGCGGTTTCCACCGGGCCCACCAGGCCATGTACCTGGACCGGTTGATGGCCGAGGGCGAGGCGCTGGACTGGGGGATCTGCGGGGTCGGCGTGCTGCCCTCGGACGCGGCCATGCGCGATGCCCTGCGCGACCAGGACTACCTGTACACGCTCGTCCTCAAGCACCCGGACGGCCGGCTGGAGCCGAGGGTCATCGGCTCGATCATGGACTACCTGTTCGCCCCGGACGACCCGGAGGCGGTGGTCGAGCGGATGGCCAGCGAGCGCACCCGGATCGTCTCGCTGACGGTGACCGAGGGCGGCTACCACGTGCACCCGGTGACCGGGGCCTTCGACGACCGCGACCCCCGGATCCAGGCCGACCTGGTGCCGGGCGCGGTGCCGGGCACGACGTTCGGGCTGATCACCGAGGCACTGGTCCGCCGCCGCGAGAGGGGCCTGGCCCCGTTCACGGTGATGAGCTGCGACAACATCCAGGGCAACGGGCACGTGGCGCAGCGCATGCTGACCGCGTTCGCGACCCAGCGCGACGCCGAGCTGGGCGACTGGGTCGCGAACAACGTGGCCTTCCCCAACTCGATGGTCGACCGGATCACCCCGGTCACCGCCGACTCCGACCGGGCCACGCTCGCCGAGCGCTTCGACATCGAGGACCGCTGGCCGGTGGTCTGCGAGCCGTTCACGCAGTGGGTGCTCGAGGAGCACTTCACCCAGGGCCGGCCGCCGTTCGAGGACGTCGGCGTGCAGGTCGTCGACGACGTCATGCCGTACGAGCTGATGAAGCTGCGGCTGCTCAACGCCGGGCACCAGGTGCTCTGTTACCTCGGCTACCTGGCCGGTTACCGGTACGCGCACGAGGCGTCCGCCGACCCGGAGTTCGTCGAGCTGCTGATGGGCTACTGGGACCACGAGGGCATCCCGGCGCTGCTGCCCGTGCCGGGCGTGGACCTCAAGCAGTACCGGCAGACGCTGATGGAGCGCTTCGCCAACCCGGCGGTGGCCGACACGCTGGCCCGGCTGTGCTTCGGCACCTCCGACCGGATCCCGAAGTTCCTGGTCCCGGTGCTGCACCACCAGCTGGAGCAGAACGGCGAGTACCGCCGCTCCGTGCTGACCATCGCGGCCTGGGCGCGCTACGCGGAGGGTGTCGACGAGGCCGGCGAGCCGATCGACGTGCAGGACCAGCTCAAGGACGCACTGATGGCCAACGCCGCCAAGCAGGGCGTGGACGGGCTGGACTTCGTGGCCAACCGCGACCTGTTCGGCGACCTGGTCGACGACGAGCGCTTCGTCACCGAGTACCGCCACGCGCTGCGCTCGCTGCACGAGCGCGGCGCCGCCGCCACGGTCGCGGAGCTGGTCGGTAGGGGGGCTAGCTGACCTCGGCGTGGGGCTGGCTGACCGCGCCGGGGCCGGCGCCTAGCTGACCTCGGCGGCGCTGGCCGGGGCCGGGGCGGCCCGCCGGGCCCAGCTGCCCATGGCGAACACCGCGACGATCTCGGCCACCGCGATCAGCCGCTCCATGCCGCCCAGCGGGAAGACCCTCCACCAGGAGACGTCGGTGACGAAGCTCTGCGCCACGGCGTAGATCAGCAGCGACAGGGTGGCCCAGGAGGCGAGGGCGGCCCAGCGGGTCAGGGCGGCAGGACGGCGCCAGCTCGGGTTGCGCCGCGCCGCGCCCCGGCTGGCCAGCAGGGCGGCGGTCGGCAGGCTCAGGAACGCGACCAGACTGGCCATCCGGTGGATCATGCCGCTGGCCCCGGTGTGCTCGCCGTTCGCGAAGTCGTACTTCTGGAAGAGCACCAGCACCGCCAGCGCCGCCGACCATAGCGTGACGAATACCGCCGAGCCACTCACCGCGCGCACCACGCCAGCCTGGACCAGCCCGGCGAGCACCAGCATCGAGCCGGCGGCCAGCGCGAGCACACCGACGTCGAACATCCAGCCGTTCGCGCCGAGGGCGTACTCGGAGATCGTCCGGGTCATCGGGTTGACCTGGTTGGACGGCGGCAGCACGTGCAGCAGCAGCACGAGCAGCGAACCGAGCCCGAGCAGGCCGAGGCCGGAGTTGGCCACGGTGGCCCGCCCGGTGGTGACGCCGCCCGTCGCGGCCGGCGCAACCACGGCCGACTCGGCGGTGCCGGTCTCGGGCATGGGTGTAAAGGTCACGAGGGTCTCCCGGGTTCATTTTCGGCGTTCACTCTGGCCAACGGCCGGTTTTCCGCCCGTGTTCCGGGGACGGCTGTGGGTTCCCTATGGGTCGCCGGGCGCGGGCCGGCCCGGGCTGAGGGGCCGCGCACGTTGCCGGGTGCGCCGCCGCCGGCCGTGCGAGGATCGGGCGCGTGAGTACTGCCGCTGCACGGGACCTGGCCCAGACGCTGGCGCTGCCATCGGTCGGGCTGGCCCCGGAGACCGAGGAACTGCGCGCCGAGGTCCGGGAGTTCCTGGCCAAGGAGCGCGCCGAGGGCCGCTTCACGCCGCGCTGTGACGTCTGGCTGTCCGGCTGGGACGAGCGGTTCAGCCGCGAGCTGGGCGCCCGGGGCTGGCTCGGCATGACGCTGCCCGTCGAGTACGGCGGGCACGGGCGCACCCCGCTGGACCGCTACGTGCTCACCGAGGAGCTGCTCGCCGCCGGCGCCCCGGTCGCCGCGCACTGGGTGGCCGACCGGCAGATCGGGCCGTCCCTGCTGCGCTACGGCACCGAGGCGCAGAAGCAGCGGTACCTGCCCCGGATCGCCGCCGGTGAGTGCTACTTCGGCATCGGCATGAGCGAGCCGGACTCGGGCTCCGACCTGGCCTCGGTGCGCACCCGCGCGGTCCGGGTGGACGGCGGCTGGCAGCTGACCGGCACCAAGGTGTGGACCTCCGGCGCGCACCACGCGCACGCGTTCTTCGCGCTGGCCCGCACCGAGCCGGTACAGGACGGCAACCGGCACGCCGGGCTGAGCCAGTTCATCGTCGAGCTCGACTCGCCGGGCGTGCAGATCAACCCGATCCGGCTGCTCACCGGCGCGCACCACTTCAACGAGGTCGTGCTGGACGGCGTCTTCGTGCCGGACGACCTGGTGCTCGGCGAGATCGGCGCCGGCTGGCACCAGGTCACCTCGGAGCTGGCCTTCGAGCGCAGCGGCCCGGAGCGGTTCCTGTCCACGTTCCCGCTGTTGGTGGCGCTGGTCGGGGAGCTGTCCTCGGCCGGTGCCGACGCGCTCGGCGAGTCCGGGCTGCGTGAGCTGGGCGCGCTGGTCTCCCGCGTGTGGACGCTGCGCCGGCTGTCGCTGGGCATCGCCGCGTCGCTCACCGCGGGCCTGCCGGCGGACGTACCGGCCGCGATGGTGAAGGACCTGGGCACCCGCTACGAGAACGAGGTGATCGACGCGGCGCGGCTGCTGGTGTCGATCCCGCCGGACCCGGGGGCCGAGACCGGCTTCGCCCGGCTGCTCGCCGATGCGGTGTTGCACGCGCCGGGGTTCACCCTGCGCGGCGGTACGAACGAGATCCTGCGTGGTGTGGTGGCGAGGGGGCTGGGGCTGCGATGAACTCGGGGACGAGTGCGGGTGCTGGCGGGGCCGGTACGAGCGCCGAGACCGGCGCTGAGACCGACGAGCTGGTGGCCACCGCCCGGCAGGTGTTCGCCGACCACGCGGGCGACGTGGCCGACGGGCTGCCCGCCGCGCTGTGGTCGACACTGACCGAGCTCGGCCTGGTGCAGCTGAGCCTGCCCGACTCGGCCGGGGGCAGCGGGGGCACGCTCACCGACCTCGCCGCGTTGTTGCTGGTGGCGGGGGAGGCGGCCGCTCCGGTGCCGCTGGCCGAGACCGAGCTGGCCGGCTGGCTGCTGCACACCGCCGGGCTGCCGGTGCCGACCGGGCCGCTCGCGGTCGCGGCGGACGGTGCCGCCGGGTCCGGGGTCAGTGGGAACCGGGACGGGCTCGTGGTGCGGGCCGACGCGGACGGTGGCTACGCCGTGACCGGGCAGCTGAGCCAGGTCGGCTGGGCCCGGGTGGCCGGCCGGCTGGCCGTGCTCGCCGCCGGCCCGGACGGCGCGGACGTCGTGCTCTCGGTGGACCCGACGACCGAGGGTGTGACCGTCACCGAGGGCACCAACGTCGCCGGCGAGCCCCGCGACGACGTGCGGCTCGACGTGCGGGTACCGGCGGAGGACGCCGCCGCCGCGCCGGAGGGCACCCGGGAGCAGCTGGTCCGCCGGGCCGCGCTGGCCAGGGCACTGCTGCTGGCCGGGGCGGCCGGGCGGGCGCTGGCGCGGTCGGTCCAGTACGCGGGGGAGCGGGTGCAGTTCGGCCGGCCGATCGGCAAGTTCCAGGCGGTGCAGCAGCAGCTCGCGCTGGCGGCCGCCGAGGTCGCGGCCGGGCGGGCGGCGGTCGACGCGGCCACCCGGATCGCCGCCGCCAACGACGTGTCCGGCCCGGACGCCGGCTTCGCGATCGCGGTGGCCAAGGCCCGCACCAGCGAGGCGGCCGGCGCGGTGGCCCGGATCGCGCACCAGGTGCACGGCGCGATCGGCTTCACCCTGGAGCACGACCTGCGCCTGGCCACCACCCGGCTGTGGGCCTGGCGCGAGGAGGACGGCAGCGAGGCCCACTGGCACACCGTGATCGCCCGCCGCGCGCTCGCCGAGGGCGCCGACGGCCTCTGGCCCCTGCTCACCCGCGCCAGCTAGCCCGGTCTGCCGGTCAGTGCTGGCGGCTCAGCGCCGTTGGGCTCAGCGCCGTTGGGCTCAGTGCTGGCCGTAGCCGGGCAGGCCCTTCGGGCCGACCGGGTAGCAGTGCACCGGCTTGGCGTGATCGGGGTCCAGCGCGTTCACGATGTACTGGGCGGCCACCGGGTCGAAGGCCACCCCGACGTGCTCGGACAGGTCCTGAGGGCAGTGGTCCTGCAGCACGATGTTGGTGACGTCGTCGCCGTGCAGCCGGCCGCTGGTGTACGGCACAACCGCCTCGTCGTGCGTCGTCATGATCGTCGTGTAGGTGACGCCGTCGACCGCGGGGCCGCCGTCGCGGGCCAGCTTCTTCAGGAACGGCGAGCCGTGCAGGAACTCCCGGCAGGACCCGCACAGCGGCAGGAACACGGTGCCGAGGCCGGGCCCGAGGCCGATCGCCACGGCGGCCTGGTTCGCGCTGGCCAGCGCGGCGGTGTTGGTGCCGTCCCAGAGCGGGGTCATCGCCACGTACCTGTCGACGTACTCGTCGCCGCCGCGGAACTTGACGTAGTAGTCCGGCATCAGGCTGCCCTCGGAGTGGCCGACGATGTCGACCTTGTCCGCGTCGGTCACCTTGCGCACCAGTGCCACGAAGGCGGCCAGCTCGAGCGAGCTCTCCTCCATCGGCTGCAGTCCGCCGACCTGGGACAGCGGCGGCGGGGCCAGTGGGTTGCGGCCGTAGGTCAGCGAGAACACGCAGTAGCCGTGGTCGGCCAGCAGCGGTGCGAGGTAGCCCCAGTTGGCGGCCTGGTTGGCCCCGAGCCCGTGTACCAGCACGACCGGGTTCGGGTGCTCGTCACTCGGCTTGCAGTGCCAGTTGTTGGAGCCGGGCGGCGACGGGTCGAGCAGGGCGGCCGGCCCGTCCGGGGCGCTCGCCGGGGCGGCGGCCGCCCGGGCCGTCAGCGGGCCGCCGGCCAGCAGGCCCGCGACCACCGCGACCGCGCCGGCGAGCACGACCCAACGCCGTCGGCCCATCGTGTCCTCCCGGGGTCCGCCCAGTGGTCTTGTCAGTCCGCGCAACGAGGCCGGTCCCGACTACGGTGCGTAAACCTCGATCGGACCACCCGGTCCGGGCGAAAAGTCGGCCCGGTCTAGGCGGAACGAACACGCTCCGTTACGCTCCGCTGCGATTCGTGTTGATCAGCTGTGAGGGGGCGCGCGGTGCGACCTGCGCGGGTTCGGCACGTGGTGCGTGTCTTCGTTGCGGTGCTGGGCTGTGCGGGTATCGCGGTGGTCACCGCTGGTCAGGCACAGGCGACCGAGGGATCCGAGAACTCGGGCAACTACGTGGCGCTCGGTGACTCGTACACCGCCGGCCCGCTCATCCCGCTGCAGACCGGGCAACCCGCCGGCTGCCTCCGGTCGAACCACAACTACCCGTCACTGGTGACCGCGGCGCTGCACTCGTCCTCGTTCAAGGACGTCAGCTGCAGCGGCTCGACGACGAAGGACATGTTTTCGCCACAGTCCGTAACCGGCGGCACCAACCCGCCCGAGCTCGACGCGCTGACCGGGCAGACCGACCTGGTGACCCTCGGCATCGGCGGCAACGACATCGGGTTCACCAACATCATCACGACCTGCGCGGTCCAGTCGCCGACCAAGCCGCTCGGCGCGGGCTGCCGCGACTACTTCAACCGCACCGGCAAGGACGAGATCGCCGAGCGGATCGACGCCACCAAGCCCAAGGTGGTCGCCGTACTCGAGGCGATCGAGAAGCGCGCACCCGACGCGAAGACGCTGGTCGTCGGCTACCCGACGATCCTGCCGGACTCCGGCCCAGGCTGCTTCCCGGTGATCCCGTTCAGCCCCGGCGACATCGCCTACCTGCGGCAGACCACCAAGCGGCTGAACTCGATGCTCGCCGACGCGGCCGACGAGGCCGGCGCCGAGTACGTGGACACCTACCACAGCAGCATCGGCCACGACGTCTGCCAGCTGCCCGGCACCAAGTGGGTCGAGGGCCTGGTGCCGACCTCACCCGCCGCGCCGGTGCACCCGAACGCACTCGGTGAGCGCAACAGCGCGGTCAACGTGCTGCACACCCTGGGCGTGCACCAGCCCGCCGGAGCCTGAGCCCCCGCGCCCGAGGCCGGCGGTGTCTCCCCGGGGCCCCGGGTCAGCGGCGGCGGCGGGTGAACGGCGTGTACCCGGCGAGCAGGCCCAGCTGGGGCACCCCGCTGACCGGCTCGGCGGCGGCGCCCTCCTCGGCGAGCACGTCGTTCGCGGCCAGCACCCCGGACGCCGCCGAGCGCTCCATCAGGCCGGCGCAGAACGGCAGCTCGATGAAGTCGCCGGCCAGCCGCACGCCGCGCGCGTCGGTGCGCACCCTCGGCCGCCGCCCCGAACCACCGGGCGGGAACGCCGGCGCGGTCGCCTCGTGCCGGACCATCTGGTGCAGCACGGTCGCCGCCCCGGTCTCCGGCCACAGTGCGGCGAGCTCGGCGCGCATCGCGGCGGTGGCGCTCACCGCGTCCGGCTCGGCGCAGGCGTACGAGTGCAGCTCCAGCACCGCGCCGCCGGTGGCCGCCGCCCACTCCCTCGACGGCCGCTCCAGCCGGTGGTAGCAGGTCACCGAGTCCAGCGTGTGCTCCCCGGTCACGGCGGAGAAGACGGCCCGGTGCGCCGCCACGTCCCGGTCCAGCCAGAGCCGGCTCACCGCGAACGGCTCGGCGAGGTGCACCTGTTCGACCCGCGTGCCGAGCACGGGGGCCACCTGGCGCAGCCCCGGCGAGCGGTCCCAGAGTCCGCGCAGCCCGCCCGGGTCCAGGGCCAGCACCACGTGGCGGGCGGTGAGGTGGGAGTCGGCCAGCTCGACCCGCCAGCGCTGGTCGGCCACCGGCTCGATCGCGGTCACCGGGCTCGCGGTCCGCACGGTCGCCCCGCGCCGCCGCAGGTAACCGGCCAGCGGGCCCCAGATGCAGGTCAGGTAGTCGGTGTCCGGGGCGTCGAAGCCGATGCCCTCCGGGTTGCCTAGGAAGTAGAAGTGGAACATGGCCACCAGCTCGGCGGCCGACATCCCGCGCGGATTGCAGAAGAACGACCTGGCGAACGCCTCGAAGAGCATCACGCGGGCCCGCTCGGACAGGTTCAGCCGGTCCAGGAACTCGGCGGCGGAGAGCTGGTCCAGCGCGGCCGTGCTGCGCTCCGCGTGGTAACCGAGCAGCTCGAAGGCGAGCTTGCGGTCCGCGCCGGTGAGGTCGCGCAGGCCGAGGCTCGGCGAGCGGGCGAACAGCGCCAGCAGGCTCAGCGGCGGCGCGGGTGGCAGGCCGGTCAGGTCCTCGTCCGGCCAATGCCGCGAGATCACCGGGTAGCCGCCGACCGGGCGGAGGAACGCGAGCCCCGGGTCGGCCCGGCGCAGGATCGCCCGCCACGTGTAGTACTGCCGGAAGAACGCGTGGAAGCCGTGCTCGACGACCTGCTCGGTACCGTCCGGCAGCCGGTGCGGCCAGGCCCCGAGCCGGCCCCCGAGCTGGTCAGCGGCCTCCAGCAGAGTGACCCGCACGCCGCGCTCGGCCAGCACCACCGCGGCGCTGATGCCCGCCACCCCGCCGCCGATCACCACCGCGTCGGTGTCGGCCGGCACCCGGCGCGGCAGCCCCGGGTCGGGCACCACGAGCGCGTGCGGCCGCATTCTCAGTGGACTGGCGCGGCCGGGCATCGCCCGATCATGCCGGACCCGACCCGCGCCGGTCGGGTGGGACGCCGTCGAGGTCGGGGTCGGGGTGCGGCGGTGGGGGCGGGATCGAAGAGCGGTACAAATACCGGACGCTGATGAGGAGATCGCGATGGCCAAGTCCCCGGCCGGCAAGCGGCGGCTGTTACTGGTTCTGTTGATCGTCGCGGCCGGGTTGGTCGCGGCCCGGTCGGTCCGCCGGGAGCAGTCACCGCCCCTCCCGGCCGCGCCCCGGCCGAAACCCGAACCGGTGGCGGCCGCGCCCGCTCCGGTTGTCGAGCCGGCGGCGGCCCCCGTCGCGGCCGAGCCGGTTGCGCCCGAGCCGGAACCCGTCGTGGAGCCGGAACCGGAACCGGTGTCGGTGGTCGAGCCGGAACCCCTGGTGGCGTCGGTGTCGCTGGCTGAGCCCGAGCCGGACGTCGACGTGCTCACCGAGCCCACCGCCGCCGACCTCGCCGAGCTGTCCACTGACGAGCCAGTGCAGCCCGCGCCGGTCCCGACCCAGCCCGAGCAGTTCGCGGTGAGCGCGGAGCCGCCCGCCGCCGAGCCGCCCGCCGCCGAACCGACCGCGAGCGGGCCGGCGGCCGGGCCGTTCCCGGGGTCGGTCCTGCCGCTGGGCGACGGCTCGGCGCCGTCGGAGGAGTACGTGGTGAAGGGCAACGCCAACTCGATGCGCAGCCACGGCCCCAGCTCGCCCTACTACGGGCGGACCAGGGCCGAGGTGTGGTTCCGCACCGAGCGCGACGCGGTGGCGGCCGGCTTCCGGCCCTACGCCTCCAAGGGCGACTGACGCGCCCGACCAGTACCGAAGGGCCGGGCGGCGCCCCGGATCGGAGCGCCGCCCGGCTGGCCGCTGGCCATCTGGAGCTGATCAGCTCCAGTTGATCAGCGCCCGAGCGTCAGCCGCCTCGGCGGCGCAGCGCCTGGCAGCGGTTCGGCTGCTGGCTCCGCGCGGCCCCGGACCGGCCACGGCCAGTGCCGACGCGGTGGCCGAGCGGTGCGCCGCTGTGCGGCGAGGCACCGGTGCGCGCTGTCCGGGCGCCCGAGGCCGGTGGGACCTCGGCCCGCTGTTCCCGGGCGAGCGCATCGCGGATCGCGGTGCGCAGTTGCTCCGCGTCCTGGTCCGACGGCGTCGGTGCACCGCTCGCGGGGCTGGTCAAACCATGGGTCGTTCGCAAAAGAGGACCTCCTTCTGACGAGAGGGGGCGCGCGAGACAGGGCTGCGCGCCTTCCATGAGCTGCGTGATCGCGGCTGTCAGAGGTCCATGCGGGGAAAGGTAACCGAGCCCGGTCGGGCGCGCGACCGGTTTTCGACCGGTGTCGGTCGAGGACCCCGCGGTCCCGTCGGTGTCATCGGCTACCGTCCGAACTCGTGCGGTGGACGAGACGATGAGCGAGCTGGCGAGTTCCCTGGCGGGCTGGGCGCCCGCTCCGGTGGAGTGGTCCGACCGCGTGGGCAGCTGGTCGGTGGAGGCCTTCGCGGCGCTGCTCGACCAGCCGAGCCCGCTTGCCGGCGGGGCGGCGGTGCTGCCGCCGATGTGGCACTGGTTCGGCTTCCTGGAGCACCCGGCGCAGGCCGAGCTGGGCGCCGACGGGCACCCCGCCGCCGGGCGGTTCCTGCCGCCGATCCCGCACCGCAGGCGGATGTTCGCGGGTGCCCGGTGGCGCCAGGAGCGGCCGCTGCCGGTGGACGAGCCGATCACCTGCCGGTCGGCGGTGGCCTCGGTCGAGGTGAAGAGCGGCCGCAGCGGCGAGATGGCGTTCGTGACGGTGCGCAACGAGTTCTCCGTCGGCGGTGAGCTCGCCGTGCTGGAGGAGCAGGACATCGTCTACCGCAGCCAGCCCGATCCGCCGCCCGGCGCCGCCCCCGCCACCCGGTCCGCCGCTGAGCCGGCCGCACCCGCCGCCCCCGCCGCCGAGGCCGAGGCCGACCGGCCGGTGGCCGAGCACGAGCTGGTGCTGCGGCCGGACGCGGCGCTGCTGTTCCGGTTCAGCGCGCTGACCTACAACGCGCACCGGATCCACTACGACCAGTCGTACGCCACCGGGGTCGAGGGCTATCCGGGCCTCGTGGTGCACGGCCCGCTGCTGGCCCTGCTGGCGCTGGAGCTGCCCCGGCGGCACCGGCCGGAGCGGCCGGTCACCGAGTTCCGCTACCGGTTGCGGCGCCCGGCGTTCGGGGGCGCGCCGCTGCGGGCGTGGGCCGCACCGATCGGCGCGGACGGCTCGCTGGAGCTGGCCACCGGGATACTCGACGGTCCGCCGTCGCTGACCGGGTCCGCCCGGTTCGGCGCGGCGGGGGAGGGCTGACATGCGGATCGCCACCTGGAACGTCAACTCGGTCCGGTCCCGGCTGCCCCGGCTGCTGCCCTGGCTCGACCAGCGCCAGCCGGACGTGGTGTGCCTGCAGGAGACGAAGCTGCCCGACGACGCGTTCCACGAGCTGCTGGACAAGGAGTTCGCCGACCGCGGCTACCAGGTGGCCCACCACGGCGAGGGCCGGTGGAACGGGGTTGCGCTGGCGTCGCGGGTCGGGCTGGACGACGTGGTCCGGGGGCTGGCCGACGAGCCGGGCTTCCCCGAGCCGGAGGCGCGCGCGGTGACGGCGACCTGCGGCGATCTGCGGGTCACCTCGGTGTACGTGCCGAACGGCCGCACCCCGGACGACCCGCACTACACGTACAAGCTGAAGTGGCTGGCCGCGCTGCGCGACTCGGTGGCCCCTCGGCGGGACCGGGCCGTGGTGTGCGGGGACATGAACATCGCGCCGACCGACGCCGACGTGTGGGATCCGGCGCTGTTCGTCGACGCCACGCACGTCACGCCGGCGGAGCGGGCCGCGCTGGCCGAGCTGACCGGGCTGGGGTTGCACGACGTGGTGCGTGACCGCTGGCCCGACGAGCGGGTGTTCAGCTACTGGGACTACCGGGCCGGCCGCTTCCACCAGGACCTCGGCATGCGGATCGACCTCGTGCTCGCCGCCGCCCCGGTGGCCGACCGGGTCGCGGCGGCCTGGGTCGACCGGGAGGCCCGCAAGGGCACCGGACCCAGCGACCATGCGCCGGTGATGGTCGACCTCGACGAGGCGCCCGACGGCGACATCGGCCCGATGGTGCCGCCGCCGTCCCGCCCGGCCCGGATCAGCCGGAGGCGCTGACCGCTATAGCACCGGCCGAGCCGGGCTCCCCGGAACCGTCACCAGTGGGCTGAACTCGTCGAATAGTTATCAACGAGCCGTACCTTTACCGGTGGGTAGCCCGTTTGGATGGTTGATATGCTCCGCGTCACAAGCCGTGGCCCAATGGCGCCGTAGCAGGCAGCCCCGCGCCCCCAGGGGCGTGTCCCACGAGGAGGACTCAGTTGAGTGCTGGTGTTGAGGTCCGGGTGGAGGGCTTGACGAAGTCTTTCGGCCGCTCGAACATCTGGTCGGACGTCACCCTCACCCTGCCGCCGGGTGAGGTCAGCGTTCTGCTGGGGCCGTCGGGTACTGGCAAGTCGGTGTTCCTGAAGAGCCTGATCGGGCTGCTCAAGCCCGAGCGGGGCTCGATCATCATTCACGACACCGACCTGGTGCGGTGCAGCGAGCACCGGCTCTACGAGATCCGCAAGCTCTTCGGCGTGCTGTTTCAGGACGGTGCGCTGTTCGGGTCGATGAACCTGTACGACAACATCGCGTTCCCGCTGCGCGAGCACACGAAGAAGAGCGAGTCGCAGGTCAAGGACATCGTCATGGAGAAGATGTCCATGGTCGGTCTGGTCGGCGACGAGCGGAAGCTGCCGGGGGAGATCTCGGGCGGCATGCGCAAGCGCGCCGGTCTGGCGCGCGCGCTCGTGCTGGACCCGGAGATCATCCTGTTCGACGAGCCGGACTCGGGCCTGGACCCGGTGCGCACGGCGTACCTGAACCAGCTGATCATCGATCTGAACGCGCAGACGGACTCGACGTTCCTGATCGTCACGCACGACATCAACACCGCGCAGACCGTGCCGGACAACATCGGCCTGCTCTACCGCAAGCATCTGGCCATGTTCGGGCCGCGCGAGGTGCTGTTGACGTCGGACGAGCCGGTGGTGGCGCAGTTCCTGAACGGGCGCCGGCAGGGTCCGATCGGTATGTCGGAGGAGAAGGACTCCGAGCAGGCCGAGCGGGAGATGAAGGAGATGGGCGGCGGTGAGCTCGCCGGCCTGCCGCCGCTGAAGCCGCAGATCGAGGTGTCCCCGGGCGTGCCGGAGCGGATGGCCGTCGGTCGGCGCCGCAGCCGGGTGCAGGAGATGATGCACACCCTGCCGGAGGCCGCCCAGAAGGCGATCCAGGCCAGCATGGACGGGAACGGTGCCGCCCAGGCCTCCGGCCCCGCCCGGCACCGCGACGACGGCCCGCCCACCGAGCGCATCTACAGCTGACACCACCGGCCTGGCTTGGCGTCCTGGTACACGGCCCGCGGGCGCCGCACACGAGTTAGAACTCGGGTGTGGCGTCGCGGGCCCGTGTGCCGCCGCGAGAGCCCGTGTGCCGCCGCCTGGCGGGCTACCCGGCTCGGCGGGTGTTCGTGGCGCGGTGGGTGAGGGGGGCGCGCAGGCCGAGGTGCTCGCGGAGCGTGGACCCCGTGTACTCGGTGCGGTAGCCGCCGCGTTCCTGCAGCTCCGGGACGAGCAGGTTGACGATGTCGTCCAGCCCGTCCGGGATCAGGTACGGCGTGATGTTGAAGCCGTCGACCGCGCCGTGCCGGGCGAAGCGCAGGAACTTCTCCGCCAGCCCCGCCGGCGTACCCACGTGCCCGCGCTGCGGACCGAGCGCGATCACCGTCTCGCGCAGCGACCAGTGGTTGGCCTCCGCCTCCGCCCGCCAGCGCGCCACCGTCTCGCGGGGGTCGGCGATCCGGCGGGCCCCGAAGGCGCCGTCGTTCTCCACGAGCACCGGGTCCTCCGCCGGCAGCGGACCGTCGGCGTCGCGGTCGGACAGGTCCAGGTTCCACAGCAGCCCGGCCACGTTGAGCGCCGTCGCCGGAGTGACCTGCGAGAACCGGACCCAGCGCTTCTTCTCCTCCGCCTCTACCTCGGTCGCCCCGATGATGATCTCCGTACCGGGCAGGATGCGCAGGTCGTCGCTGGGGCGCCCGGCGGCGCGCAGCCGGTTGCGGATGTCGGTGGCGAACGCGAGCGCGTCGTCGAACTCGGTGCCGTGCGCGGAGAAGATCACGTCGGCGTTGCGGGCGGCGAAGTCGCGGCCCTCCGCCGAGTCGCCGGCCTGGAAGATCACCGGGTGGCCCTGTCGGCTGCGCGGCAGCGTCGGCGCGAGGTCCACGTCGAACTGGGTGCTGTGCTCGCGGACCCGCTCCACCGCACCCGGCGCCGACCACGCCGGCGCGTCGGTCGTCGTCGCGATCGCGCCGTCCGTCCAGCCGTCCCAGAGCGCCCGGGCCACGGTGAGGAACTGCTCGGCGCGGTGGTACCGGTCGGCGTGGTCGAGGTAGCCGCCCCGGCGGAAGTTGGCGCCGGTCCAGGCGTTGTCGGTGGTGACCACGTTCCAGCCGGCGCGCCCGTCGGAGAGCAGGTCCAGCCCGGACAGCCGCCGCGCCAGGTCGGCCGGCTCGTTGAACGTGGTGTTGGACGTGCTGACCAGGCCGATCTTCTCGGTGACCGCGGCCAGCGCGGCGAGCTGCGTGATCGCGTCCGGCCGGCCGGCGATGTCCAGGTCGTGGACCTTGCCGTCCACCTCGCGCAGCCGCAGCCCCTCGCCGAGGAAGAACGCGTCGAACAGGCCGCGCTCGGCGGCCTGGGCGACGCGGCGGTACGAGGCCGGGTCGATCTGCGAGCCACTGGCCGGGTCGGACCAGATCGTCCAGTGGTTCACGCCCTGGAAGAACACCCCGAAGTGCAGCTGCGCGTCGGGGTAGGGCACGTCGGTGGCATCGGTACGGGTCATCGGACACCTCCGGCTGAGGTCAGGGGAGTGGCGTAGCGGTTGGCGGGGCGGGACAGGCCGAGCGTGTCGCGCAGCGAGGCGCCGGCGACCGGGCGGGCGATCGTGCGCGCCCGCAGCAGTGGCGGCAGGACCAGCTGGGAGAGCACCCCGAGGTCCTCGTCCAGCACGAGCGGGTGCAGCCGCACGCCGTCGACCCGGGTGGCCAGCTCGGTGAGCAGCCGGACCAGGCCGGCGGCGGCGCCCGTGTAGCGCAGCCGGCCCCGGTCCGGCCAGGGCGCGTAGCCGGCCAGCGCGGCGACCCGCTCGGCGGCGCTCGCGGTCGGCGTGTCCAGCGCGACCTCGACCTCGGCGAAGCTGCGCGGGGTGTCCGCGCGCCGGACCGACGCGGCGTCCGGCGCGCTGACCAGCGTGACGTCCACCTGCTCGGCGGGCAGCAGCCCGGCCGGGGCGAACACCACGAGCTGACCCTGCGGCGGCCGGGGCACGATCGCCGGGCCCTTCACCGCGAACGTCTCGCCCGTGAAGTCGATGTAGTGCAGCTGGTCGCGATCCAGGTAGCGGCTGGTGGTCACGTCGCGGATCACCGCGTCGTCCTCCCAGGAGTCCCACAGCTCGCGGGACACCTGAACCGAGTCACGCGCCTGCGCGGCGTGCGCCTCGGCACCGGTCACCGTCGGCCGGCCCCACGCCCGCGCCGCCTCCGGACCCGGCGACACGCTCACCACCCAGCCGGCCCGGCCGATCGAGATGTGGTCCAGCGAGGCCAGCTGGGACGAGACGTGGAACGGCTCGGCGTAGCTGGTCGACACGACCGGGGCGATGCCGAGGATGCTGGTCGAGGCGGCGAGGAACGCGGCGCGGTCGACGGCGCCGATCCGCCCGGCGGGGGCGCCGGCCGGGCCGGGCGGCAGTACGTCGTCGTCCAGCGTGACCAGCGTGAAGCCGGCGTTCTCGGCGATCGTCCCGACAGTGCGCGAGCGGCGCGGGGTGAGCAGTTGGTCGGGGCTGTGCGCGGCGCGGCGCCAGGCGGCCGGGTGGGCGCCGTCGCCGTCGATCTCCAGCGCGAGGTGCAGAGGGGTGGGCACGAGGGGGTCCTTCCACGAGCACGGCGGGCGGTCCGACGGGTGCCGGGACCGGTGCGGTGGTCGGACCGGATCAGACGGCCGAGGCGGTACGGCACAGGTCGACGTGCCGGCGTGACACGAGCGGGGTGACCGGCGCGGTGCCGCTCACGGTGGCCTCCATCGTTCCCACTGCGGCGTCGGCGAGCCAGGTCCGTGCTGCTCAGGACTGCCGCTCTGGATGGGTTCCCCTCGACGCTACGCGCGCACCCCGACGGTTTCAATGCGCGTGGCGGCCGTCACCGCGCGACCGATACCTAACCAGTGCGCTTGACTTTCGGTCCGTATCGGGATTCCCTCGAATGGGTTGTTCGGCGGCGCTCGCCGCCAGGAGTGATGGAGGAACCGTGCGGAACACGCACGCCGTGCCGGCGCACCTCGTGCCGGCACAGACCTGGTCGAAGCGCCGGCACGTCGACCTGTGCCGTACGCAGACCGCCATCTGTCGCTGACCCCGCCCGAGGTGGCTCCCGCCCTCGGCTGATCCCGCCCCCGAGGCCCAGCCCCCAGTTCTGGTGATCAGCAGGACCTCCGGCTGTTCGATCATGCGGCCAACAGCCCTCACGTCCTGTTGATCAAGGTAGTGCGCCCCGGGCTCGGGCATTGGTGCGCCTCCGCCCTCGGGGCCGCCCGGCGCGCACGCCCGGCTCTGCCGGCCGCTCCCACCCCCGCAAGCAGAGAGGAACCGCATTCCCGTGACCTTGCCCGCGCTCGAGGTCCGTCGGGTCGCCTACACCGACCCGCTGGTCGTGCCGATGCTCACCGAGCTGTCGCACGAGTACTGGACGCGCTACCGGCACACCCTTGGGGACATCGCCGAGGAGATGCGGTCGCGGCCCGTCGAGTTCGGCCCGCCGGACGGCGGCCTGCTGCTGTTGCTGGCCGACGGTGAGCCGGTCGCCGGCGGTGCGTTCCGCCGCCACGACGAGCAGACCGCCGAGCTGAAGCGGATCTGGACGCACTCCGCGCACCGCGGGCGGGGGCTGGCCCGCCGGGTGCTCACCGAGCTCGAGCGGGAGATCACCGAGCGCGGCTACCGGCGGATCTACCTGACCACCGGACCCCGCCAGCCCGAGGCGAAGGCGCTGTACCTGGCCGCCGGCTACACCCCGCTGTACGACCCGGAGCTGCCGCCGGAGCAGATCGGGAAGCATCCGTTCGAGAAGGAACTCCGCCTGCCATGACCACCAGCGCACACACCTCGCCGACCGCCGCGGCACACGCGCCACCGACCGACCGCGCCACCGACCGCGCCACCGGCCCGAACGACGCTCGCCTGAACAACACCGGCCCGAACGTCACCGCCTCGAACGACACCGACACCACCGAGGACCCGGCCGAGCGGCTCGTCGTCGTACCGGCCCGGCACCCCGCGCGCTGGGTGGCGACCGCGGTGGTCGCGCTGCTGACCGCGATGGCGGCGCACGCCCTGGTGACGAACCCGGCCTGGGACTGGGGCACCGTGGGGCAGTTCCTGTTCGCGCCTTCGATCGTGCGCGCGGTCGGGCTGACCCTCGAGCTGACCGTCTACGGCATCGTGCTCGGGTTCGTGTTCGGCACTCTGCTGGCGCTGATGCGGCTGTCGCACAGCCCGCTGCCGCGCGCGGTGAGCTGGGCCTACATCTGGGTCTTCCGGTCGGTGCCGCTGATCCTGCAGCTGCTGTTCTGGTTCAACCTGGCGCTGCTCTACCGGGCGATCTCGTTCGGCATCCCGTTCGGCCCGGCGTTCTTCGCCGTCGGCACGATGGACCTGATCAGCCCGCTGACCGCCGCGGTGCTCGGGCTGGCGCTGCACCAAGCCGCATACGCCGCCGAGGTCGTGCGCGCCGGCTTCCTGTCCGTGGACCCCGGCCAGCTGGAGGCGGCGGCCGCGCTGGGCATTCCCCGGCTGCGCCAGTTCCGCCGGATCATGCTGCCCCAGGCCATGCGCACCATCCTGCCCACGGCGGGCAACGAGCTGATCGGACTGGTCAAGGGCACCTCGGTGGTCTACATCATGGCGCTGAGCGAGCTGTTCTACCAGGTACAGGTGATCTACACCCGGAACGGCCGGGTGATCCCGCTGCTGCTGGTGGCCGCGCTCTGGTACCTGGCGCTGACCACGGTGATGTCGATCGCGCAGTTCTACATCGAGCGGCACTACGCGCGCGGGGCATCCCGGGTCCTGCCGCCGACGCCGATCCAGCGGCTGCGTGGCTCGCTGCGCCACGCCGAGGCCACCCTGCGCCGCCGCCGGGGCCCGGCATGACCGCGGCACCGGTGGCCGTGCGCGCGATGGTCGAGTTGCGCGGGGTGCACAAGGCGTTCGGCCCGCTGGAGGTGCTGCGCGGCGTCGACCTGACGGTCCGCACCGGCGAGGTGACCGTGCTGCTCGGCCCGTCCGGCTCCGGCAAGTCCACCCTGCTGCGCACCATCAACCACCTGGAGAAGGTGGACCGGGGCTTCGTCCGCGTCGACGGCGAGCTGATCGGCTACCGGCAGGCCGGGCAGCGGCTGCACGAGCTGCCCGAGCGGCACATCCTGCGCCAGCGCAGCCACATCGGCTTCGTGTTCCAGAGCTTCAACCTGTTCGGCCACCTGACCGTGCTGGACAACGTGGTGGAGGCGCCGGTGTCGGCGCAGGGCCGGGACCGCGCGGAGGCCACCGAGCACGCCCGCGAGCTGCTGGCCCGGGTCGGGCTGGCCGACAGGGCGGACGAGTACCCGAGGCGGCTGTCCGGCGGCCAGCAGCAGCGCGTCGCGATCGCCAGGGCGCTGGCCCTGCGGCCGAAGCTGCTGCTGTTCGACGAGCCGACCTCGGCGCTGGACCCCGAGCTGGTCGGCGAGGTACTCGACGTGATGCGGGACCTGGCCCGCGGCGGCACCACGATGGTCGTGGTGACGCACGAGATCGGCTTCGCCCGCGAGGTCGCGGACACCGTGGTGTTCCTGGACCAGGGCCGGATCGTCGAGCGGGGCACCCCGGCCCAGGTGCTCGACCAGCCGCGCGAGGAACGGACGCGCGCCTTCCTGAGCAAGGTCCTGCAGTGACCGCCGCACCATCGAGGAGCACCATCATGTCTGCCCGGTACCCACGGCTGCTGGCCGTCCTGCCTGTCGTCGCCGCGCTGCTGCTCGCCGGCTGCGCCGGGCCCGACCCGGACCAGGCGACCGCCCCGTCCACCCCGCCCTCGGGTGGGCACGCGGTGAACACCAGCCCGGACCAGCAGCGCATCCGCGCGCCGAAGGACGACGCGCTCGCCGCCGAGGTACCCGCCGCGGTGCGGGCCAGGGGGACGCTGGTGGTCGGCCTGGACGGCAAGGGCACCCCGCCGCTGACCTTCCACGCCGACGACGACCGGACCATCATCGGCATCGAGCCGGACATCGCGCAGCTGGTCGCGGACACCCTCGGGCTGCGGCTCGACGTCCAGCCGACGTCCTGGGAGAACCTGTTCCTCGCGGTGGAGTCCGGCCAGTACGACACCGGTTTCTCCAACATCACGGTCACCGAGGAGCGCAAGGACAAGTACGACTTCGCCACCTACCGGGTGGACACCGTCGCGTTCGAGGCGGCCAAGAACAGCCCGATCCAGCACGTCGCGCAGCCCTCGGACCTCGCCGGCCGCACGGTCGCGGTGAGTGCCGGCACGAACCAGGAGCAGATCCTGCTGCGCTGGGACGCGAAGAACAAGGCGGCCGGGCTGGCCCCGATGAAGATCCAGTACTACCAGTCCGTCGGCGACTACTACCTGGCGCTGCAGTCCGGCCGGATCGACCTCTACCTCGGCCCGTACCCGGGCTCGGCCTACCACGTCGCGGTCAAGGGGGAGACCAAGATCGTCGGCCAGATCAGCGGCGGCGGTGACATCACCGCCGACATCGCGGCCATGACCAAGAAGGACAACGGCCTGGTCAAGCCGCTCAACGACGCGCTGAACGCGGTGATCAAGAACGGCGCGTACGCCCAGGTACTGCAGCGCTGGAACCTGAGCAACGAGGCGGTGCCCAGCTCGCAGATCAACCCGCCCGGCCTGCCCCGCACCTGACCGGGCGGCCGGGCCGGGGAACTCCGACGGCCTCCTCCGAGTTGACTGAGTACGTTCTCAGCAATTCGGAGGAAGACCAGATGGCCAGCCCGCTCAGCAAGCTCGGAGCGTTCCTGAGGAGCCCCCAGGGGCGCAAGCTCACCGACCAGGCGAAGTCCTACGCACAGGACCCGCGCAACCGCGCGAAGGCCAAGGAGATGCTCAACAAGTTCCGCGGCGGCAAGGGCGGCGGCACCGGACGGCACTGATCCCGGTCCAGATCTCGGTACCGGGCTCGCCGCTGGGCCCGGCGCGGCGCACGGCCGCGGTCACGGCTCGGTTGACACCTCTGCCGTGACCGACTCCGCCGTGCGTGGCTCCGTGGGGAGCGCCGCGTCGATGAGCTCGTCGGCGAGCTCGGCGGCCTGCGCGATCGGCTCGGAGGAGTGCGTGGCCTTCGAGCCGACCAGGCCGCCGTCGTAGAGCAGCTGCAGCCGCGCGGCCAGCTTGCCCGGGTGGGCCACCCCGGCCTGGGCCAGTGCGCCGGTGAACTCGCCGAGCAGCCAGTCCCGGTGCGCCCGCACGAGCGTGGCGACCGGGTTGCGCGGCTCGGGGAACTCGGTCACCGCGTTGACGTACAGGCAGCCCCGGTAGCCCCGCCGCTTCGCCGAGGCCGCCGCCAGCGTGAACACCGCTCGAATGCGCTCCCGCGGCTGCTCCTCGAGCCCGCGCACCGCCCGCCGGTAGCCGGCCCGGTCGTTGCCGTCGGCCCGCTCCAGGTAACCGACCACGAGCGCGTCCTTGGAGCCGAAGTGCTGGTAGAGGCTCGCCCTCGCGACGTCGGCCTCGGCGATCAGCCGGTCGATGCCCACCGCGCGGATGCCCTCCCGGTCGAACAGGGAGGCCGCAGTGTCCAGCAGTCGTTCCGCGGGGCTCGGACGCGTGGTGGGGGTGGGCATGTGACCAGCATAGAACCAAACCCTTCCAGACAGATCGGTCTATCCGGTACAGTCGCCCGTGTGAGTCCGGAACCGCTGGTTCAACGCCGCCACATCGACCTGCTCCGGGTCGTCGCCGCGGCGTGTCCGGGTTCACCGCGGCGGGTCGTCTGAGCCCGCCACGGCCGCGTTCTCGCCGGCCGCCCGCCCCACCCTCCGCACCGGCCCCGCCGGGTCTGCTCCGGCCCCGGCCGGGTCTGCTCCGGCCGTCCGCGCCGGTTTCCCGCGCACCGCGCACCCGTCCCGAGAGGACCTGCCGTGTCCCTGTACCTGTTCGAGCTCGTGCCCGCCCGCACCGACCGCGACGGTGTCGCCGAACTGCTCGTGGAGATCGACAAAGCGGCGTCGGCGGCCGGCGCCGAACTGATCGAGTCCCAGGTCACCGCCGGGCACGACCGGGTGTACGCGGTGCTGGAGGCCACCGGTACCGGGCCGCTGGCCGCCGAGCTGGCCGCCGACCGGCTCGGCGCGGCGACCGAGGTGGTCGGCCCGGACCAGGTCCGGCTGGTCGGCGCCGACCTCGCGCAGCTCAAGGCGGCCCGCCCCAGCGCCGGTTACCTCGTCGAGTGGGACCTGCCCGCCGAGCTGACCATGGACGAGTACCTGGCCCGCAAGAAGGCCAAGGCGCCGCGCTACGCCGACGTGCCCGAGGTCAGCTTCCTGCGCACCTACGTCCGCGAGGACATGGCCAAGTGCCTGTGTTTCTACGACGCCGCCGACGAGGACATCGTGCGCCGGGGCCGCGCCGCGGTGGACACCCCGATCGACCGGTTGCACGCCCTGGACAGTCGATGAGCACGCCGACCGCGGTGCTGACCGACGAGGAGGTCACCGCGTGGTTCCGGGACGGCGCGGCGGCGGTCGACCGGGGTGACCGGAAGGTGCGCGACGGGCTGCGCTGGCTGGGGGAGCGGGGCCTGATCGCGCCCGCCGGCGCCGGCCTGCCGCACGCCGTGGACCTCGTCGAGCGGATCGCCGGGGAGTGCCTGAGCTCGGCGTTCTCCCTGTGGGCGCACCGGATGGTGATCGAGTACCTGAGGCGGGGGGAACCGGACGGCGGCGCGATGCTGGCCGAGCTGAGCACCGGGCGCGCGGTCGGCTCGACCGCGATGGCGCCCGCGCTGCGCGACGTCGCCGGCCTCGAACCGGTGCCGGTGCTGGCCCGGCGGGACGGGTCGGGGCTGCGGCTGACCGGGCCGATCCGCTGGGCGTCCAACCTGTTCGACGACGCCGTCGTGGTGCTGCCGGTCCGCCTGGCCGACAGTGAACCCGGCGGCCGGGCGGTGGTGCGGATCCGGCTGTCCGACCCCGGGGTGCTGCTCGACCGCCGCCCCGAGCTGCTCGCGCTGAACGGCACGGCGTCCTCGTCCGCGCGGCTCGACGACGTGCCGGTGCAGGCCGAGGCGGTGCTGTCGGCCGACCTGCGCGGTTTCGTCGGCGCCATCCGCCCGGCGTTCCTGCTGCTGCAGTCGGCGTTCTGCGCGGGCCTGGCGCTGCGCTCCGTGCACGAGGCGGGGCGGCACACGTCCGGCCCGAACGCGGAGCTCGCCGGTGACCTCGCCGAGCTGGTGACCAGGGCGGACTCGGTGCACCGGCGGCTGCACACCGCGGCAGCCGACCCCACTCCGGTCAGCCACGCCGAGCTGCTGCGGCTGCGCCTGGACGCGGCCGACACCGCCTCGGCGGCGACCAGGATCGAGGCCACCCTCCGGGGCGGCGCCGGCTACCTGGCCGGCAGCGACGTGAGCCGGCGCCTGCGCGAGGGCGCGTTCCTGCCGATCCAGGCACCGACGGAAGGACAACTCCGGTGGGAACTGTCGCGCTGCGCCTGACCGCCGCCGGCAAGCGGTACGGCGACCGCCCGGTGCTGGACGGGCTCGACCTGGACGTGGAGCGGGACGGGCGGCTGGTCGTGCTCGGCCCGAGCGGCAGCGGCAAGTCCACCCTGCTGCGCGTTCTGGCCGGGCTCGAGCACCTCGACGCCGGTGAGCTGACCCGCCCGGACGCGACGGCGGAGCGGGGCGCCGTGACCGCCGTGGTGTTCCAGCAGCCACTGCTGCTGCCCTGGGCGGACGTGCGCGAGAACGTGGCGCTCGGCGGCCGGTACCGCGCCAACCGGACCCGGTTCGCCCCCGCCGACGTCGACCGGCTGCTGGAGCTGTTCGGCCTTGCCGAGCTGGCCGGCGCCCGGCCGGCCCAGCTGTCCGGCGGGCAGGCGCAGCGGGTGGCGATCGCCCGGGCCATGGCGGTGCGCCCGGACGTACTGCTGCTGGACGAGCCGTTCAGCGCGCTGGACCCGGCGACCCGGGTCAGCCTGCGGACCTGGCTGCGGGACACCGCGACCCGGCTCGGGCTGACCCTCGTACTGGTCACCCACGACGTCGACGAGGCGCTGTACCTCGGGCAGACGATCGCCGCGCTGGACGGGGCCGGGGCGCTCGGCGGGCACTGGCGCGGTCTGAGGGCGCCCGAGCACGATCAGCTGGCCGAGCACCCGCTGCGGGCCGAGCTGCTGGCCAGCTACCGCTCGCAGGCGGGCACTGCCGAGCGTGGCGCTCACGGGACCGACCGGATGGAAGCTGGAGCGGCCCGCTGATGGCACCGCTGAGCCGGCGGGCGGTGCTGCGGGCCGGGGCGGCGCTGGGGGTCGCCGGGGCGGTGGCCGGTGTCGCCGACCTGGCGGTGTCCGGCCGCCCCACCGCGCGCGACGGCGGCCCGGAGCTGCGGATCGGCTACCTGCCGATCACCGACGCCGCGCCGCTGCTGGTCGGGCACGCGCAGGGCCGGTTCGCCGGCGGCGGGGTGGCGTCGGCCAAGCCGGTGCTGTTCCGCTCCTGGGAGTCGCTGGCGCAGGCGTTCCTGGCCGGCGAGCTGGACGTCGTGCACCTGCTGATGCCGTTCGCGGTGCAGCTGCGCTACGCGCTCGGGGCCCAGGTCAGGGTCGTGGCGTGGAACCACACCAACGGCTCCGCGCTGACCGTGGCGCCCTCGGTGCGCGGGATCGGGGACCTGGCCGGGCGCAGCGTGGCCATCCCGTTCTGGTGGTCGATCCACAACGTGCTGCTGCAGCGTGTGCTGCGCGCGGAGGGGCTGCGCCCGGTGGTGCGGCAGTCGCCGTCGGCGGCGGAGCGCACCGTGGCGCTCGTGGTGATGAGCCCCGCCGACATGCTGCCCGCGCTGGACACCGGCACGATCGCCGGCTACATCGTCGCCGACCCGTTCAACGCGGCCGCCGAGCTGCGCAAGGTCGGCCGGATCGCGCGGTTCGTCGGCGACGTGTGGCAGGACCACGCCTGCTGTGCGGTGGTGGTGCGCCAGGAGCTGATCGACCGGGCGCCGCACGCCGTGCAGACGGTGACCGACGCGGTCGCCGGCGCGCAGCGGTGGATCGGTGCGCACCGCACGGAGACCGCCGGGCTGCTGACCACCGGCCGCTACCTGCCCCAACCGCTGCCCGCCGTGACCAGGGCACTCACCCGCGCCCCCACCGACCCCGTGCTGGTGGTGCGCAACCCGGGCTGGCACGGCGAGCGCATCGGGTTCAGCCCCTACCCGTTCCCCGGCTACACGTCCGCGCTGGTGGGCGCCATGCGGGAGACCGTCGTCGACGGTGACCGGCGGTTCCTCGACACGCTCGACCCGGCCCAGGTACACGGCGCGCTCGTGGACGACCGGTTCGTGCTGCGCAGCATGGCCGCCCTCGGTGGCCCCGCCGCGTTCGGCCTGCCCGGCTCGCTCACCCGGACCGAAGAGGTGCAACTGTGACCCCGGTATCGACCCTGCCGACCCTGTCGACCGCCCCACCCCGCCCCCGGCCGGCCGCGCGCCCCTCCGCGCGCCGGACCCGGCTGCTCGCCCCGACCGTCGGCGTACTGGTCACCGTCGCGCTGTGGTGGTTCGCCACCTCCGTTTTGGCCGGGCCGGGCTCACTGCTCGCCGCCTTCGCGCCGCGGCGCGCGGTGCCCGCCGCCGTCGGGCTGTTCGGCAGGGGAGTGCTGCTCCAGGACATCGGTACCAGCCTGTGGCGGCTGCTGGTGGGCCTGCTGATCGCCACCGTGTTCGGCTTCGCCGTCGGGCTCGCGGTCGGCTCGGTCCCCGTGCTGGACGACGCCACCCGGCCGGTGTTCCAGCTGCTGCGGATGATCTCGCCGCTGTCCTGGGCGCCGGTGGCGATCGGGCTGTTCGGTATCGGGCACCGGCCGGTGTTCTTCCTGGTCGCGGCCGCCGCGATCTGGCCGGTGGTGCTGAACACCGCCGCCGGGGTGCGGGCCGTCGACCCGGGCTTCCCGCTGGTGGCCCGGTCGCTGGGCGCCACCCGGCTGGAGATCCTGCGCACCGTGGTGCTGCCGGCGAGCCGGGCGCACGTGCTCACTGGGGTGCGGCTGGCGCTCGGCATCGGCTGGGTGGTGCTGGTGCCGGCCGAGATGCTGGGCGTCACCTCCGGGCTCGGCTACGAGATCCTGAACGCCCGCGACCAGCTCGCGTACGACCAGGTGATGGCCGTCATTCTGGTGATCGGCCTGCTCGGCTACCTGCTCGACGCACTGGCCCGCTGGACTCTCCGGGAGCGCTGACCCGCCGGTCGGGCCGGGCGCGCTAACCCTCCGGGCGCGCCGACGAACGGTCAGGCCGGCTGGCGGGACTCCGTGAGCTCGGCGCGTTCGGTGGCGGAGGCCGGCGTGGACGGCTGCTCGGTCAGCCGGATCGGGGTGGCGAGCGGCCGGCTGGGGATGGCCGCGCGCAGGGCCGGGGCGACCTCGCTCTGGAACAGCTCCAGCGACGCCCGGTGCTCGGCCGGGGTCAGCCCGTCGCCGTCGGAGTGCAGGTGCATGACCTCGTGGCCGAGCTCGCGGTGGTAGCGCAGCACCTTCTCGATGACCTGCGCCGGGCTGCCGATCAAGGCGGAGCTGCGCTCGACGAAGTCCTCCAGCGTCGGGAACACCACCTCCATGCCGAGGCGGCTGAACATGCGCAGCCGCGCCTCGTACAGCGGCCGGAAGGCGGCCAGCGCGTCCTGCGAGGTGCGGGCCACGTGGAAGCCGGCGGTACCCGCGCCGACCAGCGCGTCGGCCGGGTCGTGCCCGTAGTGCACCCAGCGCTCCCGGTAGTGCCGCACCAGCTCGGCGTACGGCTCGACCGGGTTGGTCACGTTCGCCGAGAACAGCGGGTCGCCGAACCGGGCGGCCAGCTCCACCGACTCACGGCTGGTCGCGCTGCCGTGCCAGACGCGGATGGGCCGCTGCAGCGGGCGCGGCCACACCTCGGCGTCGGTCAGCGACGGCCGGAACTGTCCCGACCAGGTCACCTTGGGCTCGCGCCAGAGCCGGCGGAACAGCTCGTAGCTCTCCCGGTTGCGGTCCCACTGGTCCTCCGTGGTGACGTGGAACAGCTGGGCCTGGGCCGAGCCGTTGCCCTTGCCGATGATCAGCTCCAGCCGGCCGTCGGCGAGCACGTCCAGGGTGGCGTAGTCCTCGTAGGCGCGCACCGGGTCCAGCAGGCTCAGCGTGGTCACCCCGGTGAACAGCCGGATGTGGTCGGTGCGGGCGGCCAGGTGGCTGAGCACCACCGGCGGGGCCGAGGAGAAGAACGGCCGCTCGTGGCGCTCGCCGACGGCGTAGCCGTCGAAACCGAGCTGCTCGGCGAGCACCGCGTGCTCGACCACCCGGCTGAACCGCTCGTGCGCCGACGGCGTGCGCCCGGTGACCGGGTCGGGGCCGTTCGAGATCAGGGTCAGGACGAGGAACTTCACGGGGCACCTGGCCAGGGAGAGTCGGGGCGTGCGGGGACGGCGCGAACTCAGGCCGGACAGGCCGCGCTGGCTACCCGCAACAGGTCCACGTGTCGGCGGTAGCGGCAGCCACCGTTGCCGTAGAACGCGCGCACCCTGCCTCCATCGCTTGTTTTTTCGAAGCTACTCGCGCGACGGGGACGATTCAACGAGCGTGCGCCGGGTCACTCCGACGGACCTCAGCGACCGGTCTTGGCGCGGGGTGTCTCCGACCGAGCCCGGCGACGGGTCAGCCGCCGAGGAACCCGACCACCGCCCGAGCCAGCGCCCCGTCCGGGTCGGCGAGCGACTCGAGCACGCTGAAGTGGTCGCCGGGCAGCTCGCGGAGCTCCACCGGCTGCCCGTTCGCGCGGCACGCCTGTGCCCAGTCGCGGGACTGCCGGCGCAGCTCGCTCGGCTCGTCGGCACCGACGGCGGCCAGGGTCGGCGGCAGCTGTGCCGGCAGCCGCAGCTGGGGGCTCAGCGCGGCCGCCTCCGACGCGGTGAGCTGCAGGTACGGCGCGAGATAGGTGTAGGGCAGCGGTCGCAGGTCGTAGATGCCGCTGATCGGGACCGCCGCGCGGAACGGCTGGGCCGGCAGCCCGTACTGCCCCGGCCAGTCCGTGCCCAGCAGCGCGGCCACCGCGTGTCCGCCCGCCGAGTGCCCGGCCAGCACGATGTTGTCGCGGTCGATGCCCAGCTCGGCGGCGTTGCGCCACAGCCAGGCGAAGGCCGCCCGGTGCTGCCGGACGATCTCGGTCACCGTGACCTCGGGGCACAGCGCGTAGTTCTCCACCACCGTGGTGATGCCGTGCGGGGCCAACCCGTCGGCCAGGTAGCTCCACTGCTTGCTGCTGGTCCGCATCCAGTAGCCGCCGTGCACGAACAGCACCGCCGGCCGCAACCCCGCGGCCGTGCTCGGTCCAGCCGCGCCCGACCCGGACGCGCCCGGCCCGGCCAGCCCGGGGAGGATGTCCACCGTCTCGGCCAGCGTCGGCCCGTAGGGCACGTCGAGCCGGGCGCCGAGGCGCCGCCGGGTGTCCGCGCTGCGTGGGTCCCAGCCGGCCGCGACCTGGGGGAAGTTCGGCGTCTGCGCGGTGAGGTTGTACTGGGCGTCCAGCTGCTCGGGCGTCTCGAACTCCCGGTACAGCGCCATCAGACGGCCCGCCGGGCGAAGCTGCGCAGCGCGCGCAGGAAGTCGATCTCGCGGAACGCCGGCCAGTAGGCCTCGCAGAAGTGCAGCTGGGAGTAGGCGCTCTGCCAGAGCAGGAAGTTCGACAGGCGCTGCTCACCGCTGGTCCGGATGATCAGCTCGGGGTCGGGCCGGCCGGCTGTGTAGAGGTGCGCGGCGATGTCCTGCTCGGTGAGCGTGGCGGCCAGTTCGGTCAGCGTGCGCCCGGCCGAGCCCGCCTCGTGCAGCAGCTCGCGCAGCGCCTCGGCGATCTCCTGCCGGCCGCCGTAGCCGACGGCCAGCGTGATGTGCGCGCCGGTGCGGCAGTGCCGGGTGGCGTCGGCGGCGTCCTTCAGTGCCCGCGCGGTCGAGTCCGGTAACACGTCCAGCAAACCGGCGAGCTGGACCTGCCAGGTGGGCTCCGGTTTGATCAGGCCCGCCGCGACGACGTGCTCGATGACCTCCATCAGGAACGCCACCTCGGCGTCGCCCCGGCGGGTTAGGTTCTCGGTTGAGCAGAGGAACACGGTGACGTGCTTGATGCCCATGCCCTCGCACCAGGCCAGCATGTTCTCCACGTGCTGGGCGCCGACGCGGTGCCCGATGCTCGGGTTGGCCATGCCCATCTGCCGGGCCCAGCGCCGGTTCCCGTCCATGATCAGGCCGATGTGCCGGGGGAGCCGACGGTTCATCAGCTGCCGGCGCAGCCGACGGGTGTACCAGTTGTAGACCAGGTCGGTCAGCCGCATCGCAATACCAATTCTCCGCCCTCTTACCCCGCCACCCTGTACATCGCCGGACAGCCCCGGAACGTCATGGGCCATCTCGGTGAAAACTCACGGCGTCACCGCGATGAACAGGAACGACGCGAAGATCAGCAGGTGCACGGCGCCCTGCAGGACGGTAGCTCGCCCGGCGACCACGGTGAGGGTGCCGACCACCACGCTCAGCGCCAGCAGGATCATCTCGGTCGGGCTCAGGCCGAGCACCAGCGGGCCGGGCAGCCAGATCATCGCGGCCGCGATCGCCGGGATGGTCAGCCCGATGCTGGCCAGCGCGGAGCCCATTGCCAGGTTGAAGCTCGTCTGCAGCCGGTTCCTGGCCGCCGCGCGCACCGCCGCCAGCGTCTCCGGGAGCAGCACGAGCAGCGCGATCGCGACGCCGACCACGCTCAGCGGGGCGCCGACGGCGCGCACGCCGGACTCGATCGCCGGCGAGACCGACTTGGCCAACCCGACCACCGCGACCAGCGAGACGACCAGGAGCAGCGCGCTGACCAGCGCCTCCCGGGTGGCCGGGGGTGGCTCGTGCGCCTCCTCCGGACCTTCGTCGTCCCCCTCCGCGCCGGCGGGAGCCCCGGACACGGCACCGCCGTCCGGCCCGACCGGCAGGAAGTAGTCGCGGTGCCGCACGGTCTGCACGAACACGTACACGCCGTACAGCGCGAGCGAGATCACCGCCGCGAAGGCCAGCTGCGGGCCGGAGAACGTCGGACCCGGCGACGTCGTGGTGACCGTCGGGAAGACCAGGCACAGGGTGGCCAGCGCCGCCACGGTGGCCATCGACCCGCTGCTGCCCTCGGCGTTGAACCGCACCACGCCGTGCCGCAGCGCACCCACCACGAGGCACAGCCCGACGATGCCGTTGCCCGTGATCATCACCGCCGCGAACACCGTGTCCCTGGCCAGCGTGGTCGCCTCCGGCCCGCCGCTGAGCATCAGACTGAGGATCAGGCCGACCTCGATCACGGTGACCGCCACGGCCAGGATCAGCGACCCGAGCGGCTCGCCCACCCGCAGCGCGACGACCTCGGCGTGGTGCACCCCGACCAGCACAGCCGCCACGAGCACCACTCCGACCAGCACGACCACCAGCGGCGCGAGGCTCCGGCCCCAGATCGCCGCGAGCAGTAGCAGGGCCAGCACGGGGGTGCCGATGGTCCGCCAGTTGGAGTGCGAGGTGGAAGGTGTGTCGGCCACGGTTCGGCTCAGCGGCTCGGGTCGGCGGTGCGCGACGCCCTGGGCGGGGATCCCTCGGCTGGCCTCACCCGGGCCTCAGTTGCCCGGTCTGCGGTGCCGGCCGCCTAAGCCGCCGCGACCGGCCAGCTCGTCCACGTTCCGCTCACCGGACTGGGTCGGCACCAGGCGCAGCGGAGCGCGGCGAGCGCTCTGCGTACCGTTCTGACTCTCGGCGACCCGGAGCTCGCGCAGCTCGTCATAGATCGGCGTAAGGCTCACAGGTGGTCACTCTATAGATACGGGTGTGACGCGAGTTATCCACATATGTGGACAACGCGGTGCCGGACGGGCGGTCCGGAGACCACGCGCCGGAGGGATCAAGCCGGCCGGCGACCCGATCGTTGGTCACCCAGTGTGATATCGCTGGCAGGGGGCGCGGCCACGCTGCTCAGGGGCGGGCGTACCAGCCGAACCAGTCCCGGCTGGACGGTGAGAAGTAGTGCTGCGGGGCGACCTGCTCGCCGGGGAACAGCTGGAAGCCCTTCGGGGCGCCGTGCGGGTTGCGGTGGAAGTAGGCGGCGCTGACCCACGCCGGGTTGATGTCCAGCTCCATGCCCCGCACCACGCCGGCCGCCTTGAGCAGGTCGCCGAGGCTGCACACCGAGAGTGCCGGCCCGCCGACGTACACCTCGGCGCCGTCGGCGGTGACCCCGAACGCGGAGCGGTGGATGAACGCGGCCTGGCCGATCGTGCTGCCCCACTCGGCGGTGCCGCCGCTCGAGCAGGTCGGGTTGACGTGGCCGTGGTTGACCAGCAGCACCAGGTTCTGCCGGACACTGGCCACCTGCGGGCCCATCCGGACGTCGGTGTTCCAGGCGCCGACCTGCGCGGTGCCGTCCCGGTTCAGCACGAGGCTGGCCGCGCCGGTGCGCAGCGGCAGCACGGTGCGGCCCTCGCTGTAGTAGCCGCCCCGGCTGGCGTTGAGCCGGAACCCCGCGTTGAACGCCGCGACGACCTGGCCCTGCAGCGCCGACGTGATGTGGTCCGGGGCCTTCCAACTGCCGCCCGGGTCGGTGAAGCCGGGGTGCAGTTGGCCGCGCACGAACGTCGGGTCCAGCCACATCAGGCCGGCCACGAAGGACGTGTGCTCCGGGTCGGGGCGCAGTGAGGCGACCTCGACGGCCGGGTGCCCGTGGACCTCGGCCACCGGGTGCCAGACCCCCTCGCCGGGCAGCGCGGGCGCGTTGGCCAGCGGGACCATGGTGGCCGGCGCTGGCAGGCCACCGGGGCCGCTGGGCTGGTCGGCCCGGCCGCGCCCTGGTCGCACGACGCCGAGGGGCGCGGCGATCCCGCCGGCGGGCTCCCCACCGGTGGGCGGCGGCCGGTACTGCTCCTTCTCCAGCCAGGTGATCATGCCGTCGAAGCCGTGGTCGCGGCCCCACTCGGCCAGTCGCGCCGCCAGGCTGTCGGTGCCCGGTGCGGTGAGCGCACCGACCACCGACCAGCCGGTGAGCACCAGCAGTACGACCAGCGCGGCCGCGAGCAGCCGCCGCGCCGGCCGGAGCCACCGGGACCGGGCGACGCGGGACCGGAGCTGGCTGCCGGCGCGGGCGGCGGGGTGCTCGGCGACGCGGGACCGGAGTTGGCGCGCGGCGCGGGCGGCGGAGTACTCGGCCACGCGGGTCCGGAGCCGGGATGCGGGCGGTTCGGCGGCCGGTGGCGCCACCGGCTGGCCGGGTGCGTTGTCGCTGGGTGCGGACCCGGCCGCGCTGTCGGGTTCGGCCGTGGCGCCTGCGCCGGGGCTCTCGACGACGACCGGGAACTCCTGGGTCTCGTCATGATCCGGGGCTGACGCGGGGCCGTCTGTGATGAGGATCCGCACCGGGCCAGTCTGTCTTTCGAATCCTGAGAGGCCTTCACGGCCCCGGGCGGTCCGTGTCGTGGTCGGTTTGATCATCACTCCTCGTTAGGCCACTCGGGCGGGTTCGGCACCGAGATTCGATCACTGTCGGTGAGCAAAAAGGGTTCAAACCGCCCGTTCGGAGGGCTTCAGGGAGTGTGTCGGCACTTGGAGTAGCCCCTGCCCGTCACCTTTGCGAGACGGTCTCGTTGATCCGCCTGGATTCGGCGGGAAGGACGGGAATGGGTAGGCACATCGGAACGCGTGGCTGGCGGACTTCGGTCACGGCGCGCGTTGCCACGGTGGTCGGGATCGTCTGTGTCGTCGCACTCGCTGTTGCCGTGCCGGCGATGGCGGACGACAACTCCGACGGCAGCTCGTCCGACCACAGCACCTCCGCCGACTCGTCCGACAACGGCCCCGACTCCGACAACGGCTCTGACAACGGCTCCGACAACGGGGACGACAACTCCGACGACAACTCGGACAACGGCTCGCAGAGCCCCGCCACCTACGAGAGCACCCCGTGCACCGACTCGGCCCGCGCGTGCGTAGACCTGCCGAAGCAGCAGGCCTGGCTGATCGACAAGCAGGGCAACGTGACCCTCGGCCCGGTGCCGATCAGCTCCGGCGGGCCGGGTCAGGAGACCCCGACCGGCACCTTCCACGTGCAGTGGAAGGACAAGAACCACAAGAGCCAGGAGTTCAAACTGCCGAACGGGCAGGGCGCCCCGATGGACTTCTCGGTGTTCTGGGCCGACGGTGGGGTCGCCTTCCACGGCGGCAGCGTGCAGCGCGCCTCCGCCGGCTGCGTGCACCTGGCCGAAACCACCGCCGAGACGTTCTACAACACCCTGAACCTGGGCGACGAAGTACAGGTGCACTGACCCGCACCACCGCGGCCGACCCCGTGAGCTGCGAGTAGGGCCATAGCGCCCAACTCGCCAGTCACGGGGTTTTCTGCGTTCAGCTGTCAGAAGAAGCGGCGCTCGCCGAGCTCAACCTCAGCGGGGCTCGATCATGGTTGGTGGCCAGCTGTGGTTGAGCTCGGCGGTTTGGGGCGGAGTCTTCCGGCGGGGAGTTGTATGCCCGGTTCGGCTGTGCGCGCAGCTCGACCGTCCGACTTGTCGCGTGAATTAGGTGCGACTAGTGGCACTTGTCGTGTCTTTTTCCCGCGACAAGTGGGGCGGCGGCGAGTGGGGCGGCGGTCAGCGGGGGAGGGGTAGGCGGGCGCGGATCGTGGTGCCGCCGCCGATCTCGCTGTCGATCTCGATCGAGCCCCGGTGCGCGGCCGCCCGCTCGCGCATCGACTGCATGCCCAGGTGACCCGGCCTCGGCGCGCTGGGCTCGAAGCCGACCCCGTCGTCGCCGATCTGCAGCTCCACGGTCGACCCGGTCAGCGAGAGCCGTACCTCCACGTGCGAGGCGTGCGCGTGCTTGACCGCGTTGTGCAGCGCCTCCTGGGCGATCCGGTACAGCGTCTCCTTGAGCGGCAGCGGCAGCTCCGGCTCGGTGCCCAGGTGCGCGGCCACGGTCAGCTGGTGGCGGGCCCGCAGCACGGCCACCCTCTTCTCCAGCGCGGCGACCAGGCCCTCCGAGGCCAGTGACTCGGGCCGGAGCTCGAAGATCAGCGAGCGCATCTCGGTCATGCCGGCCTCGGCCAGCGAGAGCACGTAGTCCAGTGGCTCGGTGAGCTGCTCGGGGCTGTGCTCGGCGAGCGCTCGCGCCGTCCGTGCGCCCAGCGCGATGCCGTACAGCGCCTGCGACACCGAGTCGTGCAGCTCGCGGGCCAGCCGCTGGCGCTCCTCGAGGCCGGCCTTGCTCTGTGCCTCGGTGAGCAGCCGGGCGTTCTGCACGGCGACCGCGCCCTGGTCGGCCACCGCGCGCAGGAACGCGATGTCGTCCGGGGACGGCTCCACCCCGCGCGGGTAGTAGGCGTTCACAGAGCCGAAGCCCCGGTCGCGCGACGCCAGCGGCACCACCGCCACCGAGTCCCAGGCGGCGTCGCGGAGCATGTCGTGCAGCGGCGCCATGGTGGGGTCGGCCAGGCCCTGTGCCACCACGTCGTGGCGGATCAGCGGCTCGTGGGTGAGGTAGGTCTGGTGCGAGGGGTCCACGCCCCGGTCCCAGCACCGTTCGAGGCTCTCCACGTAGCCCTCCGGCAGGCCGGCGCTGGCCACCACCCTGGGCTGGCCGCTGTCCTGGTCCACCACGAACGCCGAGCACGCGATGGCCGGCGTCGCCCCGATCACCGACTGCGCGATGACCGCGAGCGTGTCGTTCAGCGCTTGGTTCACGGTCAGGCTGGCGGCCACGGTGGACAGCGCCGAGACCCGTTTCTCCAGCAGCTCGAACGCCTGGGTGCGCTCGGTGTCGTCGCGCACCACACCGAGGATGTGCGGACGCCCCTGGAACGTGAACGCCGAGCCGTGCACCTGTACCGGGAACGTGCTGCCGTCCTTGCGCACGTCGACCGCGAGCAGGCGGGGCCGTTCCCCGGCGATGATCGCGGCGGTGTAGTCGACCCTGGTCTGGTGGTGCTCCGGGTGGACCCAGGTGGTGGCGCGGCGGCCCAGCAGCTCGTCGGGCCGGTAGCCGTGCATCCGGTAGAACGCCGGGTTGGCGCGGACCAGCTTCCAGTCAAGGTCGGTGATCACCAGGCCGTCCCCGGTGGCCTCGAAGACCTGGCGGTACTGCATCTGCTGCTCGCGCAGCTGGTCCTCGGCGCGCTGCCGGTGCACCGCCGCGCTCAGCGTGCTGGCGGCGGCGCGCAGCGAGTCGACCTCGGTGGTGGACCAGGTCCGCTGCCGGGTGCACTCGTCGAAGCCGACGAAGCCCCACCAGCGGCCGTCCACGAACACGGGCACCAGGACGATCGACAGGATGCCCTGCGCCTCCAGCAGCGCCCGCTCGCTGACCGGCAGGTCGGACACGTTGCCGGCGATCACCTCACCGGCCCCGAGCAGCCGGGCGGCGTGGGCGAAGCCGGCGTCCTCGAACGACATCGCGGCGAGGTCGGCGTTGTCGATCTGCGGCGCGACGCCCGGCGCGACCCACTCGTGCGACTGGCTGGTCCACTGCGAGCCGTCCGCGCCCCGGAAGTTCTCGAAGATGTACACCCGGCTGACCGCGGCGGCCAGGCCGAGTCGGGCCATCACCTCGTGGATGTGCACCCGCCACGACGAGTGCGACTCCAGGAACCGGTGCGCGGCGAACCGGACGGCCTCCAGGATGGCGTCGCGGCGGCGCAGCTCCGCCTCGGCCTCGGTGCGCTCGGTGATGTCCCTGGCGTGCAGCACGATGCCCTCGACGTCGGGGTCGTCGAGCAGGTTCACCGGCACCACCTCGAAGGAGTGCCAGGTGCCGTCCACGTGCCAGAGCCGGCAGCGGAACGGCTCGTTGCGCAGCGGCTCGGTGGTGGTCCGGGCGATCGCGTGGTGCAGCGCGTCGACGTCGTCGGGGTGCACCGGCACCGTGACGTCCGTGCCGACGGCGTTCTCCATCGGCAGGTCGAGCAGCCGGCGCAGCGAAGGGGCTGCGTACTGCAGCACCCCATTCACGTCGATCACCACGGTGACGTCCGACGAGTTGAGCAGGATGGACCGGAACCGGCGCTCGCTGCGCTGCAGCTCCTCGAGGGCGTCGGTGCGCTCGGTGGCGTCGATCGCGACCTGCACGATGCCGATCACCTCGTCGTACCGCCGCAGCGGCGAGAGCACGAGGTCCCAGTGCGAGAGCACGTCCGACTCGAGCTCGTGGGGCACGCTCCGGTAGAACCGGGTCTCACCGGCGAGCACGTGCTTGGCCAGCGCCCGGAACCGGTCCTCGGTGTCCGGGAAGTAGTGGAACAGGCTGCGCCCGGTGACCACCGGCCCGGCCGAGGCCTCGCAGTGCCGCTCGACCAGCTCGGCGAACTGGTCGTTGAACTTGCGCAGCACCAGGTCCGGGTCGTACACCGCGATGCCGACCGGCGCCCGGTCGAACATCGCGCGCAGCAGCTCGGCCTGGTCGAGCAGGTCGTCGACGCCGCTCGGGACGCCGCTCGGGACGTGCTCGGGAACCGGGCCCTCGGCCCGTTCCGGGGACGGCGGCCCGGCGGTCATCTGCCGCTGAGCCTGGACTCGGCGACCAGCCCGATGCGGACCGCGTACAGGGCCGCCTGGGTGCGGCTCTGCAGGCCCAGCTTGCCGAGCAGGTGGCTCACGTGCGTCTTGACCGTGCGCTCGCCGATGTTCAGGGCGCGCCCGATCTCCCGGTTGGTCAGCCCGGTGGCCAGCGCGCGCAGCACCTCGGTCTCCCGACCGGTCAGCGACTCGGGGTTGTCCGGCGTGCGGACCTCGCGGACCAGCCGGGCGGCCGCCTCCGGAGCCAGCTGGACCTGCCCCTTCGCGGCGGCCTTGATCGCCTTGCAGAGCTGCTCCGCCTGCGTGTCCTTGAGCAGGTAGCCGATCGCGCCCGCCTGCACGGCGCCCACCACCGAGGCGTCCTCCAGCACGCTGGTCAGCGCGAGGACCTCCGTCTGGGGCACCTCGGCGCGGATCCGCGCCGTCGCGGTGATCCCGTCGGTGCCCGGCATCAGCAGGTCCATCAGCACCACGTCCGGCTTCAGCGCGCGCGCCATCCGGATCGCCTCGGCGCCGTCCGCGGCCTCACCGACCACCTCGAGCTCGGGGTCGAGCTTGAGGAACATCCGGAGCCCCTGGCGCACCACGCTGTGGTCGTCGGCGATGAGTACCCGAACAGGCACCGCCACCTCCGTCTCTTGGCCGATCTCCCCTCGGCCGAAGGCCGCTGCCCGGTCGGCCGCACGCCCGGTGTATGCGGACCGGCCGGCTGTTTGAGTCTATGTGTGTGGAGGCCTTTCGGAAGATTCGGCTACTTCTGGTCGACGATCAACCGGCGGTCCTTCGTGGACTCCGCATGTGGTTGGCCCTCGAGCCCGATCTGATGGTGGTCGGCGAGGCGGCCAGCGGGGCGGAGGTGGGCGGCCTGCTCGACTCCGTCGACCCCGATGTGGTGCTGATGGACGTGGAGATGCCCGGCCTGGACGGGGTCGACGCGACCGCCGTGGTGCACGCGCTGCGGCCGGCCCTGCCGGTGGTGATCCTGAGCCTGCACGACGACATCGAGACGCGCGCCAGGGCGTGGGTGGCCGGCGCCGCCGCGTTCGTGGCCAAACACGAGGTGGAGCCGGTGCTGGTGCGCACGATCCGCGATGTCGCGCGCTGGCACCGCCAGCCGGGGTCGCCCGCCGGACCGCTGTCCGACTCGCACTCCTGACCTGCCCGGCTGACTGAACCCGGACTTCTGAACCCCGGACCTCTGACCCCGGACAGACCGATGGCCCGCACCCCCCGGGTGCGGGCCATCGGTTTTGCCTCGGTGCGGTGGTTAGTGCTTGTGGATGTGCACCGTGACGTTCATACCGGGCACCAGCTGCACGCCGCCGGTGTTGGTGAAGGCGACGCGGATCGCGATCACCTGGGTGACCTTCTGGAAGTTGCCCGTGCTGTTGGACTCGGGGAACAGGGAGAACTGGTCGGCCGCGGCACCCTGGATCTCGGTGACGATGCCGGTGACCGGGACCCCGGAGAAGGCGTCCACGTCGATGTCGACCGGGGCGCCGGCGTGGATGTCGGCGACGTCGGTCTCGTCCACCCGGGCGGTCACGTAGATCTTGTTGAAGTCGTACGCGGTGGCCAGGTTGGTGCCGGCGGTGACCCACTGGCCCTCGACCGCGTTGTTGATGGCGATCGTGCCGTTGCCGGGTGCCTTGATCGTCATCTGCGGCTGCGCGCCGCTGTTGCCGAGCTTCACCCGGCCGACGACCTGGTCTCGCCGGACCTGGGCGCCCTGCTGGCCCTCCCAGTCCACCAGCGTGCCGGTGGCCGGGGCGTTGACCTGCACCTTGTCGCCGTCGACCTGGGCGTTGTCCGTGCTCACGAAGTTGCGCGAGTACAGGAAGTAGGCGCCACCGAAGCCGAGCGCGGCGAGCACCGCGAGGATCACGATGATCGTCAGCGCGAGCCGGGTGGAGCGCTTCATGGGCCGCTTACCCGGAGCGGCGGGCGGCGCCGGCTCGGGCGCGGTGGTCACGGGTGCCGTGCTGGTCGGCGCGGCACCGTTTTCTTCGAACTTGTCCTGCGTGGTCGTATTGGATGCAGCGTCCGGGCCTTCCACCCTGGCCTCCCAGATCGACGTGCGGAGCCGACGGCCCATTCACCCCGGCATGGATATTTTAGTAAACGCACCGTACCTTATATTGCCCCCCCGCGTTGGACACAAATGAGGGACCTCAACGGGGGGAGTTAAGTAGGTGAGTTCGACGCGCATGATCGCACGTGCAACTCGCGTCACAGTAGCAACACTCGGCGTGTCGGCACTAATGGTACTGATCGGGGCATGCGGAAGTACCGCTCCGGCGCCACCGACCGCCCGGGTGGAACGCGGTCAGGTGTCGACCAAGGTGTCGGCTTCCGGTGCGTTGGCGGCGGTGGCCTCGCAGAACCTCGGTTTCGCCCAGGCCGCGCAACTGGTCGAGCTCAGTGTGAAGGTGGGGGACACGGTTCGGGCCGGCCAGGTATTGGCGCGGGAGGACCCGTTCTCGTTCCAGCAGTTGTTGAACCAGCAAGTAGCGCAACTGAATCAGCAGCAGGCAATTCTGGATCGACTGGTCCGGTCGCCAACGGTCCATGGTGACCACCGCAGCGTGGATCAGGCCGAAAAGATTCTTTCGGCAACTAAGAACAACGGCGACGCGACCCACGACAAGGACCAGAACGCGGTCTTCCGCGCGCGGCAGGCCCTGAACTTCGCCCAGCAGCAGCTTCAAGTGGCCCGCCAGGCGTTGTACACATGCGAGCACCCGGCTATGCCGGCTATGCCGGTTATGAAGCCGGACTGCAGCTCGCAGCAGACTCAGGTGGATACCGCCTACGGTGGCACTAGCGGTGTGCTCCAGGCGAAGACGGCCTATGACACCGCCAAGCACACCCTGGACGTGGACGACACCACCGCGCGGATCAACGAGGAGACCGCCCGCAACAGCGTGGTCACCGCGCGGAACACGTTCAACTCGGACAGCTCCGACAAGGCTCCGAGCATCGCCGCGCAGGCCGCCCTCGTGGCCAACGGCAGGGCGCTGGTGGCGAACGCCCAGCGCGACCTGGACAACACGGTGCTCTACGCCCCGGTCTCCGGTTCGATCTCGTCGATCACCGGCGCCGTGGGGGAGTACGTGGGCTCCGGCAGCGGGACCAGTGCACTGGCGCCCGGTACCGACGCCACGATCCCCGGCGTCGGCGCGGCCGCCACGAGTGACCAGTCCTCGGCCTCGGCCACCGGCGCACCCTCGGCGACCCGCCCCGGCGGCTCGTCGTTCATGGTGATCAACAACATCAACACGTTCCAGGTGGTTGTGCCCTTCGAGGAGTCCGACGCGGCGAAGGTCGCGCCGAACCAGAAGGTCGAGGTCACGTTCGACGCGCTGCCCGACCTGACCCGTGACGGCACGGTGCTCTCGATCGCCCCGGGCGGTGTGGACATCTCGGGCGTGACGAACTACTACGCGACCATCCTGCTCACCGACTCCGACCCCAGGCTCAAGACCGGCCTCACCGCCGAGGCGGGCGTGCTGGTCGCGGACCTGGAGAACGTCCTGGTGGTGCCGAACTCGGCGGTCATCAAGCAGGGCGGCCGGTCGTTCGTGAACACCCCGGGCCCCGACGGCAAGCCGGTCCAGGCCCCGTTCCAGCCC